>RQYR01000020.1 GCA_003859965.1 Comamonadaceae bacterium OH2545_COT-014 | reverse complement strand
AACTGCGAGCGCCTGCTCAATACCAGCTTGCAGTTCATCCACTTGGCTTTCCTGGCGCTCATCCTCAAAAGATTTTGAACAGGTTCTAAGCAGCAACGGCGCATGGCTCGGGTTCAGGGAATTGAGGGCGCGTTCCCTTGGCCCCGGCGGGTTTGCAGGTCTGCGGGCGCCCAGCCATACGCTTTCACGATCTCTCGCCACCACTGCTTTGGCGATCCAGGGCGGCCACGTAATCGCCGTCGTCAGGTTCGATGTGGGGTTGATAAGCACATCTGTCTCGTCTGGCAGGGCGTACAGGCTGTGCGGGTCCAGTGGGTTGACCATTGACTCACCCTCTACACGCAAGGCGAAGGGGTATCTGCTCGGTTGATCAGTCCGCCATGATCTTCGGCATCCATGACGACTACGAAGCCCCCGTTGCGGGGTTCGATGTTGTGGGGTTCACCAGCCACGTTTGTTCCCTTCGGGAACTGGTATGGGCGGGGGGCGGTCATGGAGTGGCTTTGCACGCGGACGGCGAACGTAGGTAGCTGCCTGGCCAGCCTGCGTAAATGCACGGATGCCGACGCGGGCGGCACAAAGGCTTTCGAGCCGCCGAAGATCATCATCAAGACCGATCTGAAAATGGATGCCAAGCGCTTCGGCCAGTTCACGCAGAAGCAGTGGCTGGGCATCACCCAGCGCATGTTCCCGCGTGCCAGCCTGGATGATGGCGAGCAGAAACTGGCGATGGATTTCCTGATGAAGAACGCCAAGCAGTAAGGCTCGTCGCCACCAGCCCAAAAGCCCCGCCAATGGTTTTCCATTGGCGGGGCTTTGCTGTATTTAATATAGCGGTGAACCAAGCTTGGTTCTGCCTGAACGGCCTTTTGGGATGCCAGCCTTGGGGGCCTGCCTACAATTTGCCGGCGCCGGTGCACGGCGTCCGATCAACCCCCTTCAGGAGACATGCCCATGCCCGCCACGGCCAGCCCGCTTGACCAGCTCAAAGACCCCGGCCTGCTCAAGACCGATGCCTACGTCAACGGCCAGTGGCTGCCCGGCTCCCGCCGCTTTGACGTGCACGACCCCGCCACCGGCCACAAGCTCGCTGACGTGGCCGATCTGGCCAGCAGCGACATGCAGGCCGCCATTGACGCCGCCGCCAGCGCCTGGCCCGCGTGGCGCGAGCACACGGCCAAGCAGCGCCACGCCATCTTGCTGAAATGGTTTCAGCTGCTGATGCAGCACCGCGACGACTTGGCCCGCATCATGACGGCCGAGCAGGGCAAACCCTTTGCCGAAGCGCGCGGCGAAGTGGCTTACGGCGCCAGCTTTGTCGAGTGGTACGCCGAGCAGGCCAAGCGCGTCAACGGCGAAACCCTGCCCACGTTCGACAACGACCGCCGCCTGTTCGTGCTGCGCCAGCCCATTGGCGTGTGCGCGGCCATCACGCCGTGGAACTTTCCGCTGGCCATGATCACCCGCAAGGTAGCGCCCGCGCTGGCCGCGGGCTGCCCGGTCGTCATCAAGCCGGCCGAGCTGACGCCGCTGAGCGCCCTGGCCGCAGCCGAGCTGGCCGCGCGCGCGGGCATGCCGCCCGGCGTGCTGAACGTGGTGACGGGCACCGACAGCCCTGGCCTGGGCCGGGCGCTGTGCGAGAGCGACGTGGTGCGCCACCTCAGCTTCACCGGCAGCACCGAGGTGGGGCGCATTCTCATGGCGCAGTGCGCGCCCACCATCAAGAAGCTGGCGCTGGAGCTGGGCGGCAATGCGCCTTTCATCGTGTTCGACGATGCCGACATTGATGCGGCGGTGGAAGGCGCCTTTGCCAGCAAGTACCGCAACGCCGGCCAGACCTGCGTCTGCACCAACCGCTTTTATGTGCAGGACGGCGCGTATGACGCCTTCGTCGAGAAATTCACCGCCCGCGTGCGTGCCGCCAAAGTGGGCAATGGCTTCGCCGAGGGCGTGACCCAGGGGCCGCTGATCGAGCCGGCGGCCGTGCAGAAAGTGCAGCGCCACGTGCAGGACGCGCTGGACAAGGGCGGGCGCCTGACCACTGGCGGCCACGCCCTGCCGGAGCTGGGCAGCGGCCAGTTTTTTGAGCCCACCGTGATCGCCAACGCCCGTGCCGACATGCTGTGCGCGCGCGAGGAAACCTTTGGCCCGCTGGCGCCCGTGTTCCGCTTCAGCGCCGAGGCCGAGGCCATTGCCGCCGCCAATGCCACCGAATACGGCTTGGCCGGCTACCTCTACAGCCGTGACATGGGCCGCATCTTCCGTGTGGCCGAGGCGCTGGAATACGGCATGGTCGGCATCAACGTGGACATTCTGGCCACCGAGCACGTGCCTTTTGGCGGCATCAAGCAGTCCGGCCTGGGCCGGGAAGGCTCGGCGCACGGCATCGACGAGTACCTGGAGCTGAAATACCTGTGCCTGGGCGGCGTGCGCCAGCCGTGAAAACGTCTGTGAGCCACGGCACGGGCCGCCTGCTGAAGCCATGCGCCGGCGCCGCGAGGGACGTGGCTATACTGCCCTCGCGCCCGCCGCAAAGAACAGCCCGGGCGGCTCGGTAGCACGCCCAGCCCCTTTTTCGGGCCGGGTGAACCCAGGGAGACAATGAATTGATGTCTATCGCATGGCTTGTTCTTTTGCTGGCGGCGCTGGCGGCAGCCGCGTTCTTTTTCTACCGCCAGCGCCAACAGCGCCACCCGGCCAGCAGCCGCAACGACCGCTACAGCGCCAAGGAGCCCATTACCCCGGCGCAGTACAGCTTGATGCTTTATTTGCAAGAGGCGTTTCCGGGCCAGCCCGTGCTGTTCAATGTACCCCTGTCGCACGTGGTGACGATTCGCCATGCCGATGACCGGCGCCGCGCCCAGGCGCGCCTGGCGGGGCATTGGGTTGATTTTGTGGTGTGCCAGGATGATGGCGCCCCGCAATTTGCCTTTCAGGTGGATGCCTACCACGTCAACAACGCCGAGGAAGCGCGCCGCACGGCGGCGCTGCGGCACCGCATCCTGGGCAGCGCGGGCGTGCGTTTGCTGCGGCTGAAAAAGTCGGTGCGCGACATGCCGCCCCCCCATGTGTTGCGCAGCCGCCTGCTGGATGTGGGCGCGCCTGCGCCCATGCCCACCATGAACAGCGAACCAGCGCCCGTGACGCTGCCCGGCGCCTTGCAAAGCCCGGCGGAGGCGCCGTCCGATTCCATGAGCCTGACCGATCTGATGGGGCTGCCGCGCGAACCACGGCAGTGAAGGGGCGGGCTGTGGCGGCCAGGGCGGCTTCAAAGGGAGTCTTGAGCGCATGAACATCGTGATCCTCGACGACTACCAGGACGCCGTGCGCAAGCTGGCGTGTGCGTCCTGGCTGGAGCCATGGCCCGCCAAGGTTTACACGAACACCGTCAAGGGGCTGAGCCAGCTGGCCATGCGCCTGCGCGACGCCGATGTGCTGGTGCTGATTCGAGAACGGACCTACATCACGCGCCAGCTCATTGAAAAGCTGCCGCGCCTGAAAATGATTTCCCAGACGGGCCGGGTGGGCCGCCATATCGACGTGGCGGCCTGCACCGAGCACGGCATTGCCGTGGCCGAGGGCGCAGGCTCGCCGGTGGCGCCCGCCGAGCTGACCTGGGCGCTCATCATGGCGGCGGCGCGCCGCCTGCCTCAATACATTGGCAACCTCAAGCATGGCGCCTGGCAACAGTCGGGGCTGAAGTCGGCCGCCATGCCGCCCAATTTCGGGCTGGGCCATGTGCTGCGCGGCCGCACGCTGGGCATCTGGGGCTATGGCCGCATTGGCCAGCTGGTGGCCAGCTACGGCCGGGCCTTTGGCATGCCCGTGCTGGTGTGGGGCAGCGACGCCTCACGCGCGCGCGCCCTGGCCGATGGTCACATGACCGCCCCTGGCCGCGAAGCGCTTTTCGAGCAGGCCGACGTGCTTTCGCTGCACTTGCGGCTGGCGCCGGCCACGCAAGGCATCGTCCGCCTGCAAGACCTGGGGCGGATGAAACCCACGGCTTTGCTGGTCAATACTTCGCGTGCGGAGCTGCTGCAACCCGATGCCTTGGTCAGCGCGCTCAACCGGGGCCGGCCCGGCATGGCTGCCGTGGACGTGTTCGAAAGCGAACCGATCTTGCAAGGACATGCGCTGCTGCGGCTGGAAAACTGCATTTGCACGCCGCATATCGGTTATGTCGAACAAGACAGCTACGAGCAGTACTTCAGCGAAGCCTTCAGCAACGTGGTGAATTTCATCCGGGGCGCGCCCACCCACATCGTCAACCCGGGGGCGCTGCAAGTGCGGCGTTGAGAACCTTGCTCAAGGTCTCGGCGCGCCAAGCCGCTCAGGCGCTCGCCAGCAGGGCAGCGGGGTCGTCGCTTTGCAGCACGGTTTGGGCCCAGGGGGCCAGGCGGCGGGTGTCGGCTTGCAGGATTTCCTGCTTGACGGCCAGGATCTGCGACGGATGCATGGAAAAGTGACGCAGACCCAGACCCAGCAGCAGGCGTGTCATCGCCGTATCGCCCGCCATTTCGCCGCAAACGCTCACCGGCTTGTGCTGGGCCAGGCCTTCGGCCAGCGTGTGGGCCAGCAGTTGCAGCACGGCCGGGTGCAAGGGGTCGTACAGATGGGCCACGGCCTCGTCGGCGCGGTCGATGGCCAGGGTGTATTGCGTCAGGTCGTTCGTGCCAATGGAGAGAAAGTCGAAGTGCCGCAGGAACATGCGCACGCACAGCGCGGCGGCGGGCACTTCGATCATGGCGCCCACCTGCACGGGGCCATAGGCTTGCGCGCGCGCGTCAAGCTGGGCGCGGGCCTGGGCCAGCAGGGCCAGGGTTTGCCGGATTTCCCGGGCATGCGCGAGCATGGGCACCAGCAGGTTGACGCGGCCATGCGCCGCCGCGCGCAAGATGGCGCGCAGCTGTGTCAGAAACATCTCCGGCTCGGCCAGGCTCCAGCGAATGGCGCGCAGGCCCAGCGCGGGGTTGAGGTGGGCGGCGGCGTGGCGCTCGTCCAGCGGTTTGTCGGCGCCCACGTCAATGGTGCGGATGGTGACGGGCAGGCCGTGCATACCTTCCACGGCGGCGCGGTAGGCGGCGTATTGCTCTTCTTCGTCCGGCAGCTTGTGCTGGCGGCCCATGAACAGGAATTCCGTGCGGAACAGTCCCACGCCCACGGCGCCCACGGCCAGGGCGGCATCGGCGTCGGCGGGTTGTTCGATGTTGGCCAGCAGTTCGATGCGCTGGCCGTCCTGTGTGACGCAGGGCGTGTTTTTCAGTTTGGCCAGGCGGCCGCGTTCCTGCGCGGCTTGGCGCTGGCGCGCGCGGTAGGTTTGCAGCAGCGGCGGGTCGGGGTCCACGATGACCACGCCCGCGTCGCCGTCGATGATGACCCAGTCGTCCTGCCGCACGACGTGGCTGGCGGTGCGCGCCCCGACCACGGCCGGAATGTCCATGCTGCGCGCCACGATGGCGGTGTGGCTGGTTTTGCCGCCCAGGTCGGTCACGAAACCGGCGAACACGCTTTTCTTGAACAGCAGCATGTCGGCGGGGGAGAGGTCGTGCGCCACCAGCACCAGCGGCGTATCGTCCTGCCCGGGCGCGCCACGGCCCGGCGCTGGCGGCGCCACGGGTGCGGGGGCGCCCTTGAGGTGGCGCAGCACGCGCTCGACCACCTGCTCCAGATCGGCCTTGCGTTCGCGCAGGTAGGGGTCTTCCATTTCGTCGAACTGGCGCGAGACGATTTCCAGCTGCGTGGTGATGGCCCATTCGGCGTTGTACAGGCGTTCCTTGACCCAGCGTCGGATTTCGGCGCCCAGCACCTCGTCATGCAGCAGCATGAGGTGCACGTCCAGCATGGCGGCCAGCTCGGGTGGCGTGTCCTTGGGCATGTCGGCCTGCAGGCGCTGCAACTCGGCCTTGACGGCGTCGCGCGCCGCGCCCATGCGGGCCAGCTCGGCCGGCACCTGGCCGGGCTGGATGAAATAGTGGGGCACCTCCACGCGGCTGGACGACGCCAGCACGGCGCGGCCGATGGCCACGCCCCGTGCCACGGGCAAACCCTGGATGGTGTGTGTCATGCGGCTGTCTCCTCCCTGTGTTTTTTCCGCTGCACGCCGCCGTGAATGGCGGGCGCGCGGCTACTCGCCTTCGCCAAACTTGTCGGCCAGCAGAGCCAGCAGGGCGTCCATGGCTTGCTGCTCCTGCTCACCGCTGGTTTCCAGCGTGACGGTACTGCCCAGGCCCGCGGCCAGCATCATCACGCCCATGATGCTCTTGGCGTTGACGCGCCGGTCGCCGCGCGCAATCCAGACTTCGCACGGAAAACTGCCCGCCAGCTTGGTGAGCTTGGCCGAGGCGCGGGCGTGCAGCCCCAGTTTGTTGACGATGGTGGCTTGCTGCTGAATCATGGGTGGTGTGCCTGCGGGAATGTCTTCAAGGGGTTGGCGCTGCGGCCACGCGCACGATGCCCTGCGTGCCGCCCGCCAGCGCGCGCTCGGTCATGGCGGCCAGCGGCTCGGCCCGGTAGCACAGCGCGCGCAGCAGCATGGGCAGGTTCACGCCCGCCAGCAGCGGCAGGGGGGCGGCGCCCGCATCGGCGGCCAGGCGTTGGGCCACGTTGCTAGGGGTGGCGCCCAGTACATCGGTCAGCAGCAGCACGCTGCGGGCCGCCGGGGCTGTGGCCAGAAGCGCGCGGGCGGCGGCCAGGCTGTCTTCCGGCGGTTCATGGGGCGAAATGTCGAGCGCGAGCACGGCGTCGCCAGCGTCCGGAAACACATGCAGCGCGCCAGCGCGCAGCGCGCTGGCCAGCGGGGCGTGGGCGATGAGCAAAACGGTGTTCATGGGTGGGGGCGATTATTGAGGATGCGTGGCGCAAGGGTTGCGCATGGAGCCCCGCCTGCGTGCGGGCGTGGGGCCAGGTCAGGTTGGGGGTCAGAACCGGCCCAGCGCCTGCATCTTCCACGCCAGCCACAGCTTGCGCAGCGGCGTCAGGGCGATGCGCTGGCTGAGCACGTGAAAGCCGTCGGCCTCAATCTCGCGCAGCAGCGTGCGGTAGATGCTGGCCATCATTAGCCCCGGCTTCTGGGCGCGGCGCCCGGCGGCGGGCAGCAGGGCCAGGGCCTCGTCGTACAAGGCGTGGGCGCGCGCGGCCTGAAACCGCATCAGCTGCACGAAGCGGTCGGAATGCACGCCGTTCAGGATTTCGTGCGCCTTCACGTCGAAGCGCTGCAACTCGTCCACCGGCAGGTAGATGCGGCCGCGCCGCGCGTCCTCGCCCACGTCGCGGAGGATGTTGGTCAGCTGCAGCGCCAGGCCCAGCCGGTGCGCGTAGGCCACGGTGGCCTCGTCGGCAGGGCCGAAGATGCGCGCTGCCACTTCGCCCACCACGCCAGCCACCAGGTGGCAGTACTTTTGCAGGGCGGCGAAGTCGAGGTAGCGCGTCTGCGTCAAATCCATCTCGCAGCCCTCGATCACGGCCAGCAGGTGCCGCGCCTCGATGCCGTGGGCGGCGGCGTGCGGCATCAGCGCCTGCATGGCCGGGTGCGTGGGCTGGCCGGCGAAGGCGCGGCCCACTTCGGTGCGCCACCAGGCCAGCTTGTGCGCGGCCACGCCGGCATCGCTGACCTCGTCCACCACATCGTCCACCTCGCGGCAGAAGGCGTAAAAAGCCGTGATGGCGGCGCGGCGCGGCGCAGGCAAAAAGAGAAAGGCGTAGTAAAAGCTGCTGCCCGAGGCGGCAGCTTTTTGCTGAACGTAGTCTTGCGGCGACGGAGGGGCGGGGTGGGTCACGGCGGGCGATTGTCCCATTGCCGCCGGGGCCATCACATCCAGAGCATGCGCCAGGCCACGCCCGGCAGGTGGCTTTTGCGCAGCGTGGGGCGGCGCACGAGCGCCTGCGCGCCCAGGCGCTGCACCTGGCCCAGCACGCACAGCGCGCCCTGCGCCACGGCGCGCAGCTCCCAGCCCGCGCGGC
Organism: Comamonadaceae bacterium OH2545_COT-014; assembly: GCA_003859965.1. Lineage (GTDB taxonomy): Bacteria > Pseudomonadota > Gammaproteobacteria > Burkholderiales > Burkholderiaceae_C > Ottowia. Next base: position 49,849 of record RQYR01000020.1, on the reverse strand, counting down.
CCGGGATGCGGTGCACTAATGGCAAGCCTTTTTGCATTTGATCGCCCGCCTGGTGTGCGCAAGCAGCTATCAATTTGGTAGCTTTCTCGTCCGGGCGCAAGGTGGCGAACTGCGTGGCCGGGTGGGTAATGGCGATGCCGTGCGCCGCGCATTCGGCCAGCGGCAGGTAGTAGCGCCCGCGCGGAATGTCCACGCTCAGGTCTTGCCAGAAGTTGATGAGTTGCAGCGCGGTGCAGATGGCGTCGCTCTCGCGCAGGGCGGCCTCGTCCGTCACGCCGTACAGGTGCAGCAGCAGCCGGCCCACGGGGTTGGCGCTGCGGCGGCAGTAGTCCAGCAGCGCGGGCCAGTCGGCATAGGCGGCGCCGTCGCGGGTGAAGGCCACGTCCTGCTCGAAAGCGCTGAGCAAATCCTCCAGCGGCGCCAGGGGCAGGGCGTGGGCCTGCATCTGCGCGGCCAGCGGCCCGAATACCGGCGCCCAGCGCGGCGCGGGCGCCTGCCCGCAGGCCGCCGCGTGCAGTTCGGCCCGGTAGGCCGCCAGATCGGCCAGGCGCGCGGCAGGCGCGGCGCTGCCTTCGTCGGCAATGTCGTCGGCCGTGCGCGCGAAGTGGTAGATGGCCGCAATGGGCGCGCGCAGCCGGGGCGGGCACAGCCACGAGGCCACGGGAAAGTTCTCGTAGTGGTCGATGCGGGCGGGTATGACGGGTGGTGGTGAGGGCGGGGCGGCGGGCATGGCGGGCGATTGTGGCGGACAGCGTTCTGCACGTGCCAATGCAGGCTTTTTAGAATTTGCGCCCGAATTTCTTGATGTTGACTGCCTGAAGCGTGGCGCCTGCCCGCGGCGCGAAAGGAAACTGCTTATGCGATGGATTCTGGCCCTTCCCCTGGTGGCCGCGCTGCTGTTGGCGGCGTGCGGCAAGGCGCCGCCGGCCGAGGCGCCGGTGCGGGCTGTCAAGCTCGTCACGGTGGCCGAAAGCCGCCCGGTGGCTCGGCATGAATATGCCGGGCAGGTGCAGGCGCGAGTGCAGGCGCGCCTGGGCTTTCGCGTGGCGGGCAAGGTGGTGGAGCGCCAGGTGGAGCCGGGCCAGCGCGTGCGGGCCGGGCAGGTGCTGGCGCGGCTGGATGCGCGCGACTACCGGCTGGCGGCCGACGCGGCGCGCGCGCAGGTGACGGCGGCGCAAACGCAGCGCGACCTGGCGGCGGCGGAGCTGCGGCGCTTTCAGGCGCTGCGCGACAAGGGCTTCATCAGCAGCGCCGAGATGGACCGCCGCAGCGCGGGTCTGAAGGCCGCCGAGTCGGGCTTGCAACAGGCGCGCGCGCAGCTGGCGGCGCAGAGCAACCAGGCGGCCTACGCGCAGCTGGCGGCTGATGCCGATGGCGTGGTGACGGCGGTGGAGGCCGAGCCGGGCCAGGTGGTGGCCGCTGGCCAGCCCGTGGTGTGGCTGGCGCGCGATGGCGCGCGCGACGTGGTGTTTGCCGTGCCCGAAGACCGCGTGGCGGCGCTGGCCGTGGGCCAGCCGGTGGCCGTGCGCCTGTGGGCGGGCGATGCGCGCTGGCAGGGCGAGATCCGCGAAGTGGCGGCCAGCGCCGACCCGGTGACGCGCACTTTCGCCGTGAAGGCGGCGCTGCAAGGCCCGCGGGCCGATGCCGTGCCGCTGGGCGCCACGGCCACGGTGACAGCGGAGGCGGCGAACGGCGTGGCGGGCGGGGCGGCGGGTGCGGCGGCTGAAGACGCCGTGATCCGCCTGCCCACCAGCGCGCTGCGGCAAGAGGGCGGGCAAACCGCCGTGTGGCTGCTGGACGAGGCGAGCATGACCGTGCGCGCCCAGCCGGTGCAGGTGAGCGGCGTGGCGGGGCACGAGGTGCTGATTGCCAGCGGGCTGACGCCTGGCATGCGGGTGGTGGCCAGCGGCGTGCATGTGCTGGAGGCCGGGCAGAAGGTCCGTGTTTATGAGCCAAAAACGGCTTCAGGGCAGGAGGGTCAAGCGCTAAAAGCTATTAATAATGTAGCAAATTCGGCTGCTTTGCCGGCGCCTGCACCGCTCCCGGCTTCCGCGCCGGCATCCGCGTCGGCGCCGGCGGCGAACTGAGCCGCGAACGCGCGCGCCACGAGTTCACGACAAGTTCGCAACGAAAAGTCTGCCCATGTCCTCGCCTTCGCCCACCCCCACGCCCGCTGGCCGGGCTTCGCGTTTCAACCTCTCTCGCTGGGCGCTGGAGCACCCGGCGCTCACGCGCTACCTGATGGTGGTGCTGATGCTGCTGGGCGTGGCCGCGTACTTCCAGCTTGGGCAGGATGAAGACCCGCCCTTCACCTTCCGCGCCATGGTGGTGCGCACCTACTGGCCCGGCGCTACGGCGCAGCAGGTGGCCGAGCAGGTGACGGACAAGATCGAGCGCACGCTGCAAGAGGTGCCCTACGCCGACAAGATCCGCAGCTACAGCAAGCCGGGCGAGTCGCAGGTGATCTTTCAGCTGCACGACTCCTCGCCGCCGGGCGAGGTGCCGCACATCTGGTACACGGTGCGCAAGAAGGTGGGCGATGCCGCCCATGCCTTGCCCCAGGGCGTGCTGGGGCCGTTTTTCAATGACGACTTTGGCGACGTGTACGGCGTGATCTACGCCCTGCACGCGGACGCGGGCTTTACCCATGCCGAGCTGAAAAGCTTTGCCGACGACGTGCGCCAGCAACTGCTGCGCGTGAAAGACGTGGCCAAGGTGGAGCTGTTTGGCGTGCAGGACGAAAAGCTCTACATCGAGATCGAGCCCAAGCGCCTGGCCGAGCTGGGGCTGGACTTGAACGCCGTGCTGGCGCAGCTGGGCCAGCAAAACGCCGTGGCCGCGGCCGGGCGTGTGCACACCCCGCTGGACGTGGTGCCGGTGCGCGTGAGCGGCGCTTTCGGCTCGCCCGACGAACTGCGCGCCATGCCGATCCGCGGCGCCTCCGGGCGGCAGCTGCGGCTGGGCGACGTGGCCCAGGTGCGGCGCGGCTACGTCGATCCGCCGCAGGTCAAGGTGCGCCATGACGGGCAGGAGGTGATTGCGCTGGGCGTGTCCATGGCCAAGGGCGGCGACATCATTGCGCTGGGCCGGGCGCTGAAAGCAGCGGCCGCGCGCATCGGCCAGAGCCTGCCCGCGGGCGTGACGCTGGTGCAAATCCAGGACCAGCCGCAGGCGGTGAGCAGCTCCGTCAACGAATTCGTCAAGGTGCTGATCGAGGCCGTGGTCATCGTGCTGGCGGTGAGCTTTCTCAGCCTGGGGCTGCACAAGCGCGCCGGCCCGCCGCCGGCCCGCCCCTGGCTGTTCTGGCGGCGCTGGACGCTGGACACGCGCCCCGGCCTGGTGGTGGGCATCACCATTCCGCTGGTGCTGGCCGTCACCTTCCTGGCCATGCAGTACTGGGGCATCGGGCTGCACAAGATCTCGCTCGGCTCGCTCATCATCGCGCTGGGCCTGCTGGTGGACGACGCCATCATTGCCGTGGAGATGATGGTGCGCAAGATGGAGCAGGGCTACGACAAGCTGCGCGCCGCCACCTTCGCCTACGAGATCACGGCCATGCCCATGCTCACCGGCACGCTCATCACGGCGGTGGGCTTTCTGCCCATCGGGCTGGCCAAGTCCACGGTGGGCGAATACACCTTCGCCATCTTCGCGGTGACGGTGATCGCGCTGCTGGTGAGCTGGGTCGCCTCGGTCGTGTTCGTGCCGCTGCTGGGCGCCTGGCTGCTGCGCACACCGCCGCACGTGGCGCAGGCGGCCCAGGCGCGGTTGAACGGAGCGCAGGCGGCCGGGGGCGATGCGCCCGCGCCCGGCGCGCTGGCCGCGCACGACGAGGAGCCGCACGAGGTGTTCGATACGCCGTTTTACGCGAGCTTCCGGCGCCTGGTGCGCTGGTGCGTGGTGCACCGCTGGCTCACCATTGGCGCCACGGCCGCGCTGTTCGCGCTGGGCATGCTGGGCATGGGCAAGGTGCAGCAGCAGTTCTTTCCCGATTCCAGCCGGCCCGAAATCCTGGTGGATTTGTGGTTCCCCGAAGGCACGAGCTTTGCCGCCAACGAGGCCGTGGCGCGGCGCGTGGAACAGCGCCTGATGGCCGAGCCGGGCGTGCGCGGCGTGAGCCAGTGGGTAGGCTCCGGCGTGCCGCGCTTTTACCTGCCGCTGGACCAGGTGTTTCCGCAAACCAATGTGTCGCAGCTCATCTTGGCGCCTGAGAGCCTGGACGCCCGCGCGCGCCTCATGCAGACGCTGCCCGCGCTGCTGGCGGCCGAGTTTCCCGAGGCGCGCGGGCGCGTCAAGCTGCTGCCCAACGGGCCGCCCGTGCCCTACCCGGTGCAGTTCCGCGTGATCGGCCCCGACCCCGCCACGCTGCGCGCCCGCGCGGACGAGGTGAAGGCGCTGTTGCGCGCCGACGCGCGCCTGCGCGGCGTCAACGACAACTGGAACGAGCCGGTCAAGACCCTGCGCCTGGAGGTGGACCAGGCCAAGGCGCGCGCGCTGGGCGTGTCCAGCCAGTCCATCGCGCAGGCCACCCGCGTCATGCTGGACGGCGTGCCCGTGGGCCAGTACCGCGAGGGCGACAAGCTCATCGACATCGTGCTGCGCCACCCGCCCGGCGAAAGCCACCGCCTGGACGCGCTGGCCGGCGCTTACGTGAGCACGGCCAGCGGCCAGAGCATTCCGCTGGCGCAGATCGCGCGGCCCGTCTTTGCCTGGGAGCCGGGCGTGATGTGGCGCGAAAACCGCGAATACGCCGTGACCGTGCAGGGCGACGTGGTGGACGGCGTGCAGGGCGCCACCGTCACCGCCGCGCTGCAGCCCGCGCTGCAGGCGCTGCAAGCGCAATGGGCGCAGGCGGGCGGCGCGGCCTACCGCATCGAGGTGGCGGGCGCGGTGGAAGAAAGCAGCAAAGGCTCGGCCTCCATTGCCGCGGGCGTGCCCATCATGCTGTTCATCACCTTCACGCTGCTGATGCTGCAACTGCAATCGTTCAGCCGAGCCATGCTGGTGTTTCTGACCGGCCCGCTGGGCATGGCGGGCGTGGCGGCGGCGCTGCTGGCGCTGAACCGGCCCTTCGGCTTCGTGGCGCTGCTGGGCGTGATCGCGCTGATGGGCATGATCCAGCGCAACTCGGTCATCCTGATCGACCAGATCGAGCAGGACCGCGCGCGCGGCGTGCCCGCGTGGGACGCCATCGTCGAAGCCGCCGTGCGCCGCCTGCGCCCTATTGCGCTCACCGCCGCCGCCGCCGTGCTGGCCATGATCCCGCTCTCGCGCAGCGTGTTCTGGGGGCCGATGGCGGTGGCCATCATGGGCGGGCTGATCGTGGCCACCGCGCTCACGCTGCTGGCGCTGCCCGCCATGTACGCGGCCTGGTTCCGCATCCGGCCGCCCGCGCCCACGGTGCAGTAATCACGGCTTGCTGGTGCGCCGGGCCATGCGTCCTGCCCGCGCCCTTCAGGCGCTGGCAGTGGGCAGTGGGCAGTGGGCAGTGGGCAGTGGGCAGTGGGCAGTGGGCAGTGGGCAGTGGCGGGCCAGTGCCGCTTGGCGGCCGCGTGCACGGCCCGTGTGTCTGGCGCCGTGGGCCGTGCGCTCAACGGGCGCCGGGGGGCGCGCCCATGGCAGGCGCGGCGGATGCTGCCGGGGGGGCGGGCGGTGCGTTGGGCGCCTCGGGCGCGCCCGGCCGCCTGCCGGGCGACAGGGCTTCGGGCAGCACGGGGCGCAGCAGGGGCAGCGCTTGCTCCAGCCATTGCACGCTAATGGCGGCCTGCCACCAGGGAGCCTGGTGCAGCGGCGTCAGGCGCGCCAGGGCCACGGCGGCCAGCAGCAGTGCCAGCCCGCGCAGCAGGCCAAACACCGCGCCCAGCACGCGGTCGGCGGGCCGCAGGCCCACGGCGCTGGCCAGCCGCCGCACCAGCCAGGCCACGAAACCGGCGATGAAGACCACGCCAATGAAGACCAGCGCCATGCCCGCCCCATGGCGCACGAGTTCAGGCGTTTCCCCCACCGGCAATGCCGCGCCCAGGTCGCGGCCCAGCCAGCTGGCCGCAAAGAAGGCCGCCACCCAGCCGGCGAGCGACAGGGCTTCGTACAGCAGCCCGCGCCATGCCCCCATGAGCAGCGAGGCGGCGAGCAACGCCAGCGCCACCCAGTCCAGCGTGGTCAGCCAGCTCATGGCAAGGCGGGCGCGGGCATGGCCATGGGGCGCAGGCAGCCGCCGAGCTTGGCGGCGTGGCCCGCCCGGCGCCGTGGCGCAGCCGTGCAGGGCCGGCTGCAAGAGCAGATTGCTCCTAAAAAGAGAGCTTTAAAGCCTTGTTCTTTGGGCCTGAAAGCCATTTTTGATGCCTGGTCTGGACGCTGGCGCAGCGGTTCAGAACGATTGCACGGCCGACGGCAGCCCGGCCTTGCGCAGCGAGGCGGCGGCTTTGTCCGCTTCTTCGCGCGAGGCGAAGGGGCCGGCGCGCACGCGCGTGCGTTTGCCTGACGAGGTGTTGAGCACTTGGGTGTAGGTGCGCACGCCCGCGCGTTCGGCACGCTGGCGGGCGCTGCGCACGCTGGCGTCGTCGGAGAAGGCGCCAATCTGGATGATGAAGCGGCTGCCGCTGGCGGCAGGCTTGGCGTCGGCTGCGGGTTTGGCGCTGGTGGCGCGCCCTTCCAGCAAGGCGCGGGCGCGGGCGCCGTCGTCCTTGCGGCTGTCGCGCGCAGCGGGTTTGGCCTCGGCCGGGCGGGGCGCGGGTTTGGCGGCGGGCTTTTCGGCCGCGGGCTTTTCGGCGGGCCGGGGGGCAGGCTTGTCAGCCGTGCGGGGCGCGGGTTTTTCCGCCGGCTTTTCCGCCGGTTTGGTGGCAGGCCTTGGGGCCGGCTTATCAGCCGGTTTGTCGGTGGTTTTGGCCGGTGGTTTGTCTGCGGCTTTGGCGGGTGTGGCCGGCGGCGGCTCGGCGGCTCGGGGCGTGCGTTCGCTGCGGGTGGCGGCGCGCTCCGGGGGGGGGCGGTCATCCGCGCGCGGGCGGGCGGGGGCGGCAGCGGGGGGCGCTGGCTGGCGCGGCGCGCTGGCGCTCCCAGTGCCACTGCTGGGGGGGGGCACGACTTCTTCGCGCTCGTCCAGGCTGTCTTGGGTGGTGATGGGGTTGTCGCCGGGCTGATCGGGAATGCGCAGGGGCGCGGCGGTTTGGCGATCCGGGATGTCGATGGGCGCCTGCACGGCCACGGGGCGCGGTTGCGTGTCGAACAGCAGCGGAAAGCCGATGATGGCGGCGGCCACCAGCACCGCAGCGCCCAGCAGGCGGTGGCGCGCGCGGCGGCGCAGGCTTTCCACCGATTCCGCGGGGGCGGCGGCAGCAGCGGCGCGGCGGCGTGCGGCCGGGCGCTGAGGGTCTTCGGCGGCGGGCTCGGCCCGTCCGGGCAGGCGGAACTTGAAGAAAGCCATGGTGGTGCGTGTGGGCGGAGGGCGCGGGCAGGGGCTGCTTCTAGGGGCGGCGGCCACGGGCTTTTAAAGGCGCTGACGGGCCGTGCCGTCGGCGGGCTGGCCGGGTTGCAGCCGGGGCACGCCATTTTCAAGCACGCCGCCCACGGTGTAGAACGAGCCAAAGACAACAATTCTATCGGTGGCCCGGGCGGCGGCCGCGGCGGCGCGCAGGGCCTGGGCTGGGCTGGCGTGGGTGGCGCTGGTGGCGTCGGGGCGCTGGGTTTGCGCCTGCCAGGCGGCTTGCAGCGCGGCGGCGGACAGGGCGCGCGGCGTGGGCAGGTCGGTGAAGTGCCAGTGATCGACGAGGGGGTCGAGCCGCGCCAGCATGGGGGCCAGTTCCTTGTCGCCCATGGCGCCGAAGACGGCGTGCGTGGCGGGGTAAAAGCCCATGGCGTCCAGGTTGGCGGCCAGCGCGGCGGCGGCGTGCGGGTTGTGCGCCACGTCCAGAACCAGGGCAGGCTGGCCAGGCACGATCTGGAAGCGCCCGGGCAGCGCCACGTGGGCCAGGCCGTTGCGCACGGCCTGCGCGGTAACGGGCAGGCGCGGGCGCAGCGCCTCCAGCGCGGCCAGTACGCCGGCGGCGTTGACGAGCTGGTTGGCGCCGCGCAGCGCCGGGTAGGCCAGGCCGCTGTAGCGCCGCCCGCGCCCGGCCCAAGCCCATTGCTGCTTGTCGCCGCTGACGTTGAAGTCGCGCCCGCACAGCCACAGGTCGGCGCCGATGGCGGCGGCGTGCGCCGTCACGCTGTGCGGCGGCACGGGGTCGCTGACGATGGCGGGCCGGCCCGGCCGCATGATGCCGGCTTTTTCACGCCCGATGGCTTCGCGCGTCTCGCCCAGCCAGGCGGTGTGGTCCACGTCGATGCTGGTGATGACGGCGCAGTCGGTATCTACCAGGTTCACGGCGTCGAGCCGGCCGCCCAGGCCCACTTCCAGGATCACCGCGTCCAGCCCGGCGCGGGCCAGCACGTGCAGGATGGCCAGGGTGGTGAATTCGAAATAGGTCAGCGCCACGTCGCCCCGGGCGCGCTCCACCTCGGCGCAGGCGGCGGCCAGCGTGGCGGCGCTGGCGGGTTCGCCGCGCAGGCGGCAGCGTTCTTCGAAATGCACCAGGTGCGGCGAGGTGTAAACGCCCGTACGGTAGCCCGCATGGGTGAGGATGGCCTCCAGCATGGCGCAGGTGGAGCCTTTGCCGTTGGTGCCGGCCACGGTGATGACCGGGCCGTCAAAACGCAGCGCCATGCGCGCGGCCACGGCGCGCAGGCGCTCCAGCCCCATGTCGATGTTTTGCGGGTGCAAACGCTCGGCATGCGCGAGCCAGTCGGCCAGGGTGGCGGGCGTGGTGGGGGCGGCGGATTCAGACATAGGCGGCGGATTGTCGCGCACGGGCTGCGGCAATCCGCCAGCCCGTGGCCAAGGTGGCTGTTGCTTCAAAAAGAATAGCTTCTTGGGCCTTATTGACGGCCTGAAAGACGTTTTTGATGCTTTTTCAGGCGCATGGGCGCGGGGCGCCCGGGTCTGCAGGCAGACATGCCTCTGGCGTGGCAGCCGGCTGGGTGCGGGGCCGGGGCGACCACCGGTATGCGTCCAGGCGATGGCGGGAGGCTTAGGCCCGCGTCCCGCGTGAGGCGCGCTCCCCGGCCATGGCCGAGAACGGGGCCGTGCGCACCGTCACGCACAGGGCGCATTGGCCGTGCGGCGGGGCGGCTGGCGCAGGGGCTGCTGGCATACTTGCATCAGGCGTGCGCCCGCTGGGACGCACGCCTGATGCCAGCCCGTTTTGCCGAACACAAGAGAAAGATCGTCCATGGTTGAGTCCTTTTCCTATGAACAGCTGATTGCTTCGGGCGAGGGGCGGCTGTTCACGCCCGAAAGCGGGCGCCTGCCGCTGCCGCCCATGCTGATGTTCGACCGCATCACCCATATTGACGACGACGGCGGCGCGCATGGGCTGGGCCATATCCGCGCCGAGCTGGACGTCAAGCCCGATCTCTGGTTCTTTGCCTGCCACTTCCAGGGCGACCCGGTCATGCCCGGCTGCCTGGGGCTGGATGCCATGTGGCAGCTCATCGGCTTTTACCTGACCTGGCTGAAGCTGCCCGGGCGCGGGCGCGCGCTGGGCGCAGGCGAGGTGAAATTCACCGGCGAAGTGGGGCCGGACGTGAAGCGCGTGGTTTACGAAATCGACATCAAGCGCGTCATCAAGCGCAAACTGGTCATGGCCATTGGCGATGCGCGCCTGCTGGCCGATGGCAAGGAGATTTACACCGCATCCGATCTGCGCGTGGGCCTGTTCCAGCGCGAAGAAGCCACGGCTGTCAACGGGAAGTGAGCACGCATATGCGACGAGTCGTCATCACGGGCGCAGGCATCGTGTCCTGCATTGGCAATGACGAAGCCAGCGTGGTGGCTTCGCTGCGCGAAGGCCGCTCGGGCATACGCGCGATGCCGGTGTTCGCTGAAATGGGCCTGCGCAGCCAGGTGGCCGGCGTGCCCGAGATCGACCTGGACGCCCGCATCGACCGCAAACTGCGCCGCTTCATGGGCGATGCGGCGGCCTACGCCTACGTGGCCCTGGCTGACGCCATCGCCCACGCGGGGCTGACACCGGCGCAGGTGTCGCACCCGCGCACCGGCCTCATCATGGGATCGGGCGGCGCATCGCCCGCCAACCAGATCGAGGCGGCCGATATCCTGCGCAGCAAGGGCATTCGCCGCGTGGGGCCGTACCAGGTCACGCGCTGCATGGGCTCCACCGTCTCGGCCAACCTGTCCACCGCCTTTGGCATCAAGGGCATCAACTACACCATCACCTCCGCGTGCAGCACCTCGGCGCACTGCATCGGCGCCTCGGCGCAGCAAATCGCCTGGGGCCAGCAAGATGTGATGTTCGCCGGCGGCGGGGAAGAGCTGGGCTGGGGCCTGGCCACGCTGTTCGATGCCATGGGCGCCATGTCCAGCGCCTACAACGCCACGCCGGAAAAAGCCTCCCGCCCCTATGACGCGGCGCGCGACGGCTTCGTGATCGGCGGCGGCGGCGGCGCCGTGGTGCTGGAAAGCCTGGAACACGCCCAGGCGCGCGGCGCGCCGATTCTGGCGGAAGTGGTGGGTTTCGGCCTGTCTTCCGATGGCGAGGACATGGTGGCGCCCTCGGGCGACGGCGCCATCGCCTGCATGCGCCAGGCCATCGCCAACGTGGACACGCCCATCGACTACATCAACACCCACGGCACCTCCACGCCCGTGGGCGACGTGCCCGAACTGCGCGCGCTGCGCGCCGTGTTCGGCGAGGCCGTGCCGCCGTTTTCGTCCACCAAGTCGCTTACCGGCCATTCCCAAGGCGCCACTGGCGTGCAAGAGGCCATTTACTGCCTCTACATGCTCAAGCACGGTTTCATTGCCGGCAACATCAACGTGGACACCCCCGACCCGGCGGCCGAAGGCCTGCCGCTGGTCACCGCCTCGCGCCCGGCGGATCTGCGCACCGTGCTGTCCAACAGCTTCGGCTTTGGCGGCACCAACGCCACACTGGTACTGCGCCGGTTCGAGGGGTAGATAAGCCCCACATCATGCGGATAGTGGGCTGCATTCCTTGGCTTGCAGAGCCAGGGCGATTGTCTAAGCCAAGGCATTCGGCATACCTTCTTCCTCCATCCAAGTACCGCATGTTGCTGTGAGCCGTGCAGCGTGCGCTATTGGAGAGGTTCCAAAGGCGAATCTGGGGAGTCTAAAAAATTTTTCGCAGGCAGTTGCCAAGAACCAAAAAAACAGGTTATACTTCGCTCTGTTGCAAAACACAACGCGGGAATAGCTCAGTTGGTAGAGCGCAACCTTGCCAAGGTTGAGGTCGCGAGTTCGAGCCTCGTTTCCCGCTCCAGATAATTTGCAGCTTGCACCAAACAAGCTGCCTTGAAAGGGAAGCAATGCTTCCCTTTTTTGTCGGAAAAGCCTTCCAAGGCGCGTTAGCAAAGCGGTTATGCAACGGATTGCAAATCCGTCTAGGGCGGTTCGACTCCGCCACGCGCCTCCAGCATTCATGCGCTCCAGCACCTAGCTCGGGTTCTGGGGCGTTTTTCATTCTGGGCGGGTTTTCTATGGAAATTGACAATCAAAGTGGTGGAACAACAGCGTAACCGCGTGGCATCTTTCCACTCATCTCATAAGTGCGCGGGGCGTAGATCCCCTCGTTTGGCGGCGGTTTGGGCAAATGCCGAGTTGGCCATGGATAAAGCGGTGCCTAGCTGAGTCCCGCGTCCCGTGTCTGTCAGCACTGGCACGCACTGGCGCTGGCGCTGGCACGCGCTGGCATCGGCACTGGCACGCACTGGCGCTGGCACTGGCACGCGCTGGCACGCACTGGCACTGGCAGCAAGCTGGACACACTGCCCGCCAGGCAGCACGGCAAGTCTCAATCGCTGCGCGACTAACGATCCCTAACGCGCCCACCCACTGCGCGAACTTTCCCCCTGCTGCGCAGCCTACCTACTTCGCAGGAAGGCTACTCCACAGGCCCAAATCAGAGACAAGGTTCTTGCTAAAAGAGAAAAATGTTTGCGGGCTCCGTTTTGGCGACGTGCCCGGGTACCGCACCTGACCAAATCACTCAAGGGCAAGGGCTTCGCCGCCGTGCTCACCCGGTCCCTGCACTGCGCTTCGCTCCGTTCCGGGCTGCGGCTTGCGCGCGGCCCCTTGACTGCTTTGGCCAGGCGCTGTGCAGGTGTCTCCTATGGGGATGGCCCCCAGCGTGCCGCTGCCGGCCATCCCCAACGGAGAAATCCGGGCATACTCAACCTTAAGGAGCCGCCATGAACATGGAACTGGAAATCTACGAAGCACTGACTGAAGCCAATGTGACGCCGGAGAAGGCGAAAGCCGTTGCCGCCGCTATTGACGCTGCGATTGATCGGCGCTACGAGTTGCACGCGAAGCAGCTGGCGACGCGTGGTGATGTCGAGGCTGTCAAGTCAGAAATCGCCAAGGCGCAGGCCGAAATCATCAAATGGTGCATGGGAGCCATTTTTGGCTCTGCGGGCATGACGATTGCCATCGTCAAGCTGCTTTCGTGACACTGGCCACTCAAAGCAAAGCCGCCTTCGGGCGGCTTTTTTGTGGCTTCATGACGCTGCGGCCCGAACGGCCTGAACGGCGGTTTGTGGAAGGGGCGCACTGATCACTGCGCCGGTGAAGTCAAGATAGGGTTGCGGCCCAGCCGCTTGCTGTGGTGGCCGGTCATCGGCTCGCACAGGTGGCTGTTTGGCTTGCTGCTGTGGTTCCGGGTCAAAGTCCAAGAAGATGCCTCGTTCAACGATCTGCATGCACATGTCATATCGCACTTCCATGGGCGTGCCTCGCTGGGTGAAGCACTTGCAACCCTTGCTGCTCATGCTGATGCAGGCCGCAGGAACGGGCACACGCACTGGCTGGGTCAACTTGTCGTAGCGCGGCGCGCTGTGCGGCAGCATGGATCGGGGCTGGAAGCTCTCTATGTATTGGGCCTTGGTCATGGACTTCGCCAGCTGCACCCGCAGCTGTCGGCAGCGCAGAAGCAGCGGCCAAAGGCTTCGCATCTGGCACGCTGGCTGTCTTTGTCTCTGCCTGCTGCACGGCTTGGTCTTGCTGGCCCGTGATGCGCCCGATCAATTGCGGCCACATGTAGGCAGCGGCCAGCAACCCCGCCACACCAAAATAGACAGCAGCCGGTAGCCGGCGTGTTTGTTTGGTGTGAGCGCGAGAACTTTTGTAGAGCTTGAACACCTGCCTGCTGTAGCGATAAGGCGTCTTGGTGAATGCGTTCTTGTAGTTGAGCGCGTTGCTGCAAGCGTCCCACTCATAGACCACTGCCGCGCCCATTGAACCCAGCCTGCGCATGTGCAGGTGACGGCCCACCAAAGCACGGACTGCCGGATCCAAAAGCTGCGGGCTTTGGGTAAGCAGCACGATGTCGATGCCATCGTGCCGGTGAGTCTCCAAGTACTCAACAGAGGGCGGCTTCTTGCTGCCGTTTGGCCTGTTGGGCCACACGCGCTGTACCTCGTCAAAAACGACGAATGCGCCGGTGGTTTTTCGATCATGGATGTTTTCAAGCCAGTCCCTGTCAATCAGTTCATGATCCAGTAGCAGGCCGTTGATATTGGTGTAGATGCGCCTGTCGTAGACAGCAGCGTTTCCCTCATCATCGGTGCCCGAGACTGTAGTGCCCAGAACGGGACGCAGGATCTTGTCAATGCAGTAGAGGGTCTTGCCGCTGCCTGGCGCGCCCGTGATGAGAGTGATCACGACTGCACCCCCACAATTCGCGTGACCCTGGTCAAAGACCAATAGGCCAGCCTGAACGAAATAGCCGCGAACCAAAGGTTGATCGCGACGCCGCCCCCAGCCATCAAGAACAGGGCAAGGACATCACCCGGCAAGGCGCTGACGCTGAAGGTGGCCCCAGCTACTCGCTCAAACCAGTTGACCTTTCGGCGGACTTCGGCTTCGACGTTTTGCAGGGCAAGCTCGGTTTCGCAGGGGATGGGCTTGACTGCTTGCAGGGCCTTTTGCTCGCTCAGTACGCTGGCGTGCCATTGGCTGGCACCGGCAAAGTAGGCGTCCGGGTCTTCGAGGGCATCGGCCGGGATTTCGCGCAGCTTGTTGCCGTAGCGCAGTTCGAAGCGCAGCCAGTTGCTGCCGCTGTCACGGCCAAAGAGCTGATGGCCTTTTTCGTAGACGTTGGTTTGCTTGCCCGCTTCCTTGCTGCCGATGTAGAAGGAGCGTTCCGCGCCGTTGCACCAGTCGCCGTTCATGCTGCATTTGGGGCGCTTGCCGCCCACGTCGCAAAGTCCGGCCATGTAGTCGCTCTTGATGGCGTCAATGCCGCCTTGGCGGCCATCGAAGAAGTCAAGTGCGATGTCAATACGGGTGATAGTGGCCTGAACTTCGCGGATGAGGTGGCTGATGGACGTGCGCCAGCCTGGACGGGCGAAGGTGCAGGCAGTGCCGTACAGGTTGGCATGGATCGTCCCGGCTTGCTTTTTCTGCTTCGGGCTGTCGCTGCTGGCTCCGAAGCCGACCCAGCCCACTTCTTTGCCGTTCAGGGTGATGACCCAGCGTTTGGCGTAGAAGTCGTGGCCTTTCTTGACTTCGGGGTCAACGTCGAAGCCTTCGCCGAGTTGTTCCGCGATGCGGGTTGCCAAGCTGTAGGCTTGTGCGGCGGGCTGGAATTGCTGGGCTTCCAGCTTTTGCAGGTGCTGAGCGACTTGATGGCGTTTGATGTCCCAGTAGTTGCCATCCGCCGCATGCGGAAAGAGGATGTCCAGATCAAGGGGGGCGTCTCTCAGGTTGGTGGTGAACCGGAGCCAGTCGACGTGACAGACGCTTTGGCCTTGGCTTCTTTCGGCCATGAGGCGCAGCTTGATTTTTTGGCCGTCAAGGACGAGGGCTGAAAGGGTTGGACGGGTCATTTGAGGTTCTCCCCGTGATTCCCCGTGATTCCCGTGATTACCATCGGGGAGCGCTTGGACGCCGCCCCCGCCGTGCGCGCAAGCGCTCCCAGCAGGGGCGGCGTCTTGGCGCAACGATGGGCCGTAGCCAAAAAAGTCAAACTGGCGGCTCAGCCAAAAGCCGCGTGTCAGCAATTCACGACGGGCTGCCGTGTGGATGTGTTGCCAAGAATGGGTGCCCGCCCCGCTGCGGGTGGCTGCCGGAGCCTGCATGACGACGGCAGCCGGATCACTGGGATTTGGACAGGGGGCGGGCGTAATTGAGGGGGGCATGCAGGCTCCGGTAAGATAAATGCAACTTGCAACTAATTGCAAATTGCAATCGTAGCCTATCTCAATGAATAGCAAAATGCAATCACTTGACCAAATCAGTCAACTAATTGACAACGCATCTGAAATGTGCGGAGGGCTAAACAAGCTGGCGCGAACAATAGGCACGACAGGCCCAACACTCATTCAAATGAAACAAGGCAAGCGGCCTGCTAACTGGCGCGTGCGCGGAAAGCTGCGCGCGATCCTGGGCGAAGAGCCCGCACGCGCGTTCATGAAGGCGCTGGTTGAAGACCTCGAATCGTCCGAGCGCGAGGACGAAAAAAAAGCCGCCGATGGCTTCAAGGCCATCCTGGCGGCTTTCCCGGAAGGGGATTGGCGGAAACGGAGGGATTCGAACCCTCGATGAGGCTCTACACCCCATACTCCCTTAGCAGGGGAGCACCTTCGGCCACTCGGTCACGTTTCCTGAAACAAGCTCGCATTATGCCAGAAAGAATGCGTGGATGAAGCGTATTTTTCTCGGCTCAGGCGCTGGCTTGGTCAAGACCGAAGGCGCGGTGCAGGGCGCGCACGGCCAGTTCCATGTATTTCTCGTCGATGACGACGGAGGTCTTGATCTCGCTGGTGGAGATCATCTGGATGTTGATGCCTTCTTCGGCCAACACGCGGAACATCTTGCTGGCCACGCCCACATGGCTGCGCATGCCGATGCCCACGATACTGACTTTGCAGATGCGGGTGTCGCCCACCACTTCGGCGGCGCCCAGGGCGGGCAGCACTTTTTCCTTCAGCAGATCCATGGCGCGCGCGTAGTCGTTGCGGTGGACGGTGAAGCTGAAGTCGGTTTTGCCGTCCTTGCTCAAGTTTTGGATGATGACGTCCACCTCGATGTTGGCGTCAGCCACCGCGCCCAGAATCTGGAAGGCGATGCCGGGGGTGTCGGGTACGCCGAGCACGGAGATCTTGGCTTCGTCGCGGTTGAAGGCAATGCCGGAAACGACAGCTTGTTCCATTTGTTCGTCTTCCTCGAAAGTGATCAGGGTGCCGGACTTGGCTTCCTCGTTGATGTCGATGTCCCAAGGCGTGAAGCTGGAGAGCACGCGCATGGGCACCTTGTATTTGCCCGCGAATTCCACTGAGCGGATTTGCAGCACCTTGCTGCCCAGGCTGGCCATTTCCAGCATTTCTTCAAAGCTCACCGTTTGCAGGCGGCGCGCCTCGGGAACCACGCGCGGGTCGGTGGTGTAAACGCCGTCCACGTCGGTGTAGATCAGGCATTCGTCGGCCTTGAGCGCGGCCGCCACGGCCACGGCCGAGGTGTCGGAGCCGCCGCGGCCCAGCGTGGTCACGTTGCCGCCCGCGTCCACGCCCTGAAAGCCGGTGATGATGACCACCTTGCCGGCGGCCAGGTCGGCGCGCACCTTGCGGTCGTCAATGCTGTCGATGCGGGCCTTGGTGTAGGCGTTGCTGGTCTTGATGGGCACTTGCCAGCCCGCATAGCTGACAGCGGGTACGCCTTCGGCCTGCAAGGCGATGGCCAGCAGGCCCACGGAAACCTGTTCGCCGGTGGAGGCCAGCATGTCCAGCTCACGCAGGTAGCTGGCGTCCTGCCGGGCCGGGGCCAGTTCCTTGGCTAGCCCGAGCAGGCGGTTGGTTTCGCCGCTCATGGCGCTGGGCACCACCACCATCTGGTGGCCGGCGCGCGCCCATTTGGCGACGCGCTTGGCCACATTGGCGATGCGCTCGGTCGATCCCATCGAGGTGCCGCCGTATTTGTGAACGATCAATGCCATGAGGAAAAAACCGTAGGTAAGAACAGTAGAGAACGCAACCGGCCAAACGGTGTAAGCGTGGCGCAGGCCGCAAAACAAGAAAACCGGCCATTCTAGCCAGCGCCCGTGCAGGTGGCTGTGAGGGCTGTCGCACGTTTCAGGCGGCTGCTTCGCGTGGGCGCAAACGTCTGGGCACAGGGCTGAGCGTCTTGGTCGCGCTGTGGCGGTGCCGCGGGGCCGGCGGTGGCGCGGTTCTACACTTGGCCTCATGCAAATCTACATGGTGGGCGGTGCGGTGCGGGACCGCCTTCTGGGTTTACCGGTGCAAGACCGCGACTGGGTGGTGGTGGGCGCTACGCCGGAAGACATGGTGGCGCGCGGCTTCGTGCCCGTGGGCAAGGATTTCCCTGTGTTCCTCCACCCGCAAACGCATGAGGAATACGCGCTGGCCCGCACCGAACGCAAAAGCGGCCGCGGCTACAAGGGCTTTACGGTGCTGGCCAGCCCCGATGTGACGCTGGAAGAAGACTTGGCACGGCGTGACCTTACTATTAATTCAATAGCTGCTCAGGCAGACTGGGATTGCCCTGAAGGCTTGAAATGTGTTGATCTCTCCTCTGGCCTCATTGATCCCTTTGACGGCGTGCGCGACTTGCGCGCCGGCGTGCTGCGCCATGTGACCGGCGCGTTTCGCGAAGACCCCGTTCGCATCTTGCGGCTGGCGCGTTTTGCCGCGCGTTTCCATCATTTCCGCATTGCCCCGGAAACCCAGTCGCTGCTGCGCGAGATGGTGGCTGACGGCGAGGCGGCCCATTTGGTGGCGGAGCGGGTGTGGCAGGAACTGTCGCGCGGGCTTATGCAGGCGCGCCCGTCGCGCATGCTGGAAGTGCTGCACGCATGCGGTGCGCTAGCCGTGGTTTTGCCTGAAGTGGCGGCGCTGGCGCCCTGGGTCCAGGCAGGGCGGCGCCTGCTGCGCACGCTGGATGTGGCGGCCGCCCTGCAGGCGCCGCTGGCCGTGCGCTACGCCTGCCTCATGCTGGCGCCGGCCCAGGCACGGCTTCCGGTGCAGGCGGAGGCGGCCTCCGGCGTGGGCTTGGCCGATGGCATTGATAGCGGCGCGGTTGCCGCGCCACCAGCGCTGCCGGCGTCATCCGCCCCCATGCCGCCAGACACGGCCTGGCTGGCCGCAGCCAGCGCCCGGCTGCGCGTGCCAGCCGATTGCCAGGCACTGGCGGAACTGGTGGCGCGTGAACACCGTGCCATCCACGGCAGCGGTGCGCTCACCCCGGCCGGGTTGGTGGCGCTGCTGGAGCGCTGCGATGCTTTCCGCCGCCCCGCCCGCTTTGCCGATGCCCTGCTGGCATGTGAATGTGATGCGCATGGGCGCGCGGTGGGGGAGGTCGAGGAGGTCGGCGCGAGTGGGGGGGAGCAAGCGCCGCATTTCCCACATCTTCCATATCCCCCGCGTGGCCGCCTGCTGGGGGCGCTGGCTGTGGCGCAGGCGGTGGATACAGCCGCCGTGGCCCGCCAGGCGGCCGCGCAAGGCGCGCGCGGCCCGCAGATCGGCCAGGCCATTGCCGCGGCCCGTGCGCAGGCGGTGGCCTGCGGCGGAGGGCCGGCCAGAGACGGGTAACGGGGCATGGGTTTTTCGCCCCTCTTGCCAGAAGGCGCGCGGCGCCATTTCAGCGGCTGCCGGGCGGGATGTGCCGCAACGCCTGGCGGGGGCTGATGCCGAATGCCTTGCGAAAGGCCGTGGAAAAGTTGGCCGTGTGGCGGTAGCCCGCCAAGGCGGCGGCTTGGGCGATGTCGGCTTCGCCTTGCTGCAGACTGTGCAGCGCCAGCTGCAAGCGGCGCTGGCGCTGGTATTCGAAAACGCTTTGCCCGTGAACTTGCTGAAAGTGGCGTTGCAAGGTGGCAGCGCTCATGTGGTGCTCGCGCGCAATGGCATGCAGGCTCCAGCGGTCGGCTGCGCCGCTGTCCAGCAGCTCGCGCACTTGCGCCATCTGCCGCCTGCGGGCGCCTGTCAGGCGAGGCGGGGAGGCGGGTGGGGCGTTGTGGGTGCGCGTGGCCAGCTCGTGCATGGACTGCACGGCATGGCAGGCCAATAACTGAAAGGCGCTTTCCAGATAAAGGGCGTGCAGCGCGGGCTCCAGCACGGGCGGCGCCAGCAGGCTGCCCAGCAGGGGCTGGAGCGCAGGCGGCACTGGGCATTGGCCGTGCCGCAGGTGCTGCTTGGCAAATGCCTGCGCGGAGCGCAAGGCGTCAGAGCTGGGCGCGGCCGCGCCCAGGCTGTCCAGCCATTCCGGCGTGAGGCACAGGCTGACGGTGGCTTCACGTTCGCCCGCGCGGGCGCGGCGGGTGAACTGGTCGGCCTCTGCCAGCGCCACCACGTTGGCGGCCAGCGGGCGCGGGCGGGGCGCGTGCGCGGCCGGCCCCAGCGTGAAGTGGCGCGGGCCGTAGCTCACGTCCGCCCGGCCGTGCAGCACCCAGGCCATGCGGATGCCTGGCTTGAGCTGCATTTGCACTTGCTGGGCTTGCTCGTCCCGAACGTTCACCAGATGCAAGGTGGCGCCAGCCGGCATGGCGTGGGTTTGCACCTGTCCGCGCAGGGCGAAGGGCCGCGCGGCGTGGCGGCTTTGCAGGCGGTACGCGTGGCCGGCATGGCGGCTTTGGGCGTCGAGATGGCTAGGGTCGATCAGCGCGGGCGCTGGCGGCTGGGGCATGGCGGTTGGCGTGGTTGACGATGGCGCAAATCTTTTTGCGTTTGGCGCAAAAGTTGGCGGGATGGGCGTTCCTAAAATGAATAAGAAAGATTATCAAATCGCAACGCTCAGGGAGAGCGACGGAGGGAGGGCATCGCTCGCAGGGGCGGCAGGGCGCGTGGGGCGCTTCGGGCCTTGAGCGTTGGCGCAACGTTTCTGCACGGCAGGCTGTCCAGCAGATCGGGGTGGTTGGCAGCGCTTGCAAAGCCTCGCCGGGCCATCAGGCCCGACATGCGCTGCGCACAAAAGACGGGGCGCCGCTTGGCGGCTCATTCCAGACAGCGGCTTGCCCATGGGTGCCAGGCCGCTGAACAGCCCTTGGAACTGGTGCGACTGGTGCGGCGCCTCGTCGCCGCATGCCTGCGCATGGCTTTGGACGCGCGTGCGGGCGCGGCCCAGGCTGACCATCCCCCTGAGTTCAAAGCAGACTTCTGGAAAGTGCTTTCACCATGCTTATGACGACATCAATCCCTTATCTTCTCCATCCGCTGGCCCGCGCCTGCTTGCTGGCCGGCTTACTGGCCGTTTCCTCGTCAACGTCTGCCCAGGTCGTAGCCCCGGCGGCTGATGACGAGGACGCAGCGCGCGAGCTGCCTGCCGTGACCGTCACGTCCACCAGCGAGGAGTGGCAGTCGCCACCCGGCTACGTGGCGCGCCGCAGCGCCACGGCCACCAAGACCGACACCCGGCTGGCGGACACGCCCGCCTCCATTTCCACCGTCACGCGCACGCAAATGGAAGACCAGGCCGCCGCCAGCGTGGCGCAGGCGCTGCGCTACACGCCCGGCGTGGTGTCCGAGGCGCGGGCCTCGCCGCGTTACGACACGGTGTTCATTCGCGGTTTTGGCGGCTTCGGCCAGACGGCCAACTACGTCGGCTACCTGGACGGGCTGCGCCTGCCGCGCGGGCTGTCCTACCTGATTGCCGGCATCGACCCTTGGGCGCTGGAGCGCATTGACGTGGTGCGCGGCCCCAACTCCGTGCTGTACGGCCAGGTCAACCCCGGCGGGCTGGTCAACCAGATCAGCCGCCGCCCGGTGTTCGACACCGTGCGCGACGTGCAACTGCGCGTGGGCAGCCACCAGTTGCGCGAGCTGGCCGCCGACCTGGGCGGCGTGGCCGGGGCAGACCAAACCTGGGCCTGGCGTCTGACCGCGCTGGCGCGCGACGCTGGCAGCGCCAGCGGCCTGGGCGAGCGGCGCTATCTGCTCGCCCCCTCTTTCACCTGGCGCCCGCGCGCGCAAACCCGCCTCACGGTGCAGGCCTACCTGCAGCGCGACCCGGAAAGCGGCCATTACAACGGCCTGCCCGCCGAAGGCACCCTGCGGCCGCACCCGGTGCTGGGCCGCCTGCCGTATCACCTGCTGACCACCGAACCGGGCTACGAACGCTTCGACCGCGACCAAAACAGCCTGGGCTGGCGGCTGGAGCATGCCTTCAGCGACACTTTCAGCCTGCAACACCAGGGCCGCTGGTTCGACGCCGATTCGCGCTTCCGCAACCTCTCCGGCGGGCTGCCCCGCCCGGCCTCCCCCGTCATGCTGCGGCAGGCCAGCGCGGCCGACGAAAGCCTGCGCGGCGTGAACACCGACACCCAGCTGCGCTGGCGCCTGCACAGCGGCCCGGTGCGCCACACCCTGCTGGCCGGGCTGGACTGGCAGCGCAGCACGGCCGAGCGCCAGTTCGGCAGCGGCCAGCCCGGCTTGCCGCTGGATCTGCGCCGGCCCGTCTATGGCGTGGCCGTGGCCACGCCGCCTTTCAGCTCCGACGCGCGCCGCCGCCAGGGCCAAACGGGCGTGTACCTGCAAGACCAGCTCGAAGCCGGCCCCTGGCTGGCCCAGCTGGGGCTGCGGCATGACCGCGCCAGCCACCATGACCGCATCACCGCGCTGCCCCAGGGCCGCGTCACGGTGCATGAGCAGGTCAACCGCAAGACCAGCGGCAGCGCCAGCCTGATGTACCGCCTGGGCAATGGCTGGTCGCCCTACGTCAGCTATGCCACCTCGTTCGAGCCGACCACCGCCGTCAACCTGCATGGCGACCCGTTCAAGCCCGGCACCGCGCGGCAGATCGAGCTGGGCGCCAAGTACCAGCCGGCCGGCCGGCCCTGGCTGTTCAGCGCGGCGGCCTTCGAGCTCACGCGCCGCAACGTGCTGACCAAAGACCCCACGCCCGGCGCGCCGCCCACCAAGCAGGTGCAGACCGGCGAAGTCAAGGTGCGCGGCCTGGAGCTGGAAGGCCGTGCGGCGCTGACGCGCAGCGTGAGCGCCATCGGCGCACTCACCTGGCTGGACGCCGAGGTCACGCGCAGCCACATCCCCGGCGAGCAGGGCCACAGCCCCGTGGGCGTGCCGCGCCTGACGGCCTCCGCCTGGCTCGACTGGCGCCTGCTGCAAGGCCAGCTGGGCCTGTCACTGGGGGCGCGGCATGTGGCCAGCACCTGGGCCGACGTAACCAACACCCAGCGCGTGCCTGGCCACACCTTGCTGGACGCCGGCCTGCGCTACCACCTGGGCCACTGGCAACCCGCGCTGAACGGCCTGCAGCTGGCCCTGAACGTCAGCAACCTGGGCAACCGCCAGTACCTGGCCAGCTGTGCCCCCGCCGGCCGTGGCCTGAGCTGCTTTGCCGGCCCGGGCCGGCACTGGAGCGCCAGCCTGCGCTACACGTGGTAAGACGTGGCAGGCCGCCCCAATCCGCTTGGCGGCCCGCCGGGCCGGGATTTTGAACAGGTTCTCAGCGCACCACGCGCACTTGGCCGCGGATTTCGCCTGCGGGGTAGGCCTGGGTGGTCACGCCCAGATACCAGCTGCCTTGCAGCAGATCGGCCGCCTGCTGCGGGGTGAGGGTGGCGCGGCCTTCATAGCGCGGGCCAAAGGGCGCGGGCCAGATCATGGTGGCCGGGCCTACCTGTCCTTCGTGGGCCGGCCCGTAGAAGGCCACGCCGGTGATGGGGCCGCTGAGGCCGTTCCACGAGGCTTTCCAGCGCAGCAGGCGGGTATGGGCGTTGTAGATCGCGTCCAGCTGGCCGCTGGCGCCGCTGCGGGCGGGCGGAATGGCGCTGGCGCCGTCCAGCCGGGTGGTGAAGGTGACGATGTGGGCGTTGGGGTCGGCCGGGTCGGCCTGTCCGACCGGCGGCAGTGGCTGGGGCACGGGCTGCGCGGGCGGCACAGGCTGGCTTTGCGGCGGCAGCGGCTGAGGCATGGCGGCCGGGGGTGGCGGCTCGGCGCTGCCGGGCATGCGCACGGGCGGCGGGTCGTAGCGCGGGCCCAAGTCCACGGTAGAGCAGGCGGCCAGCAGGGCGGCCAGGCTGAGGGCGCCGGTGGCACGCCAACGGCTGGGAGCGATGGTGACGCAATGCGATGGGGTGGGCATGTCCTTGATCCTCTTTTCCGGTGCAGGGGGCATGTGAAAGTAATGGCTAACTCTGGAAAACGGGCGGCAGGCCTTCAGTATGGCCCCGGGCCTGCGCCACACTGTAGCCGCTGTAAGCGCCTGTCTTCAAAGTCCTCGCGTCGCACGCGTTCCCGGAGTCGGGCGGTCTGCTTCCGTTGCAAAAACGGGCATTCCATCCCAAACCGCTGTTTGCCCACGCGCACCGAAATCTTGAACAGGCTCTGGCTGGCGCCACTGTAGCTGCCTTGCTGGCCTGTGGGCAGCCAGCGTTCAGGGGGCTGGTGCATTGGGGCGCAGGTTTGCGCCGCTGGCCTGCGGCATGCGCCGCGTGTGGTTTGGCAGACAGCAGCCGGCAGGCAGCCCGTGTGCGGAGCGGGGCAGGGCGCACGCAATCAGGCTGCGGAGGGGCAGGCGGCAGATGGCGGGGGCAGCCCGGCGGCTTGCTCCAGAAAGGCGGTCACGCGGTCCAGCTGCGTGGGCACGTTCAGCGCCGGGGCGTGCCCGCAGCCGGGCACTTCCTCCACTTGCAGCAGGCCGGCCGCGCCGGGGCCGCGCGTGCGCATGCGCGCCACCACCTCGGGCAGCACCAGGTCGCTGCTTTCGCCGCGCAGCAGCAGCACGGGGATGCGCAGCGCGTCGTAGTGCGGCCAGATCAGGTAGTCCTGCGGGTGGTGGATGAACTGGCCGATGATGGCCGGGTCGTAGTGCGGGGTGACGCGGCCGTCGGGCAGGCGGCGCGTAGAGGTTTCGGTGAGCTGGCGCCATTGCGCGTCGGGCAGGTAGCCGTAGGGTGCGTAGGCTTGGCGGAAGAAGGCTTCCAGCTCGGTCACGGTGGCAAAGGCCGGCGGCTGGCCCGCGTAGGCCTTGATGCGCTCCAGCGCCGGGGCGGCCAGCTCGGGCGCGTTGTCGTTGAGCACCAGGCTGGCGATGGCCTCGCGCAGCGCCGGCTCCACCTGCCCGGCGGCGGCCACGGTGCCGATGGCGCCGCCCATGGAGGTGCCCACCCAGTGGCAGCGCGTGATGTCCAGCTGCGCCAGCAGCTCGCGCGCCAGCCGCGCGTAAAAGGCCAGGCAATAGGCTTCTTGCGGGCGGGCGGCCCATTGCGAGAGGCCGCGGCCAATGGTGTCGGGGCAGACCACGCGCCAGCCGCGCGCGGCCAGGTGGGCGGCCAGCGGGTCCATGTCGCGCCCGGTGCGGGCCAGGCCGTGCCAGGCCACGACGTGGCCGCGCGGCGTGGCGCCGGGGGCGGGCGCCCAGTCGGTCACGTGGATTTCGTGGCCGGCGCAGTGCAGGTAGAGCGAGGTGGGAGTGGGCAGTGGGTTCATGGCGGCGCGCTTTCGTGAAAAGCCTCAGCGTGCGGGCTGGGCGGGGTGGCGCCGCGCGGCGCTGGCGCGCAGGCGGCCCACCACGCCGGTGGGAAAGTAATAGACGGAGAGCACGAACAGCAGGCCCAGCCACAGCAGCCAGCGGTCGGGCGAGAGCAGCGCGGGCAGCAGCGGCCAGGCGGCCGTGGCCTCGTGGCCCAGGCGCAGCAGGTCTTGCAGGTAGCTTTGCGCCACCACGAACAGCACCGAGCCGATGACGGCGCCGTACATCGTGCCCATGCCGCCGATGACGACGATGAGCAGCACGTCCATCATGATCTCGAAGCTCAGCGAGGTGTCCGGCCCGTTGTAGCGCAGCCAGATGGCCAGCATGCAGCCAGCCAGGCAGGCGAACAGGGCCGACAGCACGCTGGCCAGCGTGCGGTAGACCACCACGCGGTAGCCAATGGCCTCGGCGCGGAACTCGTTTTCGCGGATGGCTTGCAGCACGCGGCCAAAGGGCGAGTTGACGATGCGCAGCAGCGCCAGCACCAGCAGCGTGGCGCAGACGAACAGCAGGTAGTAGCTGAGGATGCGCCCGTCGATCAGCACGCCGAGGAATTCGCGCTCGAACGGCTCGAAGCTGGGCGACAGCCACTCGGGCAGGCGGAAGGTCAGGCCGTCCTCGCCGCCGGTCAGCGCCGACAGTTGCGAGGCCAGCGTCTGGAACGCCGCCGCCACGGCCAGCGTGATCATGGCAAAGAAGATGGCCCGCACGCGCAGCGAAAACAGCCCGATCAGCACCGACAGCAACAAGGACACCGCCAGCGCCGCCGCCACGCCCAGGCCCAGCGCGCCCCAGCCGGCGCCCAGGCGGCTGGACGCAATGGCCACGCCGTAAGCGCCTATGCCAAAGAACATGGTGTGCGCAAAGCTGACGATGCCGGTGTAGCCCAGCAGCAGATCGAACGCGGCCACCAGCACGACAAAGATCAGGATCTTGGCCGCCACGTTCAGCGCCTTGACACCGGGAAACAAAAAAGGCGCAAAGGCCAGGCCAATGAAGATGGCCGCCAGAATGACGGCGAGCACGCGCGAGCGCGGCCAGTCGTGCGAGAGCAGGCGGCTCAGCATGACGCACCTCCCAATGGGCTGGGTGAAAAGGCGATCCGGGGGCAGAAGGCGCATGCCCGGGCCATCATGAACTGGATGATTTTCATGCCAGGCGTCCTTTCAGCGGTTGGCCACCGGGTACACGCCCTGCGGACGCCACAACAAAATGGCCACCATCAGCGCGATGTTGGAAAACAGCGCCACCTTGGGGGCCAGAAAGCCGGTGTAGTTGGCCATCAGCCCCACCAGCAACGCGCCGATCAGCGCGCCCAGCGTGCTGCCCAGGCCGCCGATGATGATGACGATGAAGATCAGCACGTTGACCTGTGCGCCCATCTGCGGCACCAGGCTTTGCTGGTACAGCCCCCACATCACCCCGCCCAGCCCGGCCAGCGCGCTGCCGGCGGCGAACACGCCCACGAACAGGCGGCGGATGCGGTAGCCCAAGGCCTCGACCATTTCGCCGTCCTGCACGCCGGCGCGGATCAGCAGGCCCACCTTGGTGCGCGTGAGCACCCAGACCTGCGCCGCGAACACCGCCGCGCCCACGGCCACGGCGATCAGGCGGTACTTCTCCACCGCCGCGTCGCCCAGCAGCACCGCGCCGCGCATGCCCTCGGGCAGCGGCAGCGGAATCTGCTGCGGCCCCCAGATGACCTTGATCAGCTCCTCGCCAATGATCATGCCGCCCATGGTGATGAGGATCTGCTTGAGGTGCTGGCCGTACACCGGGCGCACGATGAAGCGCTCGAACGCCAGCCCCAGCGCGCCCGCCGCCAGCATGGCCACCAGCATGGCCGGCAGCACCGCCAGCAGGTTGCGCCACAGGCTGGCGCTGCCGGTCCAGTCGTGCATCAGACCCAGCACGCTGGCGGCCACGAAGGCGCCCAGGGCGATGAACACGCCATGGCCGAAGTTGAGCACGTCCATCAGGCCAAAGACGAGCGTCAGCCCCGAGGCAATGATGAAGATGATCATGCCCATGGCCAGGCCCGCTACCGTGAGCGTGAGCCAGGTGCTGCCCGAGCCGATGAGCGGCAGCGCGGCCAGCGCCGTCAGCGGCACCAGCGCCAGCGGCTTCCAGTCCAGCCGGGTGGCGTTCAGCGAGTGGTTGTTGGCGGCGCTCATAGCGACAGCCCCAGCAGCGATTGCTGCAATGCCTCGTCCTGCGCCAGCGCCTGCATGGGGCCGGCGTGCACCACGCGGCCATCGTCCATCACGGCCACCTGGTCGCCCAGGCGCTTGGCGAAGTTGATGTTCTGCTCCACCAGCAGAATCGTCACGCCGCTTTCCTTGAGCTTTTGAAATGCGTCGATCATGTTGTTGATGATGGCGGGCGCCAGGCCCTTGCTGGGTTCGTCGATGATGAGCAGCTCGCGCGGCTCGGCAATGGCGCGGCTGACGGCCAGCATCTGCTTTTGCCCGCCGCTGAGCTTGCCCGCCGGCCAGTTCCAGAACTTTTCCACGGCGGGAAAGAGCGAGAAGATCCATTGCAGCCGCGCCGCATCCAGCTGCGTGGCGCGTTGCGCGCCGCGCGCGGCCAGCAGCATGTTTTCCTTCACCGTCAGGTCGGCGAAGATGCCCATGTTCTCTGGCACGTAGGCCACGCCCTGCTGCGCGATGCGCGGCGTGGGCCAGGCGGTGATGTCTTGCCCCTGGAAGGTGATGCGCCCCGCGCTGGCGCGCCACAGGCCCATGATGGTGCGCAGCGTGGTCGTCTTGCCCGCGCCGTTGCGGCCCAGCAGCATGGTCAGCTGCCCGCGCGGCACGTGCAGATCGACCCCGTGCAGGATGTGGTACGCGCCAATGTGCGTGTGCACGCCTTCAAGCCGCAGCAGGGCGTCGTCATGGTTCATGCCGCCATTCATGTCACGGTTCATGCCGCTGTCTCCTGTCCCGGCGCCACGCCCAGGTAGGCCTGTTGCACCACGGGCGAGGCAATCACCTCGGCCGGCTCGCCATCGGCCACCAGGGTGCCGTTGGTCAGCACGATGATGCGGTCGGCCAGCTCGCGCACCACGTCCATCTTGTGCTCCACCAGCAGGATGGTCTTGCTTTTGTCTTGCTTCAGGGCGCGGATCAGGTTCAGGATCACGGGCGCCTCGTCATGGCTCATGCCGGCCGTGGGTTCGTCGAACATGTAGACCTGCGGGTCCAGCGCCATCAGCAGCGCCACCTCCAGCTTGCGCTGGTCGCCGTGCGGCAGGCTGGCCACCGGCATGTGCTGGCGCTCGGCCAGGGCCACGGCCTCCAGAATCTCGTGCGCGCGCCGCGTCAGCGCGCGGTGGTCGCTCCAGATGCTCAGCAGGCTCAGGCCCGCGTGGCGCGTGGCCTGCACCGCCAGGCGCACGTTTTCCAGAACCGACAGGTTGGGAAACAGGTTGGTGAGCTGAAAGGCCCGCCCCAGCCCGGCGCGCGTGCGCGCCGAAGGCGGCAGGTCCGACAGATCGCGCCCGCCCAGCCGCACCCGCCCCGCCGTGGCCTTGAGCTGGCCGGAGATGAGGTTGAAGTACGTCGTCTTGCCCGCGCCGTTGGGGCCGACGATGGCCGTCAGCGTGCCCGGCGCGAACTGGCAGGTGACCGCGTTCACGGCCACGTGGCCGCCAAAGCGGATGGTGAGGTTTTCGGTGGAGAGGCCGTTCATCGGTCAGTAGCAGGTGCCCATGCGGTAATGGCCCGGCCCGGTTTGCCGCAGGGTGGTGGAGGTAAGCACGTTCCAAAGCCCCAGGGCTTCGTTCGAGCCCCGGGCGAAGGTGTATCCGAACAGCGCGTAGGCGCGTCCCATGAGAACGTGGCTGACGTTGTTGGCCACGTGGCAGCGCGGGGCAAAGCCCGTGGTGCTGGCGGTGGCGGCCGGAGAAAAGCCGCTCTCGTGTCCGGCGGCGTCCACGGTTTTGACGCGCCAGCGATACGGGGTGCCGGGATTGAGCGCGCGGTCGGTGAAGCGTGTTGCGGTGATGGGCTGGGCCGTGGCCCGGGCGCCGTTGCGGTAGACGTGGTAGCCGAGCGCGCCCGCCACGGCGGGCCAGTCCAAGGTCATGCCCTGGTGGGTGGCGGACGCGGCCACGCTGGTGGGGGCAGGCAGCGCGCCTGCAGGCGTGCCGCTGGTCAACTGGTCCACCATGGCCTTGATGGCCTGCATTTGCGGGGCCGACTGGCGGGCGTAATCGGCGCTGCCATAGCCCCACCAGTCCCAGCAGCCGTTGGGGGCGGTGTCGCCTGTTTGCGGGTAGAGCACGACGAGGCGGTTGCTGTCCGCCCAGCGGTTGTAACCCGCGTGCCGCGCGTACTGCGCGCCCACGGCGGCGGTGTTCTGCCGGCAGCCATGCAACGCCACGTGCAGGCGGCAGGGCTGCTGGCCGCTGGCGCAGAGGGCGGGCACGTAAATCCAGCCGCTTCGGCCCATGGCATGGCCGGTGGTGAAGCCGGTCTGGTCAAACTCGGTCAGCTGGCCGGCGGGCGCGCCTTCATTGCGTGGCGCCAGCGGGCCGTAGAGGTGCTGGAGGATGGCGCCAGCCAGGTCGTAATCGCAATCGTTGATGTAGGGATCGGCCTTGGTGGCGCAGGCCGCGCCGTGGTCGTCGGTCACCATGGCGTGTTCGGCGGCCACGGTGTTCACATAGGTGAGCTGAGCGGGCGGCACGAAGTGCAGGTAGTAGTCCCGCAGGGCTTGCACGACGCCAGGCTTGACCACGCTGTCTTGCGCGCCCGAAAACAGGTAAACCCGGCTGCTGGCCAGGTGGGCCGTGGCATCCAGATGGCCGCTGGCTGACCAGTCGCGGGTGGCGCGGACGAGCTGCGCCACCGGAATGGCTGACGGATTCGTCATGCAGCGCCCCAGGGCGTGCGCCACGGCGCCTTGCGCACAGTGAAATGGCCCCGCCGCGATGACCCCTGCCCCTTTCTTGAATGTGGCCGAGTAAGCCACATGCAGTTGCACGGCCATGTAGCCGCCAGAAGACACGCCGGAGACACTGGTCTGCGCGGGGTCGATCCGCAGAGACGGCAGTGGCTGGGCCGCGTGCGTGGCGGCCGAAACGGTCATGCAGGCGATGGTCAGCAGCCAAGCGGGCCACCCGAACGTGGTGGCGCTGGCGTGTCGCCCGGGAGGTTTTCTGGCAGGCATGGCGGACGCGCTTGGATCCCTGAGCTGCGGAGCAGGCTGGGCGGATGGTCGCGGGGGGGCGGCTGTGTCAGCGCCCGTTGCGCACGGGCACGTTCATCTCCTCAGGTTTGATCTCGCGCACCAGCTCGGGCACGCCCCAGGCCAGGGCCGGGTCCACCTTGATCTTGAAGTGGTACATGCTTTGCATGGCCTGGTGGTCTTCCTTGCGGAAGGTCATCTTACCCTTGGGCGTGTCAAAGCGCATGCCTTCCATGGTCTTGATCAGCTTGTTGGCGCCGGTGTCGCCGCCCGTGTTTTTCAGCGCAGTGACGATGGCCATGGCGGCTGAAAAGCCCCCGGCGGTGAAGAAGTCGGGCGGGGCGTTGAACTGCTTCTGGTGCTCGGCCACCAGCGCGTCGTTCAGCGGGTTCTTGGGGATGCCGTGGTAGTAGTAGGTGGCGCCTTCCATGCCCGGCAGGTTCTTGTAGGCGGCCATGGCGGGCAGGATGTTGCCGCCGCTGGCGATCTCGATGCCGTGGCGCTTCAGGTCCAGGTCGGCGATCTTGAACGGGTTGCCCGCGCCGGCCCAGATGACGAAGATGATCTTGCGCCCCGGCTCGCCCTTGAGCTTGTCGATCAGGCGCTGCGCGCCGGCGGTGAAGTCGGTGGTGTTGGTGGGCAGGTATTCCTCGTGCACCAGCTTGGCGTTCTTGAGCGCGCCCTTGAAAGCCTTCACGCCGTCGCGGCCAAAGGCGTAGTCCTGCGCCAACGTGGCGATGGCGGTGCCGGGCTTGTCCAGCGCCACGGCGTTGCTGATGGCATCCTGGCTGGAGTTGCGGCCGGTGCGGAAGATGTACTTGTTCCACTTGTCGCCGGTGATGCTGTCGGCCACGGCGGGCTCGACCAGCAGCACCTTCTTGTATTCCTCGGCCACGGGCAGCATGGCCAGGGCCACGCCGCTGGAGGTGGGGCCGACGGCCAGGTCGGCCTTGTCGTCGGCGTAGGCGGTGGCGAGCTGGCTCTTGCCCAGGTCGGGCTTGCCCTGGTCGTCTTTTTCGATCACCACCAGCTTCTTGCCCGCCACTTCCATCGTGCCGCCGGTGGCGTGGCGCAGGCCCATCAGCAGGCCGGTGTGCGTTTGCTTGCCATAGGCTTCCAGCGGGCCGGTCTTGCTGTAGACGTGGGCGATCTTGATTTCGCCCGCGGCCAGCGCCGGGGCGGCCAGGGTGGCGAGCGCGGCCAGGGCGCTCAGGTGAACGAGGGTGCGGCGTTGCATGCGGTGTCTCCTAGTGTGTGTTGGGCGTGCCGGGAAATGCACAAGCAGATGCACAAGCCGTGCCAACGCTGGGAGGGGCGGGCGCAACGCCTTGGCGGGCAAGGCGTTGCGGGGACATGCGCCGTGCCGGGTCTGGCATGGACGAGCCTTGGGAATGGCGGCAGGTGTCTTAAAACCAGACAGGTGAACTGTCTGGTTTTCAGTCACTTGTCTGGCGCGGAATCAGGGTTTTCCAGACGGTCGTACAGCTTGGCGCGCGAGATGCCCAGGCGGCGCGCGGCAGCCAGCTTGTTGCCGCCGCTGGCGGCCAGGGCGGCGGCAATGGCGCGCTGCTCCAGTTCGGCCACCTGCTCGGCCAGCGGGCGCAGCAGGGCGTGGGTGGCATCGGGTGGCGCGGCACCGGGCGGGGCGGCGTCCGGGGTGTCCCCGGCGGGCGGCAGCGGGGCGGCGGGGGCCAGCTCGTGCAGGCCCGACTGGCGCAAAACAAGGGCCAGTTGCGGCGCGTCCAGCAGGCCGCCGTCGCTGGCCAGCGCGGCCTGTTCCAGCACGTTGCGCAGCTCGCGGATGTTGCCGCGCCAGTGCTGCGCGGCCAGCAGCGCCAGTGCGGCGGGCGTCAGCTCGGGGGCGGGCGTGCCGCGCTGGGCCATGTCGTCGCCCAGGGCCTCCACCAGCGCGGGCACGTCGGCGCGGCGCGCGCGCAGCGGCGGCACGTGAATGGGCAGCACGTTCAGGCGGTAGTACAGGTCTTCGCGGAAGCGCCCGGCGCGCACCAGCGCGGGCAGGTCGCGGCTGGTGGCGGCGATGATGCGGGCGTCGAAGGGCTGAATCTGGTTGCTGCCCAGCGGCTCGATCTCGCCCTCCTGCAGCGCACGCAGCAGCTTGGCCTGCAGGCCGGGCGGCATGTCGCCAATCTCGTCCAGAAACAGCGTGCCGCCATCGGCCAGCTTGAACTTGCCGGTGCGGCCCTTGCTGCCCGCGCCGGTGTAGGCGCCGGGGGCCACGCCAAAGAACTCGGCCTCCAGCAGCGTGTCGGGCACGGCGGCGATGTTCACGCTCACCAGCGGCCCGTCCGCGCGGGCCGATGCGGCGTGGATGGCGTGCGCCAGCAGCTCCTTGCCGGTGCCGGTTTCGCCCAGCAGCAGCACCGGGCTGGCCGACTGCGCCGCGCGCCGCGCCTGGCGCTTGACGGCCACCGCCGCGCTGCTGCTGCCAATGAAGCTGGCAAAGCTGTGCCGCGCCTGGCGCTGGCCGGGCGCGCTGGGCCGGCTGCGCTGGCGCGCCAGCTCGCGCCGCGCGGCGTCCAGCTCGTCTTGCAGGCGGGCGAACTTGGCGATCAGCGGCTGCAAATTGGCCGCCGGCTGGTCGAACAGCACGATGCCCAGCGCGCCAATCACCGCGCCCGCCTCGTCGCGCAGCGGAATGCGGCTGACGACGAAAGTGCCCGCGCGGTTGGTCAGCAAGTCCAGCAAGATGGGCTGGCCGCTGGCCAGCACCTGGTGCATCAGCGTGTTGTGCACCACGCCGGCCACCGGGTGGCCCACGAAGTCCTCCTCGCGCGCAAAGCCCAGCGCGGGCAGAAAGCGCCGGTACTGCTCGTTGATCCACACCACGCGCGCGTCGCGGTCTACCAGCAGCATGCCCTGGCTGGCGCTGCCGAACAGGTCGAACATGGAGCGCGCCGCCAGCGCCAGGATGCCGCCCGCTTCCAGCGGCAGGCGGGACGGCGGCGGTGAGGGCGGTGAGGCAGGCGGCATGGCGGGCGGCATGTTAGCGGCAGTGGTGGGGGCAACGGCGGCCAATGCGGCGATACCGGCGGGCGCATGGCGCGATGCACGGCGTTTTCGCCTTGCCCATGGGCAGGGCCGCTGCACAATGCCGGGCCGTGGCCGCACAGGCGGCGCATGCATGACAGTGATGGCACACAGTGCCGCAGCGATGAGACAAGGCGCATGAAGGGAGGCCGGTCATGGTGATTTGGGGATTGGTGTGGGGCATGCTGCTAGGGGCGTTTCTGGAAGGCACGTTGGGCCTGATCCTGGGCGCCATGCTGGGCGCTGGCATGGGGCTGACGCTGGCGCGCACGCTGCGCAAGCTGATTCGCGCGGAGCTGGCCGCCGCGGCCCGTGAGGACGCGCCACGGCCCAGGCGGCGCGCCAGACCGGTGGCCGCGGAGCCTGCGGTTGCCCCGGCCGCGCCAGACCGGGGCCCAGATGCAGACGCGGCGCCCGCCTGGCGCGATACCGCCCCCGCGCCCCTGCCTGCCCCGGCGGTGGCTGCGGCGGTGCAGACCCCTGCCGACGACGCCATGCCGGGCCGGCAAGCGGCGGGGTTCGAGGATTCGTTCTTCGACGGGCAAGCACCTTCGTCGCCAGCTCCCGCGCCCGCACCGGCTGGCGGGATGGTGCAAGAAGGCCTGGTCGCCGCCCGCGCATGGCTGCTGGGCGGTAACACCATCGTGCGCGTGGGGCTGGTGATTTTGTTCGTGGGCCTGTCGTTTCTGGCGCGCTACGCGGCGCAGGCCGGCCTGCTGCCGGTGGAGCTGCGCCTGAGCGCCATTGGCGCGGCCGGTCTGGCGCTGCTGGCGGTGGGCTTTCGCCAGCGGCTGGCGCGGCCGGGTTTTGGCCTGTCGCTGCAGGGCGCGGGCGTGGCGGTGCTGTATCTCACCGTGTTTGGCGCGTTCCGTTTTTATGCGCTGGTGCCGCCACTGGCCGCTTTTGTGCTGATGGTGGCCGTGTGCGCGGGCGGCTGCGCGCTGGCGCTGCTGCAAAACGCCCGGGCGCTGGCGCTGCTGGCCTTTGCCGGGGGCTTTGCCGTGCCGCTGCTGCTGTCCAGCGGCGGGGGCAGCCATGTGGCCCTGTTCAGCTATTACATGCTGCTGAACCTGGGCATTGTGTTCATTGCCAGCCAGCGCGCCTGGCGGGCGCTGAACCTGCTGGGCTTCGTGGCCACCTTTGGCGTGGCCACGCTGTGGGGCGTGCTGCGTTATGAGCCGGCGCACTACGCCACGGCGCAGGCTTTTTTGCTGGGCTTTGTGGCCATTTATGTGGCAGCGGCCGTGCTTTATGCCCGCCGTTCGCCCACGGCGCGCGGCAATGCGGTGGATGCCACGCTGGTGTTTGGCACCCCGCTGGCGGGCTTTGGCCTGCAGGCCGGGCTGGTGCAGCCGTTTGCCCACGGCGCGGCGTTTTCGGCGCTGGGCTTTGGCGCGGCCTATTTGCTGCTGGCCGCCGCGTTGGCGCGTCGTTCCCGCGCGGATGACCATGCCCTGGGCCGCTGGCGCCTGCTGGTGGAGAGCTTTTTGGCGCTGGGCGTGGGCTTTGCCACGCTGGCCGTGCCGCTGGCGCTGGATGCGCGCTGGACCAGCGCCGTCTGGGCGCTGGAGGGCGCGGCTGCCTTCTGGGTGGGCGCGCGGCAGGCGCGCTGGATGCCGCGCGCCTTTGGCCTGGCCCTGCAAGGCGTGGCGCTGCTGGCCTGGCTGGACAGCCTGAACCTGCCGCCCCTGAGCCACTGGCCGCTGGCGCACCCCGGCTTCCTGGGCGCGTTGCTGCTGGCGCTGGCCGCGCTGGCCTGCGCCTGGTGGGCGCGGCAGCCGCTGGCGCACAGCGGTTCGCACTGGGCGCAGCGATGGGCGGAGCTGGAACGCCAGCTGGCCGCACCGCTGTTTCTCTACGGCTTTGCCGCGTGGTGCGTCGCCTGGGCGCTGGAAATGCAGCGCCGCCTGCCCGCGCAGGTGGCCGGAGAGCTGGCCCGGCCCGTGTGGGCGCCCGCCACGGCCAGCCTGCTGACCATGCTGGCGCTGCTGCTGTCGGCCGGGGCCGCGCTCTGGCTGGCCCGGCGCGCGCGCTGGCCGGTGGCCGCCTGGCCCAGCATGGCGGCGCTGCCGCTGATGCTGCTCACCCTGCTGCACCAGTGGGATCACGGCGTCTGGGTGCTGGACGGCCTGGGCCCGCTGGCCTGGCCGCTGGCGCTGGCGCTGCATGGCCTGTACCTGCACCGCAACGAAAACGGCCCGCTGGCCGCTGGCTGGCCCCTGGCCGTGCGCCGCTGGCTGGCGGCCCAGCACCCCGGCACGGCCTGGCTGCTCATGCTGCTGCTGGGTGACGCCCTGTGGGCGCTGGTGGACCGCGCCCAGCTCTGGCACACCGCCTGGGCCAGCGTGATCGGGCTGGTGGCCGCCACCGCCGTGCTGGCCGCCATCACGCGCTGGGCCGGCCTGGCCGCGCGGGCCGGCGTGCATGCCACGCGCGCCACGGCCGGCTGGCCGCTGCGCCCGCACGCGCTGGGCTACCTGTGGACGGCGGCGCTGCCGCTGGCCGTGCTGGTGCTGGCCGGCGCCCTGGCGCTGGCGTGGACCTCGCCCGGCCACAGCGCGCCGCTGCCTTATGTGCCCCTGCTCAACCCGACCGATCTGGCCGTGGCGCTGGCGCTGGGCAGCGTGCTGCTGTGGCGGCGCGCCGTGCTGGCCGCCGCCCATCCGCCGGCGGGCAGCGCCGCGCTGACGCGGCCCGCCTTCTGGGCCGGCCTGGGCCTGCTGGCGCTGGTGGCCCTGAGCACCGTGTGGCTGCGCGTGGCGCACCACTTCTTTGACGTGGCGTGGACGGCCCGCGCGCTGTTTGCCAGCTTCGTGGTGCAAACCGGCTACTCCATCTTGTGGACGCTGCTGGCGCTGGCGCTGATGGTGGGCGCCCACCGGCGCGCCCAGCGCCCGCCATGGCTGGCCGGGGCCGCGCTGCTGGCGTTGGTGGTGGCCAAGCTGGTGCTGGTGGACCTGGCCAACAGCGGCGGGGCCGAGCGCATCGTGGCCTTCATTGGCGTGGGCGTGCTGATGCTGGTGATGGGCTACATCGCCCCGCTGCCGCCCAAAACCGGCGCCCCCGTGCGCGCCGCCACCGGGGAGACAACGCCATGAACCTCACCCTCAAGCGCCTTCAGGCCGTGGCTGCCGCACTGGCCCTGGGGCTGCCGCTGATCACGCCCGCGGCGGCCGCCCCGCCCGCGGCAGGCGATGCCGACCGCTGGCCGCTGCATACCCCGGCGGACGCCAGCTTGCTGCGCCTGCCGCTGCCCGCCGCCGTGCTGACCCGGCTGCAAAGCGCTGACGGGCATGACCTGCGCATCTTCAACGCCGCGGGCCAGCCGGTGCCAATGGCGCTGGCGCGCGCGGCCAGCCACGCTGCTGCGGCAACCGCGCCGCCCCCCATCACGCTGGCGGCCCTGCCGTGGCACGACGGCATGGATGGCGCGGACGCGGCGGCGCGTGCGCCCTTGTCATTGCGCGTGGAGCCAGCGCCGGGCCGCGCCGTGCAATTGCAGGTGCAGCAGGCGCCGCAAATGCCGCCCGCCCCGGAAGACGGCGCGCCGCAGCCGTTGCCCGGCGTGCTGCTGGATGCGCGCGCCGTGCAGCCCGCCGTGACCGCGCTGACGCTGGAGGCCGAGTGGCCGGAAAGTCGCCCCGTCACCTTTCACGTCCACGCCAGCGATGACCTGCGCCAATGGCAGCCGCTGGGCAGCGTGACGGCGTACCGCCACGGCGCGTTCAGCGCCCCGGCGCGGCTGGCGCTGCCTGGCGCGCGGCTGGCCGGGCGTTACCTGCGCGTGACCTGGCAAGGGCAAGGCGAGGCGGGCGCGGTCACGGTACGTGGCGCGCGCCTGCAACCGGCCGCCACGGCCGAGGCCGCGCCCGCGCCGCGCGTGGCGGTGCCGTTGCAACTGCCCGCCCCCGCCCCGGCGCAGGCAGGGCAAACGCCGCAGGCGGTGGAATTCACCCTGCCTTTCGCCACGCCGCTGGCCGCGCTCGACATCCGCCTGCCTGGCCCCAACCACCTGGCGCCGCTGCGCGTGCTGGCGCGCCAGCAGCGCGGCCAGCCGTGGACGCCGCTGGCGCGCCACGTGGCCTTCACGCTGACGGAGCGCGGCCAGGTGCGCCACAGCCCGCCGGTGGAGCTGGGGCAGGCCAGCTGGCGGCAGTGGCGCATTGAGGCCGAGGCCGCTGCCCCCGGCTGGCCCGGTGGGGCCGAACGGCCGCAGTTGACGGCATTGCTGACGCCGATGCAGGTGATTTTTATGGCCAGCGGCCCCGGCCCCTACACGCTGGCGGCCGGCCAGACCCAGGCGCCCGCGGCGGCCCTGCCGCTGTCCAGCCTGCTGCCGGACCATGCCACGGGCGCCGCACAGCGCTTGCCGCTGGCCCGGCTGGAAAGCCCGTTGGCCAACGGGCAGGAAACGGCGGCCCCGGCCAGCGCCGCCTCGCCGCCGGCGGGCCAAGTGCAGGCCGTGGTGGTGCAGCCGCCCCGCAGCGGCCCGCCTCCGCTGCGCCAGATGCTGTTGTGGGCTGTGCTGGTACTGGGGGCGCTGGCCCTGGGCGGCATGGCGTGGGCGCTGCTGCGCCAGCTGGACCGGCGGCCGCCGGCCTGATGCGTAGGCCGGTCAAGACGGCGCGGCAAAGGGCAAAGGGCAAAGGCAAGGCAGCGGCGCCGCTCGGCCCGTGCCTGGCGGGCTTGACCGCGTTCCGCCGCGGCGCGTTAAGACACAATCAGCGCTTTCTCGGCAGTGCATCGGCCTGCCTGTTTTTTCATCGGTTTTCCCGGCTGGAGGCATGGCTTTCCGCTGCCCGGCTCCGCTGAATGGCGCGGGGCTCGTGATTTCATTGACACCATGGTTTCCCGTCTTGCGCCGCCGCCCACGGCCTGCCCGTCCTGCCGCCAGCCGATGGAGGTGCGGCATTACGCCCGCACAGGCGGCGGCACGCTGGCGCTGGATTTGTGCCACGCCTGCCAGGGGCTGTGGTTTGACGCGCGCGAAAACCTGCAACTGGCGCCCGAAGGCGTGCTGGCCCTGTTTGGCGACTTGCACGCGCACCGCAACGACGCCCACCAGCCGCTGGCCGCACGGCTGGGCTGCCCGCGCTGCCGCCGCACGCTGGCGCAAGGGGTGGATGTGGTGCGCTCGGGGCGTTACTTCACCTACCGCTGCCCGCAGCACCACGGTCGCTTTGCCACGTTTGCCGCGTTCATGGTGGAAAAAGGCTTTGTGCGCCAGCTCACGCAGCCGGAAATTGCCGACCTGGCCGAGCGCGTGCGCGTGATCCAGTGCACCGGTTGCGGCGCGCCGGTGGATTTGCGGCAGCACGATGCGTGCCCGTATTGCCGCTCGGCTTTTTCGCTGCTGGACCCGCAAGCCGTGGAGCGGGCGCTGGCAGGCTTTCACCAGGCGGCGCGCCAAAAGGCCGAGGGGCCGCGCTCCGAGGCGTTGGCCGATGCGCTGGTCAGCATTGCGCGCGACCGCGAGCGCGCCCGGCGCGAGGAGATGAAGGAGGCCCGCCACACCTCGCCCCTGGACATGCTGGGCGGCGGCGATTTGTGGGCTGCCGGGCTGGAGCTGGTGTGGCGCGTGCTGCGGCCTTGAGAACCTGTTCAAAGCCCCTGTGCAGCGGCTTTGAACAGGCGCTTATGCGGGCGCCAGCGCTTCGCCCCACTCATACAGGGCTTCCAGCAGCGCCTGGCTGCGCTCGTCGTCATGGGTTTCGGCCAGCGTGTCGATGCGGTCGAAAAAGGCTTGCAGGGTGAGTGCGCCGCCTTCGCCGTCCATCAGGCGGGCGTGGCGGTGGGCCTGCCAGCGGGCGGCTTCCTCGTCGCTCAGGGTGTCGGGGAAGTTGCGGGCGCGCCAGCGCCAGGTCAGCGCTTGCAGGCGCGGGTCGTCAAAGCCGGTGCGCGCGTGCGGCAAATCGTGCGGGGGCAGGGCGCGCCACTGGTCCAGGCGGCGGCGGTCGGCGGGGCCGATGAAGCCGCCGTAGAGGTCTTCGTCCACGTCGGGCGCGGTGTCGGGCGCCGGGCGGGCAAAGACTTCGGGCCACAGGGCGCTGAGGTCGGGCAGGGCGCGCAGGCGCTCGGCGTGACGGGCGGCCTGGGCCAGGTCAATGCCCCATTTCTCGGCCATCTCCGGGCGCAGGGTCTTGAGGTTGGCGATGACGATGGGCGATTTGTTCAGGTGCACGCCCTTGATGGGCAGGCGGGTCATGCCTTCGGGCAGCTCGGCGGCGGGGGTGAACAGGCGCTGGCGCACCTGTTCGGGGCGCCGGTCGGCCAGCTCGGCCGGGTCGGCGGCCAGATCCCAGGCCAGCAGTTCGTTCTTGTTGACGGGGTGCATGGCCAGCGGCCACATCACGGCCAGGCAACCGCGGGCGGCGCCGAACATGCCGCTGATGTGCAGAAAGGGCCGCGCGTCTTGCAGCGTGGCGGGCAGCCCCAGCTCCTGAACCACGCGGTCTTTCTTGTGCAGGGCCAGGCAGAAGTCGAACAGGCGCGGCTGGCGCTGGCGCAGCAGGCGGGCCAGGGCGATGGTGGCGCGCACGTCGGACAGGGCGTCGTGCGCGGCGTCGTGCGCCAGGCCGTTGGCGGCGGTGAGCTTCTCCAGGCGGAAGCTGGGCAGGCCGTCGTCGCCCAGCGGCCATTCGATGCCCTCGGGGCGCAGCGCGTGGGCGCAGCGCACCACGTCCAGCAAGTCCCAGCGGCCGTTGCCGTTTTGCCATTCGCGCCCGTAGGGGTCGATGAGGTTGCGCCAGAACAGGTGGCGCGTGACTTCGTCGTCGAACCGGATGCTGTTGTAGCCCACGCCAATGGTGCCGGGCGCGGCCAGGGCGGCGTGGATGCGCGCGGCGAAGGCGTGCTCGGGCAGGCCTTTTTCCAGGCAGGCCTGCGGGGTGAGGCCGGTGATGAGGCAGCTTTGCGGGTCGGGCAGCGTGTCGGTGGCGGGCTGGCAATAGAGCATGAGCGGTTCGCCCACTTCGTTCAGCGCGGCGTCGGTGCGGATGGCGGCGAACTGCGCGGGGCGGTCGCGGCGCGGGTGGGCGCCAAAAGTTTCGTAGTCGTGCCAGAGAAAGGTGGTGGAGCCGCTCATGGCCGGCGAGCATAGCGAAGCGCCGGCGGCGCGGCCGGGCAGGCACTCAACAATTGCTACGTTATTTGTAGCTAAAAATCCTTTTGGGATGTGCCTTAAAGGCGTTTTTTTGATGGATTCTGTGGGGGCGGCATTAGAATCCGACCCCTGTTTCTGTCTGTCTTCTTAGAACCTGAAAGCCCTGCCATGAGCCTCCAATGCGGCATCGTCGGCCTGCCCAACGTGGGCAAGTCCACCCTTTTCAATGCGCTGACCAAGGCGGGCATTGCCGCCGAGAACTACCCGTTTTGCACCATCGAGCCGAATACCGGCGTGGTGGAAGTGCCCGACCCGCGCCTGGCGCAGCTGGCTGAAATCATCAGCCCTGAGCGCGTGGTGCCCGCCATCGTCGAGTTCGTGGACATCGCTGGCCTGGTGGCCGGCGCCAGCAAGGGTGAGGGCCTGGGCAACCAGTTCCTGGCCCACATCCGCGAGACAGACGCCATCGTCAACGTGGTGCGCTGCTTTGAAGACCCCAACGTGGTGCACGTGGCGGGCAAGGTGGACCCCATCGCCGACATCGAGGTCATCCAGACCGAGCTGTGCCTGGCCGACCTGGGCACGGTGGAAAAAGCCGTGCAGCGCTACACCAAGGCGGCCAAGAGCGGCAACGACAAGGAAGCGGCGGCCATGCTGAAGGTGCTGGCCCCCGTGCAGGCCGCGCTGAACGAAGGCCGGCCCGTGCGCACGCTGGATCTGAGCAAGGAGGACAAGGCTTTGCTCAAGCCGCTGTGCCTCATCACCGCCAAGCCCGCCATGTTCGTGGGCAACGTGGCCGAGGACGGCTTCGAGAACAACCCGCTGCTTGACCGCCTGAAGGACTACGCCGCCAGCCAGAACGCCCCCGTGGTGGCCATCTGCGCCAAGATCGAATCCGAGATGGCCGACATGACGGACGAGGACAAGGCGCTGTTCCTGGCCGAAATGGGGCAGGACGAGCCGGGCCTGAACCGCCTGATCCGCGCCGCCTTCCGCCTGCTGGGCCTGCAAACCTACTTCACCGCCGGGGTCAAGGAAGTGCGCGCCTGGACGATCCGCATTGGCGATACCGCGCCGCAAGCTGCCGGCGTGATCCACGGCGACTTCGAGCGCGGCTTCATCCGCGCCCAGACCATCGCCTTCGACGACTTCATTCAATACAAGGGTGAGCAAGGCGCCAAGGATGCCGGCAAGATGCGCAGCGAAGGCAAGGAATACGTCGTCAAGGACGGCGACGTGATGAACTTCCTGTTCAACGTTTGAGTAATAGAAGTGGCAGGCGGTTGTTGTATGACGGCAACGCTGCTGGCTCGTTTGTTGCGAACAGGCAACAAATCGACTGCCTTCTCAGAAAATCGGGCACGCAGGCTTTGCAGTTTCCAAGCGGGTCTGTTGCAATAGCGTCAACTTCCCAAAAGGGGAGGTTGGCCCGGGTAGCTGGCGCGGTTGGTAACGCAGCCCCTTCATACCGGCGCCCCATGTTTAACCTTGGAGAATTTGCAATGAAAAAATCCCTGATTGCTCTGGCTGTGCTGGCTGCTTCCGGTGCCGCAATGGCCCAATCTTCCGTGACTCTGTACGGCGTTGTTGATCTGGGTCTCGGCAAGCTGGATGGCGAAAAAGTCGGCATGCAAAGCAGCAAAGTGACCAACGGTACTAGCCGTATTGGCTTCCGTGGTGTGGAAGATTTGGGTGGTGGTCTGAAGGTTGGTTTCAACTTCGAGCAGGGTATCAACGCTGAAACGGGTGCTGCTGGTGGCTATCAGCGTCAGGCCAACGTTTGGGTTGGCGGTGGTTGGGGTACATTCAAAATGGGTCGTGCCTTTGCTCCTAGCTACAACGGTATGGCTGCTTGGGAGTTGCTGGGCGCCCCCAACTACTCCGTGGTTGGCAACACTTACGGCTTCGTTGGTAACC
The DNA here is from genome assembly GCA_003859965.1 of Comamonadaceae bacterium OH2545_COT-014. Lineage (GTDB taxonomy): Bacteria > Pseudomonadota > Gammaproteobacteria > Burkholderiales > Burkholderiaceae_C > Ottowia. The sequence goes on along the minus strand of RQYR01000020.1, from coordinate 8,081 downwards.
TGTCTGCACGTAATGACAGCCAATTCAGCTACAAAACTCCCAGCTTCGGCGGTTTTGGCGTTGAAATCGGTTACGTGGCCAAGGGTGACCTGGGTGCTAACAAGTTTGACCTGGGTCTGACCTACGTGAATGGTCCTCTGGGCGCTGGTGTGTCCTACAACAAAGTTAGCGGTGCCAAGGCGAACTACTCCTTGGGCGCTAAGTACAACTTCGGCTCCTTCACCCTGGCTGCCAGCTACAACGATGGCCGCAACTGGGCGGGCACGCTGGCTAACGGCATCAACTACAACAATGGCCGTCGCACCGGCTTCTCGCTGGGTGGCATGATGAACCTTGGCGCTATGAGCTTCGCTCTGGACGTGACCCGTGACACCAAGCGTGAAGTGCAAGTGGGCAACGTTGTCTACAAGGGCAAGAAGTTCACCAACGGTGTGTTCGAGTTCAAGTACGCCCTGTCCAAGCGCACATTCGTGTACGCTGACTACCTGCGTCTGGACGACACCAACAACTACGGTGTTGGTCTGCGCCACAACTTCTGATGAGTCGGCAGTCCTTGTGGCTGCGCTTTCATCAAGATGAAAAAGCCGCCTTTGGGCGGCTTTTTCTATGATCCAGCATGGTTTTTGGCTATGTGGCTTGGGGCCGTGCAGTTCGGAATAAGGGTTGTTGGGCGGAGGGATTTTTGTCCCTACAGTCGTACGGAAGAAAAAGAGCTTTTTCATCACTCTTTTGTGGTTGGCAGAAATATCAAGCGATGTGAGGTGCTCCTGATGGCACTGCAAATCTTTGCGTGACTGATGGTTGGTGCGCCTCTTTGGCTCTCCACATCTCCCACTAACCCGTCTTTTTGAACGGATTCCCCAAAGTCTCTCTAGCCATCTGTGTCAAGGCAGACTGCGGGAGCCCTTGAGAGGCCGGCAGGACGCCCATGGGTTGGGGGTAGACCCCTACGCGGGGCTATTCCCATGTTTTTCTGCTCGGAAGATAATGCGCGATTGCCTTCGAGGCTGCGTCAGTTCACTTTCTGATCCCACGTTTTCATGCTTGCCTTCGTTTTCCAGCGCCTGATCCAGGCTGTCATCGTCATGGTGTCGGTGGCTTTTGTTGCGTTCCTGCTGTTTCAGTACGTGGGTGATCCCGTGGTGTTTTTGCTGGGGCAGGATGCCACGCCGGAGCAGATTCGGGAGCTGCGGGCCGATCTGGGGCTGGATCAGCCGTTCTTCGTGCAGTTCTGGCACTTCCTGGTGAACGCGGTGCAAGGCGAGTTTGGCTTGAGCTTGCGCCAGGGGGCCAAGGTTTCACGCCTGATTGGGGAGCGTTTCCCCGCCACGCTGGAGCTTGCGCTGGTGGCCGCCGTGCTGGCGCTGCTGGTGGGCATTCCCATGGGGGTTTATGCGGCGCTCAAGCGCGGCACGTTTCTCAGCCAGGTGTTCATGACGGTGTCGCTGCTGGGGGTGTCGCTGCCCACCTTCCTCATTGGTATCTTGCTGATTCTGGTGTTCTCGGTGTGGCTGGGCTGGATGCCCAGCTTTGGCCGTGGCGAGACGGTGCAGATTGGCTGGTGGAGCACGGGTCTGCTCACCGCCAATGGCTGGAAGCACATCGTGCTGCCCGCCATCACGCTGGCGATTTTCCAGCTCACGCTCATCATGCGTCTGGTGCGTGCCGAGATGCTGGAGGTGCTGCGCACCGACTACATCAAGTTTGCCCGTGCACGCGGCCTGACAGACCGCACCATCTACTTTGGCCACGCGCTCAAGAACACGCTGGTGCCGGTGATGACCATCACTGGCTTGCAGCTGGGCGGCCTGATCGCCTTTGCCATCATCACCGAGACGGTGTTCCAGTGGCCGGGCATGGGGCTGCTGTTCATTCAGGCGGTCACGTTCGCCGATGTGCCGGTGATGGCGGCCTACCTGTGTCTGATCGCGCTGATCTTCGTGGTGATCAACCTCATCGTGGACATGCTCTACGCCGTGGTGGATCCGCGCCTGCGCGTTGCCAAATCGGGCGGGCACTGAACCATTTCAGCCGCTGCCCGCCGCCCTTCTTGGCGCCTGGTTTTCCGTGGCCCCATGCCGCTTGCGGCAACGCTCTGGGCGTTGCCACTTACTGCCTTTGTCCAACCTATGAAAAGGAGACGCTTTCCATGAACGCCCAACGTCACACCCTTTCGGCCGTGGCCTTGTGTGCCGCCTTGCTGACGGCGGCAGCGCAAGCTGAAACCGTGCGCATCGCCAACCAGGGCGACGCGCTTTCGCTGGATCCGCACTCGCTCAATGAGTCATTGCAGGTCAGCATTCTGGCCAACGTATACGAGCCGCTGGTGGGGCGCGACAAGAAGATGCAGCTGGCGCCAGCGCTGGCCACGGCATGGAAGCAAACCTCCCCCACGGTGTGGCGTTTCGAGCTGCGCAAAGGCGTGGTGTTTCACGATGGCACGCCCTTCACGGCCGACGACGTGGTGTTCAGCTTCGCCCGCATGGCGGGCGAGGGCAGCGACATGAAGTCTTACACCAACGAGGTGAAAGAGGTGCGCAAGATCGACGACCACACGGTCGAGATCGAAACCAAGTCTCCCCAGCTCGTGTTTCCCAACAGCCTGGCGCACATGCTCATCATGAGCAAGAAGTGGTGCGAGGAAAACAACGCCGTGCGCCCGGTGGACCGCCGCAAGGGGCTGGAAAACACCGCCTCCTTCAAGGTCAACGGCACCGGCCCTTATCGCGTGCGCGAGCGCCAGCCCGGCGTGCGCACCGTGTTCGAGCGCCATGCCAACTACTGGGACAAACCCGGCGGTAACGTGACCGAGGTCATCTTCACTCCCATCGCCAGCCCCGCCACCCGCGTGGCTGCGCTGCTGTCAGGCCAGGTGGACGTGATGGAGCCGGTGCCCGTGCAGGACATTCCGCGCGTCAACGGCCATGCAGGCACGCGCACCATGGTGCTGCCCGAGTTGCGCACCATCTTCCTGGGCATGGACCAGCATCGCGACGAGCTGCAGTTCAGCAACGTGAAGGGCAAAAACCCCTTCAAGGACAAGCGCGTGCGCCAGGCTTTCTACCAGGCCATCGACATCGAAGGCATCAAGAAAACCGTGATGCGCGGCGCCTCCCGCCCTGCGGGCCTGCTGGTGGGTCCGGGCATCAACGGCTGGACGGAAAAGCAGGACAAGCGCCTGCCCTATGACCCCGAGGCCGCCAAGAAGCTGCTGGCCGAGGCCGGCTACCCGCAGGGTTTTGAAGTGGCCATGAACTGCCCGAACGACCGCTACGTGAACGACGTGCAGATTTGCCAGGCCGTGGCCGCCAACCTGGCGCGCGTGGGCGTCAAGATCAACCTGCAGGCCGAAACCAAGGGCACCTACTTCCCCAAGGTGCTGCGGCGCGACACCAGCTTCTACCTGCTGGGCTGGGCGCCCTCCACCTACGACTCGCTCAACCCGCTGAACGCGCTGATGCGCTGCGTGGACGAAAAGGCCGGCTCCGGCCAGTTCAACCTGGGCCGCTACTGCAACCCCAAGGTGGATGAGCTGACGCTGAAAATCGCCGCCGAAAACGACAAGGCCACGCGCGACGCCATGATCCAGCAAGCCTTTCAGCTCCACATGGACGACATTGGCCACCTGCCGCTGCACCAGCAATCGCTGGCCTGGGGCGTGAGCAAGAAGGTCGATCTGGTGCAACTGGCCGACAACGCCATGTACTACAAGTGGATCACCGTCAAGAAGTGATGCGCCTGGTTGCCGCGGGGCATGCATCCCAAATGCCCCAGCGGCCCTTTTCTAGTGTGTTCATAGCCACATTTTCATGAGCAACTTCGTTTCCCGCTGGCTCGACAGTGACGTCGGCTACAGCTTCCGCACCTCGCCCACGGCCATCGTGGCGGCGGTCATCGCCTTCGTCTGCATCTTCTGCGCGCTGTTTGCGGGCTGGGTGTCGCCGCACAACCCGTTCGACCTGACCACGCTGGAGCTGTCCGACGCGCGCCTGCCCCCGGCCTGGCAGGAAGGCGGCCAGTGGAAGTACCTGCTGGGCACGGACGACCAGGGGCGAGACATTCTTTCGGCGCTGATCTACGGCGCCCGCATCTCGCTGGTGGTGGGCCTGGCCTCTGTGGTCATCTCCGTTGTTGTGGGCGTGGCGCTGGGGTTGCTGGCCGGCTTCAAGGGCGGCTGGGTCGATGCCTTCCTGATGCGTCTGTGCGACGTGATGCTCTCGTTTCCCGCCATTTTGGTGGCGCTGCTCATCGCCGGCGTGGGCCGCGCGCTGTTTCCCGACGCGCACGAATCGCTGGCCTTCGGCGTGCTCATCATCGCCATCTCGCTCACCGGCTGGGTGCAGTACGCGCGCACGGTGCGCGGCTCCACGCTGGTGGAGCGCAACAAGGAATACGTGCAGGCCGCGCGCGTGACCGGCGTGTCCGCCTGGCGCATCATGGTCAAGCACGTGCTGCCCAACGTGCTGGGGCCGGTGCTGGTGCTGGCCACCATCCAGGTGGCCACGGCCATCATCACCGAGGCCACGCTCTCCTTCCTGGGCGTGGGCGTGCCGCCCACCTCGCCCTCGCTGGGCACGCTGATCCGCGTGGGCAACGACTACCTGTTCTCCGGCGAGTGGTGGATCACCATCTTCCCCGGCGTGATGCTGGTGCTGATCGCGCTTTCCGTGAACCTGCTGGGCGACTGGCTGCGCGATGCGCTCAACCCCAAGCTGCGCTGAAAGCGCGCGCGCGTGCCGCGCCGGTATTGCCGGTATGCAACGGCAGATCGCACGGTATGGCAGTCAAAAAGGCAGTTCAGGCCGTACATACGGCCTGGGCAGCTATCAAAAAATGAGTAAACACACGACCCACGCCCATGTCACTGCTTGAAGTCAAGAACCTCGTCGTCGAATTTCCCAACCGGCGCGGCACCCTGCGCGCGCTGGACGACATCTCGTTCGACATCGCCCCTGGCGAAATCCTGGGCGTGGTGGGCGAATCCGGCGCGGGCAAGTCGCTCACCGGTGCGTCCATCATCGGCCTGCTGGAGCCGCCCGGCCGCGTGGCCGCCGGCGAGATCCGGCTGGAGGGCGAGCGCATCGACAACCTCCCGCAGGCGGCCATGCGCCCCATTCGCGGCCGCAAGATCGGCGCCATTTTTCAAGACCCGCTGACCTCGCTCAACCCGCTCTACACCGTGGGCCGCCAGCTGGTGGAAACCATCCAGACGCACCTGCCTGTCAGCGCCGCCGAGGCGCGCCAGCGCGCCATCGACCTGCTCAAGGACACCGGCATCCCCGCCGCCGAGCAGCGCATCGACCACTACCCGCACCAGTTCTCCGGCGGCATGCGCCAGCGCGTGGTGATCGCGCTGGCCTTGGCGGCCGAGCCCAAGCTCATCGTCGCCGACGAGCCGACCACCGCGCTGGATGTGTCCATCCAGGCGCAAATCATCAGCCTGCTCAAGCGCGTGTGCCGCGAGCGCGGCGCCGCCGTCATGCTCATCACGCACGACATGGGCGTGATCGCCGAAACCTGCGACCGCGTGGCCGTGATGTACGCCGGCCGCATCGCCGAAATCGGCCCCGTGCACGAAGTCATCAACCACCCGGCCCATCCCTACACCGCCGGGCTGATGGCCTCCATCCCCGACATGGAAAGCGAGCGCGACACGCTCAACCAGATCGACGGCGCCATGCCGCGCCTGAACGCCATTCCGCCCGGCTGCGCCTTCAACCCGCGCTGCCCGCAAGCCTTTGACCGCTGCCGCCAGCAGCGCCCCGACCTCATGCCCGCCGGCGCCACCCGCGCCGCCTGCTGGCTGCACGCCACCCACGAGGTGGCGGCATGAACGCCCACGCCATGACCGCAGAACACACCGCCTCCGCTCCCACAGACGCCGCCGCGCCGGCTGCCGCCCCGCTCGTGCAGGCCCAGGGCCTGGCCAAAACCTTCGACGTCTCGCCCCCGCTGCTCAACCGCCTGCTGGAGCGCAAGCCGCGCCTGCTGCTGCGCGCGGTGGACGAGGCCAGCTTCGAGATCGAACGCGGCCAGACCCTGGCGCTGGTGGGCGAATCCGGCTGCGGCAAAAGCACCGTCGCGCGCCTGCTGGTGGGCCTGTACGAGCCCACGCGCGGCAGCTTCCACTTCAAGGGGCAGGACGCGCACGCCGCCTTCAAGGGCAAGGGCGGGCACCACCTGCGCCGCAGCATCCAGATGATCTTCCAGGACCCCTACGCCAGCCTCAACCCGCGCTGGCTGGTGGAGGACATCATCGCCGAGCCGCTGCGCGAGCACGGCATGCTCAGCGGCAAGGCCGCGCTGAAAGCGCGCGTGGGCGAGCTGCTGCAATCGGTGGGCTTGTCGCCGCAGGACATGGCCAAGTACCCGCACCAGTTCAGCGGCGGCCAGCGCCAGCGCATCTCCATCGCGCGCGCGCTGGCCACCGAGCCGGAATTCCTGGTGTGCGACGAGCCCACCAGCGCGCTCGACGTGTCGGTGCAGGCGCAGGTGCTCAACATCATGAAGAACCTGCAGCGCGAGCGCGGGCTGACCTACCTGTTCATCAGCCACAACCTGGCCGTGGTACGCCACGTCAGCGACCACGTGGGCGTGATGTACCTGGGCCGCATCGTCGAGCTGGCGCCGCGCCACGAACTGTTCAGCCGCCCGCGCCACCCTTACACGCGCATGCTGCTGGACGCCATCCCCAAGATGCACGACACCGGCCGCGCCCGCACCCCCGTGCAGGGCGAAGTGCCCAACCCCCTGAACCCGCCCAGCGGCTGCACCTTCCACCCGCGCTGCCCGCACGCCAACGAACGCTGCAAGCACGAACGCCCAGCCATGCGCACCCTGCCGGGCCACATCCGCGTGGCCTGCCATGCGGTGGAGGAAGGGCGTGTGTGAGCGCCGGTGCGCATGAGCGCGCATGACTGCATGACCGCAGGCGAAGCGCTTTTTGCGCGAAAACCGCCAAAGTCTTGCCTGTGCGGCCTTCGTGGTGATAACCCGCGCACTTGCGCGTACATACTTGCACGCACATGCGATCAATGACGACCACAAAAGAAGAAAGGAAAAACATGCATTCACATGTCAAGCCCCGCCGCGCCCGCCTGACCCTGCTGGCCGCCGCTGGCCTGCTGGCCCTGCCCGCTGCAGCGCAAAACGTGCTGCTGTTGTCCACAGCCGAAGCCGGCTACGCGCAAACTGGCTACATCGACCGCATTGCCAAGGCCTACACTGACGCGGGCGCTACTGTCACCCACCAGGCGGGCTTGCTCAACGACGGCACTGCCCTCGATCCCGCACTGTTTGCCAACCAGGACATGGTGGTGGTGGCGAGCGTGCAGAAAACGGTTGATGACGCTGACTTGCAGGCCCTCGAAACCGCTGTCAGAACCCGCGCCAGCGACCGGCTGCTGTCTTTCGTATTCATTACCGACGGTTGCTGCGACAGTGCCGCCCTGAAGCCTCACGTCGGGGCGGAGACCTTCAACGTCACCCGCGTCAAGGACATGCTCAACCGCGCCACCGGCTGGAACCTGGGCCTGCAACGCTACTACGCTGCGCCCCCCGCCGTTACCTCGCTGGCACTGAACGCCGGCTCACCCTACAGCGCGCACTTCACAGGAGCCAACATCAACCCCACACTGCGCGGGCATGATTATCTGGCGCTGACCGACACCCCTGCGGCCAACGCCGTGTATCTGCACACTGGCATATCCTCGCCCCAGGCAGCGGGTGCCACCACCGCCTACACCGTGTTTGCCCCGCGCGAGCAAGTCAACGGCGGCGCAGGCGCCTGTGTCATGCTCACTGGCGACGCCAACCCCTTTGAAAACAGCCCGCTGCAAGGCCGCCAACTGGCTGAAGCCAGCCTGAAGCTGCGCCTGAGCGACACCTGCAAGCTGCCGCAAACCATCACCGTGCCGGCGCAAGCGCCTGTGCCACCTTTTGCCGCCAACGCCACCTATGCACTGAACGGCGTCACCGGCGGCGCGTCAGGCCAGCCGCTGCAATACGCCAGCACCACGCCCGGCGTTTGCACCGTTGATGCCAATACCGGCGTGGTCACCATGCTGGCGACGGGCAACTGC
>RQYR01000019.1 GCA_003859965.1 Comamonadaceae bacterium OH2545_COT-014 | reverse complement strand
GGGCGGCGCGCCCGGGGGGAGCAGGGCGCCCCGGCCAGCGCCCCCGGCTCGTCCGCCCGTTCCGCCCGGCCCTCCGGCGCCGCCAGCGCCCCGCCGTCATCACCGGCCTGGCCGGCATCGGCGCCGCCGCCGGGCCAGGCGGCATGAACGTTTCGCGCCCCTTCATCCAGCGCCCGGTGGCCACCGGGCTGTTCATGCTGGCCATTGTGCTGGCCGGGCTGCTGGGCTGGCGCCTGCTGCCGCTGGCGGCCCTGCCGCAGGTGGATTACCCCACCATCCAGGTGCGTGCGCTCTATCCCGGCGCGAGCCCGGACGTGATGAGCCGCACCGTTACCGCGCCGCTGGAGCGCCAGCTGGGCCAGATGGCCGGGCTGGAGCGCATGAGCAGCACCAGCGCGGCGGGGGTGTCGCAAATCACCTTGCAGTTTGCGCTCAGCGCATCCATGGACGCGGCCGAGCAGCAGGTGCAGGCCGCCATCAACGCCGCCAGCACGCTGCTGCCGGCCGATCTGCCCGCGCCGCCTGTGTACGCCAAGGTCAACCCGGCGGACGCGCCCATCCTCTCGCTGGCCATCCGCTCCGGCAGCCTGCCGCTGACGGAGGTGCAGAACATGGTGAACACGCGGCTGGCGCTGAAGATCAGCCAGATCAGCGGCGTGGGCCTGGTTACGCTGGCGGGCGGCCAGCGCCCCGCCGTGCGGGTGCAGGGCAACGTGCAGGCGCTGGCCGCGCTGGGCCTGGGGCTGGACACGCTGTCGGCCGCCATCAGCGCGGGCAACGCCAGCGGCGCCAAGGGCAGCTTTGACGGGCCGGCGCGCAGCTACACCATCAACGCCAACGACCAGCTGCTGTCGGCCAACGACTACCGCGAACTCATCGTGGCCTACCGGGGCGGCGCGCCCGTGCGCCTGAAAGACGTGGCCCGCGTGGTGGAAGGCTCGGAAAACGACCGCCTGGGGGCGTGGGTGGCCATCAAAAATGATAGCAATCAGCCTTACAACCATATGCCTGATGGGCGTGATGGGCTGAAAGGCTCCTCCGGCGATGCAGGCGGAGCAGACGGGCCAGACGGCGCTGCGCGCCTGGAGCCCGCCATCATCCTGGACGTGCAGCGCCAGCCGGGCGCCAACGTGATCGCCACGGCCGATGCCATCAAGCGCCAGCTGCCGCAGTTGCAGCAAAGCCTGCCCGGCAGCGTGCAGGTGCAGGTGCTGGCCGACCGCACGCAGGGCATACGCGCCTCGGTGCGGCACGTGCAGATGGAGCTGCTGCTGGCCGTGGCCATGGTGGTGCTGGTCATCTTCCTTTTCCTGCACAGCCTGCGCGCCACCGTCATCGCCAGCGTGGCCGTGCCCATTTCGCTGCTGGGCAGCATGGGGCTGATGTACCTGCTGGGCTATTCGCTCAACAACCTGAGCCTGATGGCGCTGACCATCGCCACCGGCTTCGTGGTGGACGACGCCATCGTGATGATCGAGAACATCGCCCGCCACCGCGAGCAAGGCAAGCCGCCCCTGCAGGCCGCGCTGGACGGGGCGGGGCAGATCGGCTTCACCATCGTCTCGCTCACCGTCTCGCTGGTGGCGGTGCTGATCCCGCTGCTGTTCATGCAGGAAGTCATTGGCCGGCTGTTCCGCGAATTTGCCGTCACGCTGGCGCTGACCATCCTCATTTCCGCCGTGGTCTCGCTCACGCTGGTGCCCATGATGAGCGCGCGCTGGCTGGGGCCGCTTGAAGCGGGCCGCGCCCGCCTGCTGGGGGGCGTGCTGGGGCGCACCGAAGCATTCATGAACGCCGTGATCGCCCGCTACGACCGTGGCCTGCACCGCGTGCTGGCCCGCCAGGGGCTGACGCTGGCCGTGGCGCTGGCCACGCTGGCTGTCACCGTGCTGCTGTATGTGGCCATGCCCAAGGGGCTGTTTCCCACGCAAAGCAGCGGCCAGCTGCTGGGGCGGGTGCAGGCGGCCAGCGATGTGTCATTCGCCCGCATGGCCGCGCTGCAACAGGCGGCCGCGCGCGTGGCGCTGCAAGACGAGGCGGTGCAGTCCGTCAGCGCCGTGGTGGGCGTGGACGGCAGCAACAACACCGCGCTGAATGCCGGCCGCCTGACCATTCACCTGAAGCCGCGCGGCTGGCTGGGCGACAGCGAAGCCGCCGTGATGCAGCGCTTGCGCGAAGCCGTGGCCCGCGCCGTGCCCGGCGTGACCCTGCACGTGCAGCCCACGCAAGACCTGACGGTGGACAGCGCCACCGGCCCCACCGAATTCCGCTTTGACCTGGAAGGCGTGGACACGGCGCTGGTCAACGCCTGGGCGCAAAAACTGGTGGAGGCGCTGGCCGGCGTGCCCGAAGTGCGCCACGCCACCACCGACGCAGGCGCCACCGGCCTGGCGGCCATGGTGCGGGTGGACCGCGAAACCGCCGCGCGCCTGGGCGTGACCGCCTCCAGCCTGGACAACGCGCTCTACAACGCCTTCGGCCAGCGCATCGTCTCCACCATCTTCACCGAAACCAACCAGTACCGCGTGGTGCTGGAAGCCGCGCGCGAGGCCGCGCCCACGCTGCGCGCGCTGGCCGACTTGCCGGTGAGAACCAGCGGCGGCGGCGCCGTGCCGCTGGGCAGCCTGGCCGCCATCACTGAAGAGCCGTCGCCGCTGCAAGTCATGCGCGTGGGCCAGTACCCGGCGGCCACCGTGGGCTTTGACACCGCGCCCGGCGTGGCGCTGGGCGCGGCGGTGCAGGCCATTCGCGCGGCCGCCCGGCAGGCCGGGCTGCCCGAGGCCGTGACGCTGCGCTTCACCGGCGCGGCCGGGGCGTACCAGCAATCGCTGGCCGGGCAGCTCTGGCTCATCCTGGCGGCGGTGGTGTGCGTGTACATCGTGCTGGGCGTGCTGTACGAGAGCTACGTGCACCCGCTCACCATCCTGTCCACGCTGCCTTCGGCCGGGGTGGGCGCGCTGCTGGCGCTGTGGCTCAGCGGGCACGCGCTGGATGTGGTGGGCATCATCGGGCTGATCCTGCTGATTGGCATCGTGAAGAAGAACGCGATCATGATGATCGACTTCGCCATCGACGCCGAACGCACGCAGCGCCTGCCGCCCCGGCAGGCCATCCACCAGGCGGCGCTGCTGCGCTTTCGCCCCATTCTCATGACCACGCTGGCCGCACTGGCCGCCGCCCTGCCGCTGATGCTGGGCTGGGGCGATGGGGCCGAGTTGCGCCGCCCGCTGGGGCTGGCCATTTTTGGCGGGCTGGTGCTGTCGCAGCTGCTCACCCTGTTCACCACGCCGGTCATCTATTTGTGGTTCGACCGGCTGGGGCGGCGCTTTGGCGGGCGTGAGGAGGGCGGGGCTCATGCGGGTTGAGCGTTGGGCGTTCCGCGTTCAGCGTGAACAGCCTCTTTCTGGTTTGTGCTTTCCCTCCCGGAGGAAGCGGGGGCATGCACGCTCAACGCTGAACGCCCAACGCTCAACCCCAAGCCGGGGCCGCCCATGAACATCTCCCGGCCCTTCATCCAGCGCCCCATTGCCACCACGCTGCTCACCCTGGGCCTGGCGCTGGCCGGGCTGGCGGCGTTTTTCCTGCTGCCTGTTTCGCGCCTGCCGGCGGTGGATTTTCCGGTCATCACCGTCAGCGCCAGCATGCCCGGCGCCAGCCCGGCGGACATGGCGCGCACCGTGGCCACGCCGCTGGAGCGCACGCTGGGCACGATCGCCGGGGTGAACGAGATGACCTCGTCCAGCAGCGCGGGCAACACGCGCATTGCCTTGCAGTTTGACCCCGGCCGCAACATCGACAGCGCCGCGCGCGAGGTGCAGGCGGCCATCAACGCGGCCCGCGCCGATTTGCCCGCCAACCTGCGCGGCATGCCCAGCTACCGCAAGATGAACCCGGCGGCTCAGCCGTTCATGATCCTGGCGCTGTCGTCCGCCACGCGCACGCCGGGGCAGATCTACGACGCGGTGAGCAGCGTGGTCAGCCAGCGGCTGCTGCAAGTGCCGGGCGTGGGCGATGTGGAGCTGGGCGGCGGCTCGCTGCCGGCGGTGCGCGTGGCGCTCAACCCCTTCGCGCTGGACGCGCTGGGCCTGTCGGGCGAGGACGTGCGCGCCGCCATTCAGGCCGGGCATGCTGTGCGCCCCAAGGGCGCGGTGGAGGTGGGCAACGCCAGCGATGGCCGGGCGCTGCAGGTGCTGACCCCGCCGCCCGGCCTGCGCGCGGAGGATTACCGCCGCCTGATCGTGGCGGTGCGCCAGGGCCGCGAAGTGCGCCTGGCCGACGTGGCCGAGGTGACGGACAGCGTGCAGAACACGCGCACGCGCGGCATGTTCAATGGCCGGCCGGCGGTGGTGGTGTCCATCACGCAGCAGCCGGGCGCCAACCTGATCGCCACGGCCGATGCCATCCACGCCCTGCTGCCGCAGCTGCGCGCGCAACTGCCGCAAGACATCGCGCTGGACGTGGCCAATGACCGCACAGGCTTCGTGCGCGCCTCGGTGCGCGAGGTGGAAATCACCCTCGTGATCGCGGTGGCGCTGGTGGTGCTGGTGGTGGGCAGCTTTTTGCGCGACCTGCGCGCTGCGCTCATTCCGGCGGTGGCCACCGTGGTGTCGCTGCTGGGCACCTTCGGGGCCATGTATTTGCTGGGCTACTCGCTCAACAACCTGAGCCTGATGGCGCTGACGGTGGCCACCGGCTTCGTGGTGGACGACGCCATCGTGGTGCTGGAAAACATTGCCCGCCACCTGGAGATGGGCAAGCCGCGCCGCCAGGCTGCGCTGGAGGGCGCGCGCGAGGTGGGCTTCACGGTGCTGACCATCAGCGTCTCGCTGGTGGCGGTGTTCATCCCGCTGCTGTTCATGGGCGGGGCGGTGGGGCGCATGTTCCGTGAGTTCGCGCTCACCCTGTCCATCGCGGTGCTGATTTCGCTGGTGGTCTCGCTCACCACCACGCCCATGATGTGCGCGTGGCTGCTGCCGCGCCGCTGGCGGGCGCCGCTGCCGCGCCAGAGCGCGGCCGGCCGCCTGCGCACGGCGCTGGGCGCGCGCGCGGCGCGTGCGCAGGCGGCGCTCACGCGCGGCTACCTGCGCGCGCTCGATGGCGTGCTGGCCGCGCCCTGGCTGGCGCTGGGCGTGCTGGCGGCGGTGATCGCGCTCAACCTCTACCTGTTCGGCGCCATCGCCAAAGGCTTTTTCCCGGAGCAAGACAGCGGCCACCTGGCCGGCGGCATGCGGGCAGACCAGAGCATTTCGTCCACGCTGATGGGCGAGAAGCTGCAACAGGCCATCGACATCGTGCGCGCCGATCCGGCGGTGGCGACCGTGGTGGGCTTTTCAGGCGGGCGCGGCACAGGCGGCGGCTTTCTGGCGGCCACGCTCAAGCCCGCGGATGAGCGCAAGGAAACCACGCGCCAGGTCATCAACCGGCTGCGGCCGCAACTGGCGCAGATCACGGGCCTGCGCGTGTTTCTCAACCCGCAGCAGGAGCTGCGCGTGGGCGGGCGCAGCAGCAATGCCACCTACCAGTACACCCTCAAGGGCGACAGCGCCGCCGAGCTGCGCACCTGGGCGCCGCGCCTGGCCGCGCAATTGCGGCAAGACGCGCGCCTGACCGACGTGGACGAGGCCCAGAGCGACAACGGCGTGGAAACCTACATCCACGTGGACCGCGACCGCGCCGCCGAGCTGGGCGTGAGCGCCAGCGCCATCAACGCCGCGCTGTACAACGCCTTTGGCCAGCGCCAGGTGGCCACCATGTACAGCGACTTGAACCAGTACGCCGTGGTCATGGAATGGCAGCCGCGCCTGGCGCAGTCGCCCGTGGCGCTGCACAACGTGTATGTGCCGGCGGATGGCGCGGGCGTGGCCGCGGCGGCCGGGGCATCGGCCAACCCCGGCCTGCGCAATGCCTCCACCGGGCAGGCGCTGTCGCAGCAGGGGCGCACGCTGGTGCCGCTGTCGGCCTTTGCCCGCTGGGCCGAGCGCGCCGTGCCCGCCAGCGTGGAGCATGACGGCGGCGAGCTGGCCACCACCCTCTCGTTCAACCTGGCCGACGGCGTGACGCTGGACGCCGCGCGCGCCGCCGTGCGCGAGGCCGAGGACGCCATTGGCCTGCCCAACCGCGTGCGCGGCCAGTTCGCCGGCGCCGCCGCCGAGGCGCAGAAACAGCAATCCGAGCAGGTGTGGCTGGTGCTGGCCGCCATCGTCGTCATCTACCTGGTGCTGGGCATGCTCTACGAAAGCCTGATTCACCCCCTCACCGTGCTCACCACCTTGCCCAGCGCGGGCTTTGGCGCGCTGCTGGCGCTGCTGGCCATGCGCATGGAGTTTTCCATCATGGCGCTCATTGGCGTGTTCCTGCTGCTGGGCATCGTGAAGAAGAACGCCATCCTCATCATCGACTTCGCCCTGCACGCCGAGCGCACGCAAGGCGTGGGCGCCGTGGCCGCCGTGCGCGAGGCCTGCGTCAAGCGCTTTCGCCCCATCCTCATGACCACGCTGGCCGCGGGCCTGGGCGCGCTGCCGCTGGCCATCGGCTTCGGCCAGGGGGCCGAGCTGCGCCAGCCGCTGGGCGTGACCATCATCGGCGGGCTGATCGCCAGCCAGCTCCTCACGCTGCTCACCACCCCCGCCGTTTACGTGCTGCTCGACCGCCTGCGCCGTGGCCGTCATCGCCGCGGCCGCGCCGTGCCGGCGGCCTGAACCCGCCGCCCGCCACCGCCTGCCCAGCCGCACCAGCCCAGTCCCGCCACGCCATGCCCATGAAACCTGTTGCCGTTTTTCAAACCAAAAAAGCCCTTTGGGCACGTCTGTATTGCCTGAAAAGCTATCAAATCAGTAGCGCATGCCTAGCCCTGGCATTGTCGGCATGCAGCCTGGCGCCGCCTGCCAGCACGCCCGCCGTGCCCGTGCCCGCCGCCTGGAAAGCGCAGCCTCAGGCCCCCGCCGGCTGGGTCAGCGCCGACGCCGCCCAAGCCTGGGCGCAAGGCCAGTGGTGGCGGCTGTGGGACGACCCCACGCTCCACGCCCTGATGGCGCGCGCCAACGCGCACAACCCCACGCTGCAAGCCGCCGCCGCCAGCGTGCGCCAAGCCGAAGCACTGCTGGCCCAGCAGCAGGCCGCACGCTGGCCCACGCTGGGCCTGGGCGGCAACCAGCAGCGCGCTGGCGGCGACGCGCGCGCCACCGGCGGCAGCGGCGCGCTGAACCTGACGGCCAGCTGGGCGCCCGACCTGTGGGGCCGCGTGGCCGACAGCGCCCGCGCGCAAGGCGCCAACGTGCAGGCCAGCCGCGCCGACCTGGCCGCCGCCCGCCTGAGCGTGCAGGCCAGCCTGGCGCTGGCCTACTTTGCGCTGCGCACGGCCGATGCCGAAATCGCCCTGCTGGACGGCATCATCGACGCCTACGCGCGCAGCGCCGCCATCACCCGCCACCGCTACGACGCAGGCGTGGCCGCCCGCACCGACACCCTGCAAGCCCAAAGCACGCTGGACAATGCGCGCGCCAGCCGCGAGGCGCTGGCGCGCAGCCGCGCGCTGGGCGAACACGCCGTGGCGCTGCTGGTGGGCGAACCGCCCGCCGCCTTCGGGCTGCCGGCCGTGCCCGATTGGCAGGCCGCCATGCCCGCCGTGCCCGCCGGCGTGCCCGCCGCGCTGCTGCTGCGCCGCCCTGACGTGGCCGCCGCCGAGCGCGCCGTGGCCGCCGCCAACGCCCGCATCGGCGTGGCGCGCGCCGCGTGGTTTCCCAACCTCACCCTCAGCGCTGCGGCCGGCGCGGGCGGCGCGCACCTGCTGGACGTGATCGCCGCGCCGCAGCTGGCGTGGTCGCTCGGTCTGTCGCTGGCGCAAACCCTGTTCGACGCCGGCGCGCGCCAGGCCGCCGAAGAGCAGGCGCTGGCCGCCCATGCGCAGGCCACCGCCCTTTACCGCCAGCGCGCGCTGGCCGCCATGAAAGAGGTGGAAGACCAGCTCGCCACCCAGCACAGCCTGGCCCGCCAGATCAGCCATGCGCGCGCCAACGCCGACACGGCCGCGCGTATCGAGCGGCAAATGCTCAACCGCTACCAGGCGGGCCTGTCGGCCTACACCGAGGTCGTGACCGCCCAGGCCAGCGCCCTGGGCGCACGCCGCGCCCTCATGCAGCTTGCGCTTCAGCAGCAGCAGGCCGCCGTGGCGCTGGTGCAGGCGCTGGGCGGCGGCTGGCAGGCGCCCTGGGCGGACGGTGATACCGACGCGGCCCATGCCGCACCGCCCGCGCCAGACGCCCCATCCGCCAGCGATCCTGGGCGCTGAAAGCCGGTGTGTTTCCTGCGCGGCCTGACAAAGCCGGTTGCGGCGGTCGCGCGCTGCGCGGCAAGCCTTCGTCATGGCGCAGGCCATAACCGTGGCCGTGGTGGACTACCGTGCATTTCATGCCCATGGGCTGATCTGGCTTATCCCGAAACCGTCAAAGGCTCTAAAATACCCGGTTCTCTCTACCGGGGTCATGCTGCGCCCCGCAACACACGAAAGACCACTCTCATGGCCATTGAACGCACCCTCTCCATCATCAAGCCCGACGCCGTTGCCAAGAACGTGATCGGCCAGATCTATGCCCGCTTCGAAGCCGCTGGCCTGAAGGTCGTGGCCGCCAAAATGGCCCACCTCTCGCGCCGCGAGGCCGAGCAGTTCTACGCCGTGCACAAGGAGCGCCCCTTCTTCAAGGATCTGGTGGACTTCATGGTCTCCGGCCCCGTGATGATCCAGGTGCTGGAGGGCGAGGGCGCCATCGCCAAGAACCGCGAGCTGATGGGCGCCACCGACCCCAAGAAGGCCGACAAGGGCACCATCCGCGCCGACTTCGCCGACAGCATCGACGCCAACGCCGTGCACGGCTCCGATGCGCCCGAAACCGCTGCCGTGGAAGTGGCCTTCTTCTTCCCCGGCATGCAGGTGTTCTCGCGCTGACCGGGCGCGCCCCGTACTTCCCCGTGCTTCGTTTGCACGCGGCGTTCGCGTTTCAGGCGGTCAGGTTTTTGGCATGACGGCTCCCGTCAACCTGCTCGACTTCGACCTCGAAGGGCTGGCCGCCTATTGCGAAACACTGGGCGAAAAGCGCTTTCGCGCGACCCAGCTGTTTCGCTGGATTCACCAGCGCGGCGGCAGCGACTTTGGCCAGATGAGCGACCTGGCCAAATCCCTGCGCGAAAAACTGGCCGGCGCGGCGCATGTGACGGCGCTGCCGGTGCTCAGCCAGCACGCCTCGCGCGACGGCACCATCAAATGGCTGTTTGACGTGGGCGGCGGCAACGCGGTGGAGGCTGTGTTCATCCCCGAGGACGACCGGGGCACGCTCTGTATCTCGTCCCAGGCCGGCTGCGCCGTCGGCTGCCGCTTCTGCTCCACCGGCCACCAGGGCTTTTCCCGCAACCTTGGAACGGGCGAAATCGTGGCCCAGCTGTGGTTTGCCGAGCACTTCTTGCGCCGTCACTTGCAAACCGGCGAGCGTGTCATCTCCAACGTGGTGATGATGGGCATGGGCGAGCCGCTGCAAAACTACGACCGCCTGGCGCCCGCGCTGCGCACCATGCTGGATGACCACGGCTACGGCCTCTCGCGCCGGCGCGTGACGGTTTCCACCTCGGGCGTGGTGCCCATGATGGACCGGCTGGCGCAAGACTGCCCCGTGGCGCTGGCCGTGTCGCTGCACGCGCCCTCAGATGCCTTGCGCGACGCGCTGGTGCCGCTCAACCGCAAATACCCGCTGGCCGAGCTGCTGGCCGCCTGCACGCGCTATCTGGCGCATGCGCCGCGCGACTTCATCACCTTTGAATACTGCATGCTCGATGGCGTGAATGACCAGCCGGAGCACGCCCGCACGCTGATCGAGCTGGTGCGTGCGCACGCGGCCAGCGGCCTGCGCTGCAAGTTCAACCTGATACCGTTCAACCCGTTCCCCGCCTCGGGCCTGTTGCGCTCGCCCGCCCCTCGCGTGCAGGCGTTTGCCAAGGCGCTGAACGATGCCGGCATCGTCACCACCGTGCGCAAGACGCGCGGCGACGATATTGACGCCGCCTGCGGCCAGCTGGCTGGCGACGTGCGCGACCGCACCCGCGTGGCCGAGCGCATGGCGCGCCAGCGCAGCGTGGTGCTGCATCCCGTGCCCGCTGGCGCGGCGCGCGCGCCCACGCCTGCTTCCTGAAAGATTGTGAAAGGGTCTTTGCCATGAATGCTGTGCTTGGTTTTTCTCTGTGGCGCGGTGCGTGCGCGGGCCTGGCGGCGCTGGCGCTGCTGGGCGGCCTGACGGGCTGCGCCACCCGGGGGCTGGACAGTGATGCCGCGGGCGGCATCGTCGCCCCCGCGGATGAAAGCGAAACGCGCCGGCGCGCCCGCACGCGCCTGGCGCTGGCGGCGGGCTACTTTGAAAACGGACAAACCGCCGTGGCCCTGGGCGAGCTCAAGCAGGTGCTGCAAATCGACCCCAGCTTCGGCGCTGCCTACAACCTGGGCGGGCTGATCTACATGTCGCTGGGCGATTTGGCCACGGCCGAATCCCAGTTCCAGCGCGCCATCGCGCTCAATGCCCGTGACGGCAACGCCTTGCACAACCTGGGCTGGCTGTACTGCCAGCAAAAGCGTTACGACGCCGCCGTGCAGATGTTCGAGCGCGCCGTGGCCAACCCGCTCTACCCCGAGCGCGCCAAGACCCTGATGGCGCAAGGCATTTGCGAAGCGCGCGGCGGCGACCGCGCCAAGGCCGAGGCCACGCTGCTGCGCTCCTACGAGCTGGACGCGGGCAACCCCGTCACCGGCTTCAACCTGTCGCAACTGCTGTACATGCGTGGCGACTACGAGCGCGCGCGCTTTTACATCCGCCGCCTGAACAACAGCGAGCTGGCCAACGCCGAATCCCTGTGGCTGGGCATCAAGGTGGAACATCGCCTGAACAACACGGAGGCCATGCGCCAGCTGGGGGCGCAGCTGCGGCGGCGCTTCCCGCAGTCGTCCGAACTGGTGGCTTACGAGCGGGGGCGGTTCGATGACTGATACGCCCAGCCGCCCGCCGGAAGGCCCGGCCAGCGTCACGCCGGTGTCTGAAGGCGCGCCCAGTGCCGCCGCGCCGGCCAGCGCGGGCGCCATGCTGCGCGCCCTGCGCGAGGCGGCCGGGGTGGATGCCGCCGTGCTTGCCAGTGCGCTGAAGGTGCCGGCGGCGAAGATCGAGGCCATTGAATCCGACCGCCTGGATCTGCTGCCGGATGTGACCTTTGCACGCGGCCTGGCCTCCACCATTTGCCGGGCGTTCGACGCCGATCCCGCCCCCGTGCTGGCGCATATGCCCGTGGCGGCCCCTGGCCTGCGTGGCCCGGCCAGCAACGCGGGGCAAGCGCCCTTTCAGCGCGCCAGCGACCGGCCCGCGCCCATGCTGCCGGGCAGCCTGTCGCGCCCGGTGCTGGTGGTGGTGGCGCTGCTGCTGCTGGGCGCGCTGGCGCTGTGGCTGCTGCCCACGCTGCCCATCCAGTTGGGCGCGCCCGCGCCGGCCCCGCTGGAAGGCGATGCGCCGCCCCCCGCGCTGGTGACCGAGCCCGTGCCCGAGGCCGCGTTGGCGGCGTCTGCGGCGTCCGCGGCGGCGTCGGCCATGCCGGAGGCCGGAGCGCTGGCCCCGGCGGTGGCGGCATCGGCGGCGGCTTCCGCGCCAGCGGCCGGGGCTTCCGCAGCGGCGGCATCGCCCGCGCCGCTGGTGGCGTTCACGGCCACCACGTCCGACGCATGGGTCAGCGTGCGCGATGCCAAGGGCAAAGTGCTGCTGGACCGCACCATCAAGGCGGGCGAACAGGCCGTGCTGGCCAGCGGTGAAACGCCGTTTACCGTTTCGGTCGGCCGGGTGGACGCGACGGCCGTCACGGTGCGTGGCGAGCCGTTCGATCTGAAAGCCGTCACCCGGACCAACGTGGCGCGCTTTCAGGTGAAGTAAGCGCCGCCCGCGTTGCGCCCGGCCCTGCCGTTGCCATTGCCTGCTTTCGCTGATGCCATTTCTGCATTCTTTGCTGCCAGCCCATGTCTGCCGCTGAAACCGCCTTCGATGCTGCTGCCGTGACGCCGCCGCAATGCCCCATCGCCACCGCCAGCCCGGCGCCGCGCCGCACGCGCCAGGCGCGCGTGGTCTGGGGCCAGCGCGTCGTCACTGTGGGCGGCGATGCGCCGGTGCGCGTGCAGTCCATGACCAATACCGACACGCAGGACGCCATCGCCACCGCCATCCAGGTGAAAGAGCTGGCACAGGCCGGCAGCGAGATGGTGCGCCTGACGGTCAACACCCCCGAGGCCGCCGCCGAGGTGCCGCACATCCGCGAGCAGCTTGACCGCATGGGCATCGACGTGCCGCTGATCGGCGACTTCCACTACAACGGCCACCGCCTGCTGACCGAGTTTCCGGCCTGCGCCCAGGCCCTGAGCAAGTACCGCATCAACCCCGGCAACGTGGGCAAGGGCGACAAGAAGGACAAGCAGTTCGCCCAGATGATCGAGGCTGCGCTGAAGTGGGACAAGCCCGTGCGCATCGGCGTCAACTGGGGCAGTCTGGACCAGGCGCTGCTGGCCGAGCTGATGGACGCCAACAGCCGCCGCGCCGCGCCGTGGGAGGCGCGCCAGGTGATGTACGAGGCGCTGGTCACTTCCGCCATCGACTCGGCGCGCCAGGCCGTGGCGCTGGGCATGGCGCCCGGGCAGGTCATCCTCAGCTGCAAGGTCAGCGGCGTGCAGGACTTGATCGCCGTCTACCGCGAACTGGCGCGCCGCTGCGACTTTCCGCTGCACCTGGGCCTGACCGAGGCCGGCATGGGCGCCAAGGGCACCGTGGCCTCCGCCGCGGCCCTGTCCATCTTGCTGCAAGAAGGCATTGGCGACACCATCCGCGTCAGCCTCACGCCGCAGCCGGACGAGGCGCGCACGCAGGAAGTGGTGGTGGCCAGCGAAATCCTGCAGGCGCTGGGCCTGCGCATGTTCGTGCCCAGCGTCACCGCCTGCCCCGGCTGCGGGCGCACCACCAGCACCACGTTCCAGGAGCTGGCCAAGCAGATCGACGACCACCTGCGCGCGCGCATGCCCGTCTGGCGCAGCCAGTACCCCGGCGTGGAGACGCTGAAAGTGGCCGTGATGGGCTGCATCGTCAACGGCCCGGGCGAGAGCAAGCACGCAGACATCGGCATCAGCCTGCCCGGCAACGGCGAAGCGCCCGCCGCCCCCGTGTTCATTGACGGCGAAAAAGCCATGACCCTGCGCGGCGAGCACATCGCGCAGGAATTCCACGCCATCGTGGAGCGCTACATCGAGCAGCGCTTTGGCCGCGCCGCGGCTGCCTGATTTTTCAATCGGATTGGCTTCCGGTGCTTGTGAATCAAGCGCTATATGCTATCAAATCAATAGTTTTTCAAACCATGTCTGGCAACCAGAAAATCACCGCCGTCAAAGGCATGAACGACATCCTGCCTCCCGAATCCAGCCGCTGGCAGTGGTTGGAAGATGCGGTGCGCCGCGTCATGGCGCGCCACGCCTTTCGCAACGTGCGCCTGCCCATCA
This sequence comes from Comamonadaceae bacterium OH2545_COT-014, assembly GCA_003859965.1. Lineage (GTDB taxonomy): Bacteria > Pseudomonadota > Gammaproteobacteria > Burkholderiales > Burkholderiaceae_C > Ottowia. The sequence continues at coordinate 45,765 of RQYR01000019.1, read as the reverse complement.
TGGAGCACACGGCGCTGTTTGTGCGCGGCATTGGCGAGGTCACCGACATCGTCGAAAAAGAGATGTACGCCTTCGAGGACCGCGCCGACCAGCACGGCCGCGCCGAGCACCTGGCGCTGCGCCCCGAGGGCACGGCCGGCCTGGTGCGCGCCACGGTGGAGCACAACCTGCTCTACGACGGCGGCAAGCGCCTGTACTACATGGGCCCCATGTTCCGGCGCGAGCGCCCGCAGCGCGGCCGCTACCGGCAGTTCCACCAGATCGGCGCCGAGGCGCTGGGATTTGGCGGGCCGGAGGTGGACGCCGAACTCATCCTGCTGGCCGTGGCGCTGTGGCGCGAGCTGGGCATCCAGAACTGGCGGCTGGAGCTCAACAGCCTGGGCCAGCCCGAGGAGCGCCGCGCGCACCGCGCCGCGCTGATCGCCTACTTCGAGCAGCATGCCGAGCAGCTCGACGAAGACGCGCGCCGCCGCCTGCACAGCAACCCGCTGCGCATTCTGGACACCAAGAACCCCGCCATGCAGGCCCTGGCCGAAGGCGCGCCCAAGCTCATGGACTACCTGGGCGAGGCCTCGCTGGCGCACTTCAAGGCCGTGCAGGCCATTCTGGACGCCAACGGCGTGCCCTGGCGCATCAACCCGCGCCTGGTGCGCGGGCTGGACTACTACAACTTGACGGTGTTCGAGTTCATCACTGAATCGTTGGGCGCGCAGGGCACCATCTGCGGTGGTGGCCGTTATGACTACCTGATCGAGCAAATCGGCGGCAAGCCCGCCCCGGCCGTGGGCTGGGCACTGGGCGTGGAGCGCGTGCTGGAGCTGCTCAAGGAAGAGGGCGTGACCCCGCCCGAGGCCGTGCCCGACGCCTACGCCGTGGTGCCCGATGCGGCCAGCCTGCCGCAAGTCATGGCCGTGCTGGCCCAACTGCGCGCCGCTGGCGTGGCCGTGCAAATGCACGCCAGCGCCGACTCGGCCCAGGGCATGGGCAGCTTCAAGAGCCAATTCAAAAAGGCCGACGCCAGCGGCGCGCGATTTGCGCTGATCTTCGGCGCCGATGAGTTGGCCGCTGGCGAAGTCACCGTCAAGGCGCTGCGCGACGGCGCGGGCGCGCAGGCGCGGCAGCCGCTGCAAGACGTGGCGGCCTGGGCGCCCACCTTGCGCCCGGCCTAGCCGGGGCGGGCCAGGCGCAAGGCGGGCGGCATGACACACCCTAGAATCCGCCGTCTGCAAACGACGGATTCATTCTTCTGATACGCATGGCCACGCAGCATTTCGACCTTGAAGAGCAGGAACAGATCGACCAGCTCAAGCACTTCTGGCAACGGTGGGGCAATCTCATTACCTGGGTGCTCATTGTGGCGCTGGGGGCGTACGCCGCCTGGAATGGCTGGCAATACTGGCAGCGCAGGCAGGCCGCGCAGGCCGCCGTGCTGTATGACCAGCTGGAAAGCGCCGCCCAGGCGGGCGATGTGCCGCGCCTGGAGCGCGCGCTGGCCGACATGCAGGGCAGTTACGGCGACACGGAATACGCCGCCCAGGGCGCGCTGCTGGCCGCCAAGACGCTGGCTGACAAAGACCAACCCGCGCAAGCCAAGGCGGCCTTGGCCTGGGTGGCCGACAAGGCCGGGGACGAGGGGCTGAAAGCCAGCGCGCGCCTGCGTCTGGCCGCGATGCTGTATGGCGAAAAAGCCTATGACGAGGCGCTGAAGCAGCTGAGCGGCAGCTTCCCGGCAGCCTTTGTGCCGCTGGCGGCGGATCGCCGGGGCGATGTGCTGCTGGCGCAGGGGCAAAAAGACCAGGCCGTGGCCGAATACGGCAAGGCCTATCAGGGGTTTGGCAAAAGCGGCGTGGAATACCGCCGCCTGGTGGGCATCAAGCTCAATGCTCTGGGTGTGGACCCCGAGGCGGGTGTCGCCGCCGCAGCGGCCGGGAGCCAGCCATGATGAAGAAGATGCACAGGCCAGCCAGCCAGGCCGCTGCGGGCCGCCCGTCGCGCCGTGCTTGGCGTGCTTGGCAAGGGCTGTCCGCGCTGGCGCTGGCAGCCGGGCTGGCGGCCTGCTCCTCTGGCTCGCCCCGTCCCAAACCGGCCGAGCTGCCGCCCAATGCCGCGCTGATTGGCGTAGGGCAGGTGTGGTCGGCCAAGCTGTCTTCCGTGGGCTTTCCCTTGCAGGCGCAAGTGCAGGGCGGACAAGTCACGGTGGCCACAGACAGTGGCACGGTGGTGACTTTCGATGCCGCCAGCGGCCGCGAGCTGGCCCGCGCCAGCGCTGGCGCGCCGCTGAATGCGGGCGTGGGGTCGGATGGGCGCGTCAGCGCCGTTGTGACCCGCAGCAATGAAGTGGTGGCCCTGGAGGGGGCGCGCGAGCTGTGGCGCCACAAGCTGGGCACGCAAAGCTATACGGCGCCGCTGGTGGCGGGCGGGCGCGTGTTCGTGCTGGGCGCTGACCGTTCACTGACGGCGCTGGACGGCGCCAGCGGCCGCCCGCTCTGGCAGGCGCAAAGCCAGGCCGAACCGCTGGTGCTGCGCCAGGCCGGCGTGCTGCTGGCCGTGGGCAACACCCTGGTGGCCGGCTTGTCCGGGCGCTTGACCGGCGTCGATCCCGACACCGGCAGCGTGCGCTGGGAAGTGCCGGTGGCCGTGGCCCGCGGCACGAATGACGTGGAGCGCCTGGTGGATCTGGTGGGGCCGGTGAGCCGCCAGGGCGACGTGGTGTGCGTGCGCGCTTTCCAGGCCAGTGTGGGCTGCGTGGACGCGGTCAGCGGCCAGTTGCGCTGGAGCAAGCCCGCACAGGGCGGCACGGGCGTGCATGGTGACGCCGAACTGCTGTTTGGCGCGGAATCCGACGGCAAGATCGTGGCCTGGCGTGCCGCCAGCGGCGACCGGGCCTGGGACAGCGCGCTGCTGCAATGGCGCCAGCTCACCGCGCCGCTGGCGCTGGGGCGCTCGGTCATCGTGGGAGACGAGAAAGGGCTGGTCCACATGCTCTCGCGCCAGGACGGCAGCCCCGTCAACCGCCTGACGACCGACGGTTCCGGCGTGGCCGCCGCGCCCGTGGTGGCCGGCAACACGCTGGTCGTGGTGACCCGGGCTGGCGGCGTGTATGCCTTCCGGCCTGAATGATTGATGCGGGCACGGCCAGAGCGCTGGGCCGTGGCGGCGTGCGCGCCTGGGGGCTGGGCCCGGATGGCTTGGGGCTGGCGGCGCTGACTGGCCGAGCCATTGCCCGTGCCCCAAGCCAAAGAAAAGTGAGCTGACATGAAACCCGTTCTGGCCCTGGTGGGCCGCCCCAACGTAGGCAAATCCACACTGTTCAACCGGCTCACCAAGAGCCGCGACGCCATCGTGGCCGACTACGCGGGCCTCACGCGCGACCGGCACTACGGCCAGGGCCGGCTGGGGCGGCGCGAGTACATCGTGATCGACACCGGCGGCTTCGAGCCCGAGGCGGGCGAGGGCAGCATCTACCGCGAAATGGCGCGCCAGACGCGCCAGGCCATCGCCGAGGCCGACGTGGTGCTGTTCATCGTGGATGCGCGCGCCGGCCTGGCCGGGCAGGACCACGACATCGCGAACGAGCTGCGCCGCTTGGGCAAGCCCTGCCTGCTGGTGGCCAACAAGGCCGAAGGCATGCGCGAGGGCGCGCAGCTGGCCGAGTTCTACGAGCTGGGTCTGGGCGAGGTCATCCCCGTTTCCGCCGCGCACGGCCAGGGTGTGCGCGGCATGCTGGACGCCGCCTTGGACGCGCTGCACCTGCCTGAGCCCGAGGACGACCCGGCGCCGGAAGAGGGCGGCCCTATCCGCCTGGCCGTGGCAGGCCGCCCCAACGTGGGCAAGTCCACCCTCATCAACACCTGGCTGGGCGAGGAGCGGCTGGTCGCCTTCGACCTGCCGGGCACCACGCGCGACGCCATCACCGTGGACTTCGAGCGCGGCGGCCAGCGCTTCGCGCTGATCGACACCGCCGGCCTGCGCCGCAAGGGCAAGGTGTTCGAGGCGATCGAGAAGTTCTCCGTCGTCAAGACCTTGCAGGCCATCGAATCGGCCAACGTCGTGCTGCTGCTGCTGGACGCCACGCAAGGCGTAACCGACCAGGACGCGCACATTGCCGGCTTCATTCTGGATGCCGGACGCGCCGTGGTGCTGGCCGTCAACAAGTGGGACGCGGTAGACGCCTACCAGCGTGAACTGGTGCAGCGCTCCATCGAGTCGCGCCTGGCCTTCCTGAAATTTGCCGAGTTGCATTTCATCTCGGCCAAAAAACGCCAGGGGCTGGGGCCGCTGTGGGGCTCCATCGCCAAGGCGCACCGCGCCGCCATGTGCAAGATGCCCACGCCCAAGCTCACGCGCCTGCTGCAAGAGGCGGTGCAGTTTCAGGCGCCCAAGCGCAGCGGCATGTACCGGCCCAAACTGCGCTACGCGCACCAGGGCGGCATGAACCCGCCGGTAATCGTGGTGCATGGCAACTCGCTCGAAGGCGTGACCGATGCCTACAAGCGCTTCCTGGAAGGACGCTTTCGCAAGGCATTCGAGCTGACCGGCACGCCGCTGCGCATCGAGATGAAGACGGCGCACAACCCGTATGCGGACAAGCCCGCCTGAGTTGGCGGCATATCAGCCGCCCAGGCAACGCAGGCAGCCCTTGCAAACCGCCACGACCGTCCCCAGCTGTGGCCATCAAGCCGGTGGCGGGTTTGTCCCCATGGCGCTGGCGCGCTATGTTATGGTCAGTCCCCGCCAACAAATTCAATCTTGAACACGGAGAATATCGTGAGCAACAAAGGGCAACTTCTTCAGGATCCATTCCTCAACACCCTGCGCCGGGAGCACATTCCGGTCTCCATCTATCTGGTCAACGGCATCAAGCTGCAAGGCCAGATTGAATCCTTCGACCAATACGTGGTGCTGCTGCGCAACACGGTGACGCAAATGGTTTACAAGCACGCCATTTCCACCATCGTTCCGGGCCGGGCGGTGAACTTCTCGGTCAACGCCGAAAGCGCCGAATCCGCTTGAATACCGACCTCAGCGACCGCTGAACCTTGATCGAACGCTCCTGAAAAAGGAGCGTTCGGCATTTCAAGCCTTGTCAAAAGCCCCGCCCGCCGCCCCCGTTGAAGACAAGCGCCCCGCCGCCGTGCTGGTGGGCGTGGACTTGGGCGCGCCACATTTCGACACGGATCTGCAAGAGTTGGGCCTGCTGGCGGAAACCGCGGGCATGCGCCCGGTGGCCCGCCTGACCTGCAAGCGCCGCGCCCCCGACGCGGCCCTGTTCGTGGGCAGCGGCAAGGCCGAGGAAATCCGCCTGCTGGCCGCCGAGCACGGCGCGACCGAGGTGCTGTTCGACCAGGCACTCAGCCCCGTGCAGCAGCGCAACCTGGAACGCGCCATCGGCCTGCCCGTCAACGACCGCACTCTGCTCATCCTCGACATCTTCGCCCAGCGCGCGCGCAGCCACGAGGGCAAGCTGCAAGTGGAGCTGGCGCGCCTGCAATACCTCAGCACCCGGCTGGTGCGCCGCTGGAGCCACCTGGAGCGCCAGCAAGGCGGCATTGGCACGCGCGGCGGCCCGGGCGAGACGCAGATCGAGCTGGACCGCCGCATGATCGGCGAGGCCATCAAGCGCACCAAGGAACGGCTGAACAAAGTCAAGCGCCAGCGCCAGACCCAGCGCCGCCAGCGTGCGCGGCGTGAAACCTTCAACATTTCTCTGGTGGGCTACACCAACGCGGGCAAATCCACGCTGTTCAACGCCTTGGTCAAGGCGCGCGCCTACGCGGCTGACCAGCTTTTCGCCACGCTGGACACCACCACGCGCCAGCTCTACCTGGAAGACGCCAGCACGGCTGCGCAAGAGGGCGTGTGGGTGGCCGGGCGTTCGGTTTCCCTGTCCGACACCGTGGGCTTCATCCGTGATTTGCCGCACGGCCTGATCGATGCCTTTCAGGCCACGCTGCAAGAAGCGGTGGATGCCGACCTGCTGCTGCATGTGGTGGATGCCGGCAACCCGGGCCACCCGGAGCAGATGGAAGAAGTGCGCCGCGTGCTTCAGGAGATCGGCGCGGACGACGTGCCCCAAGTGCTGGTGTTCAACAAGCTCGATGCTCTGGACGAAGGCCAGCGCCCGCTGCGGCTGGAAGACAGCTTGGAAGTGGACGGCCGCCGTCTGCCGCGTCTGTTCGTCAGCGCCCGCAGCGGCGAGGGGCTGGCCCTGCTGCGCACGCGGCTGGCCCAGTGGGCGCAGCAGGCCCGCGCGGAACCGGACCGCACGGATCACGCTGGCGCCACCCCGCCTGCGGCGGCGCCTGGGGAACTCCTGCCCATTGGGCACAATCAAGGGCTGCACCGCCCGGAACTAGACGAATGAAACAACGCCTTCATGCCCTGCGGCGGGCGCTCGCGTCCGCACTGCCTGCCGCCCGCCCGCGTTACCCGCAGGGCACCTTCAACCTGAACGACCCACGCTGGGGCCGGGGCGACGAGCCGTCTGGCCCAACTCTGCCGCCATCCCCGCCGCCACCGCCACCCCCCCCGCCTGGCCCGCCGCGCGGGCGCGGCCCCGAGCAAGGCCCGCCGGATCTGGACGAGCTGTGGAGCGACTTCAGCCGCAAGCTGGGCGGCCTGTTCGGCGGCGGCCAGGGCGGCCGGCGCGGCAGTGCGCCCGGCGGCGGGTATCAGCCAGACCCGCGCAGCGCGGGCATCGGCATCGCCCTGATTGCCGGCGCGGCCCTGCTGATCTGGCTGGGCACGGGTTTTTTCATCGTGCAAGAAGGTCAGCAAGCCGTCATTACCCAGTTTGGCAAATACCACGCCACCACCACCGACGCGGGCCTGAAATGGCGCCTGCCTTACCCGATCCAGCGCCATGAAACCGTGCGCGTGACGCAAATCCGCTCGGTGGACGTGGGCGGCGACAGCGTCATCCGCGCCACGGGCCTGCGCCAGTCGGCCATGCTCACCGAGGACGAGAACATCGTCGAAATCAAGTTCGCCGTGCAATACCGCCTGAACGACGCACGCGCCTACCTGTTCGAGAGCAAGAATCCTGACGACGCCGTGGTGCAAGCCGCCGAAAGCGCGGTGCGCGAAGTGGTGGGCAAGATGAAGATGGACTCGGCCCTGGCCGAGGAGCGCGACCAGATTGCCCCCCGCGTACGCGACCTGATGCAAACCATTCTGGACCGCTACCACGTCGGCATCGAGGTCATCGCCGTCAACATGCAGCAAGGCGGCGTGCGCCCGCCCGAGCAGGTGCAGGCCGCGTTTGACGATGTGCTCAAGGCCACGCAGGAGCGTGAGCGCGCCAAGAACCTGGCGCAAGCCTATGCCAACGACGTGGTGCCGCGCGCCAACGGCACGGCCGCGCGCCTGCGGCAGGAGGCCGAGGGCTACAAGGCCCGCATCGTGGCCCAGGCCGAAGGTGACGCCAAGCGCTTCGACGCCGTGCTGGCCCAGTACCAGAAGGCCCCGCAAGTCACCCGCGAACGCCTGTACATCGACACCATGCAGGAAATCTACGGCAGCGTCAGCAAGATCCTGGTGGACAGCCGCTCCAGCGGCAACCTGCTGTACCTGCCGCTGGACAAGCTGATGCAGTCCGCTGGCGCCAGCGGTGCGGCAGCAGCCAGCGCCACGGCGGCCGCGCCGGTGCAGACCCAGCCTGAACCGGTGGCGACCTACGAGCCGCCGCGCCTGCGCGACACCTCCCGCAGCCGCGAACGCGAATCCCGCTGACCGCGCCCTTTCCGCTCCGTCCACCAGGCCGACAAGACCCCGCCTTCTCACACACCATGAACAAACTCGGATTCATTGGCGCCACGCTGCTGCTGGTGCTCGGCATCGCCATCTCCATGGTCTTCGTTGTCGATCAGCGCCAGTTCGGCGTGGTTTACCAGCTCGGGCAAATCCAGCGCGTCATCACCGAACCGGGGCTGAACTTCAAACTGCCGCCGCCGGTGCAGAACGTCAGCTACATCGACAAGCGCCTGCTCACCCTTGACAGCCAGGACACCGAACCCATGCTCACCGCTGAAAAGCAGCGCGTGGTGATCGACTGGTTCGTGCGCTGGCGCGTGAGCGATCCGCAGGCCTACATCCGCAACGTCGGCCTGACCGAGGCCGCTGGCGCGCAGCAGCTCAACCGCGTGGTGCGCGATGCTTTCCAGGAGGAAATCAACCGCCGCACTGTGCGCGAGCTGCTGTCCACCAAGCGCGAAACGCTCATGGCCGACGTGAAAAAAGCGGTGCTGGAAACCGTCAAAGGCGCCAAGCCCTGGGGCATCGACATCAACGACGTGCGCATCACCCGCATCGATTACGCCGAATCCATCACTGGCGACGTTTACCGCCGCATGGAAGCCGAGCGCGAGCGCGTGGCCAAGGAGCTGCGGGCCACGGGCGCGGCCGAAGGCGAGCAGATTCGCGCCGAAGCCGACCGCGAACGCGAGGTCATCATCGCCAACGCCTACCGCGATGCGCAGAAAGTCAAGGGCGAGGGCGACAGCGAGGCCAACCGCATCTACGCGGAGGCCTTTGGCAAAGACCCGCAGTTTGCCCAGTTCTACCGCAGCCTGGACGCCTACCGCACCAGCGTGGGCAAAAAGGGCGACGTGATGGTGATCGACCCCGCCACGTCCGACTTCTTCAAGGCCATGCAAGGCGGCGCACCGCGCCGCTAAGCCCGCGCGAACCCTCTCCCGGCCGGGCCTTGCGCCCGGCTTTTTTCTGCCCCGGCTTGTTCCGCTTCGCTTTTGTTTGCACGCATGGATTTCGGCACTTTCTTCTCGGCCCTGGCCCTGGCGTTCATTCTTGAAGGGCTGCTGCCTTTCATCGCCCCTGCGTTCTGGCGGCGCGTGTTCACCGAAATCGTGAAACTGGGTGATCACCAGATCCGCTTTCAGGGCTTCGTCAGCTTGGCGCTGGGCATGGCCTTGCTGTGGCTGGCGCGCTAGGGCTCGGCGCCAATCGCCGCGCAGGGCGCCGGGCAGGCGTGGTTGAGAATCCAGTCGGGCCTGATGGCATGCTCCATCAGGCTTGCGTGCTCCTTTTTTTGAATCGATCGGGCGCCGCCCTGCATGGCGCGGGGCAGCCCGACCTACTCATCGCCGAAAATGCCGCCAGGGCACACCGGGTGTGCCCAAGCTGCTATTGTTTTTGAAACGTCTCTTATTGCCGCAGGCCGCCTGCGCCCGTGCCCCATGTTCAGCACTGAATTTCTAGACCTTCCTCCCCTGGCCGGCGTGCAGGGCAGCGTGCGCTTGCCCGGCTCCAAAAGCATTTCCAACCGCGTGCTGCTGCTGGCCGCGCTGAGTGAGGGCGTGACCGAAGTGCACGGCCTGCTGGCTTCAGACGACACGCGGGTCATGCTGGACGCGCTGCGCCAGATCGGCTGCGGCGTGGAAGAACCGGCCGCCAGCGATGCCGCAGCCGGCGACGCAACCGGCGCGCCCGTGCGCATCACCGGCCTGGGCGGGCGCGCGCCGCGTTCACCGGCCAGCCTGTTTCTGGGCAACGCCGGCACGGCCATGCGGCCGCTGACAGCGGCGCTGGCGCTGCTGGGCGGCGCGTTCGAGCTGGATGGCATTGCCCGCATGCGCGAGCGGCCCATTGGCGACCTGGTGGACGCGCTGCGCCAGCTCGGCTGCCGCATTGACTACCTGGGGCAAGCCGGCTACCCGCCGCTGCGCATCGCGCAGGCCGAAGGTGTGCCGCCGCTGGCGCTGGGCGCGCCGGTGCGCGTGCGCGGCAACGTATCCAGCCAGTTCCTCACCGCGCTGCTGATGGCGCTGCCGCTGGCCGCGCACATGAAAGACGTGGTGGTGGAAGTGGAGGGCGAGCTGATCTCGCAGCCCTACATCCACATCACGCTGGCGCTGCTGGCGCGCTTTGGCGTGGCCGTGCGGCGCGAAGGGTGGCAGCGCTTCACCATCGCGGCCGGCAGCCGCTACCGCTCGCCCGGCGCCGTGCATGTGGAGGCCGATGCCTCGTCCGCCAGCTACTTCATCGCCGCCGCCGCCCTGTCCAGCCCCGCCAGCGCCCCGCAGGGGCTGCGCATTGAGGGGCTGGGGCTGGAGGCCATTCAGGGCGACATCCGCTTTGTCGATGCCGCCCAGCGCATGGGCGTGCCGGTGGAAGGCGGCCCCCACTGGCTGCATGTGCGCCCCGCCGCGCAGCCCCTGACGCCCATCGACCTGGACTGCAACCACATCCCCGACGCCGCGATGACGCTGGCCGTCATGGCGCTCTACGCCAACGGCCCCAGCACGCTGCGCAACATCGCCTCTTGGCGCGTGAAGGAAACCGACCGCATCGCCGCCATGGCGGCCGAGCTGCGCAAGCTGGGCGCGGCGGTGGAAGAGGGCGCAGACTTCATTCGCATCACCCCGCCTGCCCGCTGGCAGGCCGCCGCCCTGCACACCTATGACGACCACCGCATGGCCATGTGCGCCTCGCTCGCCGCGTTCAACCCGGCCGGGCAACCCGTGCGCATTGAAGACCCCAAATGCGTGGCCAAGACCTTCCCCGACTATTTCGAAACCCTGCTGGCCGTGGCCCGGCCGGCCGGCGCCGTGCCCGTGATCTGCATCGACGGCCCCACCGCCTCCGGCAAAGGCACCCTGGCCGCCGCCGTGGCCGCGCGCCTGGGCTACCACTACCTGGACTCGGGCGCGCTCTACCGCGTGGCCGCGCTGGCCGCGCGCCAGGCCGGCGCCTTGCCGGAACCGGCGGCCCAGGACATCGCCCCCGGCAGCGCGGCCGAGGCCGCGCTGGCCGCCATCGCCGCCCGCCTGCCGCTGCGCTTTGACGCGCAGGGGCGTGTGTGGCTGGACGGGCGCGACGTGAGCGAGGCCATCCGCACCGAACAGGCGGGCATGGACGCCTCGCGCATCTCCGCCCTGCCCGCCGTGCGCGCCGCCCTGCTGCAATGGCAGCGCAGCTTTGCCTGCCTGCCAGGCTTGGTGGCCGACGGGCGGGACATGGGCACCGTCATCTTCCCCGGGGCGCCGCTCAAGGTCTACCTGACCGCGAGCGCCGAGCAGCGCGCCGAGCGCCGCTATAAGCAATTGATTTCCAAGGGGATTTCCGCTAACATCACGCGCCTTCGCGCGGACTTGGAGGCGCGCGACGCGCGGGATTCATCCCGCAGCGCCGCCCCCCTGAAGCCCGCGCAAGACGCCTTGCTGCTGGACAACTCGCATCTTTCCATCGCGCAATCGGTGGAGCAGGTTTTGAGCTGGTGGCAGGCGCGGCAGCCCTTTGCCAGCCAGGCCCGTGCCTGACCGGCCAGCGGGCTGCCTTTTCGTCCCGCCAGACCCTGGTTCTGGCGGTTTTGTGCAACCAGCCTTCGCGGAAATTCCGCACCACACCTGCGCAACCAGCTATGGAAACGATGGCAATGGGGCCGTCGTGAAACCTGTGTTCGCGCCAGAGGAAACTTCATGTCTGAATCTTTTGCCGCCCTGTTTGAAGAATCGTTGCAGCGCACCGAAATGCGCCCGGGCGAAGTCATCACCGCCGAAGTCGTGCGCATCGAGCACAACTTCGTCGTTGTGAACGCGGGCCTCAAGTCCGAGGCCTATGTGCCCATCGACGAATTCAAGAACGACCAGGGCGAGATCGAGGTCGAACCCGGCGCCTTCGTGCCCGTGGCCATCGGCTCGATCGAGAACGGCTACGGCGACACCATCCTGAGCCGTGACACCGCCAAGCGCCTGGCCTCGTGGCTGGCGCTGGAGCAGGCGCTCGAATCCGGCGACTTCGTCACCGGCACCACCACCGGCAAGGTCAAGGGCGGCCTGACCGTGATGGTCAACGGCATCCGCGCCTTCCTGCCCGGCTCGCTGGTGGACACGCGCCCCACCAAGGACCTGACGCCCTACGAGAACAAGACCCTGGAGTTCAAGGTCATCAAGCTCGACCGCAAGCGCAACAACGTGGTGCTGAGCCGCCGCGCCGTGGTGGAAGCCAGCATGGGCGAAGACCGCGCCAAGCTGCTCGAAACGCTCAAGGAAGGCGCCATCGTCAACGGCGTGGTCAAGAACATCACCGAGTACGGCGCCTTTGTGGATCTGGGCGGCATCGACGGCCTGCTGCACATCACCGACATGGCCTGGCGCCGCGTGCGCCACCCCAGCGAGGTGGTGCAGGCTGGCCAGGAAATCACGGCCAAGATCCTCAAGTTCGACGCCGAGAAAAACCGCGTCAGCCTGGGCCTGAAGCAAATGGGCGACGATCCGTGGCTGGGCGTGAGCCGCCGCTACCCCTCCGGCACGCGCATGTTCGGCAAGGTCACCAACATCGCCGACTACGGCGCCTTCGTTGAGCTGGAGCCGGGCATCGAAGGCCTGGTGCACGTTTCCGAAATGGACTGGACCAACAAGAACGTGGCTCCCGGCAAGGTCGTTTCCCTGGGCGACGAAGTGGAAGTGATGATCCTCGAAATCGACGAGGACAAGCGCCGCATCAGCCTGGGCATGAAGCAGTGCAAGGCCAACCCCTGGCAGGAATTCGCGCAGAACACCAAGCGCGGCGACCGCGTGAAGGGCCCCATCAAGTCCATCACCGACTTCGGCGTGTTCGTGGGTCTGGCCGCGGGCATCGACGGCCTGGTGCACCTGTCCGACCTGAGCTGGAACGAGCCGGGCGAAGCCGCTGTGCGCAACTACAAGAAGGGCCAGGAAGTCGAGGCCATCGTGCTGGCCGTGGACGTGGACCGCGAGCGCATCAGCCTGGGTATCAAGCAGCTCGACCAGGATCCCTTCACCACCTTCGTCACTGTCAATGACAAGGGCCAGACCGTGACGGGCAAGGTCAAGACCGTGGATGCCAAGGGCGCCGAGATCGACCTGGGCAACGACGTGACGGGCTACCTGCGCGCTTCCGAAATCAGCCAGGATCGCGTGGAAGACGCCAGCCAGGTGCTGAAGGTGGGCGACGAGGTGACCGCCGTGGTCATCAACGTTGACCGCAAGAACCGCAGCATCCAGCTGTCGGTCAAGGCCAAGGACGCCGCCGACCAGCATGAGGCCATGCAGTCGCTCAGCCAGCAGTCCGCCCGCGAACATGCCGGCACCACCAGCCTGGGCGCCCTGCTGCGCGCCAAGCTGGACAACAGCGACAGCAAGTAACGTCAACCCGCCGGCCGTCAAGGCCGCTCCATCCGGGGCGGCCCGTGGCCGGGGCTTTTTTGAACGCGGTTCCGCTTTCAGCAATGCAGGCGGGCCGCGTTTTTCATTCACGGCAATCCACACATCCCATGACCCGATCCGATCTGGTGGAGTTGCTGGCCAGCCGTTTCGGCCAGCTCACGCAAAAAGACGCCGACGCCGCCGTCAAGACCATGCTCGACGCCATGAGCGATGCGCTGGTGCGCGGCCATCGCATCGAAATCCGCGGTTTCGGCAGCTTTTCCATCAGCCGCCGTCCGCCGCGCCTGGGCCGCAATCCGCGCACGGGCGAAAGCGTGCAGATTCCCGAACGCCGCGTGCCCCACTTCAAGCCGGGCAAAGCCTTGCGCGAGGCCGTGAGCGCCTTGCCCGCCGGCGCTGAAATGCCCCCGCCAGCCAACCACAAGCCCCCGGCTTCTGCGTGACGCCACGGTGGCGGCGCGCCGCCCTTGGGGCCGCATTAGGGCGTGTTCTGCTCGAACGTTGACAAATCCAAGACTTGGGCGCTGACTGGCACCGCCATCTCGCAGGTCGCTCTCGTCATGCCCGCGAAGGCGGGCATCCAGCGCCACCCTTGCGCACGAGAGGGATTGGTAAACGGCAGCGCCGCCCCTGTCAGCGCCGCGACTGGACATCCGCCTTCGCGGGTATGACGAGAACAGGCCGCGCTTGCAGGAAATGTCTTCATCAGAATCGAAACCGCTCTAGCAAGAATCGCAGCGAGTGGGCATGGATGGCCCCCTGGGCGGTTCGTTTCGTGGCCGGCTTCTGCTTTGGCAACCGGGCACGCCACGCCCGCGTATAGCGCCGCCGGCTGTCAGCCGGTTTGCAGATCGGCCATCTGCTCGGCCTCGCGCGCGGCTTGCAGGGCGCAAATCACGTCTTGCAGCTCGCCTTCCATCACCGCGTTCAGCTTGTAGAGCGTGAGGTTGATGCGGTGATCCGTCAACCGCCCCTGCGGGAAGTTGTAGGTGCGGATGCGGTCGCTGCGGTCGCCCGAGCCAATCAGCCCCTTGCGCGTGGCGGCTTCTTTGGCGGCGCGTTCACTGCGTTCTTTTTCCTGCAGGCGCGCTTGCAGCACCTGCAGCGCCTTGGCCTTGTTGCTGTGCTGGCTGCGGCCGTCCTGGCATTCGGCCACGATGCCGGTGGGCAGGTGCACCACGCGCACCGCCGAATCCGTCTTGTTGATGTGCTGGCCCCCCGCGCCGCTGGCGCGGAAGGTGTCGATGCGCAAGTCCGCCGGGTTCAGCGTGATGGCCTCGGCCTCGTCCGGCTCGGGCATCACGGCCACGGTGGCGGCGCTGGTGTGGATGCGGCCCTGCGTTTCCGTGACCGGCACGCGCTGCACGCGGTGGCCGCCGGACTCGAAGCGCAGCCGGCCATACGCGCCATCGCCCTCCACGCGCAGCACCACTTCCTTGTAGCCGCCCAGCTCGGCGGGGGATTCGCTCATGATTTCCGTGCGCCAGCCCTGCGCGTCGGCATAGCGCGTGTACATGCGCGCCAGGTCACCGGCGAACAGCGCCGATTCATCACCGCCCGTGCCCGCGCGGATTTCCACGAAGGCGTTGCGCGCATCGTCCGGATCCTTGGGCAGCAGCAGGCGCTGCAGCTCGGCGGCCAGCGTGGCCAGCTCGCGCTCGCAGGCGGCGATTTCCTCATGCGCCATCTCGGCCATGTCGGCATCTTGCAGCAGCTCGCGCGCGGCGGCCAGGTCGGCCTCGCGCTGCTGAAAGCGTTGCCAACGCTCCGCCACGGCCGACACTTCGGTGTGTTCGCGCGAGAGCTTCATGAACTGCCCCATGTCGGCCATGATGTCGGGCCGCGAGAGCAGGAAGTCGAGTTCGGAAAGGCGCTCGGCATAGCGCGCGAGCTGCTGGCGGAGAAAGGCTTGCATGGCGGCCCAATTGTCGCCGCAATGGCCCGCTGGCCGCGCTTGTGCCGCTGCGCCCGCCACCGGCGCACGGCGGCAGCCGCCACAATCGGGTCTGCCGCGCCGGGCTTTTTGGGTGACCGGCCGCCCCCGCCTGACTTTCGCCTGACCTCCGCCGCCATCTCATGACCGCTGCCGTGCCTGGCTCCTCCCCCCGCACCGTTTCTGAACCTGCCGAATCCGCCGAACCGTCTGCCACCACCGTGGCCATCGCCATCATTGGCGCGGGGCCTGCGGGGCTGATGGCGGCCGAAGCGCTGTCCGCCGCCGGGCTGGCGGTGGACGTGTTTGACGCCATGCCGTCGGCGGGCCGCAAGTTCCTGCTGGCGGGCAAGGGCGGGCTGAACCTCACGCACAGCGAGGCGCTGCCCGCCTTCATCAGCCGCTATGGCGCGCGGCAGGCGCAAGTGGCGCCGTGGCTGGACGCGCTGGGGCCCGAAGCGCTGCGCGCCTGGGCCGCCGGGCTGGGCGTCCAGACCTTCGTGGGCAGTTCAGGCCGCGTGTTTCCGTCCGAGATGAAAGCCGCCCCGCTGCTGCGCGCCTGGCTGCACCGGCTGCGTCACCCCGCCCCCGGCGGTGGGGCCGTGCGCTTTCACATGCGGCACCGCTGTGTGGGCGCGCAACCAGTAGCTATAAAAAAAGGAGCGCCTTGGGCAGAAGGGGACTGCCCTGGAAGCCTTTTTTGCTTTGAAACGCCCGATGGTCCGCGCCAGGTGCGCGCCCAGGCCGCGCTTCTGGCCCTGGGCGGCGCGAGCTGGCCGCGCCTGGGGTCTGATGGCGCCTGGGCGCACTGGCTGGGCGCGCAAGGCGTGCCCGTGGCGCCGCTGCTTGCGGCCAATTGCGGCTTTGACGTGGCGGCGCACGCGGGCACGCAGGGCCGCACCGGCTGGTCGCCTTTTTTCGCCCAACGCTTCGCCGGCCAGCCGTTCAAGTCCGTCGCCATCCGCGTGCCGGGGCCGCAGGGCGGCACGGCGCTGGCGCGGCGCGGCGAATTCGTGGCCACGGCCACCGGTGTGGAAGGCAGCCTGATTTACGCCGCCAGCCACCTGCTGCGCGATGCCATTGCCGCGCAGGGCCAGGCTACCTTCTGGCTCGACCTGCTGCCTGACCGCGCGCCCGCGCAAGTGCTGGCCGCCCTGCAGGCCGACCGCGGCAAGCAAAGCCTGGCCAGCCACCTCAGGCGACGCCTGAAGCTGGACGGCATCAAAACCGCGCTGCTGCACGAACTGCTGCCCCCTGACGCGCTGCGCGACGCGCCCCGCCTGGCCGCCGCCATCAAGGCGCTGCCCGTGCCGCTGGCCGCGCCCCGCCCCGTGCCAGAGGCCATCAGCACCGCAGGCGGCGTGCGCTTTGAGGCGCTGGACAGCGGCCTCATGCTGCGCCACTGGCCCGGCCTGTTCTGCGCGGGCGAAATGCTGGACTGGGAAGCGCCCACCGGCGGCTACCTGCTCACGGCCAGCATGGCCAGCGGCGCCTGGGCCGCGCAAGCCATGCGCCGCTGGTTGCAGCAGGCGCCTGCTGTTTCCCGCCCGGTGCCATGACCACCGGGGGCGGCTGGGGGCATCACGGCATGGATTGCCAAGCGCGGAGCCTGTCTTCAAAATTCTCGCGCCGCGCCCATCCCCGGAAATCGGGCAGCTCTGCTGCGCAAGCAAAACTGGCCGGTGGCACGGCAATCACGGGCGATGGGCCGCGTTGGGCGCCTTGCAACCCATCCTGCGCCCGGGCGACCGCACTTCGCGGCGATGGCGAGAACTGACCCTGAAAGAAAAACATTTTCATCATGAATCTCGGAATTTCCGGCAAATGGGCGCTCGTCTGCGGCGCCAGCAAAGGCTTGGGCCGTGGCTGCGCCGAAGCGCTGGCGCGCGAGGGCGTGCATGTGTTCATGGTCGCGCGCGGTGAGCCGGCGCTGGCCCAGGCTGCTTCTGAAATAAGAGCAGCCATTGCGCATGAAACGGGCGCCAGCGTTGATTTTCTTGCGCAAGACATCACCACGCCGCAAGGTCGGGCCGCCGTGTTCGCGCGGCGCGCGGCGTTCGACATCGTGGTCACCAACGCGGGCGGCCCGCCGCCGGGCGATTTCCGTGATTGGGACCGCGCCGCCTGGCTGCAGGCGGTGGAGGCCAACATGCTCACCCCCATCGAGCTGATGAAGGCCACGGTCGATGGCATGGCCGAACGCGGCTTCGGGCGCGTGGTGAACATCACCTCCAGCGCCGTGAAAGCGCCGATTGACATCCTCGGCCTGTCCAACGGCGCGCGCAGCGGGCTGACCGGATTTGTGGCCGGGCTGGCGCGCAACCCGGCGCTGGCCGCGCGCGGCGTGACTATCAATAACCTGCTGCCCGGCAAGTTCGACACCGACCGGCTGGCCGCCACCTTCGAAGCGGCCGCCCGGCGAAGCGGCCAGAGCACGGCCACCGTGCGCAGCGCGCAGCAGGCGCAGATACCGGCGGGCCGTTTTGGCACGACAGCGGAGTTTGGCGCCATCTGCGCCTTTCTGTGCAGTGTGCAGGCGGGCTATATCACGGGGCAGAACCTGCTGGCGGACGGCGGCGCTTTTCCGGGGGTGTTCTGAGGGCCTGTTGAAAATCCCGGTGCGGCGGGTACTCGCCCGCCCGCGCCCAGACTGGGAACCGGCTTTGAGAAAGTGTGCGCGTGCCTTGCTTGTCCCCTGCCTGCCATGCAGTGCAAGAACCGTGAGAGGCGGAAAAAGGGCAGCGGCAGGCCATGAAAAGGGGCGAAAATACCGGGTTTTTTTGCGGCCCAGGAAAGGGCTGCCTTGCTTCACGCTACCGAGTCACGCCCTATGAGCCCAAACCACGCCACCACCGCAAGCCACCCCGCCGCTGACGGCGGTTTCATCGAAAACGTGACCTTCGATGAGATGCACGTTGGCCAGTCGTCCACGCTGGTTCGCACCATCACGCATGACGATATCTTGGCGTTTGCCGCCGTCTCGGGCGATACCAACCCGGCGCATCTGGACGAGGAATACGCCAACGCCTCCATGTTCCGTGGCGTGATCGCGCACGGCATGCTGGGCGGCGCGCTGATTTCCACCGTGCTGGGCACCCAGTTGCCGGGGCCGGGCACCATCTACATGGGGCAGAACCTGCGTTTCATGCGCCCCGTGCGCGTGGGCGACACGCTCAGCGTCACGCTCACCGTTACCAGCAAGGATGAAGCCAAGAAGCGCGTGGAGCTGGATTGCCAGGTGCTCAATCAGCGGCAGGAAGCCGTGATTGCCGGCAGCGCCCTGGTGCTGGCCCCCACCGAAAAAGTGCGCCGCCCCCGCGCGGCCCTGCCGCAGATTCACCTGGAACAAGCCGAACTGGTGGACTGAAAGCGGAGCGGGTTGGACCGCTTCAAAAAACAGAGCATTCAGGGCTTGTCAGATATGCCCTGACGGCATGCAAGGTGCACCGAGCTACGCCGCGCAGGGCAAGGCGAGGACGCGACTGCGCCCCGGTTTTTTCAGAAGGCAGTCAGGGCACAGGGGTCAGCTTGGCGACGGACAGCGCCAGCCACTTGACGCCATGGCGGTTGAACTTGACCTGCGCGCGCGCGTCGCTGCCACTGCCTTCCAGCGCCAGCACGGCGCCTTCGCCAAACTTGTTGTGAAACACCTGCATGCCAAGGCGGATGCCGTGGGTGTCTGCCGTGCGCGGCGGGGCCAGCGCTGCCGCGCTGGCCTGGCGGCCAAGGTCGCGGCCCGTGCCGGAATGGAAGGCCCATGAGGGGCCGCCGGTATGGCGGCCGGGCCGCTCGCCCGGGCCGCTACCAAAGCCGCTGCCGGAGCTGCCACTCTTGGGCGTGAGCCACTTGAGCGCGGCCTCGGGCAGCTCGTCCAGAAAGCGGCTGCGCAGGTTGTAGCGCGTTTGCCCGTGCAGCATGCGCACCTGCGCGTGGCTGAGGTACAGGCGCTGGCGCGCGCGGGTGATGGCCACGTACATCAGGCGGCGCTCTTCCTCCAGGCCGTCGAAGTCGGCCAGCGCGTTGTCGTGCGGGAACAGCCCTTCCTCTAGCCCGGTGATGAACACGGCGTCGAACTCCAGCCCCTTGGCGGCGTGTACGGTCATCAGCTGCACGGCGTCCTGCCCTGCCTGGGCCTGGTTGTCGCCTGCCTCCAGTGCGGCGTGGGTGAGAAAGGCGGCCAGCGGGCTGAGGGTTTCGCCGGTGTCGGCGTCCGGCGCCAGCGCGGCGCGGGCGCCGGCTTGGTCTGGGTCCAGCCCCTGGCTGACCGGGCTTTGGATGAGCGGAGCGCCGTGCTCGTCCAGCGGCAGGGCCACGGCGTCGCGGCCAAAGCCTTCCTGGGTGACGAAGCTTTCGGCAGCGCTGGCCAGCTCGTGCAGGTTCTCGATGCGGTCCTGGCCTTCTTTTTCGGCGCGGTAGTGGTCGATCAGGCCGCTGCCTTCGGCCACCAGCTCGACGATCTGGCGCAGGCTCTGGCCCTGGGTCTGCTCGCGCAGCACGTCCAGCAGGGCGATGAAGGCGCGCAGGTGGGCGCCGGCGCGGCCAGGCACGGCGCTGGCCGCGTCGTGCAGCGCGGCGCCGCTGGCGCGGGCGGCGTCTTGCAGCTGCTCCACGGTGCGCGCGCCGATGCCGCGCGGCGGGAAGTTGACGACGCGCAGGAAGCTGGTGTCGTCGCGCGGGTTTTCCAGCAGGCGCAGGTAGGCCAGCGCGTGCTTGATTTCGGCGCGCTCGAAAAAGCGCAGCCCGCCGTACACGCGGTAGGGCACGCCGGCGTTGAACAGCTGCGATTCGATGGCGCGGCTTTGCGCGTTGCTGCGGTAGAGCACGGCGATCTGCTGGCGCGGCAGGCCGTTTTCGCGGACGAGCTGGCGCACCTCGTCCACCAGCCATTCGGCTTCGGCCAGGTCAGTGGGCGCTTCATGCACGCGCACCGGCTCGCCCGCGCCCAGCGTGGTGCGCAGGTTCTTGCCCAGGCGGCGCTGGTTGTGGCTGATGAGGGTGTTGGCACAGTCCAGGATGTGGCTGTGGCTGCGGTAGTTCTGCTCCAGCTTGATCTGGTGGCGCACCTGGAACTCGAGCACGAAGTCGTGCATGTTGCCCACGCGCGCGCCGCGAAAGGCGTAGATGCTCTGGTCGTCGTCGCCCACGGCCATGATGGCGCCGCCGGGGCCGTCCGGCCCGACCTGCTCGCCGGGCAGGCCGACGATGCACTTGATCCACGCATATTGCAGGCGGTTGGTGTCCTGGAATTCGTCGATCAGGATGTGGCGAAAGCGCCGCCGGTAGTGCGCGCGCAGCGGGTCGTTGCCTTGCAGCAGCTCGTAGCTGCGCAGCATCAGCTCGCCGAAATCGACCACGCCCTCGCGCTGGCACTGTTCTTCATAGAGTTGGTAGAGCTCTACCTTCTTGCGGCTTTCCGCGTCATCGGCCTGCACCGCGTGCGGGCGCAGGCCGTCTTCCTTGCAACCGCTGATGAACCATTGCAGCTGCTTGGGCGGAAAACGCTCCTCGTCCACGCCGAACTGCTTGCACAGGCGCTTGATGGCCGAGAGCTGGTCCTGCACGTCCAGGATCTGGAAGGCCTGCGGCAGCCCGGCCAGCTGGTGGTGCGCGCGCAGAAAGCGGTGGCACAGGCCGTGGAAAGTGCCGATCCACATGCCGCGCACGTTCAGCGGCAGCATGGCTGACAGGCGCGCCTGCATCTCCTTGGCCGCCTTGTTGGTGAAGGTGACGGCCAGCACGCCGCCGGGCGTGACCTGCTGCGTTTGCAGCAGCCAGGCGATACGGGTGGTGAGCACCCGCGTCTTGCCCGAGCCGGCGCCTGCCAGGATCAGCGCGTGCTCGGGCGGCAGCATGACGGCGGCGCGCTGCTCGTCGTTCAGCCCGGCCAGCAGCGCGGCGGCGGCCCCGGTCGTGTTTTGTGGAAACATGCGCGCGATTGTAGGAACCGCGCCCGCCTCGCGCCGCTCCGCCATGCCCGCCGACGCCCCTTGCCCCACGACTGCCACGACTGCCTCAGCCGCCGCGCCTGATGCCCTGCCGCCGCCCGAGCTGCAGCGCCGCCTGCTGGCGATCGCCGCCGGGCACGTGCCGCTGTCCATCCTCGCGCTGCTGGTGCTGCCGCCCTTGCTGTGGTGGCTGCACCGGCAGTACGGCACCGCGCCGCTGATGAACGCCTGGGTGGGGCTGATGTGGGCGCTGGCAGGCGTAATGGCCGCCATGCTGCGGCGCCTGCGCGCCGAACTGCCGCGCCCTGGCCCCCACTGGCCCCGGCGGCTGGCCTGGCTGGCGCTGTGCGTGGGCCTGGGCTGGACCTTGCCCGTGCCCATCACGCTGCACGCGCCCATGCCGCAATTTCACCTGACGCTCTACGCCGCGCTGTGCGCCGTGGTGTCTTCCGGCGCCACCTACATGGGCCTGCTGCCCGTGGCCTTCCGGGCCTTCGCGCTGACGGTGCTGGCCGTGGCCATGCTGGGCGCGCCCTGGATCTTTCCGGGGGACTGGCCCTTCATCGCCGGCGCGCTGCTGCTGTTTGGCGCCATCACGCTGCGCCACGCGCGGCAGAACCGGCGCTTCATGGCGCGCCAGCTGGCGCTGGAAGAAGGCTACCGCCGCATGAGCGAGCAGGCCACGCGCGCCTTGCAGGAGAAAAACCACTTCCTGAACGCCGCCAGCCACGACCTGCGCCAGCCCGTGCACGCGCTGGGCCTGGCGGTGGAGGCGGCCCTGCACCAGCACGGCGCCGATGAACGCCTGCGCCCGCTGCTGGCGCACCTGCGGCAGTGCACCCGGGCCATTCAGTTCATGCTGGCCTCGCTGCTGGATTTGTCGCGCATCGAGGCCGGGCCGTACGAAGCGCGCCCGCAAATCCTGGACGTGCGCGCCCTGCTGGACGAGGTGCCGTCCCTGTTCGGCGCCCAGGCCCATCAGCAAGGCCTTGACCTGCGCGTGCGCGCCACGCGGCAGGCGCTGCACCTGCGGGCCGACCCGGCCCTGCTGCGCCAGGCGCTGTTCAACCTGGTGCAAAACGCCATCCGCTACACGCCGCGCGGCGGCGTGCGGGTGACGGCGCGCGTGCGCCAGGGGCAGGCGCTGCTGCAAGTGTGGGACACCGGCGTGGGCATGGCCGAAGCCGAGCAGGCGCGCCTGTTCCAGCCCTTCCAGCGGGGCGCGGGCCACGCGCCGGCGGCGCACGGCCCACCCGCCAGCGCCGCCTACGGCCTGGGCCTGGCCGTGGTGGCACGCTGCGCGGCCCTGCTGGGCGCGCGGCATGGTGTGCGCTCGGTGCCGGGGCGCGGTTCCTGCTTCTGGCTGAGCCTGCCGCTGGCCGGCGCGCCTGCCGCGCCTGACGAAGCCGCATGCGTGCCCGCCGCCAGCGCCCCGGCGGCGGACGTTCCCCTGCACCAGCTGCACGGACGCTGCCTGGTGGTGGAGGACGACCCGGCCGCGCGCCATGCCTGGCAAGCCCTGCTGGATGCCTGGGGCGTACAGGCCCGCTTCGCGGACAGCCATGCCACGGCGCACCAGCACCTGGACGCGGGCTTTGCCCCGCATGCCCTGGTGTGCGATGTGCGCCTGCGCAGCGGCGACAACGGCTGGCACCTGCTGCAATCGCTGGCCCGGCGCTGCCCAGACGCGGGCTGCCTGCTCGTCAGCGGCGACCTGGACGCGCCCGAATTCGCCGAAGCCGGCGACCACGGCTGCCTGGTGCTGCACAAGCCCGTGGCGCCCGCCGCCTTGCACCTGGCCCTGCGGGCCTGGATGCGTTGACGCCTACGGAGTTACCCGAACCTGGGCGCGTGTCAATGGTTGAAGCCGTCTCTTTGCCGGAAAATCCGGGCGTTGAGCGCGTTCCGGGGCATGGCTGCATGCGCCGCCGTGCCTGGGGTGCCAACACACGTATCAAACACGTATCAAGGAGGAAAACCGTGAGTTTCAAAAAACGATCATTGAACCTGGCTGCCCTGTTCACCGCCGTGGCACTAGCGGCCTGCGGCGGTGATGGCGACGACCCCATGCGCGCGCCGACACCAACGCCAGCTCCTGCGCCGTCTCCAGCTCCTGCGCCGTCTCCCGCACCGGCACCGTCTCCTGCACCGGCGCCGTCTCCTGCACCGGCGCCGTCTCCTGCACCGGCGCCGTCTCCCGCACCAGCGCCGTCTCCCGCACCGGCACCGTCTCCCGCGCCGGCACCGTCTCCCGCACCGGCACCGTCTCCCGCGCCAGCACCGTCTCCTGCACCGGCACCGTCTCCTGCACCAGCGCCGTCTCCCGCACCAGCGCCGTCTCCCGCACCGGCACCGTCTCCCGCGCCCGCACCCGCACCAGTTGTTTCGGTGGGAACCTATGCCGTCCTGCCGGACATGCCTGACCACGCGGCACTGCTCGCGCAGGTGAACAGCCAGGGGGCACAGGGTTACGCTTTCGTCAGCCCCGTTGCTTTCGGTAGTGAAAAGGGGAACCTGTTTTTCCAGGCCAAGGCCCGTGCGGCGTCTCGTCTGGTCTATGAAGTGGACCCGGATCCGTTCACGCCCGAGTTGCTCAAGAAGCGTGGCGCGGACGGATGGGCGTTCAAGAGCTTCATGGGGGGAGGTGCCATGTTCGTCAAGGACGACGCCCGTGCCAGCAAGTACGAGTACCACACGGAAGCCAGCGTCACGCTGGATCTGCTCAATGAATGGGGGCAGAAGGGCTACCGCTATCTTGGCCCCGCCGTGACATCCAGCGGTCCGATGGAGCTGTTCATGCGCGGACACACGGCAGGAGGTGGTACTTATGCCTACAAGGCACCAAGCCTTTCAGGCAGCACGCAGGCGGAGCTGCTGGCCCAGCTTCAGCAGCAGGGTGAGGACCGCCATCTGTACGTCGGCCCCATGAACATTGACAAAGGTAATAGCCTGTTTGTGACGGGGCCCATGCAGACGAAGAAGCTGGAATACGCCCTCAAGGACTACAACGCGATCAGAACGATGACCCAGATGCTGACGGAACTCAATGCCATGGCGGCTGACGGCTACGTCTATCTGGGCGCCGTGGCTTTTGGCAGCAATGCCTTTGGCGTCTACGTGAAAGGCCTGATGCTGCCTGTGGTACAGCCGTTGTCGGGCACCATTTACCCGTGAGGCCCAGGGAACTGCGCCGGGGGTGTGGTTTGCGCGCCCGGTGATTCTCTGCCTACTTCTTTGTCAGCCCTTTCCTGTTTGAAGAAAAGGGCTTATTGGCTATCGACTGCGGGCTGTAGGAGCCCGTTCAAGATACACAAACAGGCTTTAGCAGTGGCCTGAATCAAAAAGCGCCTGCCGTTATTTCACGGCAGGCGCTTTTTTGGGGGAAGTGTAGCCGCCGGCCGAACCGGCAGCACGAAGGAGCACGACACGCACTGTGGCGTCCCGTACCCTCGCAAGACGCTGGCGGGGTGAATGCCTAGCCCATGAATCCCAGGCTCCTGTCCTTGAATTGACGCAGGTTGGGAAAGATGCTGTCCAGCTGGTTGTCGGGCACGCCAAACCAGCGTGCCATGGTGGCCGCGTACTGATCGACCGAGGTGCTGGGAATGTAGCGGCCCTGGCCGACGTCTTCTTCGCCGCCCATGATCTGGCTGGGAGGCTTGCCGTAGAAGGCGCCGCCTTTGACGGCGCCGCCCATCACGAAGTGGTGGCCGCCCCAGCCGTGGTCGGAGCCGTTGTTGTTTGGGGAGATAGTGCGCCCGAACTCCGAAGCGGTGAAGGTGGTGACCTGCTTGCCCAGCCCCAGGCTTTCCACGGCCTGCTGGAAGCCCGTCATGGCCAGATCGACCTGCTTGAGCTTGTCGGCATGGTTTGCAAGTAGCTGTTCATGGTGGTCGAAGGTGCCAAGTATCACCATGAAAACTTGCCGTTTCATGCCCAGCGTCTGACGCGCGGCGATCATGCGCGCCACCATTTTCAGCTGCACGTTCAGGGGCAGGTAGGCATTGGTGTTGGCGCCGACGGCCCCCCGGCTGGGCAACACGGCGTCGAACTGGGTTTTCGAACCCTCAATGGCGGCGCTGAGCGTGGTGTGGGCCCGCATGGAGCGGCCGGTGACGAGGTTCAGCTCGTTTTCCAGCACATGGTGGCGACGTTCAGTGATGAGGCTGTGCAGTGCGTTCATGCAGGCCGTACTGGCGCCAGAAAGAACGTAACGGTTCGTGGCTGGATAAATGGGTATGACACCGGAGCTGCCCAGCTGGTATTGCAGCACGCCTTCGCCAGCCAGGAATACGGAGGTGCCTGCCACTGACACGCAGGTGAAGGTCGGGTCAAGGTTGCCGGTCTGGAGCTGGTCACCCAGTTGCCCACCCCAGCCCTTGGAGGCGCCTTCGGCGCTGGAGCTTTGCCAGACCGACTGTTGGTCATTGTGCGAAAACAGCTTGGGTGGCAAGCCCTGCCGGCGCTTGAACTGCTCCAGCGTGGTGGGCGCCCGCAGCGTGCCCACGTTCATTTGCACGGCCAGTTTGCCGCTGTTGTACAAGCCTGCCAGGCCGGCCAGCTGGGGGTGCAGTGCGTACTCCTGCCCGGATGGCAGACCCGTGGCGTTGTTGAGCTTGGCCAGCGTGTTGCGCGGCAAGGCTACGCTGCCGCGTGCCTGGGCGTAGGCGGCATGACCCGCGGGATCGTAAGGCACGACTGTGTTGCCGTTGTCGTTGCCGCCGCTCAGAAAGACGCAGACCAGCGCCTTGTAGTCGTCGGCCGATTGCGCGGCAGCTTCGCCCAGGACGGCCAGGTTCATGGCCCAGGGCGCGACCGTGCCGGCCACGCCCAGTTGGCCCATGCGTTGCAGAAAGGCGCGGCGCGCCAGATCACCAGAAGGGGTTTTCATGGGTGAATGTCCTTTCACATTGACGCGGTTCACTTCTGCACCAGGTATTCGGGGCAGCACATGACGAGCAGGATGGCGTTGTGCACGCGATGCATCAGCCCATCTTTTTCAGCGGGGATGGTGGCCACGGCGTCGCGGATGATGGCGAAGGTGGTGGCCGAGAGCTGGTCGCCCGTGAGCAGCAGGCTCAGGTGCGCCACGAGCTTGCCGGGGTCGCTGGCCAGCGCCAGTTCACGCTGGTAATCAGGCATGAGCGTGAAGGGTTTTTTCTCGATATCCGTGGTTTCGTAGCCCTTGCGGATGCGCTCGTTCATGAAGTTGATGTAGCCAGCCACCGTGTTTTCGTCAGTGATCTGGAACTCTGGCGCGGTGTGCTTGCTGGCGGCCAGTGCGGTGCCGGGGGGCACGTAGCCGGGACGGAAGAAGTTGAACACCGAAGGGCTGCGCAACGGGCTTTGGCCCAGCCGGTTGGCTTCGGAAAAGCTGTAGATGGTCCAGAGGTGGCTCGACGCCTTGGCGTTGAAGGTGCGCGCCCATTGCACGAAGCGGATCATCGGCTCGCGCAGCTTGCCCCAGGTGGTCGGCTTGAGCGAGGGGTTTTGCCGTGCCTCCGGATCCAGCAGCACAGCCTTGGTAACGGCGGCCATGTTGCCGCGCCGGCCTGTGCCATCGTTGTTGAAGACGGCGGCTACCCGCCCCACGTAGGCGGGGCTGGGGTGGCTGGTCACCAGGCGCTGGATGAGCTGGCGCCCGATGAAGGGGCCGACGTTGCGGTGGTTGGCAATGATGTCCAGCGCTTCTTTCAGGCGGCCGGGGCCATCATTGTTGGCGGCTTTCAGTGTATGACCCAGGAAGGTGACGGGTTCTTCCGAGTGCTGCTTGGCGTTCAACTTCATGGGGTTGCGCAGCCCATCGAAATTGGTGTTGCCTTCGCGGCTGAGCTCTGAGTAGCTTTGAGCGAAGTCGTAGCCGGTGAATACGTTGGCGAGGCTGGCCACGTCGGCGATGCCGTAGGTTTCCCGGCCGCCGCCGCGCAGCGTACCGTCGTCGTTGAGCTCATACAGGCCGATCGAGAACAGCTGCATGATCTCGCGCGCATAGTTCTCGTCAGGGCGGCTGCCGGTGCGGGGGTTGGCCTTGAGGTTGCCCTTGGTGTTCAGGTACGAGCCCATGGCCGGGTTGAGCGTGAGCGCTTCCAGGAATTGGCGGTAGTCACCGAACACGTAGTCATTGAGCATGTCCCAGTAGGCGCCCATGCTGTAGTGGCGCCACATGCCGAAGACGTCGTTGGTGCTGACCACGAAGATTTCGGACCAGGCCAAGGCCACACGCTTGCGCAGCCCGTCGGGCGCGGCGATGAGCTGCTGCCAGATCATGTGGTCGGCGAAGTTGCTGTTGAAGCGGTTCTCGTATGACACCTTTTGCTGCTGTGCCAAGTCCCAGCCACGGGTGTACATGGGCGCGCGCATCTGCTCGTCCAGCCAGACGCTGTAGCCCTTGCGCTGTACCTCGGCGATCTCGGCCGGGCTGGCGGAAAACTGCGCCTGCAGCAGAAAACGGGCGGCTTCCGCCTCGGTGATGTTGGTGGGGGCTGGGCTAGGGGCCGGTGTTGGGCTGGGAGCGGGCGCCGGGCCAGGTGCCGGACCGGGTGCGGGCGGCGCTGGCGCCGGGCTGGGCGGAGGCAGCCCTGGGGCAGGCGCGGGGGCCGGCATGGGCGGCGGCGGTGCGGGAGTGGGTGATACAGGGCCGCCATCGCCACCGCCACAGGCGGCCAGTGTGGCGGACATCAAGGCGGAAAGGCCTGTAAGTGCCCCCAAGTGCATGTGGCTGCTGGGAGAGGACGGAAGCGGCTGCTTTTCAGCTGATGCGCCGGGGCGAGCGGCCTTGGTCTGGGCGCTGGCGCTAGGGGGGTAGGAACCTGGCTCGGAAGGGGGTTGATGGGTCTGGGAGCGCGCTTGAGGCATGTCCGTGCAATGCGCTGACGCGAGATCCGAGGGGTCGTTTTTCATGGCTCCATCCTCTTTTTAGTGAATATGAAAAACGGACACACAGCCTCAAACGGGCTACTTGCAGGCAACACCGTCAGAAAATGTCCGTGCAAGGGGTGGACGCAATTGCCGTGCCAGTGAGAGATTTCACGTTTTGTCTCACTTGGAAAAAGAAGTTTCGCTGACAGCAAGCCCGGAAGCGGCCTGACTGCGCGCTGGAGGTCTGGCGCGGACTGGCAGGCAGTAGGCGCTGGGAGAGGGCTATGCGTGCAGGAGGGCAGGCTGCGCGGCAGCAGTGGTGTTGCCTCCAGGTCGCCTGCCTTTACCGGTGTGCCAGAAAGCGATTTGGCAGGCGGCGTGCATTTAGAACCGGTTCAAGGTTCTTGCGCGGCGGGCACTGAAGCGGCGCTTTGGACGGTCTGCGGTGTTGCAAACGCCTCGACATAGCTGGGCTATGGCTGCGGCATTGCATCCCATCCCAAACTGCTTGTTGCCCACTCGCGCCGAGACTTTGAACAGGCTCTTGGAGATGAGCGCAGCAGCGTGACTATCTCGTGTTGTGGGCCTGCCGTGGGAAGCTGTGGGGGCAGGTCGCGCCGCACAACGGGACGGGCGGTTGGCCCGAAGGTCGTTCATGCAGGCTTGGGCGTGCCGAACATCTCGTGGAACATGTGGCCGGCCCAGAGGAAGTCATCTTTGAACAGGCGGGCGGAGCGCTCGTTGAAGTCAATCTGCTGCTGCACGATCTGGCCCTGGTCGTTGAGCTTGTAGTCGAACTGGACGTTGATGGCCTCGGCCGGGTCGCCGTTGACGGCCATATAGCAGAGGTTGTCGGGCAGGCGCGTGCCGGGCGTGCGGCCGGCGATGCGTTCGCCGATGAAATAGGCCACGATGCGCCCCAGCCGGTTGGCCACGTGGGCGCTCTTGGGGTAGAAGCCGAAGGGCAGGTTGGAGACGCGGCCAATGGCGTCGCCAATGACATAGCAGCGGTCGTCATGCCGCAGGTGCAGCTTGAGCGGGTCGATGTCGGCCCAGCCGGTGGCCTGGCCCTGGGGCGTGAGGCCAATGGCGTCGGCCTGCCAGGCCAGGTCGCCCGCCTGGTGCGGGGCCATCAGCACGGCGTGGTCAAAGCGCATGTCGCCCGCGCTGGTGCGGATGCGCTTGTTGAACGGATCCACCTCTTGCACGTGGGCGTTGGGCACGTAGGTGATGATGTCCTTGTACAGCTCGCGGAAAGCCGCGTGGTAGCCGGGGCCGATGGGGGTGATGTCCGGCTTGTGATCCAGGATGGTCAGGCGCGCCTTGATGCCGTGCTTCTTGAAGTGCCAGGCGATCATGCAGGCGCGCTCGTAGGGGCTGGGCGGGCAGCGCTGCGGCGGCGGCGGCAGGTTCATCACCCATTCGCCGCCCTTGAATTCGTGCAGCGCGCGCTTGATGCCCCAGTGCTCGGCGTTGCTGGCATAGGCGCTGGGGAAACGCTGGCGCGTGGCGTCGGCGGCGGCGCGGTCATTGCCGAACCAGGCTTCGTAGTGGTAGCGGATGCCGGGCGCCAGGATGAGCCAGTCGTAGTCCAGCTGGCCCAGGCTGGTGTGCACGAGGCGGCGGGCGCGGTCCACTTGCGTGACTTCGGCCTGGAAAAAGCGCCAGCCATGGCGCTCGGATACCGTCAGATAGTCATGTGTGAGGAACTGGGTGGGCGCCAGATCCACCAGCCACAGGTTCGACAGCGGGCTGGAGAAGAACACCGGGTTGCGCTCCAGCAGCACCACTTCGGCCTGTGGTGCGGTCTTGCGCAGGTTCTGCGCCACCGTCACGCCGCCCCAGCCGCCGCCGCAGATCACGATGCGTGGCGCCTTGCCGCGCGGCAGCAGCTTCTGGCGCGCCTGCTGCACGAAAAATGGCTGAGGTACGGCGGCGCGATCAGCCGCAGGGACGGCCGCCGCACCCGGCGTGGCACAGCCCGGCAGTACGGCGGTGGCAGCAGCAGCGGCGCTGCCAGCAAGGAAAAGACGGCGGTTGGGGTGCATGGTTTGTTTATTCACAAGGTGACAAGAGGGTGGCCCGGCAGGGGCGAAGCGGGGCAGATGGTAGACAGGAACCGGGCTGTGGTTGCCCTGGTTTGGGGCGTCAACGCCGGGCGCTGCGCCGGCGCACATGGCTTTCATGGGCCAGAAACAACTGTGCCAGCGCGATGGCATGGGGATTTTGCGCTTCTTCGAACTGTGTTCTGAAGAAAACACCCATCTTGAGAATCCACTGAAACTCCTCAGCGACATAAAACCATTTGGCGCGGTTGCATGCGGGATGGGCGGGCAGGGTGTTGGCGCTGTCGCTGGGGCCGCCGAGTGCGTGCGCGAAGAGATGGTCCACGACCCAGCGGCCCTGGATGAGGCCGCCGCAGATGTGGCAGCGCCCTTGGGTTTTTTCCAGAACCTGCGCTCGCTGTTTAGGCGTCAGGCGTTTGCGGCGGCTGGAGGCGGCGGGCTGTTTGTTGGCAAGGCGCTGCATGCGCAAGGCGTGCAGGTGCTGGGCGAAGTGGGCGACCTGGGGGTCGGCGTCGGAAAGCGCTACAGAGGGGACAGGCGCGCGCATGGGGGCTTTCGGTGGGATACGCGGGTGCTCGCGGACGTTTCTATGTGCGCATTCAATGCGGGAGCGCCAGATCGCCAAGCTGCGCGGTGAGCTGGGTCGCGTCTTCCAGGCAGCGCATGTCCAGCAGGAGCTGGTCTTGGCTGATGCGGCCGATGACGGGCCGGGGCAGACGGCGCAGGGCCTGGGCCAGCGCGTCCAGGGCGCGGCCTTTGCCGCTCTTGCCGGTGGGGGTGATGGCCAGCCCGGCGGAGGGCAGGCGCTCCACCGGCAGCGAGCCGGAGCCGATCTGCCCTTGCAGCGGCACGCATTGCACGCTGTAGCGTTCACCAAAGGCCACGTTCAGTGCGGCTTGCAGCACGGGCAGCACGGCGCGGGCGGTGGCCTCGATGGCGGGCAACGGGCGGGTGAGCAGGCGCAGCGTGGGCAAGTCCTGCGCCAGCCGCTCGGGCCGCAGGTAGAGCGCCAGCGTGGCTTCCAGCGCGGCCAGGGGCAGCTTGCTCATGCGCAGGGCGCGCTTCATGGGGAACTGGCGGATGCGGGCCACGGCCTCGCGCGTGCCCACGATCAGCCCGGCCTGGGGGCCGCCCAGCAGCTTGTCGCCGCTGAAGCTGACGACGTCGCAGCCGGCGGCCAGCATGTCCTGCGGCAGCGGCTCGCGCGGCAGGCCCCAGTGGCTCATGTCCACCAGCGCGCCAGCGCCCAGGTCGCTGGCCAGCGGCAGGCCGCGCGCGTGGGCTATTGGGGCCAGCGTGGCCTCGTCCACGGCACGGGTGAAGCCCTGCACGGCGTAGTTGCTGGTGTGCACCTTCATCAGCAGGGCGGTGCGTTCGTTGATGGCGCGCTCGTAGTCGTGCGGGTGGGTGCGGTTGGTGGTGCCCACTTCGACCAAGCGGGCGCCCGCGCTTTCCATCACGTCGGGCATGCGGAAGGCGCCGCCGATTTCGACCAGTTCGCCGCGCGAGACGATGACTTCGCGCCCGCGCGCCAGCGCGGCGATGGTCAGCAGCACGGCGGCGGCGTTGTTGTTGACGACGGTGGCGGCCTCGGCGCCGGTGAGCTGGCACAGAAGCTCTTCGACGATGCTGTCGCGGTCGCCGCGCGCGCCGGTGGCCAGGTCGTACTCCAGGTTGTTCGGCCCTTGCATGACCGCCAGCAGGTGCTGCAGGGCGCTGTCGGCCAGCAGGGCGCGGCCGAGGTTGGTATGGATGACGGTACCGGTGAGGTTAAGTACGGGCCGCATGCGCGGGGCGAGCCGGGCGGCCACGCGCGCGGCCAGTGCCTGGGCCAGTGCGTCGGGCTGGGCGGCGCTGGCGGGCAGTTGCCCGGCCACGGCCTGGGCGCGCCGCTCGGCCAGCAGGGCGCGGGCCTGCCCGGCGACGAGGCTGTGGCCGTGCTCGGCCAGCAGCGCGGCCGCGCCGGGCTGGCGCAGCAGGCGGTCAAGCGCGGGCAGATCCTGCGGGCGGGCAGTGGCCAGGGGGCAAGAGGGCGGGGCGGTCATGGCGGCGAGTTTCGCAGAGCGGGCAGGCGGATATGGCAGCCGTTTTGTGCATGAATGAAAAATGGCTTCGGGGCAGATACCACAACAAAGTTTGCTATCTTTTTTGATGTTTGCGGTGTGGCAAGGCGCAAGCGTGCCGCGCGGCTGGCCCGGCCCGTGGCGCGGTGGCGGAGAAAAGCGGGGCGGTTGGTTGGCGAGGTATCGCCGTCCCATGTCGCACCTGAGTCTGTGCGAAGAAGCCCGGGGGCTGTGATGGGCTGGCCGTTGTCGGGTCACGCAGCGCGGGGGCCATGCCGTGGCGTGCCCGCGGCAGGTGCGCCTGGTGGGCGACGCGGCCGGGCCAGTTCGCGCTTTCAGCGCCGGGGCGCTTCGCCTTCGCCTTCGCCTTCGCTTTCGCCGAACAGCAGCATGAGGTTGACGCCGTGGCGCTGCATGCCGCTTTCAGATACCAGCAGGTCGAGCGTGAGCGTGGCCAGATCGTCCGCCACGGGTTCGGCGTGCGGGTCTTTGTTCATGCGCACGATCTTCAGGTAGTGGCCGCAGGTGTCGCAGGTTTCGGCCTGCACGGTTTCTTGCGGGGCGCTGGCTGTGTCGGCCACGGCTTGCAGGCTTTGGTAGTGGATGCCCTGGGTGCTTTCGCAGTGCGTGCACTTGACGCGCACCATGTGCCACTGCGCGTTGCACAGCGCACAGTGCAGGTAGCGGTAGCCTTCGGCGTCGGCGCCGATGCGGGTGAGGCTGGCGGTGGGCAGGCTGCCGCAACAGGGGCAGCGGGTGGCGTCGCGAGGGTGGCCCCAGGCGCTGCTGGCGGGCGCGTTGTCCGGGCCGCTGGCGCCAGCGGCATGCGCAGCCTGGGTGGCGCGCACGAGGTGGGTGAAATAGACCTGCAGGCCCGCGCCAATGAGCGGTGCGGCGGCGAAGTCCAGCCCCAGCATCACGCCAGCCAGCAGGCGGTCGGCCTGTTTTTCAAGCGCCTCGGCGGGCAGGGCGCGCACGGCGTGCACGGTGGCGCGGGCGGGGCTGTCCGCGGGCAGGCGCGGCAGCAGCTCGTCCAGCAGGACGTGCAGGCTGCGCTGCCAGGCGGCATCGCGCGGCCAGGCGGCGGTGGCCAGCACGGGCTGGCCGTGCTGGGCGGCAGCTTCAATCTGCGCGGTCGTGGGCAGGGGCACGGCGGGGAAGGCGTGCAGGGCGCGGTCCTGCGCCTCGGCCAGCTGGGCGATGAACATCAGGTAATCGCGCATGGCATGGCCGGCGGCGAGCTGGCGCAGGCGCAGCGCGCGCTGGGCGAACACGTCGCCTTCGGGCAGGCGCAGCCGCGCGAAGTCCTGGCCGGCGCGCAATGCGATTTCTTCGGGGGTGAGCAGGCGGGTGGTGGTCATGAAGGGGTTGGGCCGTCAGGGTGGCAAAAAGGGCGGGCTGCAATGGAAAAAAGCTTCTGGCACTTGCCTGCCAGCGGCAGGTGCCAGAAGCTCCGCGGAAAAAACGCTTGCCAGCGGGGCGAGGGGTGGATCAGTGCCTTCCCGGGCCGGCGGCCGTGCTGGTGTTGTGGCCTTGCATTTTGTCGCGCCACCACAGCAGGTGGTGCCGCTTGGCCCAGCCGCTGCTGACGGTGCCCTGGGTCATGGCGCGCAGGGTGCCCTTGACCCAGATGGCGGCGTAAATGTGAACCACGGCGGTGAGCGACATGACGAAGGCGGCCAAGGCGTGCGCCAGGATGGCGATGCGCTGCAGCCAGATGGGCACGGCGCTGGCGAACCAGGCTTGCCAGAACAGCACGCCCGTGACCAGCAGCACCAGCAGGCAGATGGTCATGCTCCAGAACACGATCTTCTGGCCAGCGTTGTACTTGTGCACCGGCGGCATCACCGATTCGTCGCCATGCAGCACCAGTTGGGGCGCCTTCTCCAGCCACTGGGCGTCACGGCGGTTGAAGACGTTGGCGCGCCAGAACCCGACGAACATGATGGTGAACAGCAGGAACACGCCGATGCCGAAGTAGGGGTGGACGATGCGTGTCCACTGCGGCCCGCCAAAGAACTGGCTGAGGAAGAACAGGTTGGGGTGGAACATGGCCAGGCCGGAGAAGCCGGCCAGGCCGAAGAACAGCACCACCAGCCAGTGGTTGAGGCGCTGGTTGTCGGTGTAGCGCTGGATGTAGAGCTTCTTCATGGCTGGCCTCCGTTGACGTGCTCATGCGTGGCGGCGGGGTGGGACGGGTGGCGGTCGGGCGCGTTGGTGCCGGTGCCGCCGACCACGTTGGGCTGGCCGTCGGGGACGTAGTCCTCGTCTTCCTCGGGCACTTCCAGCGGGCCTTGCTTCATGTGGTGGAAGAAGCCCGCCACGGCGGCGCCCACCATGGCGGCCAGGGCCACGGGCTTGGCCATGCCTTTCCATAGCGACACCAGCGGGCTGATGGACGGGTTCTTGGGCAGGCCGCTGTAGATCTCGGGCTGGTCGCCGTGCTGGAGCACGTACATGACGTGGGTGCCCTTGACGCCTTCGGGGTCGTAGACGGCGGCCTGCTCAAAGCCGCGCGCTTTCAGCTCGTCCACCCGGCCCTGGCCGTAGGCGAGCATGTCCTCCTTGCTGCCGAAGCGGATGGCGCCGGTGGGGCAGGTCTTGACGCAGGCCGGCTCCTGGCCCACGGCCACGCGGTCGGCGCACAGCGAGCATTTGTAGGCCTTGTTGTCCTTCTCGCTGATGCGCGGCACGTTGAACGGGCAGCCTTTGACGCAGTAGCCGCAGCCGATGCAGTGCTCGCTGATGAAGTCCACGATGCCGTTGGCGTACTGCACGATGGCGCCGGGCGAAGGGCAGGCCTTGAGGCAGCCGGGGTCCTCGCAGTGCATGCAGCCGTCCTTGCGGATCAGCCACTCCAGCCGGCCGGGGGTGACCTCGACCTCGGAGAACTTCATCACCGTCCAGGACTGCGGGGTCATGTCCACCGGGTTGTCGTAGGTGCCGTGGCAGTTGCCCACGTCGTCGCGCAGGTCGTTCCACTGCATGCAGGCCACCTGGCAGGCCTTGCAGCCGATGCAGCTGCTCACGTCGATGAGCTTGGCCACATCAGGGATGCGGCGGCGCGCGTCAGGCGTGGGCGTGGTGGTGGCCGAGCGCTGGGCGATGTCGAGAGATTGAAGCGATGACATTGGATGGCTCCCCCTCAAATCTTCTCGATGTTGACGGTGAACGACTTGTATTCAGGCGTCTGCGTGTTGGCATCGCCCACGAACGGGGTGAGCGAGTTCACCAGGTAGCCCGGCTTGGTCTGGCCGACGAAGCCCCAGTGGTTGGGCAGGCCCACGGTGTGCACCTTGACGCCGCCGCAGTCGAGCACGGGAATGCGCTTGGTGACCACGGCCACGGCCTTGATGCTGTCGCGGTTGGAGGAAACGCGCACGCGGTCGCCGTGGCCAATGCCTTTTTCCTTAGCCAGAGCTTCGCTGATTTCAACGAACTGCTCGGGCTGGGTGACGGCGTTGGACAAGGCGTGCTTGGTCCAGTAGTGGAAGTGCTCGGTCAAGCGATAACTAGTGGCCGTGTACGGGAACTCGCTGGGCTTGCCGAAGGCTTCCATGTCGCCCTTGAACACACGTGCGGCCGGGTTGGACTTGGCCTTGGGATTGTTCGGGAAGAAGGGGTTAGCCTCCAGCGGGGTTTCGAATGGCTCGTAGTGCGTGGGCAGCGGCCCTTCGGCCATGCCAGTGGGGGCAAACAGGCGCGCCACACCTTCGGCGGTCATGATGAAGGGGCGCGCCGCATCGGGCGCCGTAGGGTCGGCGGTCAGGCCGATGTCAGGCACGTCGGCGCCGCCCCAGCGCTGGCCGTTCCAGCTGACCAGGGGCTTGTCGGCACGCCAGGGCTTGCCGGTGGCGGGGTTGACCGAGGCGCCGTTGTAGAGCACGCGTCGGTTCACTGGCCAGGACCAGGCCCAGTTCAGGGTCTGGCCAATATTCCAGGGGTCGCTGTTGTCGCGCCGCGCCATCTGGTTGCCGGCCTGGGTCCAGGCGCCGCAATAGATCCAGCAACCGCTGCTGGTGCTGCCGTCGTCGCGCAGCTGAGCGAAGCTGGAGAGCTGCTCGCCCGCCTTGACCAGCACCTTGGTGGGGTCGTTGGGGTCGGTCAGATCCCGCAGCGCACGGCCGCTGTACTCCTTGGCCAGCTCGTCGGGGCCGGGCATGTGCGGCACCTTGTAGGGCCAGTGGAGCTTGACGATGGGGTCGGGGAAAGCGCCGCCTTCTTTTTCATACAGCTGGCGCATGCGCACATGCAGCTCGGCCATGATGTCGATATCTGTCTTGGCCTCGCCCGGCGGCGGTGCGGCCTTCCAGTGCCATTGCAGCCAGCGGCTGGAGTTGGTGATGGAACCTTCGTCCTCTGCAAAGCAGGTGGTGGGCAGGCGGAACACCGTGGTCTGGATTTCTTCGCTGTTGACGTTGTTGTGCTCGCCGTAGTTCTTCCAGAACTCGGCGGTTTCGGTGTTCAGCGGATCCATGGTGACCAGGAACTTCAGCTTGGACAGTCCTGCAATGATCTTCTTCTTGTTGGGGAAGGAGGCCACCGGGTTGAAACCCTGGCAGATGTAGCCATTCATCTGGCCCTGGTTCATCATCTCGAACGCACGCAGCACGTCGTAGAGCTTGTCGGACTTGGGCAAGTAGTCGTAGGCCCAGTTGTTGTCCGCCGTGGCCGCGTCACCCCACCAGGCCTTTTGCAGGCTGACGAAGAACTTGGGATAGTTCTGCCAGTAGCTGGTCTGACCTGGGCGCAGGGGCTTGAGGGCGCGGGGCTTGTAGTAGGTTTCCAGATCCTGTTCGCTGTCCTTGGCGATGCTGAGGTAGCCCGTCAGGTTGGTGGACAGCAGGCCGAGGTCGGTCAGGCCCTGGATGTTGCTGTGACCGCGCAGCGCGTTCATGCCACCACCAGGCACGCCGATGTTGCCCAGCAGCAGTTGCATCATGGCGCCGCAGCGCAGCATTTCGGCGCCCGTGCTGTGCTGCGTCCAGCCCAGCGCGTACATGATGGTCATGGTGCGGTCGGGCGTGGCGGTGCTGGCGATGTATTCGCACACCTTCAGGAACTGCTCGGGTGTGGTGCCGCACACCTTGTTCACCATCTCGGGCGTGTAGGCGGCGTAGTGCTTTTTCAGGATCTGGAACACGCAACGCGGGTGCTCCAGCGTCATGTCCACCTTGGCAAAGCCGGCTTCGTCCTTTTCGTAGGTCCAGCTGGCGTTGTCGTAGCGGCGGTTGGCCTCGTCATAGCCGCTGAAGATGCCGTCTTCAAAGCCG
Source organism: Comamonadaceae bacterium OH2545_COT-014 (assembly GCA_003859965.1). GTDB lineage: Bacteria > Pseudomonadota > Gammaproteobacteria > Burkholderiales > Burkholderiaceae_C > Ottowia. Next base: position 8,482 of record RQYR01000019.1, on the reverse strand, counting down.
TAGCCCTCACCCACGATGAAGGGGGCGTTGGTGTAGTGGCGCACGTACTCCGTCTGGATTTTGTTGTTGCTGAGCAGGTAGTTGATGACGCCGCCCAGGAAGGCGATGTCCGAGCCCGCACGCACCGGCGCATAAAAGTCGCTCATGGCGGCCGAGCGCGTAAAGCGCGGATCGACCACGACCAGCTTTGCCTTGTTGACGTTGCGCGCCTCGATGGCCCACTTGAAGCCCACGGGGTGCGCCTCGGCGGCGTTGCCGCCCATCACCAGAACCACATCGGCGTTTTTGATGTCCTCCCAATGGTTGGTCATCGCGCCTCGGCCAAACGTCGGAGCCAGACCGGCTACCGTCGGGCCGTGTCAAACACGTGCCTGGTTGTCGAAGACCAGCATCCCCATGCTGCGCACCACCTTGTGGGTGATGTAGCCCGCCTCGTTGGAGGAGGCTGACGCAGCCAGCATGCCAGTAGTGAGCCAGCGGTTGACGGTTTGGCCCTGTTCGTTTTGGGTAATGAAGTTGGCGTCGCGGTCCTCCTTCATCAGCCGGGCAATGCGGTCGATGGCTTCATGCCAGGAGATGCGCTTCCACTCCTTGCTGCCCGGCTCGCGCACTTCGGGGTACTTCAGGCGGTTGGGGCTGTGCACGAAGTCCAGCAGGCCCGCGCCCTTGGGGCACAGGCTGCCGCGGCTGACGGGGTGGTCAGGGTCGCCCTCGATGTGGATCACGTCGGCCAGCGCGTTCTTGGCGCCGTCGCCCAGGCTGTACATCAGCAGGCCGCAGCCCACGGAGCAGTAAGTGCAGGTGTTGCGCGTCTCGGTGGCGCGCGCCAGCTTGTATTGCCGGGTTTCGGCCAGTGCGGCGGTGGGCGAAAAGCCCAGAGCCACCAGGCTGGATGCCGCCAGCCCGGCGCCGCTGACCCGGAAGAATTGCCTCCGGTTCATGTCCATCGTGAGTTCTCCTTGTAACTTGGCGCAGCCCGGGCCGTGGTGGGCCTGCGGAGCGCGGCGCGAGTGTAATGCGCCAGGGCATTCTTTTCGATGCGTTTTATCCCTAGCATGCACCGGGAATTTGCCCGGGCGGAGGTCCGACCCTGACTTGCGGTGCCCAGGCGCGCACGGCGGAGTGGTGGCATGGGCGCGGCTTTCCCCATCTGTTACCAGATGATCCACGCGCCCGGGGCAGCTTGCTATACGCTTTGTCCCTCAATCATGAGAGGAGAAGCCGCCATGTCAGGAATCCGCGTTCTTTCACGATGGAGCCGCCGCCTCATGCCGCTGGCCTTGGGCGCGGTGTGCCTGGCCGGGGCGGCGCAAGAGCCGGACGTGCCCCTGAGCGCGTGGGACATGGAATTTCCGGCCATCCCCCAGATCGTGGTGCCAGACCTTATAGGCGTGGGGCCGGCCCAGGCCGCGCTGCAGCAGAGCCTGAAAAACGTGCTGGATCCCATGGCCGGCATCCGCGTGCGTGCGGCCCGTTGCAGCGCCGATGGCGCCTTGCTCAACGACGCGGGCATGACCAGCCTGGATGCGCAAGGCCAGTTGCGCCACAGCGGAGAGAAAGGCATTTTTCGCGTCAATCCGGACGGCAGTGGCACGGCCAATTTCAAAGGCGGCCTGGTTCGGGTGAATGCCGATGGCTCAGGCAGCATCAACGGCAGTGGCCAAGACGGGTATGACGAAGGCGTGATCCGGGTCGAAGCCGACGGCTCGGGCAGCTACAACGGACGCCATGGCCTGATCCGGCTGGATGGCAAAGGGGGCGGCAGCTGGAATGGCCGCAGCGGCCAGCTGCGGATTCATGGCGACGGCTCGGGCACCTGGACGGGGCCGCGCGGCCAGGTGCGGATCAATGCCGACGGCTCGGGCACCTGGAATGGCGGGCCGCACGGCCGGGTCATCAACCACGGCGACGGCACGGGGCGCATTGGCCCGCCGCCGGGGCGTGCGGTGAAGATGGCGCCCATTCCCAAGGTGGCGCCGGCCGGGCGCTTCCCGCGGCTGGACACATTCACGTTGCCTGGCACGTCTTGCGGCTTCGTCATTACCTTGGGCGACCAGGTGCTGTTCGACTTCGACAAGTCGGCGATCCGGCCCGATGCAGCACAGGTGCTGGACGCCTTGGCGCAGGCGCTGAAGCAGGTTCGGGCCAAGTCGGTCGAGATTCGTGGGCATACCGACAGCAAAGGCAGCGAGGCCTACAACCAGGGGCTGTCCGAGCGCCGCGCGCAGTCGGTGCTGGCCGCGCTGCGCGCCAGGGGGGCCGGGCAAAGCGCTACCGCCCAAGGCTACGGTGAAGGGCAGCCCGTGGCCCCGAATGCGCTGAACGGACAGGACAACCCTACCGGGCGCCAACTCAACCGGCGCGTGGAAATCTTCGTGCAGGTCTGACGCGCGCTCTGTGGCGTGTGGACGGGAGATCAAGGACCGGGGGGTGGTGAGCCACCGGCGGCGGCGCCGGCTGCGTTGGATGGAAAAGATGCGCTTGCGCCCGTTACAAAAGCCCTTTAAGCTATAAAAAAAAGAGTAAAGGCTTGCTGGCATGACCGCTGAACTGCGCTCCACCGTTGAAGACCGCACGATGGTGCTGACCATCAGCCATCCGGGGCATCGCAACGCCCTGTCGCCGGAAATTTGCGCGGCCGGAGTGGAGGCGCTCAACGTGGCTGAAAGCAATGCCGATGTGCGCAGCGTCATCATCACTGGCGACGGCGGTGTGTTCTGCACCGGCAGCCACTTGCAGCGCTTGCAGGCCAACCGGCAGCGCCCGCCCGATGTGCAGGCGCAAAGCGTGGAGGGGTTGCACAACTGGGTGGAGGCCATCCGCGCTTTTCCCAAGCCCGTGGTCGCGGCTGTGGAGGGCGTGGCCGCCAGCGCCGGTTTTTCACTGGCGCTGGCGTGCGATCTGATCGTGGCGGCGCAAGACGCCGTGTTCGTCATGGCCTATGCGCATCTGGCGCTTTCGCCCGACGGGGGCGGCAGCTGGAGCCTGGCGCGCCTGCTGCCCCGCACGCTGGCGGCTGAACTGCTGATGACCGGCGATCGCATCGGCGCCCAGCGTCTGCAGGCATTGGGCGTGGTCAACCGCCTGGCGGGCAGTGGCGAAGCGCTGGCGGCGGCGCTGGCCCTGGCGGGCAGCCTCAATGCGCGCGCGCCCAATGCCCTGGCCAGCATGAAAGAGCTGCTGAACGAGGCGCCGCTTCAGGCCTTGTCGCCCCATCTGGCGCAAGAGCGCGACCATTTTGTGACCAACCTCCACCATCGCCATGCGGGCATCGCCATCGAAGCCCATCTGGCGCGCCAAACGCCGGTGTTTGATTGATCACAGCCGCTAGCCGCTGTTTGGCGGCACGCGCGCAGGGACTTTGAACAGGTCCTCAGGGCCGCCCCGCGCGCCAACGGTGCTCAACTCGCTGGTGGCCTGATCGTGCGGACGCTTTCAGGCGTGCCCCAGCCGCTGAAACAGCCCGCCCGGCAAGCGGCCCACGCAGCCTTCCAGCTCCAGCGTCAGCAGGCGTGCCTGCAATTCGGGCGTGGGCAGGCCGGTGCGGGCTTGCAGTGCATCCAGGCTGGCGGGGTCCGCGCCCAGGGCAGCCAGCAGAACGTCCTCATCGGCGGAAGAGGGTGAGGCCATAGGTGGCGGGCTGGCCGGGGGGCGAAGGGGGGTAACGGCAGGCGCGCTGGAGGCGCTGGGGGAGGCGGGCGGCGTGGCGTGGCCGGCCGGGGAGGGGTGGAGATCCTGGGCGCCGAAGGTGCAGGCAGGCAGGGGCAGCTCTTCCAGCACGTCTTGTGCGGTTTCCACCAGCTTGGCACCTTGGCGGATAAGGGCGTGGCAGCCGCGTGACTGGGTGCCGTGGATGGAGCCTGGAATGGCGAACACCTCTTTGCCCTGTTCCACGGCCAGCCGGGCCGTGATGAGCGAGCCGGATTGCAGCGCCGCCTCCACCACCAGTGTGCCTTGGCTCAAGCCGGCAATCAGGCGGTTGCGCTTGGGAAAATTGGGAGCCAGCGGCGGCGTGCCCAGCGGGTATTCACTGACGATCAGGCCATGCTGCGCGATGCGGTGTGCCAAATCGCGGTGCTGGCGCGGGTACACGCGGTCCAGCCCGGTGCCGACAACGGCGATGGTGCGCAGCGGCAGCGCCGTGCCGCCTTCCAGCGCCCCTTCGTGCGCGGCGCCGTCAATGCCCAGTGCCAGGCCGGAGACGACGGTGCGGCCTGCCGCGGCCAGAGCCTGCGCGAACTGGCGCGCATTAACCAAGCCCTGCGGTGTGGGGTTGCGGCTGCCCACCATCGCCACGGCTGAAGGCCACTGGCCCGCGGTGGCGTCCAGTGCGTCGCACCGGCCCAGCAGGTAAAGCAGCAGCGGCGGGTCTTCCGTGGCCAGCAGGGCGGCGGGGTAGGCCGCATCGCCCAGGGTGACGATGCGGCGGGCGGATGACGGCGGGTCGCCTGCCTGATCCAGCCAGCGCCGGGTGGTATCGAGCAAGGCGGGCAGGCCGTCGGGGGGCGTGGCCAGCGCGGCGGCTTGCGCGGGCGTGACGATTTGGCGCAGCGCACTGACGGACTGGCTGAAGATGGCTTCCGGCAGACCAAAGGCGGCCAGCAGGCGGCGCGCGGCGCCGTTGCCAATGCCCGGCGTCAGCGTCAGGCGCAGCCAGGCGGCCAGTTCGTTAGCGGGCATGGCGGGCAGCTCCTGGTCTGAATGGAAGGGGTGGGCCAGGCATGAAAAAACCGCCGTCCCGTGTGGCGGCGGGCGGCGGTGGCGTCACAGGGGGCATGGCCCGCTGGATCCCCGTGGGTCAGTTGGGGTTGACCAGCTTGTCGCCCACCTGCACGGGCAGGTGAATTTCCGTCACCAGCACGTAGGAAACGCGGTCGAACACGCGGAACACCATGCCTAGGCCGTTGCGCTCGTCAGGCAGGCGAATGGTTTCGCGCTTGCCCTGGGTTTTGTCGAGCACGCGCTGGCCGTTGGTGAGCAGGGCCAGCACCTGGCCGTTTTCAATGCCGTCTTCGGCGCCTTTGTTGATGGCAATGATCTGGTTTTGGCCCACGATGCGCACCGCCGAGCCATAGACGGACACCACGCGCGCGTCCACCGGCAGCTCGGGCGCGTGCGGCACGTAGCTGCGGAACTCGCGCGGCGGCTCGGGCAGCAGGCGGTCGCCAATGTGCATTTCTTCCTTGGTGAGCACGATGTCCACGGTGGCGGGCACCGGGGTGCCCTTGGGCTCCTCCTGGTCGGCTGCGGCGGCGCGCTCGGCCTCCGTCAGCTCGCCGGGGTTGCGCATGCCGGCCGCCGGGGTGCGCGGGGGGTCGTAAACCTGGTCATCCACCTCCTCGAAGGACTGGCTTTCGCCGCGCACCAGCTCCACCTGGCCCACGTACTGGCCTTCATAACCCAGGATTTCGCCGCTCACCGGGTCTTTCAGCGGCACGGCCTGGCGGAACACGCGGTACTGCGTGGGCTGGCCGGGCTCCAGCGTCAGGGGCGCGTCCTCGGGGCCGCGTGCGTAGGCGCGGTCGCCCTTGGCCATGAACAGGCGCTCTTCCGTGCGGGCGACGAGGCGCGGGGCGCGCTCGAAGGTTTCATGGTCAGCCACGATGGGCTCGGCCAGGAACGGCTCGATCAGGTGCGGCTGCAGCGTGGGCAGCGGGTTGCTGTCCAGCATTTCGGCGCGGTTGCGTGGCGAAACGCGGATGGTTTGGCCCGCCTGCCCGTCCACCGGGCGGCGGGTGCGCAGGCGCGCCCGCCCGCCCGATTTGTCCAGGTAAAGCTGCTGGCCGGGGTAAATCAGGTGGGGGTTGCGAATGTCCTGCAGGTTCATGCCCCACAGCTCCGGCCAGCGCCAGGGCGACTTGAGAAACAGGCCGGAGATGCGCCACAGCGTGTCGCCCCGGCGCACCGTGTATTCGTCAGGGGCGTTGGGCGCCAGGGCCGACAGCGGCACGCCCGCCTGCGCCACCTGCTGCGCGGTGGCGCGCTGGCCGGACGTGATGGGGTAGTTGGGCGCCTGCTGGGCGGCGGCAGGCAGCGCCAGCACGGTGGCCGCCAGCGCCGCCAGAGCGGGCGCGGTCAGCCGGAGGGAGAGATCCGCAAAGGTGTGTTTCATTGTCTTGCAGCTTTTATATCTTGACAAAGCACTGGACATTCTGCATTCAAGCCCTTGATCCAGCAATGAATTTGGCTCTTCAGCCCTGCGCTCGGAGCGAAAAATAGCGAAAATAACGACATTCTCCAGGCCTGCGGGCCTGCTTTGGGCGCTCTGCGGCACGGTCTGCAAGGCCGCCGTATTCCGTTTTTTCTTTTCATGGCCCTGCTTCCCATTCTTCGCTACCCCGACCCGCGCCTGCACAAAGTGGCCCAGCCCGTGCAGGCGGTGGACGCGCGCATCCGCGCGCTGATCACCGACATGCTGGAAACCATGTACGACGCCAACGGCATTGGCCTGGCGGCCACGCAGGTGGACGTGCATGAGCGGCTGATCGTCATCGACATCTCGGAAGAGCGCAACCAGCCCATGGTGCTCATCAACCCCGAGCTGGTGTGGGCCAGCAGCGAGCGCGTGCGGGGCGATGAAGGCTGCCTGTCCGTGCCCGGCATCTATGACGGCGTGGAGCGCGCCGCCCAGGTCAAGGTGCGCGCGCTGGACGGCGAAGGCCAGATGCGCGAGCTGGCGGCCGATGGCCTGCTGGCCGTGTGCATCCAGCACGAGATGGATCACCTCATGGGCAAGGTATTCGTGGAATACCTCTCGCCGCTCAAGCGCAACCGCATCAAGACCAAGCTGCTCAAGGCCGAAAAGCAGATGCGCGCCAGCGCCTGAAACGGCTGCGGCCAATCACCCTGCCAGCGCCTCGCAACCGTCCTGAACAGCCGCCAGGCGGCTTCTGGCTGGCGGGAGATTCAAAAAATATAGCATCAAACCCTTATGGGTATTGCCGTAGCGCTTGTTTTTAATACTCCCTGGCGCCCGGTCGTGCCGGGCGCCGCATTTTCTTACCCGAGCTTTCATGAAACTCATCGACAACATCCTGGCCCATGCTGAAGACATGGCCGCCATTCGCCGCGACATCCACGCCCACCCCGAACTGCGCTATGAAGAAGTGCGCACCGCCGACCTGGTGGCGCAGAAACTGGCCGAATGGGGCATTCCTTGCGAGCGCGGCCTGGGCGTGACCGGCCTGGTCGGCATCGTGCACGGGCGCGACGGCGGCGCCAGCGGCCGCGCCATTGGCCTGCGCGCCGACATGGACGCGCTGCCCATGACCGAATTCAACACCTTTGCCCATGCCAGCCAGCACCCCGGCAAGATGCACGCCTGCGGCCACGACGGCCACACCGCCATGCTGCTGGCCGCCGCCCAGCACCTGGCCGCCCACCGCGACTTTGACGGCACCGTTTACCTGATCTTCCAGCCCGCCGAGGAAGGCGGCGCCGGCGCGCGCGCCATGATCGACGACGGCCTGTTCCAGCGCTTTCCCATGGAAGCCGTGTTCGGCATGCACAACTGGCCGGGCCTGCCGGTGGGCACCTTCGCCGTCAGCCCGGGGCCGGTCATGGCCTCCAGCAACGAATTCAGGATCACCATCACCGGCAAGGGCGGCCACGCCGCCATGCCGCACACGGGGGTGGACCCGGTGCTCATCGCCTGCCAGATGGTGCAGGCTTTCCAGAGCATCCTCACGCGCAACAAGCGCCCCGTGGAGGCCGGCGTCATCTCGGTCACCATGATCCACGCGGGCGAGGCCACCAACGTCATCCCCGACGCCTGCGAGCTGCAAGGCACCGTGCGCACCTTCACCTTCGAGACGCTGGACCTGATCGAGCGCCGCATGCAGGAAATCGCCGAAGGCCTGGCCGCCAGCTTTGGCGCCACCTGCGCCTTCGAATTCCGGCGCAATTACCCGCCCACCGTCAACACCGCCTACGAGGCCGACTTCGCCCGCCGTGTCATGGCCGGCATCGTGGGCGAGGCCAACGCCTTGCCGCAAGAGCCCACCATGGGCGCGGAAGACTTCGCCTTCATGCTGCAAGCCCGGCCCGGCGCCTACTGCTTCATTGCCAACGGCGACGGCGCGCACCGCGCCGCCTACGAAGGCGGCGGCCATGACGCCGGCCCCTGCACGCTGCACAACCCGCATTACGACTTCAACGACGCGCTGATTCCCCAAGGCGCCACCTACTGGGTGAAGCTGGCCGAAGCCTGGCTGGCGCACCAGCCCCCGGCCGGCCGGCCCATGCCCGGGGGCGCGTAAGAACCTGTTCAAGCTTTCGGCGCGAGCGGGCAACCAGCGGGTTGGGATGGGATGCCGACTGCAAAACAGGCCAATAGCCCGTGTTATTGGCCTGTTTTGCTTGCACGCTGTGCAGGGATTTTGAACAGGTTCTCAGACCCTGTTCAAAATCTTTTGAGGATGAGCGCCAGGAAAGCCAAGTGGATGAACTGCAAGCTGGTATTGAGCAGGCGCTCGCAGTTCTT
>RQYR01000018.1 GCA_003859965.1 Comamonadaceae bacterium OH2545_COT-014 | reverse complement strand
TCCTCGTACATGTGTCACCCATGTCTCCGGTCCATACACCTCTCCCAGAGGGAGAGGGAGAAAACCCCAGGGCCGAGCGCAGCGATGGCCGGAGCTGTATTCAAGCGCCCCTCTGCATGCGCCTGCGATGACGGTTTTCAGGGCGGGCGGCCCCGCAGCGAAGCGAAGGGGTCGCAGCCAGTGGGGCCGCCTTTGTATCCACATGACTTTGCTGCGCAAAGTGAGTGCCCCCCCGATGCGCGACCTTGGCCTGCTTTTCTTTGGCGAAGCAAAGAAAAGCAGGTGCGCCTCCGGCCTCAGCGCACGCGCTCGATGTCCGCGCCAATGGCGCGCAACTTCTCCTCCATCTGGTCGTAGCCACGATCCAGGTGGTAAATGCGATCCACCAACGTTTCGCCATCAGCCACCAGCCCGGCAATCACCAGGCTGGCGGAGGCGCGCAAGTCGGTCGCCATGACCGTGGCGCCCGAGAGCTTTTCCACCCCCTCAATGACCGCGGTTCGCCCGTCCACATGGATGCGCGCGCCCAGCCTCACCAGCTCGTTGACGTGCATGAAGCGGTTTTCGAAGATGGTTTCGGTGACCGCGCTCGGCCCCTGGGCCACGCAGTTCAGGGCCATGAACTGGGCCTGCATGTCGGTGGGAAAACCGGGGTACTCGGTGGTGCGAAAGCTCTGCGCCCGCAGGGCGGCAGCGCCTTCGCTTTGCACGCGCAGGCCGTCGCCTTCGGGCGTGATGTGCACGCCCGCTTCGCGCAGCTTGTCGAGCACGGCATCCAGATGGTCGGCGCGGGCGTGGCGCAGCAAGACATTGCCGCCCGCAGCGGCCACCGCGCAGGCGAAGGTGCCGGCCTCAATGCGGTCGGCCACCACGGCGTGCTGGCAGCCGTGCAGGCGCGCCACGCCCTGCACGTGGATGCGGCTGGTGCCGTGGCCCTCGATGCGCGCGCCCATGCGGATGAGCATCTCGGCCAGGTCGGTGATCTCCGGCTCCTGCGCGGCGTTTTCCAGCAAGGTTTCGCCTTCAGCCAGGCAGGCGGCCATGAGGAAGTTTTCGGTGCCGGTGACGGTGACCATGTCGGTGGTGATGCGCGCGCCGCGCAGGCGGGCGCGGCCGGGCGGCAGCTTGGCGATGATGTAGCCGTGCTCGACAGTGATGTCCGCCCCCATTTGCTGCAAGCCCTTGATGTGCTGGTCCACCGGGCGCGAGCCGATGGCGCAGCCGCCGGGCAGAGACACGGTGGCCTCGCCAAAGCGGGCCAGCAGCGGCCCCAGCGCCAGCACCGAGGCGCGCATGGTTTTCACCAGTTCATAGGGCGCCTGCGGCGTGATGGGGTCGGCGGCGTGAAAACGCATGCCGCCGCGCTCGCCCAGGGTTTCGGTGCGCACGCCCATGTTGTCGAGCAGGCGGCGCATGGTGGCCACGTCCTGCAGGCGGGGCATGTTGGTCAGCGTCACGGGCTCGTCAGTGAGCAGCGCCGCGCACATTTCAGGCAGGGCGGCGTTCTTGGCCCCGGAGACAACGACTTCGCCTTGCAGCCGGCGGCCGCCGCGGATGAGGAGCTTGTCCATGCGTTTTCCTGTTCAAAAACGGCTTCAGGGCTGAACAAATCAGCCTTGGCAGCTATCAAAAAATGAGTTTCAAACGCCGCCGCGCGCCGCCCATTCAGCGGGGGTGAAGGTTTTCATCGAGAGAGCGTGTACTTCGTCGTTTTTCATGCGCTCGCCCAGCGTGGCGTACACCTGCTGGTGGCGGGCAATGGGGCGCTTGCCTTCGAACGCGGGCGAGACAATGGTGGCAAACCAGTGGCGGCCATCGCCTTCAACGGCGATGTGCTCGCACGGCAGGCCGGCGGCGATGAGTGCTTGCAGTTGCTCAGCGGTCATGGGTGAAAGGGTCCGGATCGGGTGATAAAGCGGTTTCAGCTTCTGATTTTGTAGCCCGTGCGCAGCAAGTGCAGCGCCAGCGCGCTGACCACGGCCAGCGCCGCGCCCACCACGCCCAGGCTGAGCCAGGGCGAGACATCGCTGGCGCCGAAAAAGCCGTGGCGGAAGCCGTCAATCATGTAGAAAAACGGGTTGAGGTGGCTCACTGTCTGCCAGAAAGCGGGCAGCGAATGCACCGAATAGAACACGCCCGAGAGCATGGTCATGGGCATGACGATGAAGTTCTGGAACGCGGCCATCTGGTCGAACTTCTCGGCCCACAGCCCGGCAATCAGCCCCAGCACGCCCATGAGGGCGGTGGCCGCCAGGGCAAACGCCAGCACCCAGCCCGGCGCAGCCAGCGGCAGGCGGGCAAACCAGGCCGTCACCAGCAGCACGCCCGCGCCCACGGCCAGCCCGCGCACCATGGAAGATCCCACGTAGGCCACAAACCAGGCCCGGTGCGACAGCGGCGTGAGCAGCACAAACACCAGGCTGCCCATGATCTTGCTCTGGATCAGGCTGGAAGAGCTGTTGGTAAACGCGTTTTGCAGCATGCTCATCATGGCCAGCCCGGGCACCAGAAAGGCGGTGTAGCCGACGCCGGGGTAAACCTGCACGTGGGTGTCCAGCACATGGCCAAAAATCAGCATGTACAGCAGCGCGGTGAGCACGGGCGCGCCAATGGTCTGGAAGCCCACTTTCCAAAAGCGCAGCACTTCCTTCTTGAACAGGGTCAGCCAGCCGTTCATGCGGTCTCCTGCGCGGCCGTGGCGGCGGCGGCGTCCGCCTGCGCCATGACTTCGACGAACACGTCTTCCAGGTGCGCCTTGTGGATTTCAATGTCCTCGGCCAGCAGGCCCGCCTGGCGCACGGCGCCCAGGTAATGCTCAATATCGGCCGCCCCGCGTGCCTGGAACTGCACGATGCGCCCCGTCACGCGCGCCTGCGCGGCCAGCGCCGGGGGCAGCTCGCCGCTGATCTTGAAACGCAGCACCTGCCCCGCCGCGCGGCCCAGCAGCTCCGCCGTGGGTGCCAGCGCCGCCAGCCGGCCTTTTTTCAGCATGGCGATGCGGGTGGCCAGCGCCTCGGCTTCTTCCAGGTAGTGCGTGGTCAGCAAGATAGTGTGGCCCTGCCGGTTCAGGCGCGCGATGAACTGCCACAGCGCCTGGCGCAACTCCACATCCACGCCGGCCGTGGGTTCGTCCAGCACGATGACGGGCGGGCGGTGCACCAGCGCCTGCGCCACCAGCACGCGGCGCTTCATGCCGCCGGAGAGCTGGCGCATGTTGGCGCTGGCCTTGTCGGCCAGGCCCAGGTGGTGCAGCAGCTCGTCAATCCAGTCGTCATTGCGGCGGATGCCGAAATAGCCGGACTGGATGCGCAGCGTTTCGCGCACGTTGAAGAAGGGGTCGAATACCAGCTCTTGGGGCACCACGCCCAGCCGGCGGCGGGCCTGGGCAAAGTCGGCCTGCACATCCAGCCCCTGCACCGTGACACGGCCGGCGCTGGCGCGCGAGAGGCCCGCCAGAATGCTGATGAGGGAGGTCTTGCCCGCGCCATTGGGGCCAAGCAAGCCGAAAAACTCGCCTTCTTCGATGTCGAAGCTGACGTCGTGAAGCGCCTGCAGCGGCGCGGCGCCGGGGCGCACGGGCGGGTAGGTCTTGCCAACCGCCTGGAAAGAGATCGCGGGCATGGAGGGCGGCGATTTTAGAGCCTGCCGCCCTCGCCATCTGCCTGGCCCTTTGCCGCGCCGCCCTGCGGCGCTGGCCAGCGCCTTGGCGTCAGTGACCGCCAGCGCGCAGCCGCCCCGGTGAACGACGCAAACATCGCATTGATGATGAGAATTCCTTTCATTGATAATAATGCGCTTCGACGAGGAGCCGCGCTCTGCCGCGGCCTTGCCCGGCCCGATGGCCTTCACGCAATCCACTGCCATGCCCAAGTTCGTTTCTTCCGGCTTTTCCCTGTCCCTGCCGCTGGCCACGGCGCTGCTGCTGGCCGCCACCGGGGCGCATGCCCATTCGCCGCGCCTGAAGTGCCAGGCCGATGGCAGCACGCATATTCAATGCGAGGGCGGTTTTTCCGACGGCAGCGACGCCCAGGGCGTGGAAATCATCGTGATGTCCTACGAAGACAAAACGCTGTGGAAAGGCACGCTGGATGCCCAGTCGCGCGTGCGCTTCGAGCGCCCCAAGCAAGACTTCTTCGTGCGCTTTGACGCTGGCGAAGGCCACAGCCTGGAAGTGGATCACGGTGACATCCGCTGAGGCTTCGGCCGGCCTGCCCGGCGGCTGCATCCAGGCCGTGCCGCCCGCGGGCGCCGCGCGCGAAACGCGCTGGGTGCTGACCACCGCCGCGCTGGTGCTAGTGGCCAGCGCCTGGGTGGTGGGCTGGCAGCGCCACGGGCAGGCGCCCGCCGCCTTGCAGACGCACCAGATCGACCTGGCCACCGGCTTGTCCGCCGCCGAGCAAGGCATTTACACCGACTTGCAAGCCGTGCATGACGAGTGGCAAGTGCTGGGCGCCCCGCTGCCCCCGCCCACGCCTGACAACTGGGCCGCCGGCGGCTGGCCGCCGTTTGCCGACGACCTGGCCGCCCGCCAGCGCGGCGCCCTGCGCTGGGCCTTGCGGCAAGCCGGGCAGGATTACGCCTACGTGAGCCAGCCCGCCAACGCCATGCCCGCCGCGCCCACGGCGCCCGCCAACGCCGCCAGCATGCCCGGCCCTTCGGCGGCCACGCCACGCGCCATGCTCTGGCGCCTGCTCGCCGCCGCGCGCTCCGGCCCGAACAGCCCCCCTCCGCTGGACGTGTGGCTGCGCGCCACCTCCGCCGCCCCCGGCCAGCCCGAGCTGCCCGGCGCGCTGGATGATGCCAGCCTGACCCGTCACGGCTGGCAACAAATCACCGCCCATTTGCATGCCCGCTACGGCCGCGCCGGGCCAGTGCATCACCACCATCACCACCACGCGCACTGAACCGCCACCGCCAGATTGGCGGCGGCACAGACGCCCACTTTTTCCGGATGGCTTCCATGACCCAGACGATGCCCCCCCGCCCCGACCGCCCCGAGCGCATCTCCCACCGCTCCCCCGCCGCCTTCGCGCCCACCCGCCGCCGCGCCGTCGCCAGCCTGGCGGCGCTGGCCGCCAGCGCCTGTCTGCCTGCCCGCGCCGCACGCGCCGCACGCGCGGATCAGACCATGCGCGTGGGCATCACGCTGCATCCGTATTTCAGCTTCGTCAGCCACATCGTGGGCGATCGCGCCCAGGTGCTGCCGCTGATCGACGCGGGCTTCAACCCGCACGCCTACGAGCCGCGCGCCGAGGACATCAAGCGCATCGGCCAGATGGACGTGGTGGTGCTCAACGCCATCGGCCATGACGACTTCGCCAAGCGCATGATCGCCGCCAGCGACAAGCCCCAAGTGCCCACCATCAACGCCAATGCCGATGTGCCGCTGCTGTCCACCATGGCGCTGGGCACGCCGCAGGGCCGGGCGGTGAACCCGCACACCTTCATCTCCATCAGCGCGTCGATGATCCAGGTCAGCACCATCGCGCGCGAGCTGGGCAAGCTCGCCCCCGCGCACGCGGCCTTCTTTAGCGACAACGCCCGCGCCTACAACCGCCGCCTGCGCAAGCTGCGCGCCGATGCGCTGGCCCAGGTCACGCAGGCGCCCGATGCCAGCTTTCGCGTGGCCACCGTGCACGGCGCCTACGACTATCTGCTGCGCGAGTTCGGCCTGGAGGTCAGCGCCGTGGTCGAGCCCGCGCACGGCATGGAGCCCAGCGCCGCCCAGCTCAAAAGCATGGTCGAGCGCATGCGCGCGCAAAACATCCGCGTGCTGTTTGCCGAGCAGGACAACCCCGGCGGCTTCGTGCAGACCCTGGTGCGCGAGACCGGCGTGCGCGTCTACCCGCTCACGCACATCTCGCACGGCCCCTACACGGCGGGCAAGTTCGAGCAGGACATGTCCCACAACCTGAACACCGTGGTACGCGCCATTCAGGAATCGCGGGGGCCGCGCGCATGAACGGCCCCTTGAGGGCGCCGATGGCGGCCCCCGTGCCCCCAGCCACCGGCCCGGCCGTGCGGCTGCAAGGCGTGGGCCTGCAACTGGGCGCCACGCGCATCCTGCACGGCATCGACTGGCAGGTGCAGCCCGGCCAGGTGCACGCGCTGGTGGGCCCCAACGGCTGCGGCAAGAGCAGCCTCATCAAGACCGTGCTGGGCCTGATGCCGCATGAGGGCAGCGTCACCCTGCACTGGCCCGGCGCTGCGCCCGGCGTGCTGGCCTACGTGCCGCAGGCCATCGAGTGCGACCGCACCCTGCCCATGACGGTGCAGGACTTCATGGCCTGCATGCTGCAAACGCGCCCGCTGTACTGGGGCATCCGCCGCAGCGTGCGCGAACGCATCGCCGCCGCGCTGGCGCAGGTGGGCATGGCGCACAAGGCCAGCCGCCGCATGGGCGACCTCTCCGGCGGCGAGCGCCAGCGCGTGCTGCTGGCCCAGAGCCTGGTGCCGCCCGCGCAACTGGTGCTGCTGGACGAGCCCATGGCCGCGCTCGACCAGGCGGGCATTGCCGTGTTCGAAAGCCTGCTGGCCGCCTGGCGGCAGGCGCGCGCCACCGTGCTGTGGGTGGAGCACGACCTAGGCGCCGTGCGCCGCCTGGCCGACCACGTCACCGCGCTGCGCCAGGGCCGCCTGCTCTGGAGCCGCCCGCCCGCCGCGCTGCACGACGCCGAGGTGGTGCTGCAACTGTTCGCCCGCCGCGGCCCGGCCAGCGAGCAGGCCGATGGCGACACCGACACCGACGCCGAAACGGCTGGGGCCAGCGCAGCCCGCTCGCCCGCACATTCCCCCGCCGAGGAGCTGGCCGCATGAACACGCCCCATTGGCTCGACACCGTGCACCAGGCCCTGCAATCGGGCGTGGCCGCCGGCTGGCTGCCGGCCATGCTGCAATACGGCTTCGTCGTCAACGCGCTGCTCGCTGGCCTGCTGCTGGGGCCGCTGCTGGGCGGGCTGGGCACGCTGGTGGTCGTCAAACGCTTTGCCTTCTTCTCCGAAGCCGTGGGCCATGCCGCGCTGACCGGCATCGCCATCGGCATCATGCTGGGCGAGCCGCCGGCCAACCCCTACGGCAGCCTGTTTGGCTTTTGCATCCTGTTCGGCCTGTTGCTGAACTACCTGCGCGGGCGCACCGGCCTCTCGCCCGACACGCTGATCGGCGTGTTCCTGGCCGTCTCGCTGGCGCTGGGCTCCAGCCTGCTGCTGCTGCTGGCCGCGCGCATCAACATCCACATTCTGGAAAACGTGCTGTTCGGCTCCGTGCTCACCGTCGATGGGCGCGATCTGAGCGTGCTGCTGGCCATCACCGCGCTCACGCTGGCCGCGCTGCACCGCAGCTACAACCAGGCCATGCTGGCGAGCTTTCACGCCCCGCTGGCGCAGGCGCGCAAGCTGCCCGTGCAGTGGCTGGACTACCTGTTCGTGATGCTGGTCACGCTGGTCACCGTGGCCGCCGTCAAGGTCATCGGCGCCATCCTTGTGGGCGCGCTGCTGGTCATCCCCGCCGCCGCCGCCCGGCTGCTGGCGCACTCCATGCGCAGCTTCTTCTGGCTGACCGTGGCCTTTGCCAGCGCCTGCACCCTGGTGGGCATCGCCGTGCCCGTGGCGCTGGACATCCCCGTGCCCTCCGGCGCCGCCATCATCCTCTGCGCCGGCACGCTGTTCGCCCTGGCCGTGCTGCTGCGCCTGCGCGTGGCGCAACCGGCGCTGTGACGCCGCCCGCCACCCACCAGCCCATGCCATGCCCCCGCGCCTGCCTGAAAGATCCGTCATGAGACCCGCCATGCCCCTGCCGCGCCCCCGTTTGCTTGCCCTGACTACGCTGGCCGCCCTGGCCTCGGCCCTGCTCGCAATGCCTGCCTTGGCCACCAACGCGGCCACCAACCCGGCAGCCAAGGCATCCGCCACAGCCCCAAGCGCCAGCCCTGCCGCAGCGCCTGCCGCCGCCCCGCTGCGCGTGCTGGCCGCCCACCCCGTGGTGCATGGCCTGGCCCAGCAACTGCTGCAAGGCAGCGGCATCGAGCTGCTGCGCATGGCCCCCGCGCGCCTGCCCGCCAACCGCCTGCCCGCCTACCTGGCCGGGCGCGGGCAAGACGAACTGCTGGCCGCCGCCGCGCAGGCGCAGGCCGCGCTCACGCTGCGTTCCATCTGGCCCGATGACCAGCTCTATCCGCTGGCACGGCGCGCCAACATCCGCATCGTGGAAATCGACGTGGCCCACCCCATCGAAGGCGACCTGCCCGGCGTGACCCTGCCCGCCCGCCAGGGCGATGCCACTGGCCACACCGCCGCCAGCGTGCTGAACAACCCGCCCTGGCAAGACAGCGCCAACCTGGCCCGCATGGCCACGCTCATGGCCGACGCGCTGGCGCGCCTGGCGCCCGAAGCCGCGCCGCGCCTGCAAGCCAACCTGGCCGCCATCCAGCAACGCCTGCAACAGGCCGAAGCCCAGGCCAGCCGCGCCCTGGCCCAGGCCAGCGATGTCTCCGTGCTGCTGCTATCGCCCCGCATGCAGGCCCTGGCCACCGCCTTGCAACTGGAGGCCGTGCCCTGGCAAGCCCCGGAAAAAGACGACGCACTGCCCAAAGCCTTGGCCCAAGCCCTGGCACGCGAGAAACCACGCGCCGTGCTGGCCCACGCCGCGCCTGACGATGCCGTGGCCCAGGCCATCGCCGCCAGCGGCGCGCAGCTGGTGGTGCTCAGCGAAAGCGCCCCCGACCCCGTGGCCGCGCTGGCCGAGGCCATGCAGGCCATCGCACAGGCCATGGGCGCCAGCGCCCATTGACCCCGGCACCATGCCCGGCTCACCGGGCAGATCGCCTGACACGGCACCGCCCCACATGAACCGGCCCTAAACCTGCCCGCCCAGCCAAGCCCCCACGGCCTCCGGCAACCATTGCACATGGCCTGGCGGCGCGCCTTGGGGAAAGCCGACATGGCCACCCTCCGCGGGCTGCCACAGCGTGACAAAGCGGCCC
This sequence comes from Comamonadaceae bacterium OH2545_COT-014, assembly GCA_003859965.1. GTDB lineage: Bacteria > Pseudomonadota > Gammaproteobacteria > Burkholderiales > Burkholderiaceae_C > Ottowia. The sequence goes on along the minus strand of RQYR01000018.1, from coordinate 55,794 downwards.
GCTTGCGCCGCGCGCGGCAAAATCGCAGCGGGCACGAACGGATCGTTGCGCGCGTTCAACACCAGGGCGGGCACGCGAATGTCTGGCAGCACCGGCAAGGCGCTGGCGCGGCGGTAGTAGTCGTCGGCATGGGCAAAGCCATGCAGTGGCGCCGTGAACACCTCGTCGAAAGCACGCAGGTTTTGCACCGCCCGCAGGCGCCTCGCATCGAACAGGCCAGGGTATTGCGCCAGCTTGGCCATCGCCTTCGGTCTCATGCTGCGCAGGAACATGCGCCCGTACACCCGCTGGTTGAACCCGCGCTCCATGGCTTGGGCGCCGGCTGCCAAATCCACCGGCGCGCATACTGCGGCCACGGCCCGGACGCGGCGCGCGGCCTGCCCCCCGGCCTCGCCCGCCCAGCGCAGCAGCGCATTACCGCCCAGCGACACGCCCACCGCCAGCAAGGGCGCGCCCGCCGCTGCCGCACTCAGGCGCGCCAGCATCCAGTCCACCTCTTCATGATCGCCCGAGCGATACACACGCGGCGCCTGATTGATCTCCCCCGAGCACCCCCGGAAATGCGGCACCACCATGCGCCAGCCGCGCAGGCGCGCCCAGTGGGCCCACGCTTGCGCGTAGTGGCTGCGTGACGAACCTTCCAGGCCATGAAACAGCACCAGCCAAGGGGCACCGGGGCCGGGCGGCGCAGCCAGCCAGTCCATGTCAATGAAGTCACCGTCGGGCGTGCGGTGCCGCGTGCGCCGCCAGGCTGGCGCCTCCCCGGCAAAGCGCCGCGCATACAGCGCGGGCCAGATCGTCTGTGCATGCCCGCCAGGCAGCCAAAGCGGCGCACGGTAACGAACGGAAGCGTCGTCATGCATGCCGTCTACTCATGATTTGCAGATCGTGAAACTCACTTGGACACGCGGAGCGGGCCACCTCATCTGACCAGCGCACCCATATAAGCCACATCTTCGATCTGCATCGATCCTGGTACTGACACAGGCAGGCTCAGGCCAAGCCGCGCTTTAACCTACCTTCTGGAAATACCCTGACCTGCATGCTATCTGGACACTCAAGCGAAAGGGCAGCGCGGTTGCCCGGGCTGCCCTTGGGAGTGACACAAAAGCGTGTGAAATTCAGCGCGGCAATTTGCCGAAGCGGTTGCGGAACTTCTCCACGCGGCCGCCCATGTTGTCCACCGACTTCTGGGTGCCGGTGTAGAACGGGTGCGATTCGCTGGACGTATCGAGTTTGAATAGCGGCAGTTCGCGGCCGTCGTCCATCTTCACCGTTTCCTTGGTGTTGACGCAGGAACGGGTAACGAATTTGAAGCCGTTGGACAAGTCCAGAAAGCAGACTTCGCGGTAATCGGGGTGGATGCCTTCGCGCATGGTTGTAAATCCTTCAAGGGCGCTACGGGAGCCGCGCCGGCCCATCCGGCGTACTTTCCGCAAAAACGGTGGATTATAAGGGCGTGGCCTGCAACGCGGGTAGGCCGAGCCATCAGCCCGCCGCCGGCGCGTCAGCCGCCGCGGCGCATCATGTCGAAGAAGTCCACATTGGTCTTGGTGGCCTTCATGCTCTTGATGACCATTTCCATCGCCTCGATCTCGTCCATGTTGTACATGAACTGGCGCAGGATGCGGGTCTTTTGCAGGATTTCGGGCGGCAGCAGCAGCTCTTCGCGGCGCGTGCCGCTGCGGTTGAGCTGGATGCTGGGGAACACGCGCTTTTCGTACAGGCGGCGGTCCAGATGGATCTCGCTGTTGCCGGTGCCCTTGAATTCCTCGAAGATCACTTCGTCCATCTTGCTGCCGGTGTCGATCAGCGCGGTGGCGATGATGGTCAGCGAGCCGCCTTCCTCCACGTTGCGCGCCGCGCCCAGAAAGCGCTTGGGGCGGTGCAGGGCGTTGGCGTCCACGCCGCCGGTGAGCACCTTGCCGCTGGAAGGCACCACGTTGTTGTAGGCGCGCGCCAGGCGGGTGATGGAGTCCAGCAGGATCACCACGTCCTTTTTCAGCTCCACCAGGCGCTTGGCGCGCTCGATCACCATCTCGGCCACGTGCACGTGGCGCGCGGCGGGTTCGTCGAAGGTGGAGGCAATGACCTCGGCCTTGACCGAGCGCTGCATGTCCGTCACTTCCTCGGGGCGCTCGTCCACCAGCAGCACCATCATGTGGCTGTCGGGGTAGTTGGCGCTGATGGCGTGGGCGATGGTTTGCATCATCACCGTCTTGCCGCTCTTGGGCGGGGCCACGATGAGCGCGCGCTGGCCTTTGCCGATGGGCGCGATCACGTCGATGATGCGGCCGGTGATGTTTTCCTCGCCTTTGAAGTTGTCGCGCTCCAGGCGCATCTGCTCCTTGGGGAACAGCGGCGTCAGGTTCTCGAACATGATCTTGTGCTTGTTCTGCTCGGGCGGCAGGCCGTTGACCTTGTCGAGCTTGGTCAGCGCGAAGTAGCGCTCGCCGTCCTTCGGAATGCGCACCTCGCCCTCGATCATGTCGCCGGTGTGCAGGTTGAAGCGGCGCACCTGGCTGGGGCTGATGTAGATGTCGTCCGTGCTGGCGGTGTAGCTGGTGTCGGGGCTGCGCAAAAAGCCGAAGCCGTCGGGCAGGATTTCCAGCACCCCGTCGGCGAATACCTGCTCTCCCGCCTTGGCGCGCTTTTTGATGATGGCGAACATCAGCTCCTGCTTGCGCATGCGGCCGGTGTTTTCGATTTCCAGCGCCTCCGCCTGTTTGACCACTTCGGAAACGTGCAAAGCCTTGAGTTCGTTCAGGTGCATAGGGAAAAGATGCGCTTGGGCAATGACGCAGCCCGCCAGCGGGCCGCACGGGAAAAAAGACGAAAAAGAAAGGGGAGGAAGAGGGTGAAGCCAGGCGCGCGGCCTGTTCCCTCGGCCTGCGGCGAAGCCAGCAGGCCGGGCTGGCGCGGCGACTCTCGGCGCCAGCCTGAACGGGGGTGGATTATGACAGCAAAAATGTCGTGGACAGCCCCACCCCGCCGCTGTCAGCGGGCAGGGGCTTCAATGCCTCAAACGTGCTGATCCAGCAGCGCTGCAAGCTGCGCCTTGCTCAGCGCGCCTACCTTGGTGGCCACTTGCTGGCCACCCTTGAAGACCATCAGCGTGGGGATGCCGCGGATGCCGAATTTGGCGGGAATTTCGCGGTTTTCGTCGATGTTGATCTTGGCAATGCGGCACTTGCCTTCATAGGCGGCTGCCAGCTCGTCCAGCGCGGGGGCAATGGCTTTGCAGGGGCCGCACCATTCAGCCCAGAAGTCCAGAAGAACCGGCAGGTCGGACTGGAGAACGTCGGCCTCGAACGAGGCGTCGCTGACGTGCTTGATGAGATCGCTGGCCATGGGGAAAAAAGTCTTTCAGTGGAACAAAGAAAACGCGCGGACAAAGCGAGCCGCTACAGTCATCCCATTGTGACAGAAACCACCCTCCCGCCTTGCGGCCTTTTGCTATGACCGCCATAGCTGCCACCGCCCGTCCTGCCAGCGCCCCGCCTGAAAACGCCTTGTGGCGCACCTGCCTCACGCGGGTGCATGAGCACTTGCGGGACTGCGCCGCCCACCCCGCCCGCAGCGTGATCTTGCTGCCCTTTGCGCAATTGCTGCCGCTGGCGCAAAGCCAGTGGGCCGCGTGCTTTCCCGACAGCTTTGCCCCCCACTTTGAAACCACGCGCTCGTGGGCGCGGCGGCTGTCGCCCTTTGCCCCCGGCCCGAGCGACATCGCGTTCGACACGGCCCGCGACACGCTGACCGCTCACGCCTTGCTGGAAGGCGCGGGCCTGGCCGCGCTGCATGAGCGGCTGGCCGCCCCGCTGCTGGAAACCGTGCTGGCCCTGGCACCGCTGGCCGCCGCCGCCCCGCCCGCCTTGCGCCCTGACTGGGCCGAACTGGCCCGCCAGGCCACGCCCGCCTCAGGCGACGGCTGGCTCGCCCACGAGGCCGCCGTGGCCCGGCTGGCCATTGCCTGGGCCGCCGCTTCCGACTACGCCACCGATGTGCTGTTTTCCGCCCGCACCCTGGAAACCACCGACGCCCTGGTGGCGCTGCAAGGCGTGCAAGACGATGCGCTGACCGACTCGCTGCTGGACTTTTTTACCCCCGCCAAGGCGCTGGCCCTGCCCCTGGCCAGCCCCGCCGCGCCCGGCCAATGCTTTGTGCACACGGCCCGTGACGCCGAAGACGAAGCCCAGCGCGCCGCCGCCTGCGTGCTCCATCACCTGGCCGCCGGGCGGGCGCCCGTGGCGCTGGCCGCCAATGACCGCGCCATCGCCCGCCGCGTCCACGCCTTGCTGGGCGGCCGCGTCACCATGCGCGATGAAACGGGCTGGAAACTCTCCACCACGCAAGCCGCCGCCACACTCATGGCCGCCCTGCACGCCGCAGCCCGCCGCGCCAGCAGCGACGACGTGCTGGCCTGGCTCAAACTCGCCCCCGCCGCCAGCGCCTGGGCCGCTGCCGACGTGCCGCTGCTGGAGCGCCACTTGCGCCGCGCCGCCATCAGCGCCTGGCAAGGCGCTACGCCCATGACCCACGCACTGGCACAGCCAGACGCCCCCTCCCGCCCGCCGCCTGGCGTTGCCGAACGCCTGCAAAGCCTCGTCAGCGCCATCGACACGGCCCGCGCCCGGCTGGACGCGCCGCGCCCTTTGCCCGAATGGCTGGCGGCGCTGCGCACGCTGCTGCAAGCGGCAGGCCAATGGCCCGCCCTGCTGCACGATGCCGCCGGCCAGCGCGTGCTGGAGGCGCTGCACCTGCATGAAGACACCGCGCAGGACAGCCTGGCCGAGCTGCCCGCCGCACATCGCCGCCTGGCCTTGCCTGAATTCACCGCCTGGGTCGGCAACGTGCTGGAAGCCGCCAGCTTCATCCCCCCGCCCCCGCCCGAGGCCCAGCTCGTCATCCTGCCGCTGGCGCAAGTGCTGGCCCGCCCCTTTGCCGCCCTGGTATTGCCCGGGTGCGACGAAGTGCGTCTGCCCGCCGCGCCCGAGCCGCCTGGCCTGTGGACACCCGCCCAGCGCCAGCACCTGCGCCTGCCCACGCGCGACAGCCTGCAAGCCGCCCAACAAGCCGCCTGGCGGCAAGCCTTGGGCACACCCCATGTGGACGTGCTCTGGCGCCAAAGCGACAGCAGCGGCGAGCCGCTGCTCCCCAGCCCGCTGGTGCAAGCCCTGCCGTCCCCCCTCCCCGCGCCCGACAACCGCCCGGCCCGCGCCATTGCCGCCGCTTCCGTGCCGCGCCCCGCCCCCAATGGCAGCGCCCTGCCCGTGACCCGGCTGTCCGCCAGCAGCTATGGCGATTTGCGCACTTGCCCCTACCGCTTCTTTGCCCTGCACCAGTGCCAACTGCGCGAGGCCGGCGAGCTGGACGCCGAAGTCAGCAAACGCGACTTCGGCAACTGGCTGCACGACACGCTGCACGCCTTTCACCAGGCGCTGCAAGCCGCGCCCACGACCGACCGCGCCCTGCGCAGCGCCCGGCTGGACGCCGCCGCCCAGGCCGCCGCCGAAGCCCTGGCGCTGGACGAAGGCGAATTCCTGCCCTTCTCGGCCCAATGGCCCTCGCTGCGCGACGGCTACCTGGACTGGCTGGACGCGCACGAGGCCAGCGGCGCTACCTACGTCGCTGGCGAAACGCCCGCCCAGGCCACGCTGGGCGCCGTCACCCTGGAAGGCCGCCTGGACCGCATTGACCACCTGCCTGGCGGCACGCCCCTGCTGATCGACTACAAAACCGAACACCCCAACCGCACCCGCGAGCGCATCGCCGACGCCAGCGAGGACACGCAGCTGCCCTTCTACGCCGCGCTGCTGCCCGACGACACCCTGAAAGCCGCCTACCTCAACCTGGGCGAACGCCACCCCGTCCAGGCCTGGCCGCAGGAGCAGATCACGGCCCTGCGTGATGCGCTGGTGGCCGGCATGACCCAAGACATGCAAGCCATCGCCAGCGGCCACCCCCTGCCCGCCTTGGGCGAAGGCACGGCCTGCGACTGGTGCGCCGCCCGCGGCCTGTGCCGCCGCGATTTCTGGAGCGCCGAGCCACCGGCGGCTCCCGCCTGACACCCTGCTGCCGCATCCGTCCATCGCCCCGGCAAAAGCCGGGGCGCCAAAAAGCAAAAAAACTGCGCCCTGAGAACCTGTTCATGGCAAGGGCACCGCCTTGGTACTTCTGCCGATGGAGAAGCGATACCAACTTGTCACTCATGACGGATGCGCGTTAATTTCGCCAACCTGTGACAAAGACTTGCCGGGAGAGCGCCCCATGCTGACTATTGCGGCATCCACCCGCCGTACCTCTATGGCCGCGTCTGCCAACCAGCCTGCACGAACCGCTGACCAGACGCCACCGCCTGCCGCGCCGCCGTCTTCCAGCGTTCCCAGCCGCACCTTGGCCGACATGGCACGGCAAGGCTCCGGCCAGCCATCAGGCACTCTCCTATACGCCGCCACAGCGGCGCCCCTCACCCCCGCCCAGCAGCAGGCACGTCAGCACAATGAAGCCCTGCGCCGCCAGCTGGACCCGGCCGACTGGAACGAAGTGCTCTATCAAGTAGGCCGCAACTTTGGCAACAACGCCTACCGCAATGGCATCGTGTACGTGGACGAGGCCCATGCCGCCCGTGCAGACCGGCGCACGAAAAAATTCAACGTGGGTCCCACCCCCGACCCCCAAGCCCGCATGGACCCGGCCGCCGCCGCCCAGATCAACACCCAGCGGGGCACCCGTATCGACTTCAACGAACTGGCCAGCTACGAAGGCGGCCAGGCCACCCAGGGCTACCTGCCCTGGTGGCCCCACGACATCCGCGTCAACCCGCACGGCGCCATCCGCGTGGACACCACCACTGAAACCGTGAACGGCCGCGACATGCTCAAGGGCAGCAGCCGGTCCGGCGTGACCGTGGGCACGGGGGTCGATCTGGGACAGCAAGACCCAGCCACGTACAAGGCGCGCCTGCAGCAGTTCGGCGCGCTCCAAGCGCTGATCGACCAGCTGGAACCCTACATGGGCCTCAAACGCGGCCAGGCCGCTGAATACCTGCGCACTCACCCGCTCACACTGACCAAGGCCGAGGCCGATTTGCTCGATGCGGAGATGAAAGACCATCACCTGCAGTCCGCCATCAAGGCCTATGACGATCTCACCCGCCACATCCAGCCTCGCCGTGAGTTCAAGGATCTGTCCATGCAGGAGCAAACGGTGCTGCTGTCACGCCACTATCAGGACGGCAATATCACGAACACCAGACTGGCAGGCCCCAGAACATCGAGAAAAGTCGCCCAGGCTCTGGCTCGCGGGGAGGTGGCAGAAGCCCTGAAGCTGCTGAACACCAGTCACTACACCAGCAGCGCGCACGCCAACCGTGTGCCCAAAGAGCACAACTACCTGAACGAATGGTTCAAGACCATGGATGCCGAGGCCTACAAGGTCCAGGCGCCCCAGCCTTGAAGATATCGCCATGTTCAAGCGTGTATTCCAATCCGTCGTGCTCGTGCTCGTGCTCGGCCTGCCGCCTTTGGCGGCAATGGCCTCTTCCGCCTCCGAAGACGAAGGCATGGATGCGCCTGATGACCCTGCCCCCCCGCCGCTGCCGCGCAGCCCGCTGGAGGGTACGTTCCAGCTGGTCAGGACCGTGCCGGAAATCGGCATGGACGAGAATGAATACAGACAGGATTTTTTCTTCCCCGGCCAGAAAGTCCACTTCAAGTACCTCGGGGACATGGGCCGTGGCGATGGCATCTGGGAAGGGCAGCAAGCCTATGTGATGACCCTGTACCCGCCCTTTCCCGTGGCCATGTGCAGGCAGGAACGATGGGGGGCTTATTGCCGCAACAATGGCACCTACGTGCCCTACAAGGAAGTGCAGACCCAGGTCAACCTGAGCACCGACCCGCTGGACGAAGAACAGACCCAGCTTCTGGCGCCCATGCTCAAGCCGCTGGGCCTGGGTTTTGGACAGCACTCGTACACGCTGGCGTTCGGGGACAGGATCGGCGCCTTTGGCCTGCACTTTCACGACCGCGACACGCTGATCGTCGACAGTTATCACCCCGTCCACACGCCAGGCAACAGCAAGTACCGCAGCATCAAGGTCATTCAGGTCTTCAAGCGCGTGGCGCCCGAGTCGCATGGGGCCGCTCCTGCGGCCCACGGAAGCGGGTTGCGCCGTCCCTGAGCCACAGCATGACCTTCGCGCCTGCCAGTGGCACGCCGGGCGCGGGGCTGACGGGCGCGGGCCAAGCCGCTTTCAGATTCAGTACCGCAGCCGCGCCAAGTAGCTCTGCCGCGCCGCCGCGCGCGCCTGGCCCAGCGTTTCGATGCCTTTGGCCCGCAGCAGCGGAATGAGGTGCAGCAGCACTTGCGCCGTGGCCAGGGCGTCGGCCAGGGCGGTGTGGCGCGCACCCTGCATGTCGATGCCAAAGCGCTGCACCAGCGCGTCGAGCCGGTGCGAGGGCTGCTGCGGCAGCGCCACGGTGGCCAGCAGCAAGGTGTCGAGCACAGGCTGGTCGAACACCAGGCCGGTGGCGCGCTCCTGCAATTGCAGGAACTTCATGTCAAAGGCGGCGTTGTGCGCCACCAGCACCGTGCCCTGGGCGAAGGCGTGGAAGGCGGGCAGCACTTCGGCAATGCGGGGCTGGCCGCGCACCATGTCGTTGCTGATGCCGTGGATGGCGCTGTTGTCGGCGCTGATGGGGCGGCCGGGGTCGATGAGCTGCTCCCACGATTCCTGCCGCAGCAGCCGGCCGTTGACGATGCGGGTGGCGCCGATCTGGATGATCTGGTCGCCCGCCGAGGGGTTGAGGCCCGTGGTTTCGGTGTCGAACACGGTGTAGGCCAGCGCGGCCAGCGGCTGCTCGTCCAGCGTGCCTTGGTGCGGGCGGGTCTGGAACAGGTCGAAGTCGTAGAACTCGGGCCGCCCGCCGGTTGGCGCCGGAGCGGGCGGGCCGGCGGCGGGCGCTTCGGCCGGGCTGGCCAGCGGCAGCACGAAGCGCAAGAAGGCTTCGTGCCGGCGCCGGTCGCGGCCAAAGGCCAGGGTGGCGCGGTGGCGGTCGAGCACGTCGCGCAGGGTGAGCATGGCGTATTGCGCGCCCGTGCCCGTGCCCACGGGCTCCAGCTCCCAGGTCATCACGGTCTGGGTGCTCATGGGCAGGCCGTCCCAGAACAAGTCCAGCCAGGCGTGGGCGCTGCCGTCGTCGGCGGCGGTCAGGCGCAGGCCAATGAAGCGCAGCGGCAGCGCGTCGGCCAGGCGCACGGCCAGGCTGGCCAGGGCCTGGAGCACGAGGTAGCTGTCCACGCGCAGCCACAGGCCCTCGGGCGCGGGTTCGGCCGCCAGGCGCACGGGCTGGGCGCGTGTGAGGTGGTGGCGGGCGGCTTCCAGCAGGTCGGCGGCCAGCATGTCTTCCAGCGGCCAGCGGGTGGCCAGCCCTTCGGCAGCGTGGCGTGCCAGGGCGGCGGTGTGGGCGCGCAGGACTTCGCACTGGGCGCGCGCGGCGCGCCAGGCAGCGCCGCCGCCATCGGGCGGGGCCAGCTCGGCCAGCATGCGCGTCAGCACGGCGACGGCAGCGCCGCTGTGGCCCGTGGTCTCGGCCAGCCAGCGGTCGCGCTCGGCGGCGGCGTCAAAGGCGCGGGTCACGTCATCCAGCATGAGCATGAAGCCGGTGCAGGCAGGCGCGGAGGGGGCGGCGGCGAGGGCTGATTCTGCCGGGGCGGATGGTGCGCCGCTGGGCCCGCTGCCCAGCACCGGGGCCAGTTGCACGCGCAGCAGGCGGCCGCCGTGGGTGGCGGTGACGAACTGGGCCGTGGCGGGCGCGCCGCCCGGCCCCAGCGGGCGGGCCTGCACGCGGGCCAGCGCGTGCTGAACCTGGGCGCGGTCGAACACGCCGTAGATGGAGCGGCCAATGCCCACCACATCAGCCCCGTCGGCCAGCACGGGCGCGTGCGAGAGGGCGCGCAGTTGCAGCCGGGCGCGCGGGTTGTAGAGCAGGACATCGCCGTCCAGATTGCAGACCACCACGCCTTGCGCCAGCTGGGCCAGCAGCGCGGCCAGGCGGTTGCGCTCGCTGGCGACGCGGGCGCTGGCCTGGTCAATCTGCGTTTGCAGGTCGGCGCGGTGGGCGGCGCCTTGCTCCCGCAGGGTATTGAAGGCCGTGGCCAGAGCCTGCAGCGCGGGGGCGTTGGGCAAGGGTAGCGGCGGTGCGTCAGGGGCGGCCAGCAGCGCCTGGGCATCTTCCGCCAGGCGCGCGGGGGGCAGCACATGGCGCTGCCACAGCCAGCGCAGCCCCGCGCCCATGAGGGCCGCGCCAGCCAGCCAGCCCAGAACCAGCAAGGCCGCGCGCGGCGCCAGCAGGGCCGCCGCCCGGGCTTGCTCGTCGGCGGACCAGGTGGAATAAACCAGCGCTGCCAGCCCGGCCATCCACCCCGCCAGCGCCATGGCGCCCACGGCCACCGCCCGCCACAGGTCGCGCGTGGCGGGGGAGCGGGGACGGCGCGGGGCGAGCATGGTGGAGCAAGAGGAACAGGGGCGACGGACGGGCTTTCGTGGAGCAGGTCAGGGGCGTGCGTGGCGCCAGGCCAGGATCATTTGCGAGTTATTTTTTTGATAGCAAAAAAAACATTGCTGGGTGCGCCTGAAGGCCAAAAATAAAGCAAGAAGTTCTCATGTCTCCGAAGGGCGGCCTGCCACCCGCCGCGCGCGGGCGTGCGCATGGCGGGACAAGGCAAAGCTGGCCATCAGCTTGCACCAGACCGTGCTGCCAGCCACGGCGCTCCACACGTCATACGGCCACTGCGCCAGCAGCACGCCGAGGATGACGGTGACAGCCAGGCCGCCTGCCACGAGGTGGAGCACACCGTCGGCCAGCGCAAAGCGCTGCGGCTCGGGCGGCGGCTCGCCGCCCTTGAGGGCCACTTCCGAATAGTCACGCCGCGCCAGGATGCGCCAGGCGCGCCGCAGCCAGAAAAAGGCGATGGGAAACAGCGCCAGAAACAAAAGCCAGGTGAGTGCGAGGCTGACGTCGAAAACCATGGGTACTGACTTGGGGTGCAGCGCCTTCAGGCGCGGTGGATGAAGGGGAAACGGGGTTGTGTAGCGGCTTGCGCTTGTCCACCAGGCCGTTTCAGGCGGATGGAAAAGCGCAAGCGGCCACCCTGGAAATCATGGGTTGGCCGCATGCCCTGGGCCGGCGCTTTCCCCTGCGAGCCGTCAGGGGAAGGCGGCGCCTCGGGCGCAGAGCGCGGCTTGGATGGACGGGGCGGTGACGCTCACCGGCCACCCGCGCCATCTCGCGCCGCGCCCCGACCGGGGCGGCCGGGGCGCGGTGCGCATCAATGCGCGTGGGCCGAGCCCGCGCCGCGCGGCACGCGCACCGATTCCACCATGTCCTGGATGTGGGCAGGCGGCTCCTTGGTGAGCTTGTCCACGATGAAGGCCACGATGAAGTTCACCCCCGCGCCCACGGCGCCAAAGGCTTCCGGCGTGATGCCGAAGAAGCTGTTGGGCCCGCCAATCAGGTCCACATAGCCCGTGCCCTTGATGAAGAACAGGCCCTTGTGCGCGAACACGTAGAACAGTGTGACGAACAGGCCCGCCAGCATGCCGGCGATGGCGCCCTCGCGGTTCATCTTCTTGCTGAAGATGCCCATCATGATGGCCGGGAACAGCGAGCTGGCCGCGATGCCGAAGGCCAGCGCCACGGTGCCCGCGGCAAAGCCCGGCGGGTTCAGCCCCAGCCAGCCGGCCACCACGATGGCGATGGCCATGGCGATCTTGCCCGCCAGCAGCTCGTTCTTCTCGCTGATGGAGGGGTTGAACACGCCCTTGATGAGGTCATGCGAGACGGCGGACGAGATGGCCATCAGCAAACCCGCCGCGGTGGACAGCGCCGCCGCCAGGCCGCCGGCGGCCACCAGCGCAATCACCCAGTTGGGCAGCAGCGCGATCTCGGGGTTGGCCATGACCATGATGTCGGGGTTCACCGTCAGCTCGTTGCCCTTCCAGCCGGCGGCCTCGGCCTTGGCCAGCACGTCGGCGTTCTTGGTCTTGTCGTTGTAGTACTGGATGCGGCCGTCGCCGTTCTTGTCCTCGAACTTCAGCAGGCCGGTGGTTTCCCAGCGCTTCATCCAGTCAGGGCGCTGCTCGTACACCAGCGCGGCCTCGGGCGCGAAGATGTCGCCGCCGCCCTTGACTTCGGCGTTTACCGTGCTGTGCAGGTTGAGCTTGGCCATGGCCGCCACCGCAGGCGCCGTGGTGTAGAGAATGGCGATGAACACCAGCGCCCAGCCGGCAGAGGAGCGCGCGTCCTTGACCTTGGGCACGGTGAAAAAGCGCATGATCACGTGCGGCAGGCCGGCGGTGCCGATCATCAGCGACAGCGTGTACATGAACATGTTGAGCTTGCTGCCCGGCACCGAGGTGGTGTACTGGCCAAAGCCCAGGTCGGTGACCACCTGGTCGAGCTTGGCCAGCAGCGTCATGTCGGTGCCCTTGTAGTCGCCGCCCAGGCCCAGCTGCGGAATGGGGTTGCCCGTCAGCTGCAGCGAGATGAAGATGGCCGGCACCGTGTACGCCAGGATCAGCACCACATACTGCGCCACCTGCGTGTAGGTGATGCCCTTCATGCCGCCGAACACGGCATAGGCGAACACGATGGCCATGCCGATGTAGATGCCCATTTCGCTGGACACGCCCAGAAAGCGCGAGAACGCCACGCCCACGCCCGTCATCTGGCCGATGATGTAGGTGAGCGAGGCCACCAGCAGGCAGACCACGGCCACAGTGCTGGCGCTCTTGCTGTAGAAGCGGTCGCCAATGAACTGCGGCACGGTGAACTTGCCGAACTTGCGCAGGTAGGGCGCCAGCAGCATGGCCAGCAGCACGTAGCCGCCCGTCCAGCCCATCAGGAACAGGCCGCCGCCATAGCCCATGTTGGCAATCAGGCCGGCCATGGAGATGAAGGAGGCCGCGCTCATCCAGTCGGCGGCCGTGGCCATGCCGTTGGTGACGGGGTGCACGCCGCCGCCGGCCACGTAGAACTCGCTGGTGGAGCCCGCCCGCGCCCAGATGGCGATGCCGATGTACAGGGCAAAGCTCAGCCCCACGACGATGTAGATGGTGGTTTGCAGATCCATCGCGGTGTCTCCCCGTTCAGTCCTCGTGCACGTCGAAACGGCGGTCGATCTCGCCCATCTTCCAGGCGTAGAAGAAGATGAGCGCGATGAACACGTAAATGGAGCCCTGGTGCGCAAACCAGAAGCCCAGCGGATAGCCGCCCAGCTTGATGCCGTTGAGCAGGTCGGCGAACAGGATGCCGGCGCCGAACGACACCAGGAACCAGATCACCAGGATCTTCGCCAGCAGCCCCAGCGTGGCCCGCCAGTAGCCGTGCGCTTGCGCGCTTTGTGTTGCCATGATGCTTGTCTCCTCGTCTAGTCAGTAGAAAGGCAGCACACTTTTGAGGCCACGCCTTGCATCAAGCTGACAAAGCCGCGCCGCCGGCCCTGGACCAAGGGCAAATCCCTAGAGGGAGCGCTTGAAGCACCACGCCTGCCCGGCCGCATCATGAAAAACGGCGCCCTTGGGCGCCGTGTGGTGGTGTGGTTGGGCCTGGCTCAACGGTCCGTGTGGCGGCTGGCCGCCTCGGCCACGGCCACGGCTGTCATGTTGATGAGGCGGCGCACTGTGGTGCTGGGGGTCAGCACATGCGCGGGCGCGGCCGCGCCCAGCAGCATGGGGCCCACGGTGACGCCGTGGCCGTCGGTGGTCTTGAGCACGTTGAACAGGATGTTGGCCGCGTCCAGGTTGGGGCAGATCAGCAGGTTGGCCTCGCCGTGCAGGGTGCTGTCGGCCACGGCGCGGTCGCGCAGCGCCTGGTCGAAGGCGGCGTCGCCGTGCATTTCGCCGTCGCACTCCACTTCGGGCATGAGCTGGCAGAAGCGGTTGCGCGCGGCGCGCATTTTCAGGGCCGAGGGGCGCGTGGAAGAGCCGTAGTTGGAGTGCGAGAGGAAGGCCACCTTGGGCGGCAGGCCGAAGTTGCGCACTTCTTCCACGGCCATGCGGGCGATGTCGGCCAGCAGTTCGGCGTCGGGGTTTTCGTTGACGTAGGTGTCAGCGATGAACAGCGTGCGCCCGTCCATCATCAGCGCGTTCAGCGTGGCCAGGCCCGGCGCGCCGGCTTCCACGCCGATGATGTCGCGCACGTGCTGAAGATGCACATCAAACCGGCCCAGCGTGCCGCAGAGCATGGCGTCGGCATCGCCCAGGCGCACCATGAGCGCGGCGATGACGGTGGTGGAGCGGCGCACCATGGCCTTGGCCGCCTCTTGCGAGACGCCGTTGCGCGCCATCAGGCGGTGGTATTCCTCCCAATACTGGCGAAAGCGCGGGTCGTCATCCGGGTTGCACACCTCCACGTCCTGCCCCAGCTTCAGACGCAGGCCGGCCTTGTCGATGCGCGCCTGCATCACGGCCGGGCGGCCAATGAGGATGGGGGTGGCCAAGCCGTCGTCCAGCACGGTTTGCGCGGCGCGCAGCACGCGCTCGTCCTCGCCCTCGGCGTAGGCCACGCGCTTGCGCGCGGGCGGCACGGCGCGTGCGGTGGCGATCACCGGGCGCATCAGCATGCCGGACTGGTACACAAAACGCTCCAGCTGGGCGCGATACGCGGCCATGTCCTCGATGGGGCGCGTGGCCACGCCCGAGCGCACCGCCGCTTCGGCCACGGCGGGGGCAATGCGCAGGATCAGGCGCGGGTCGAACGGGGTGGGGATGATGTAGTCGGGCCCGAAGTTGAGATCCTTGCCGGCGTAGGCGGCCGCCACCTCGGCGCTGGTTTCGGCCTTGGCCAGCGCGGCGATTTCGCGCACGCAGGCCAGCTTCATCTCCTCGGTGATACGGGTAGCGCCACAGTCAAGCGCGCCGCGGAAGATGTAGGGAAAGCACAGCACGTTGTTGACCTGGTTCGGGTAATCCGACCGGCCGGTGGCGATGATGCAGTCGGGCCGCGCAGCCTTGGCGTCCTCGGGGCGGATCTCCGGCTCGGGGTTGGCCAGCGCTAGGATCACGGGCCGCTCGGCCATGGACTGCACCATCTCGCCCGTGAGCACGCCCGCCGTGGAGCAGCCCAGGAACACGTCGGCCCCGCGCACCACGTCGGCCAGGGTGCGGGCATCGGTCTGCTGCGCGTAGCGCGCTTTGGATTCATCCAGCCCGCCGGGACGGCCTTCATAGATCACGCCCTTGGAGTCGCACACATAGATGTTCTCGCGCCGCAGGCCCAGGCCCACCATCACGTCCAGGCAGGCAATGGCGGCCGCGCCCGCGCCGCTGACGGCCACTTTCACCTGCGCGATGTCCTTGCCCACCAGCTCCAGCCCGTTGAGCAGGGCCGCGCCGGAGATGATGGCGGTGCCGTGCTGGTCGTCATGGAACACGGGGATGTTCATGCGCTCGCGCAGCTGGCGCTCGATGTAGAAGCACTCGGGCGCCTTGATGTCCTCCAGGTTGATGCCGCCCAGCGTCGGCTCCATCGCGGCGATGATGTCCACCAGCTTGTCCGGGTCGCGCTCGGCCAGTTCGATGTCGAACACGTCAATGCCGGCGAACTTTTTGAACAGGCAGCCCTTGCCCTCCATCACCGGCTTGCCCGCCAGCGGGCCAATGTCGCCCAGCCCCAGCACGGCCGTGCCGTTGGTGATGACGCCCACCAGGTTGCCGCGCGCCGTGTAATCGGCCGCGCACGCTGGGTCGGCCTGAATGTCCAGACACGGGTAGGCCACGCCAGGGCTGTAGGCCAGCGACAGGTCACGCTGGTTGGAAAGGGGCTTGGTGGGGGCTACCGCAATCTTGCCGCGCGTGGGCAAGCGGTGGTAATCACGCGCGGCGTCGCGCAGCGCCTCTTGCGCGGGGGTGAGAGGTTTGCTCATGGGTGCTCTATGCCTTGGAGGGAAGGGAAAGGGGGATACAGCCGCCGCAAGCCTACCGCAAGTTCGCCGCCCGGCCGCGAACAGGCACGCCGCCTGGCGCCCGCGCATGGCCTCACACCCTTGCCGGGCCGCCCGGACCGGTCAGTTCAAAATCAATAGCACCTTAGGCAGAAGGGGCTTGCCCAAACGGCCTAAAACAGCCTGAACCGTGGCGGCATGGCACGCGCCCTGCGCCAAGCCGTCAGCGCAGCGCAGCCGGCTGCCAATCGCCTTGGCGACCGGCTTCGCGCCACTGTACTTGCATGCCTTCGGGCGCAAAAATCACCAGCGGCTGGCGGCTGCTGTACGGCGCCCGCACTGGCGTCCCGGCGCGCACGAAAGCCGTGCGACGGCTGCTGGCCGGGCAGCCCATCTTGGTGGCAAACACATGGCCGCTGCTTTGCAGCACCCAGTACGCCTGGCCCGTGCCGGGGGCGCTGCGCTGCTCAAAGCCGCCATCCAGCCCGTGACGATTGCAATCCACTTCCGTGGTTTTGCCGCCCGCCAGTTCAATCTGGCGGCCCGCTTCGTCAGGCTGCGGGGGTAGTTCAATCACATGGCGGCGGTACCCCGGCAGCGACGGGGGCACGGGCAGCAGCCCCGCCGCGCCCTGCGGCGCGGGCCGGGCGGCCACCACAGGCGGCGCGGTCTGGGCGCAAGCGGCCAGCAACGCGCTGGCGCATGCCAGCGCGGCGGCCGTGGTCAGCAAGGGGCGGGCGGGCATAAGCGACGATCTCATTTGAAATTCCTTCTGGAAAAAAACGGCCGGAGGCGACAAGCGCCACCGGCGCGGCTCCATCCCGGGCCGGGAGCCAGGGGTGATGATCGACAATAACCGCCGCAGGCATGGCGCCTGCCACGGATGCTTGCAGTTTCTCATGACACCCCACGCTTCTCCCCCCCCGCCCCGACACGCCATGACCGCTGGCGAACGCCGTGCCAGCCTGTCGCTGGCGGGCATCTTCGCCCTGCGCATGCTGGGGCTGTTTCTGGTGCTGCCCGTGTTTGTGCTGGAGGCGGCCAAATACCCCGGCGGCGACGATCCGGCCCTGGTCGGCCTGGCCATGGGCGCTTACGGCTTGGCCCAGGCGGCGCTGCAAATGCCGCTGGGGCTGGCGTCCGACCGCTGGGGCCGCAAGAAGGTCATCCTGATGGGGCTGCTGGTCTTCGCGGCCGGCTGCGTGGCCGCCGCGCTGGCAGACAGCGTGCAGACGCTGGCGCTGGCCCGCGGCCTGCAGGGCGCGGGGGCCATTTCAGCGGCTGTCACGGCGCTGCTGTCCGACCTGACGCGCGACGAGGTGCGCACCAGGGCCATGATGCTGGTGGGCATCAGCATCGGGCTGACGTTTGCCTTGTCTCTCATGATCGCGCCGCCGCTGACAGCAGCGCTGGGCGGGCTGCCGGGCCTGTTCTGGCTCACCGCCGTCCTGGCGCTGGTCAGCATGGGCGTGGTGGCCTGGGTCACCCCGGCCGAGCCGCCACGCCCGCCCAGCGTGGCGCGCGGCCGCTGGGCCGATGTGTGGCTGCACCCGCAACTTTGGCGCCTGGATGTGGGCGTTTTCGTGCTGCACACGGTGCAAATGGCCATGTGGGTCGTGGTGCCGGGCCTGCTGGTGCAGGCGGGTTTGCCCAAGGCGCAGCACTGGCATTTGTACGTGCCGGCGGTGCTGGCTGCCTTTGTGCTCACGGGCGGCATGATGGCGCTGGACCGCCGCGGCTACCTGCGCGGCATTCTGCGTGGCGGCATCGCCTTGCTGCTGGCCGTGCAACTGCTGATGCTGGCGCTGGCGCCGCGCCTGCCTGGCTTGTGGGCCTTGGGCCTTTGCCTGACACTGTTTTTCCTGGCGTTCAACACGCTGGAAATCATCCAGCCCAGCCTGCTTTCACGCCTGGCGCCGCCCGCCTCGCGCGGGGCCGCCCTCGGCCAGTACAACGCCCTGCAATCGCTTGGCCTGTTCGCGGGCGGCGCGCTGGGCGGGCTGCTGCTCAAGCACGGGGGCGTGACGGCGGTGTTCGCCGTCACGGCGGCGCTGGCGGCGCTGTGGCTGCTGCTGGGCTGGGCGCAGCCGGTGCCGGCGCGGCAGACGCCGGGCTCGCGGGGCTAGCGGAATCAACGGGGCGAGCGCCCTCCGCAAAGGCTGGTGCGGCCGGTGCAGCCGGCCCGCCGGACGGCTCGCTTTCCGCTTCAGGCCGGGCCGCCGCGCTGGCCTGGCGGGCGCGCAACTGCGCCAGCATGAAGGCCGCCAGCGTGGCGTAAAGCGGGCGGCTGATCATGCGCGAGATGGCCGCCGAGGTCATGGCCACCGCCATCAGCGACAGCACCATGGGCCGCCCGTCAATCATCTCCATGACGATGATGAAAGAGGTCAGCGGCGTTTGCGTGACGGCGGCCAGAAAGCCCGCCATGCCCATGGCAATCAGCGCCGTGTTCACCTCACCGCCAGCCAGTGACGAAACGTTGTAGCCAATGCCCGCCCCCACCGATAGCGAGGGCGCGAAGATGCCGCCCGGCACGCCGCTCCAGGCGGTCAGCCAGGTGGTCACGAACTTGAGCAAGCCATACACGCTGGCGGCGTCATGCACCTGGCCGTGCAGCAGCTCGCGCGCAGCCTCCGTGCCGCTGCCGAAGGTTTGGCCCCCCGTTGCCAGCCCGATGACGGCAATGGCCAGCCCGATGCCTGCGGCAAACCGGATCGGATAGCGCCGCCGCCAGGCGGTGAAGCGGTCGCCCGAACTGCCCGTGAGCGAGGCAATCATCAGCCGAGAAAACACCCCGCCCGCCAGCCCGGCCAGCACCGCCACCGCCACGCCCGGCAGCAGCGTGGACCAGCCCAGCGGCGGCACCTGCACGGTGCCGAAATAAGCCGTATTGCCAAATGCCGACACGCCGATCAGACCGGCCAGCACGATGGACGCCAAAATTACCCCGCTGTAGCGCGACTCCATGCGGCGCGACAGCTCTTCAATGGCGAACACCACCCCCGCCAGCGGCGCGTTGAACGCCGCCGCAATCCCGGCTGCGCCGCCAGCCACCAGCAGCGCATGCGGGCTGACCATGCTCTGGCGGTGACGAAACCAGCGCTGGCAATGCAGCATGACCCCCGCCGCCACCTGCACCGACGGCCCTTCGCGCCCCACCGACAGCCCGCCCAGCAGCCCGGCCGAGCCCAGCAGCACCTTCGCCGCCGAGAGCTTGAGCGAGACGAACCAGTGCCGCCCCGCCGCGTCCAGCCCCGGCTCCAGCGCCGCCACCACCTGCGGAATGCCCGAGCCGCCCGCCGCCGGCACAAAACGCCGCGTGAGCCAGACAATGCCCGCCGTCACCAGCGGCGTCCACAGCAGCGCCAGCAGCGGCGCCTGACCGTACAGCCCGCCAAAAAAATCGAACGCCATGTGGCTGAGCAGCGTGAACACCACCACCACCACGCCCGCCAGGGCGCCATAGGCCAGCACAACGGCGCGATCCACCCAGCGCCAGCCATCGGACAGCTCCGCGCGCAACTGGCGGTAAAAGTCAGGGTCATGGCGCGCCGCGTGTCGTTTCATGCGGGTCATTCTGTCACGGGCGCATGCGGCACAATGCGGGCCACTGTGCCTCCGCGCCGCCGCCACGGCGGCCTTTTGCCCACATTTTTCACAGACAAAGCATCATGGCCTCCGTCAACAAAGTCATCCTCGTCGGCAACCTGGGGCGCGACCCCGAAATGCGCACCTTCCCCAGCGGCGACCAGGTCGCCAACGTCACCCTGGCCACCACCGACAAATGGCGCGACAAACAAAGCGGCGAACCGCGCGAACACACCGAATGGCACCGTCTGGTATTCAACGGCCGCCTGGCTGAAATTGCCGGGCAATACCTGCGCAAAGGCTCGCAGGTGTATGTGGAAGGCAGCATCCGCACCCGCAAATGGACCGACCAGCAAAGCGGCCAGGAACGCTACGCCACCGAAATCCGCGTGGACCAGATGCAAATGCTGGGCAGCCGCCAGGGCATGGGCGGCGCGGGCGAGGACGGCGGCGGCTACGACGCGCCGCGCCGCGCCGCGCCGCCGCCCGCGCCCCGCGCCGCACCGGCGGCCCGCCCGGCCCCCATGGCCGCCCAGCCCCCGTCCGCGTCGGGCTTTGATGACATGGACGACGACATTCCTTTTTGAACGTCCGCCCAGCGGCCCGGCCCCAGGCCTGAGCAGGCTGCGCGCGCCGCCCGGCCAGCTTTGCTGGCTTTCGCTGATCCCATGCCTGCTGCGCCCCCGCGCCAGCGGGCGCTCCTCTGGCAACACACCGCGCTCTCATGCCGCCGCGCTTTCACGTCAGCCTGGACCTCACCCCCGGCGCCGAACTGGCCCTGCCGCCCGGCGCGGCGCGCCATGTGCAGGTGCTGCGCCTGCAGCCAGGCAGCGACATCACCCTGTTCAACGGCCAGGGTGGCGAATGGCGCGCCACCGTGACCCGCATGGGCCGCAGCGACGTGCATGTGCGCCTGGGCGAACACCTGCCGATCGAACGCGAAGCCCCACGCCCCATCCACCTGCTGACCGGGCTGATGGCCAGCGAGCGCATGGACTGGCTTGTGGAAAAAGCCACCGAGCTCGGCGCGGCCAGCCTGACCCCCGTGCACACGCAGCACTGCGCCTTGCGCCTGACGGGCGAGCGCGCCGCCAAAAAGCAGGCGCACTGGCAAGCCGTGGCCACGGCCGCCTGCGAACAAAGCCGGCGCAACCGCCTGCCGCCCGTGCAGCCGCCGCAGGCGCTGCCTGATGCGCTGGCGACCGCCAAGGCGGCCGGTCATGCAGGCATCGTGCTATCACTGGATGCGCAAGCGCCTTCTCTGCGCAACGCCGCCGCCCATTGGCCGCCCACGCAAGCCGTGGCGTTGCTGTCCGGCCCGGAAGGCGGCCTGAGCGCCACCGAAGAAGCCGCTGCCCGCGCTGCCGGCTTCTTGCCCGCCAGCCTGGGCGCGCGCGTGTTGCGCGCCGAAACCGCGCCGCTGGCAGCGCTGGCCGCCTTGCTGCTGGCCTGAAGAAACAGCGTTTCACGCCGCCCCCAAGCGACGGGTTGCTTTTCCGGGCGGATGCCATCCCTTCAAGGAAAAAGAGGACGCCCCGGCCAACCGGGGCGTCCTCTTGTCACTTGGTTCTCACCCAGCTGGGCAGCCGGCAATCACGACGCGATCTACCCAACAACACGGCAGCACGGCTTGCACAGCCTGAGCGCCGCCGGAATGCAGAGGCCAAAAAACCTCAGTCTTACCTCAGCCTTTTTTCTTCTGACGGCGACGCGCTGCGGCCGCGCCCAGCAATGCGGCCATGATGCCCAGCCCCCAAGCGTCCATGGTAGGCACTGCGGTCACGCCGGCACCGCCGCCAGCCGGGCGGGGATCGATATAGAACGGGCTGGCACCGTTGGGCCATTTGCCGTTGACCATCGTGCCGGTGCCATCGTCGTAATCGATTTCGGTGCCGAAGCGCAGATCCGGCCCCCCCCCGGGCTGGTAGGTCGCGGTGGGGTAAAGGTCACGAGCCAGCGCCTGGAACACCAGTTGCGTGCTGGCACCAGCCCCAATTGCGGGGAACGGGCAGTCCACGTACTGATTCGGTGTGCCAGGGCCCGTGCGCGAGGTGCAGCCGGCAGGCATATTGACCAACTCCATCTCCCTGGGCGTGGAGAGATACATGGAGCCGCCAGCTGCCATGGGCGTCGTCCCCGTGTTGTTAATGGTCACCGTTACCGTGGTGGTGTCGCCCTGGTAAAGCGGCTGCGGGATCGGGGCCACCGTCACGTCAAGCTGCACTGCCGCCTGCGCTGCCAGCGACACCGTCGCCAAGCCCAGGGCAGCCAGCATGCGCATAGGCGCAGGAGTGAAAGAAGGGGTAGACAGGCGCATGGGATGTTCTCCTTGAAAAGCAAAGTCATCCGCCCTGAACCCGGTGGGATACGGCGTTTGACCGAGGTTTCTGCAACATTTCGCAGACCACGTGATTTTTTGCTTTCCACCCGCGCAGTTCCACCCCGCGGCCGAATCAATTTGTAAGTCTCTTTACCAGCATGCCTGAAAAGCATTCAGCGCCTGGCTGCAAGCAAAGCCAAAGCCTGTTTATTAATCCGTAAAGGATCTGTATTTCCGCATCTGCCCTGATGACTGGCGGTTTTGGTTTTCCGCTTTGACGAAGTGCGGTTTTCAAACCCGCTGGCCGCGCACCATGTTCATGATTTCGGTCATGTTGATGGTTTGCGCGCGCTGGCGGATTTCAGGCAGCAGCTGCGTCTGCAACTGCTGGCCCTGGCCGAAAACACGGGCGTAGGCGTCCTTGAGCATTTGCGCGGACAGCTGGCGGCCGCCGGCGTAATACTCCAGCGCCACGTAGCCCAGCGCGTAGGTGCTGGCAAAGCTCATGCCGGAGCTGACGGCCTGCTTGCCCAGCCCGCCCATCAGGCCGCCCACGGCGCGCCCGCCCACTTTGCGCAGCAGCCCGCCGATGAGTTTGCGCCCGGCCTGCTCCAGGTATTGCGAGGTCAGGCCCACGCCCACCGTGGCCAGAAAGTCCTTGATGTGGCCGCTGTCCAGCTCGTAGCCGTAAGCCTTGCCGATGTTGTAGACCAGCCGCATTTGCAGCGGAATGATGGCCATGGTGGACAGGGTTTCGGGCAGCAGCTCCAGCGCGCCGTTGGTGATGGCGGCGTTGCGGATGCGCGCTTCCAGCTCGGCGCGGTCCACCAGCGCGGCACGCGGCGCGGCGCTGGCGGCGGGCGCGGGGCAAATGGCCACGGGCGCTGTGGCGGCGCCCATTCCCACTTCCGCGCCGCCGCCCAGTTGCCCGGCCTGCTGCTCAAAGGCGCGGGCCTCGGCCTGGGGCAGCTTCAGCGCGTCGCGCAGGCGGTCCAGAAACTGGCGCTCGGCATCGCTGAGCGCGCCATCGGCGTCGCACACGCACACGGCCATTTCATAGGCGAGCTGGCGCGACTCGTCCGAACCCAGGCCCGCGGCGGCTTCTTCCAGCGTCACGCGTTTGAGCAGCACGTCCTGGTAGAGCGAGGGCAGGTTCACGCCTTCGCTCTGGCCCAGGTTTTGCGCGATGTCGCGAATGGCGTCGCGCTCCCGGTCGTGCTTGGCGCCGTCGGCAAACGAGGCCAGCAGGGTCACGCGGAGGATGTTCTGGGTGTCGGAAAGGTTCATGAATCGCCTCGGGTTCAGAAATGGCTGGATGAAAAGCGCAGTCTTGCAAAGGTGCCAAGGTGGGGGATTGGCGCCCGCCTTTCAAGCCCTGCGCTTGCAACGGTTTGATGCGCGCCCGGCGCCGCCGCACCATGGCAGCGTGTGGCGCCGCGCACGGTGGCTTTGGGTGCCTACGCCGGCCGGGGCGCCTGCGCCGCCTGCTCAACCGCGTCGATGAACAGCGCGGGCACGTTGCAGCCGGTTTGCTGGTGAATTTCCTGAAAGCCGGTGGGGCTGGTGACATTGATCTCCGTCACCTTGTCGCCAATGATGTCCAGGCCAATCAGCAGCAGCCCGCGCGGCGCCAGGCGCTGGCCGATGGCGCGGGCCGTGGCGCGGTCGGTGTCCGACAGCGGCTGCGCCACGCCCTTGCCGCCGGCGGCCAGGTTGCCGCGGATTTCGCTGCCCTGCGGAATGCGCGCCAGGCAGTAGGGCGCGGGCTCGCCGCCGATGATGATGACGCGCTTGTCGCCCGCCACGATCTCGGGCAGGTATTTCTGCACCATCACGGTGGTGGCGCCGCCGTGGTTCAGCGTTTCGATGATGCTGCCCAGGTTCAGCGCGTCTGGGCCCACGCGGAAGATGCCCATGCCGCCCATGCCGTCCAACGGCTTCAGGATGATGTCCTGGTGCTGCGCGTGAAAGGCGCGGATATCAGCCGCCGCGCGCGTGACCAGCGTGGGGCCGATGAATTCGGGCCACTCCATGATGGCCAGCTTTTCCGGGTGGTCGCGCAGCGCGCGCGGGCGGTTGATGACGCGCGCGCCCTCGCGCTCGGCCTGCTCCAGCAGGTGCGTGGCGTAGATGTATTCGGCATCGAACGGCGGGTCCTTGCGCATGAGCACGGCGTCGAAATCGGCCAGCGCGGCGCGGCGCGGGGCGGCGGCATCGAACCACGGCTCGCCGCCAGTCAGGCGCACGTCCTGCACGGCAGCCGTCACGCGCTCGCCGCGCTGCCAGGCCAGGTGGCGCGGCTCGCAAACAGCCAGCGCGTGGCCGCGCGCAGCGGCCTCGCGCATCATGGAAAAAGTGGTGTCCTTGTAGGTCTTGAAAGAGGCCAGCGGGTCGGCCACGAACAGCAGTTTCATCAGCATCGCTCCAATCGGGGCGTTACTTTGACACAAAGCCAACGGGCCGCACGGCCATGCCTTTTGCTGCACTATTAATAGCTATCATGGCTTACCCATTCTGCCCAAAAGCCGTTTTTTAATGATGTTCGACCCCGCACTGCTCGCCACCCTGGACGCCCTGGCCCACACGCTGCGCGCACGCCGCTGGCGGCTGGCCACGGCCGAAAGCTGCACCGGCGGCCTGATTGCCGCCGCCTGCACCGCCCTGCCCGGCTCCAGCGACTGGCTGGAGCGCGGCTTCATCACCTACAGCAACGCCGCCAAGACCGATTTGCTGGGCGTGCCGCCCGCGCTGATCGCCGCCCACGGCGCCGTCAGCGAACCCGTGGCGCGCTGCATGGCGCAGGGCGCGGCCCTGCGCGCCCGCGTGCCCGTGAGCCTGGCCGTGACCGGCGTGGCCGGGCCGGGCGGCGGCAGCGCGGCCAAGCCCGTGGGCACGGTGTGGCTGGGCTGGTGCGTGAACGGCGTGGCCAGCGCCGAATGCCGGCATTTCAGCGGCGACCGCCACGCCGTGCGCATGGCCGCCGCCGCGCACGCGCTGCACGGCGTGCTGGCGCGTGTGCAGGCAGCAGGGCAAGCGGCGGCCTAGCCGCCTGCGACAATCGGCGCAATGAGCCACACCACCTACGTTCTGACCCTGTCCTGCCCCGACCGCGCAGGCATCGTGCACGCCGTCTCGGGCTTTCTGCTGGAGCACGGCGGCAACATTGAAGAAGCCGCGCAATACAACGACCACGCCACCGGCCTGTTTTTCATGCGCGTGCAGTTCGCGCTGAACACGGGCGATGACGCCGCCGCCACGGTGCTGCGCACTGCCTTGGCCGAGCTGGCCCACCGCTTCGAGATGCGCTGGCAACTGCACAACGCCGCCCAGCCCATGCGCTGCGTGCTGTTCGTCAGCCGCGAAGGCCATTGCCTGAACGACCTGCTGTTTCGCGTCAAAAGCGGGCTGCTGCCGCTGGACGTGCGCGCCATCGTCAGCAACCACCGCGACTTCTACCAACTCGCCGCCAGCTACAACGTGCCCTTTCACCACATTCCGGTCAGCAAGGACACCAAGGCCCAGGCCGAGGCGCGGCAGTACGAAATCATCGAAGCCGAAGGCGCCGAACTGGTGGTGCTGGCGCGCTACATGCAAATCCTCTCGGACGACCTGTGCCGCAAGCTGGCGGGCCGCGCCATCAACATCCACCACAGCTTCCTGCCCAGCTTCAAAGGCGCCAAGCCCTACTACCAGGCGCATGACCGGGGCGTGAAACTCATCGGCGCCACGGCCCACTACGTCACCGCCGACCTGGACGAAGGCCCCATCATCGAGCAGGACGTGGCCCGCGTCGATCACACCCACACCGTGGAAGACCTCACGGCCGTGGGCCGCGACACCGAAAGCCAGGTGCTGGCCCGCGCCGTCAAGTGGCACAGCGAACACCGCGTGCTGCTCAACGGCCACAAGACCGTGGTGTTCCGCTAAGCCCCCAGGCTCCTTTCACCCATGCCGTCCGCCCCCTTGCCCGACGACCCGACCCACGGCGGGCCCGCCCCTGCCCGCACGCCGGGGCCGGACGCGCCGCCGGGTCACGCCGCCGGGCATCAGCTATCAAAACAAGAGCTTCAAACCAAGGTAATTAAAGCCTTAGTCCGTGTTTTGCCGCCTGAATCTCTGCTGTGGGCGGACGAGCAAACCGCTGCCTACGAATGCGACGGCCTGGCCGCCTACCGCCAGCGCCCGCTGGCCGTGGCCCTGCCCGCTGACGATGCGCAGGTGCAGGCCGTGCTGCGCACCTGCCATGAACTGGGCGTGCCCGTGGTGGCGCGCGGCGCAGGCACCGGCCTGTCTGGCGGGGCCATGCCGCACGCGCATGGCGTCACCCTGTCGCTGGCCCGGCTCAACCGCATCCTGCGCGTGGACCCGCTGGCGCGCACCGCCACCGTGCAATGCGGCGTGCGCAACCTCGCCATCAGCGAAGCCGCCGCGCCCCACGGCCTGTACTACGCGCCTGATCCCAGCAGCCAGATCGCCTGCACCATTGGCGGCAACGTGGCCGAAAACGCGGGCGGCGTGCACTGCCTCAAGTACGGCCTCACGCTGCACAACGTGCTGGGCGTCAAGGGCTTCACCGCCGACGGCGAACCGCTGGCCCTGGGCGGCGGCGCGCTGGACGCGCCGGGGCTGGACCTGCTGGCCCTGCTCATCGGCAGCGAAGGCATGCTGGCCGTGGTGACGGAAGTCACCGTGCGCCTGCTGCCCCGCCCGCGCCTGGCGCGCTGCATCATGGCCAGCTTTGCCAGCGTGCAAGATGCCGGCCGCGCCGTGGCCGACGTCATTGCCGCCGGCATCATCCCCGCCGGGCTGGAGATGATGGACCAGCCCATGACCGCCGCGGTCGAGGACTTCGTGCACGCCGGCTACGACCTGAACGCCGCCGCCATCTTGCTGTGCGAAAGCGACGGCACGCCCGAGGAAGTGGCCGAGGAAATCGATCGCATGTCGCAAGTGCTGACCGGCGCGGGCGCCACGCAAATCGCCGTGAGCGCCAGCGAAGAAGAACGCCTGCGCTTCTGGAGCGGGCGCAAGAACGCCTTTCCCGCCAGCGGCCGCATCAGCCCCGACTACATGTGCATGGACTCCACCATTCCGCGCCGCCGCCTGGCCGACATGCTGCTGGCCATCGCCGGCATGGAAAAAAAGCACGGCCTGCGCTGCTGCAACGTGTTCCACGCAGGCGACGGCAACCTGCACCCGCTGATCCTGTTCGACGCCAACGACCCTGACCAGCTGCGCCGCGCCGAGGCCTTTGGCGCCGACATTCTGGAAACCAGCGTGGCCCTGGGCGGCACCGTCACGGGCGAACACGGTGTCGGCATCGAGAAAATCAACAGCATGTGCGTGCAGTTCAGCGCCGGGGAAAACGCGCAGATGCTGGCCCTCAAGCACGCCTTCGACCCCCGTGGCCTGCTCAACCCCGGCAAGGTCATCCCCACCCTGCAACGCTGCGCCGAATACGGAAAGATGCTGGTGCGCGGCGGCCGCCTGCCGCACCCGGAGCTGGAGCGGTTTTAGCGCCTGTTCAAGATGCTGGCGGGCGCGCCGCGCAGGGCAAGCGGGTTCAGCGCCTTGCCGCTTCTTCCACCGCAATGCCGCGCTCGCGCAGCCAGGCGCGCACCTGGGCGCGAGCGGCCTTGAAGTCAGGGGCGATCATCTCTTCCGGCGTCATGAAAAAGCCGGACTGGAAGGTTTGGCCGCGCCGGTCGGTCAGGCGCGGATCCACGCCCAGCTTGAGCAGGACGAGCACTTGCTCGAAGCTGTTGATGCCCGCGGCCAGGTGCAGCAAGGTGCTGCCCTCGTTGTTGCGGGCGTGGATGTTGGCCCCCGCATCCAGCAGCAGCTTGAAGTTGGCCTGGGTGTTGCGGCCCAGGGCGCGAAACAGCGGGGTTTCGCCCAGTTCGTTCAGCGCCTCGGTGGAAGCGCCGCGGCGGAGCATTTCTTCCAGCCAGCGGCTGTCTTCCAGCGTCGCGGCCAGGTGCATGGACGTGCTGCGATAGCTGCCCCGGTAGGCCGGGTCAGCGCCCAGATCGAGCAAGGTGGTGAACGCGCTCCAGTGGCCGGTGAGCATGGCCATGTCCAGCACGTTCTTTTCTTTGGCGTTGACGGCCGTCAGGCTGGCCCCCTCGGCCATCAGCTGGCGTGCGCGGGCCAAGTCCTTGCGGGCGGTGGCTTCAAACAGGGCCGCTTCCTTGGGCGAGGCGAATTGGTCAGGTTTCATGTTGGGGCTGGCCTGACCGCAGCCGGGCAGCGCCAGCGTGGCCAGCAGGGCCAGCGCCAGCGGACGCCTTGTGACCAGCGGAGGGCGAAGTGGTGTCATGACAGTCACGTGCGCCAGCGCAAGGCTGGCGCGCCAGAGCCGGAATTATCGGCCGAAGGGGTTGAGGTTCTGGTTCAGCCAGCGGCCCACACCGGACACCTTGTCGCCCACCCAGTCGGCGCCTTCAGCCAGCTTGTTGCCCGCCCACTGGGCGCCTTCAGACACCTTGTTGCCCACCCAAACGGCGCCATCTGCCAGCATTTCCTTGCCGGCCTGAATGCCGGCGGCGATTTTTTCGCTGCCCCATTGCAGGCCGTCGCCCAGCTTGTCCATGCCGGTGGCCGCCAGGGCGCCCACGCCATCGACCAGCTTGTTGGCGCCGTAGCCCAGCGTTTCCACGCCTTTGGCCAGCCAGTTGGCAGGCGCCTCCAGCCAGGTGCCGCGCGCCTCGTTGCGCAGCAGGTTGCCCGCCAGCGTGCCGCTTTCCATCAGCAGGTCGCCAGCGGCGTCGGCGCTTTCCTTGACCACGCTGGCGCCCATGTCCAGTGCGCCATCGGCGGCGCTGCCCGCGAGCTTGACGCCCGCCTGCACCACGTGGCCCTGGGCCATGTCATGGCGCAGGATGCCGGCCATCTCACGTTGGGTCTGGCCCAGTGCCTGACCCACGCCGTAGCCCGCCTGGTAAGCATTGGCGCCCAGGGAGATCAGGCCTTTCAAGCCGGATTCGAGTGTGTCTTCCGCGCTGCGCAGCGGCGCAGGCGCCCCGCCGGGGCGGTAGATGGGCTGCTGCTGGCGCAGGCTTTCCACGTAAGACTGGTCATCGCCCCCGCCGCCATGCAGATCGGTGCAACCCGGCGGCGGCGCCACGCGCAGCTCGTGGCCCACGGCTTCCGGCAGCGCGCCCACGCCGGCCATTTGCTGCGCGGCGGTTAGCGGCTCGCCTTCCACGTTGTAGCGGCGGATCTGGCCGTTGTTCGCCAGGATTTCGCGCGCCTCGTTGGCGCTGGCAAAGCCCAGATCGCGCAAGGTGTTGTCGCTCAGGCCGGCGGCGTTGAAGGTGGCGCCCGGCGCGCCCGTCTTGAGCATGGCCGCCGAGGCCAGGCCGCCGCCCAGCGAATGGCCCGTGAACGCCACGTTGCCCGCGCCAAAGGTCTGCACGGCAATCGTTGCCAGGTTCATGGCCTGCTGGTATTGCTCCACCGACATGCCGCTGCCTTGGCCCAGGTTGGCGCGAACATCGGTGCCCGGCCCCATGAACTGGCCGTTGTCGTCATGCAGCCGCCAGTCGTCATCGGTGCCGCGAAAGGCCACCACGTACTGGCCCTGATCGTTCTGGTAGATGGCGGCGTCAAAGCCGGTGTCCGCCGGGTTCAGCAGCTTGGGGCTGATGGGGATGCGGTTGCCCTGGGCATCCACCAGGTGATCGCCGTCGGCCTGCAGCCGGCGCCAGCCAGCCGCCGCCAGGTCGGCCTCCGAACGGGTTTCCGTGCGCCCGGCGCCTTTCAGATTGTCGGTGGCATAGACGTCGTTGGCCATCATGCTCAGGTGCAGATCCAGCTCCGGCTTGGGCTGGGTGCCCCTGACGCGGTTGGCGAAGGAGCCATCGCCTTTCGGATACTGGTCTTGAACGTGGCTGCCCCGGGCGGACGGGGCGTTGCCGTGCAGTTGCGTCTGCTGCACCTGATGCAAGGACGGCCGCGCGTTGGCGTGGATGGGCTGGACCATGATCTTCAACTCCCGACGGGCAAAACAGAAAACGGGTTTCATGGTAGCCAGCGCCCCTGGCTTCGCCCAGCTAGGATGCTTACTAGCTGGACATTTAACCAGTACCTCGCCACCCGGCCCATGGCGGGCCGCCCATCGGGCGTCCAGCTCTCTAGAATGCGCCCAGGCAATGCAATTCGTTCGCATCCATGCCGATGTGCGATGCGCCGCCAATGTCTTGCCGCCCCCGCCCTGTCTGCCGCCGCCATGCCCCTTACCCGCCACTACGACGAACTGCTGGGCTACTTCGCCCGCGCCACCGGCGACCGCGACACCGCGCGCGACGTGGTGCAGGAAAGCCATGCCCGCGTGCTGGCGCTCGGCCCGCAGGCGCTGGCGGGCGTGCTGGACCTGCGCGCGCTGCTGTTTCGCATTGGCCGCCACCTCGTCATTGACGACGCCCGCCGCCGCCGCGCCGAGGCCCATGCCCTGGACACCCTGGCCCTGCTGTGCGCGCAAGACGCCCCCAGCGCCGAACGCACCTGCGCCGCGCGCCAGCAGCTTGAGCGCCTGAGCGCGCGCCTGGCCGCCATGCCCGCACGGCGGCGCACCGCCTTCATCCTCGTGCGCGTGCACGGCTTCAGCCACGCCGAAGCCGCCGCCCACATGGGCGTGCGCGTAGCCGGCATTGAAAAGCACATCGTGCGCGCCACGCTCGACCTCATGCCCGCACGCCTGCGCTCGCCCGCCGCGCCACCCGCGCCCGCGCCGCCCCCCGCTGCCGCGCCATGAACGCCCTCGGCCCCCTCGTCCTGCCCCCGCCGCACCTGGTCGAACACGCCCTGCTGCTGCTGGCGCGCCGCCACGGCGGCAGCCCCGCGCAAGCCGAAGCCGCCCTGGCCGAATGGCACACCCGCTGCGCGGCCGACCCCGCCTTTGCCGCCGCCTGCCGCGTGGCCGAACAGGCCTGGCAAGCCACCGACGCCAGCGCCCTGCGCGACACCCTGGCCCTGCCCCCGCGCACCGGCGGCGACACCGCTTCCGCCCGCGCGGGCACAGGCCGCCGCCGCGCACTCGGCGCCCTGGGCGTGGCCGCCCTGACAGCCGCCCTGGGCCACGCCGGCCACTGGTGGTGGCGGCAACCGCTGCACCAGCAGGCGCTGGCCACCGGGCACGGCGAAATCCGCCCCCTGACCCTGCCCGACGGCACCCGCCTCACGCTCGACGCCCACACCCGCGTCAGCGTCCGCCTCTACCGCCAGCGGCGCGAGCTGCACTTGCACGAGGGCGAAATCCACCTGCACGCCGCCGCCGACCCCGCGCGCCCGCTCACCGTGCATACCCGCCACGGCCGGGTGCGCGTGCTCGGCACCATCTTCAGCGTGGCCGCCCGCCACCAGCACATGCACGTGGCCGTGGCCGAAGGGCGCGTGGCCATCTGGCACGCCGCCCACGCCGAACGCGCCACGCCCGACCTGGAATTGCGCGCCGGCCAGCAAATACGCCTCGGCGGCCAGCCCGGCCAAGCGGCGCCCGCGCCCCAGCCCATCGACGCCGCCGACGTGGGCGCCTGGCAGGGCGGCGCACAAAGCGGCTGGCTTGTCTTTCATGCCACGCCACTGCCCGAAGTGGTGGCGCGCTGGAACCACTACCTCAGCCCGCCGCTGCACCTGCAAGACCCGGCCGCCCTGCAAGCCCTGCGCCTGACCGGCAGCTTCCCCCTGCGCGACCCCGCCGCCTTCCTCGCCAGCCTGCCGCGCACCCTGCCCGTGACCGTGCAGCCCGCCCCCGGCGGCAGTTGGCGCATTGCCCTGCGCCATCAACAACGCCGCCCGGAACGCCCGGAACGCCCGGAACGCCCGTAGCGCCCCACCTGCGCCCGGCCTGCGGCCAGCCCGCCACAGCCCACAGGGCGCTTGCCCGGCTCGCGCAAAAAAACTGTCCGGCTTTTCTCTCCTGCTTCGTCTTCACGGTGCAAGCCAGCCATTCGCTGGCACGGCCCCTCTGCCCTCTGCTCTGCCCTCTGGTTTGCCGGGGGCTTTTGCAGCAACCGTTCATCACAGGAGACCCTTGCCCATGCACGCCCCCACCTCACGCCAAGGCCATGACGCCGCGGCCTTTCATGCGCACACCGCCGCCTTGCAACGTGGCCAGCCGGCCTGGCCCCGCGCCGCCATCTGCCTGGCCACCAGCACGCTGCTGGCGCTGGCCGCCCCCATGCCCGCCCAGGCGCAAAACCCCGCACCGCCACCCGGCGCCCGCGCCATCCAGCTGCCCGCACAGCCGCTGGGGACCGCGCTCAACACGCTGGCAAGGCAGGCCGGCGTGCCCATTGCGGCAGACGACGCCCTGGTGGCCGGCCAATCCGCCCCGGCCGTGGCAGGCCAGCTCACCACCGCGCAGGCCCTGGGCCGCTTGCTGGCTGGCAGCGGCCTGCACGCCGTGCCCGTGGGCCACGGCTTCGTGATTCAACGCGCCCCGGCCCGCGCCGCCACTACCCCGGCAGGCAGCACGGGCGATGCCCAGACCCTGCCTGCGGTCACCGTGCAGGCCGCGCCCGAAACCGCCACTGGCCCGGTGCTGGGCTACGCCGCGCGCCGCAGCGCCACAGCCACCAAGACGGACACGCCGCTGGTGGAAACGCCGCAATCGGTCAGCGTGATCGGCGCCGAGGAGATCGAGGCCAAGGGCATGCGCGAGGTGCTGGACACGCTGACCTATACGCCGGGGGTTTTGCCTCGCATGTGGGGCCACGATGGCCGGGACTATGAATTCATGATGCTGCGCGGCTTTGCCGACATCGAAGCCCAGAACTTCCTGGATGGCCTGGCGCAAATGAGCTTCGTGGACGTTGCATCGCCTACCGAGGTCTATGGCATGGAGCGCATCGAGGTGCTGCGCGGCCCGGCCTCGGCCACCTTCGGGCGGGCCGACGTGGGCGGCATCGTCCACCGCGTCAGCAAGCGGCCCTCGCTGGACGAGCCGGTGCGCGAGCTGCAGGCGCAACTGGGCAATTACCGGCTCCGGCAACTGGCTTTCGACTACGGCGGCAAGCTGGGCGAGCAGGCCGCCTACCGCCTGGTGGGGCTGGCGCGCCAGGGCCGCACGCAAGACCGCTACCCCACCGGCGAGTGGGACACGACCAAACGCCAGTACTTCGCCCCCTCGCTGCTGTGGCAGCCCTCGGCCGCCACCCGCCTGACGCTGCTGGCCGCCGTGCTGCGCCACAACGCCAGCGACGACGTGGGCTACCAGGCCGACGGCAACGGCCAGCCCACGCAGGTGCGCGAAGGCGACCCGCGCTACAGCCGCATCAAGTACAACAACTGGTCGCTGGGCTATGAGCTGCGCCACGACTTCAATGCCCAATGGGGCCTGCGACAGAACTTCCGTTACGCCAAACGCAATACGGACAAGCGCCACATGTACTCCTCACTGGAAGATGATGGCCGCACATTCACGCGCACGGCCGAGCGCAACGAAGGCAACCTGAGGCAAACCTCTTTGGACACCTATGTGGAAGGGCGCTTCCAGACCGGCGCGGCGCGGCACCAACTGATTGCGGGCCTGGACTTCACCCAAGCGCGTGGTTTTGAAACACAAAAAAGCACGCCAGCCCCTGATCTGGATCTCTACAACCCGGTGTACCACCCCATCACGCCGCCCGGCGTGGTGACCGAATCCTTTGGCCCGAACAAGCTGCGCATACTGGGCCTGTATGTACAAGACCAGATGCGCATGGGCGAGCAGTGGCTGCTGACGCTTTCGGGCCGGCACGACACGGGCAAGGTGCAAGACGCCTCCAGCGCGCGCGGCGGGCAAAACAAAAGCCGCACCGACAAAGCCTTTACCGGCCGCGCCGCGCTCACCTGGCTGGCCCCTGGCGGCTGGGCGCCTTATGTGAGCTACGGCACCTCCTTCCTGCCCGCCTTTGACGCATTCGATTCGCTGGAAGCCAAGCCCACCACCGGCAAGCAATGGGAGCTGGGCGTCAAATACCAGCCCCCCGGGCGCAGCCTGCTGCTCGCCGCCGCCGTGTACGACCTGCGCAAGCGCAACATCACCGTGACCAACCCCATCACCAACCGCGATGAGCAGGTGGGCGCCATGCGCTCGCGCGGGCTGGAGCTGGAGGCCAAGGGCCGCCCCCTGCCTGCCTTGCCCGGCCTGCATGTCACCGCTGCCTACACCTACAGCGACGTCAAAGGGGTGAGCGGCGACACCTGGCGCGTGGAGGCGGGCAAGACGGCCATCCAGGTGCCCAAGCACATGGCCTCGCTGTGGCTGGACTACCGCTTTGCCGAAGGCAGCCTGCGCGGCCTGAACCTGGGCCTGGGCGCACGCCACGTGGGCCGCCGTTGGGACGATGCGGCCAACACCCGCTCGCAGCCGGGCTACACGCTGGTGGACGCCAGCCTGCGCTACGACCTGGGCGCCAACTGGCGCCTGGCGCTGAACGTGAACAACCTGTTCAACAAGAAGTACTTCGCCAGCAATGCCTTCGATGGCTGGTGGCGCGGCGAGCAGCGCACGGTGACGGCCACGGCCACCTACCGCTGGTGATGGGGCGTACGCCGAGGCGGGGCCATGGCGTCCATGGCCCCGCCCCGGCGCACCAACCCCGACCCGCACCGGGCAAGATGCCTAGGGTGGTCTGCTAGCCACAAGGGGGGCGTTCAGCCGTGGAAGTAGCACCTCGATTGTTATCAAAAATATAGCAATCAACCCATAAACTGCCGGCCTTAACCATGCTTTCAACAAACAACTGCTTGCAACCGCTTGGCGCCAGGTGAGCCAGGCAAGGCCTGGCCCCATCCTGCGTCCTGGTTCAAGTCAAGGCTTGAAATACCCAGTCTCACCGCTTCCGGGTTTAGTGTTCAGCCAATGACCCATGGCGTCTTGTGCTGCCAGCCGCCATAGCAAACCCCACATGACAAGCGGCCCATGCACCGCAATCCGATGCATGGGCCGTTTTTTCAGGCTGCGCCGCTGCAGCGGCGCGCGGGCTGACTTACTTCTGGGTCACCACGCGCACCATGTCCAGGCAGCGGTTGGAATAGCCCCATTCGTTGTCGTACCAGCTCACCAGCTTGACGAAGGTGCCATCCAGCGCAATGCCGGCGTCGGCGTCGAAGATGGAGCTGCGCGCGTCGCCACGGAAGTCGGTGGCCACCACCTTGTCCTCGGTGTATCCCAGCACGCCCTTCATCTTGCCTTCGCTCTGGGCCTTCATCTCGGCGCAGATTTCGGCGTAGGTGGCGGGCTTTTCCAGCTCCACGGTCAAATCGACCACGCTCACGTCGGACGTGGGCACGCGGAAGGACATGCCGGTGAGCTTGCCTTTGAGCTCGGGCAGCACCACGCCCACGGCCTTGGCCGCGCCGGTGGAGCTGGGGATGATGTTTTCCAGAATGCCACGGCCGCCGCGCCAGTCTTTGTTGCTGGGGCCGTCCACGGTCTTTTGCGTAGCGGTGGCGGCGTGCACGGTGGTCATCAGGCCGCGCTTGATGCCCCACTTGTCATGCAGCACCTTGGCCAGCGGGGCCAGGCAGTTGGTGGTGCAGGAAGCGTTGCTGATGATGGCCTCGCCCGCGTACTTGGCGCAGTTGACACCGTGCACGAACATGGGCGTGTCGTCCTTGCTGGGCGCGCTCATGATGACTTTCCTGGCGCCGGCGTCGATGTGCTTTTGCGCGCCCTCCTTGGTCAGGAAGATGCCGGTGGATTCGATCACCACTTCGGCCCCGACCTCGCCCCACTTCAGGTTGGCCGGGTCTTTCTCGGCCGTCAGGCGGATTTTCTTGCCGTTGACGATGAGGGTGTTGCCCTCCACTTTCACGTCGCCGTCGAAGCGGCCATGCACGCTGTCGTACTTGAGCATGTAGGCCAGGTAGTCCGGCTCCAGCAGGTCGTTGATGCCCACGACCTCGATGTCCTTGAAGTTGGCCACCGCGGCGCGAAACACCATGCGCCCGATGCGGCCAAAGCCGTTGATGCCGATCTTGATGGTCATTGCGTTCTCCTGGGTTTGCAAAAAAGTCGATTCATCCAATATTATTGGCGATATGAGTTTGCCCGAGGCGCCGCGTGTCGTGCTGGATACCAATGTGCTGGTGGCTGCGGCCCGCAGCGCGGGCGGGGCGTCGTTCAGCATTGTGCGCGCCGTGCCTGCGCGCCGCTTCGAGCTGCTGGTGTCGGTGCCGCTGATGGTGGAATACGAGGCCGTGCTCAAGCGCCCCGAACATATGGCAGGCCGCCGCCCGCACGATGTCGAGGCGTTTCTGACCTTGATCAGCCGCCGTGCCACGCCGGTGCTTTTGCATACGCTGTGGCGCCCGCAGGCACGGGACCCGGCCGATGACATGGTGCTGGAAACCGCGCTCAACGGCCGCGCCGACGCGCTGGTGACGTTCAACCAGCGCGATCTGGCCCGGCCGGCGCGTTTGTTCAAGCTGCCGGTCTATACCCCCGGCGCCTTCTGGCAGGCGCTGCAAATGGAGAACCCCCATGGCTAATTACGCGTTGCGCTTACCCGACTCTCTGCTGGAGCATGCCCGCCAAGTGGCCGAGCAGGAGCAGGTGTCGATGAACCAGTTGTTCACGGCGGCCATTGCCGAAAAGCTGTCGGCGTTCAGAACGGCGGCGTTTTTCCGCGAGCGTGCCCAGCGCATGTCGGAGCAAGAGGCGCTGGACGGCTTTGAGGCTTGGCTGGCCGCCAGCCCCGATGCGCCGCCCATGCCGGGCGACGAGCTGCCCGAGGACTGGAAGGACTGAAGGCCCCGCACCGCGCCGCTCAGTCTCAGCGCCGCCGCAGCGCGGCCTGCACCGTGGCGGCCACGTTCTCGGGCGTGAAGCCGAAGTGCTCGAAAAGCACGGGCGCGGGGGCCGATTCGCCATAGCGGTCGATGCCGACCACGGCGGCGCAGCCGTATTTCCACCAGAACTCGCTCACGCCCATTTCCACGGCGATGCGCGGCAGGCGTGCGGGCAGCACGGCGGTCTTGTACTTCACATCCTGCCGGTCGAAGGCCGTGGTGCTGGGCATGGAAACCACGCGCACAGCGATCTTGCGGGCCGCCAAAAGCTCCTGGGCCTTCAGGGCCAGCTGCACTTCGCTGCCGGTGGCCACCAGCACGGCTTGCGGCTTTTTCTTCAGGCCCACGTCCTGCGGCTCGCTCAGCACGTAGGCGCCGCGGCTGATGTCGCTCAGGTCGCGCTTGGGTGCGTAGGGCAGATTCTGGCGGCTCAGCAGCAAGGCGGTGGGCCGGTCCTTGTGGCTCAGGGCCACGGCCCAGGCGATCACTGTTTCCACCGTGTCGGCGGGGCGCCAGACGTCCAGGCCCGGAATCAGGCGCAGGCTGGCGGCGTGCTCGATGCTCTGGTGCGTGGGGCCGTCCTCGCCCAGGCCAATGCTGTCGTGCGTGAACACGTGCACCACGCGCTGCTTCATCAGCGCGGCCATGCGGATGGCGTTGCGGCTGTAGTCGCTGAACGTCAGGAAGGTGCCGCCATACGGAATGTAGCCGCCGTGCAGGGCCACGCCGTTCATGATGGCGGCCATGCCGAATTCGCGCACGCCGTAGTTGATGTGGCGGCCGATCCGGCCGTCTTCGGCCGTGACGACGGCGCCCTGCGCGTCAAAGCGCAGCGCGGGGGTGGACGGGGTTTGCGTGAGGTTGGAGCCGGTCAGGTCGGCGCTGCCGCCCAGCAGCTCGGGCAGGGCGGCGGTGAAGGCTTCCAGCGCCAGCTGGCTGGCCTTGCGGCTGGCCACGGTCTCGGCCTTCTGGTGCGCGGCCACGGCGGCGTCCACCGCCACCTGAGCGAAGGACTTGGGCAGCTCGCCCGCCATGCGGCGCTCGAACTCGGCGGCCAGCGCCGGGTGCGCCTGGGCGTAGGCGGCCAGGCGCCGGGCCCAGTCGGCCTCGGCCTTTTCGCCGGCGGCCTTGGCGCTCCAGGCGTCGTACACCGCCTGCGGGATTTCGAACGGCCCGTGCGGCCAGCCCAGCGCCTCGCGCGTGAGGGCGATTTCCTCGGCGCCCAGCGGCTCGCCGTGCGCCTTGGCGGTGTTGGCGCGGTTGGGGCTGCCCTTGCCGATGTGCGTCTTGCAGAGGATGAGGCTGGGCTTGTCCTGGCTCTTTTTCGCCTGGGCGATGGCCCGGTCCACGGCATCGGCGTCATGGCCGTCCACCGGTCCGATCACGTTCCACTGGTAGGCCTTGAAACGCGCGGCCGTGTCGTCCACGAACCAGGGTGGCACCTGCCCATCAATGCTGATGCCGTTGTCGTCGTACAGCACGATGAGCTTGTTCAGCTTCCACGCGCCCGCCAGCGCGCACACCTCGTGGCTCACGCCTTCCATCAGGCAGCCGTCGCCCAGGAAGGCGTAGGTGTGGTGGTCAACGATGGCGTGGCCCGGGCGGTTGAACTCGGCGGCCAGCAGCTTCTCGGCCAGCGCCATGCCCACGGCATTGCCAATGCCCTGGCCCAGCGGGCCGGTGGTGGTTTCCACGCCGGGGGTGAGGCCCACTTCCGGGTGCCCCGCCGTCTTGCTGTGCAGCTGGCGGAAGTTCTTCAGCTCCTGCATTGGCAGGTCATAGCCCGTCAGATGCAGCAGCGCATAGATGAGCATGGACGCATGGCCGTTGGAGAGCACGAAGCGGTCACGCCCGGCCCACTGCGGGTTGGCCGGGTTGTGGCGCAGGTGGCGGCCCCACAGCGCCACGGCCATGTCGGCCATGCCCATGGGCGCGCCGGGGTGGCCCGACTTGGCTTGCTGAACAGCGTCCATGGCAAGGGCGCGGATGGCGTTGGCCATGAGGGTGGGTGTTGTCATGGGGGCGCAGGCAGTGAGTGTGGCAAAGCGTCAATTCTATCGGCCCCGCCCCTCGGGGCGCGGGCGAAAAAAAGCCGTGCGGCCTGCGTGGGCGCGCACGGCTGGCGGTCTGAAAGTCTGCTCCAAACCCGTGGACGGGCTTCAGTTCAGGCGCTCCCAGGCGCCGCAGTGGGTCGAGCCGTCAGCATTGGCCGATTCCACGATTTCGGCGTTGGTGGCGCCACTCTCCAGGTTCATCAAGCAGACGCGGCCCGCCGGCGTGAAGGTGCAGGCGCTTCTCCCGGATGGCAAGGCAAAGACGCAGGCGCGTCAGGAGGCAGAAGGCAAACGCCGTTCAGGTTGGGTTTGGTGCCAGAACACGGCGGGCGAATCAGGCGGAAGCTGAATGCCATGCGTGACCAGAATGCGGCCGGCCGCGCCCCGGTGGTACGCGCCATGCGTGACCAGATGGTGCAGCATTTCTTCGCGCGTCATGCACCCGGCCTGCCCATCGGTAAAACGAAAGGCCAGGCGTTCTTGCCGCTGCGCCGCGCTCAGGCTCCGGGCGTAATCGCACAGCCAGCCATCCAGCGCCAACATGGCCGCCTGCAAGCCGGCCAGCGCCGGGGTATCAGGCGTGTTGGTGGCCGTATAGGCGTGCGGCTGGCCTTGCAGGTGGGCGGCAAAGATGTGATCCACCACGTGGGTGTGGTTCAGGATGCGCACGAACAAGCGGTGCTCGTCCTCAGGCAACGCCGCGCCCTGCTCGCGCGCCACATCGCACAGGGCTTGGTTGGCCCAGCGCTTGTAAGTCAACAGCGTGTGCAGCATGGCTTTAGTCTTTCAGAAAGTTGGCCAGCAGGGCGTGGCCATGTTCGGTGAGGATGCTTTCAGGGTGGAACTGCACGCCCTCCACGCGAACGGGGTGGGCAAAGCCGGCGTGGCGCACGCCCTGGATTTCGCCGTCGTCGTCGCTGGTGGCGGTGATTTCCAGCGCGGGCGGGCAGGTGGCGCGGTCGATCACGAGCGAGTGGTAGCGGTTGACGGCGAACTGCGCCGGCAGGCCGGCAAACACGCCTTGCTGTGTGGTGGTGATGGGGCTGGTTTTGCCGTGCATCTGCACCCTGGCGCGCGCCACCTGGCCGCCAAAGGCCGCGCCAATGGCCTGGTGGCCCAGGCACACGCCCAGAATGGGCAGGCGGCCCGCGAAGTGCCGGATGGCGGGTAGCGATACCTCAGCCTCGGCGGGCGAGCACGGGCCGGGGCCGATGCACAGGCGCTCGAAGGCGCCGCGCGCGAACAGGGCGTCCAGCTCGTCCAGCGTGACCTCGTCGTTGCGCAAGGTGGTGACCTGCGCGCCCAGCTCGCCAAAGTACTGGACGATGTTGAAGGTGAAGCTGTCGTAGTTGTCGATCATGAGCACGCGCACCTGTGGCCGCAGGCTGCGGCACAAGCGGTCGATTGCTTCAAAATCAATAGCTGATGAGGCCCTATCCATGGGCCTTGGTGTCGTTTTTTGTTTGGATTCCGCGATGTGCATGGCGCTCACTCCAGCCCTTCTTCCACCAGCTCGCTGGCGCGCAGCAGGGCGCGGGCCTTGTGCTCGGTTTCCTTCCACTCCAGCTCGGGCACGCTGTCGGCCACCACGCCGGCGGCGGCCTGCACGTACAGGGTCTGGTCCTTGACGATGGCGGTGCGGATGGCAATGGCCAGGTCCATGTCGCCCGCGTAGCTGAGGTAGCCGCAGGCGCCGCCGTACAGGCCGCGCTTGACGGGCTCCAGCTCGTCGATCAGCTCCATCGCATGCACCTTGGGCGCGCCGGTGAGGGTGCCGGCGGGGAAGGTAGCGCGCAGCACGTCCATGTTGGACATGCCCTCGTTCAGGATGCCCTCGACGTTGCTGACGATGTGCATCACGTGGCTGTAGCGCTCCACGGCAAAGGCCTCCGTCACCTGCACGCTGCCGGTGCGGGCGATACGGCCGATGTCGTTGCGCGCCAGGTCGATCAGCATGACGTGCTCGGCGCGCTCCTTGGGGTCGGCCACCAGCTCGGCCTCGATGGCCTTGTCCGCCTCGGGCGTGGCGCCGCGCGGGCGGGTGCCGGCCAGCGGGCGGATGGTGATCTTCTCGCCTTCGGCCACGCGCTCGTGGCGCACCAGGATTTCGGGGCTGGCGCCCACGACGTGGAAGTCACCGAAGTCGTAGTAGTACATGTACGGCGAGGGGTTGAGCGAGCGCAGCGCGCGGTACAGGCTGAGCGGCGAGGCGGTGTAGCGCTTGTGGATGCGCTGGCCCACCTGCACCTGCATGAACTCGCCCGCGGCGATCAGCGCCTTGGCGCGCGCCACGGCATCGAGGTAGTCGGCCTTGGCGAAGGTGCGCTCGGCCGGGTGCGCCACGCCCGGCGGCACGGGCGGCGCGGCCACCGGCTGGCGCAGCTGCTCGCGCAATGCGCGCAGGCGCTTGCGGGCGCGGGCGTAGCTCTCCGGCTCGGCCGGGTTGGCATAGACGATGAGATAGAGCTTGCCCGAGAGGTTGTCGATGACGGCCACCTCCTCCGTGTGCAGCAGAAAGATGTCGGGGCAGCCCAGCGTGTCGGGCGGGCAGGTGTTTTGCAGCTTCTTCTCGATGTGGCGCACCGTGTCGTAGCCGAAGTAGCCCGCCAGCCCGCCGCAAAAGCGCGGCAGGCCGGGCGGCAGCGCCACCTTGAAGCGGCGCTGGTAGGCGGCGATGAAGTCCAGCGGGTTGCCGCCCGCGCTTTCCACCACCTGGCCGTCGGTCAGCACCTCGGTGCGCGCCTGATCGCCAAAGCCGCTGGCGCGCAGCACGGTACGCGCGGGCAGGCCAATGAAGCTGTAGCGCCCGAAGCGCTCGCCGCCGACCACCGACTCCAGCAGAAAACTGTAGCGCCCCGCGCTCTCTGCGCCTGCCCCGGCGGCCAGTTTGAGGTAAAGCGACAGCGGTGTTTCCAGGTCCGCGAAGGCCTCGGCCAGCAGCGGAATGCGGTTGTAGCCCTGGGCGGCCAGGCTTTTGAATTCGAGTTCGGTGATCACGGGTCAATGCCTCCGGCCCGCGCGCGGCGCGGCGGGGGCGCCGCGCGCAGGTGAAAAAACGGGAGCGCCGTTTCAGGCGCGGGGGGCGGGCCGCTTGCTGCAGTGTTGGGGTGAAAAGGGCAGCGCCGCCAGCGGGTGCGCCCATGGCGGGCGCGGCAAGGCATGGGTCAGTGTGCTGGCTTGCGCCAGGGCCAGGCTCCCCGGGCGGCAAGGCGGCCCTGCAGGGGGTGAATGGCGTGGCGTGCGGACATGGCGCGGCAGTGTAGCAAAGGGCCTGCTGCGGTCAGGCCCGTACAGGACGATGACCGCAACGCACGGTGTGACAGCGAATAGTGGCGAACGGGCGTCTCGAACCTCAGGCGTCCGTCACTTCCACCAGCTCAGAGGGCGTGGCACCCATGTGAAAGACGCGGCAACGCATGTCCAGCAGCACACGTTTTTGCGCCTCGGCCTGCTCGCGGTTGAGGAAGACAAAGCGTACCTCCTTCAGTGGTTCGCCCTTATCCAACTGCTTGTTGAAGCGCCAGTGCAAAATCTGCGCCGCTTCACGCGGGGCAATGTAAATGCCGGGATCGGCCCAGGCGGTCACATCCAGCGTCTGCGTTTCGGCTTGGTAGTGCATGGACTGGATGATGCCTTCACCTTGCTGGAAATAGTCTTGCTCCTCGGGATTTACAGAAAAACCCGTCATGCCACTGGCCAGCGCTCCGTAGGTGGTCAGCTTCGGCTTGGCTGCACGCGCCATTTGCCATTGCGCGGGGTATGTTGCCTGCTTGAAGGCCAACTCATCAATGATCGCGGGCGCGCGGCCCACCAGCATCCGCCCGTCCCCCAGATCACGCTGCGTGGACCAGGATTGCCAGTACACCGATGGGTCTTCGTAAGCGGCCTCCACCTCGCTCTTGCGCACGATGCGAATCAGGTCGCCGATATAGGCCAGCGGCGGGCTGGGGGCAAATCCGTTACGCCCCCGATCCATCACCAGATCCAACACATCGAAGTGGTCACAGAGAAAGTCCACCAGCGAGTGGGCCGCTGCAAAACTGGTTTGCGCTCGAAACAGTGCTTGATCATCCAGAAAGTCGGTTAAATCAAGGGCGATGCAGTGAGTGTGGCCAAAGGTATTTCTTTGTTTGTCACCACGCCGTTGCTCGTCGTAGGTAAGCAGAAAAATTCTCCCGAACTGATCTGGTGAGGAGAAAACCAAGTCTCTTAAAGCGGGGTTGGTGTATATGTCCGGCGTGGGCGGGCCTTCTTTTTCGGTTTTGCCGTACTCCAATTTTCCATTGGCCTTCAAGTTGTGTGCAGGCATCCACTGTTCAATCAGCGCAGTCGCCACCTCGGCTAAAGTGTGACGTGGCGATAAGGTGCAATGGATACGAATCAGAAATGGAGATCTATATTTGTTGTTCATGAAAAATTATCTCAACCACTCGAGTTCTGCCGGGTTTTTAATGATCGCAATATGGATGTTTGCGTTTAAATTTGACTCCCCAATTTCTTTCATTGCCTTGTCTGCCTGCTGCTTGTTGCTGAAGAAATACACAACCCCCTGGTGCTCACTGCCATCACCCATTTTTATCTTGCCAGATCCTTCGTCAAGCGCCTGGCTATAGGCACGGGCTTGCTCGATGTCGAAGGATTTGCCGTACTTGTCTTCCGCCAAGTAGCTACCAGCCTTGGGGCCAATGCCGGGCAGGGCAAATTCATCTGAAACGTCAACCACGCCATCCGCACGACGCCTGGTGCTGGACACCGTCAAGCCGCCGGTGGCAGGCTCCCTGACTGTCAAATTGGGGGGCATCGCTTGCTCACGGTAAGCCGTGAACAGTGCTCCGCGCTCCCCGTTGGAAGGCAGTGCATGGGCCATATCGTCCAGGACCTTGAGCTGCTCTGTGTCGGGCAGGGCTCGGATGGCTTGTACGGTTTCTGCGCGCAGCGCCCGGCGCAGGTTTTCCTCGGCCGCGCTGTCTTCTGTGAGTTTAGCGAGCTGCGCCAGCACCTTGCGTGAGCGGCCGGGGGACAAGTTATCGAGGCTTGCCAGCGCGCTGCTGTGCATCCGCGCATAGGCGCGAACGAACGGACTGTCTATCTTCAGGCTGTCCAGATTTTGCTCAAGCCGACGCCCTGTCTCTGAGTTCACCGGCTCTCGGAATCGCTGCTCGATTTCTTGGCGGCGCTGGCTGGCGGTGATGGTTCCTTTCGGCTCCAGTCGCCAGGAACCGTCCGGATTCTGAACAGCCCTTTGAGGAGGGCTCCTTTTTGGGTCTGCATACTGGCTACTATTAGGTCCGAAACGCGTCAGCTCGTAACGGTCATTGCCCAGGTCGCGGTAATAGTGCCCCTCGGGTGGAGCGGGCATCCCCAGGCTCTGAGCCCTGGCGTTATTGATCGGGTAAATGGGATCGGCAAACAGCCTGGGTGCGGGCGCGTGGGCAAGCCAGTCCGGGGGCTGGCCGTTGAGCAGCCCTTTGCGGATGTCGTCCAGTTGTCCTTCCAGGTGTTCCAGTCGCTGGCGTACATCGTGCGCATCATCAAGCGACTGGTTGGCTTTGCCTGCAAGCAGACGCTGCGCTTCGATTTCGAATTGCAGGTTGGCCTCGTAGCTTTGCATGCGCTCTTGCGCAGACATGTTGGGCCAATGGGCCAGTCGTTCTTCGCTAAGCAAGGCGGCGCGTTGGGGGTCACGGGCCAATTGGCTCAGGTGCAGGGTTTCTTCGCTCAGAACGGCCATGCGCTCATCTGGCGTCAGGCCTTCCCTGAACACCACTTCCAGCCGCAGTTGACCGTCAGGACCTTGGTGCACCAAGGTCACGCCTTCACCGGATTGCACGCCAAAGCGTTCAAGAAACTCTCGAGGAGGGATTTGCGTGGTTGAGAAGTCCCCCACGTTGACGCCATGGGAATCGAGCACCCTCAGCAATTCATCCGCAGGTATGCCTGCAGTCTGTGCTATTTCGTAAAGTTGTGAACCGTCCTTAATTACATCGGCTACGCTATGG
Source organism: Comamonadaceae bacterium OH2545_COT-014 (assembly GCA_003859965.1). GTDB lineage: Bacteria > Pseudomonadota > Gammaproteobacteria > Burkholderiales > Burkholderiaceae_C > Ottowia. The sequence continues at coordinate 11,110 of RQYR01000018.1, read as the reverse complement.
CCCGCACGGGCTAGCTTGGAAACGGCGGCAACGGCTTCGGCCGCATCCATGCCCAGCCCGATCCAGGCCAGGGCCACCCAACCCCAGTGCCCAGCCTGCTCTGGAGGCAGCAGGCCGGCATTGGGGTCCAGTGCGGTGTTGGCCGCCGCTTTGTCGCGCCGGTAGTCCTGTATGGCATCGTTGGCGTCGTAGAGACCAAAGCCAACAGCGCCTGCCCTCATGCCCCATCTAGCGACCGTTGCTGCCAAGCTGCTACCACCGGAGACAGGTGCCAGCAGGGCCCCAACAGCTGCCAAGCCTATATCGACGCTAATAGAGGCTAATGCTTCGATGTGTTGCTCATGGGCTACGCGGTTTTCCACCCACTGCAAGCGCTCTCCGCTGATGCCCAACCCCCTGTTGACCGTGGCAAGCAGTGCCTGATTGCCCCACAGGTTGAAGTCGCCATCCATCAGGTTCTGCCGCGTGGTTTGAATGTCCTTCAAAACACCGTGCACATGACGGGACAGCGCCTTCACTTGCTCCTGCTCGGGCAATTTCATGAATTTTGCGAGGTCGTCTACACGCAGCAGCAAGGGGAACTCATGCGCTGCCTGAATGCGTTGCATTTGCAGATCGGCCAGCTTTTGTTCCAGGTCTGCAACGGCCTCTGGTACTTCGCCAGTGAGAGTGATCTCCATGGCGTGCAGGGAATCCGCTCTGGCGCCGCGTAAGGCCGTCTCGGTCTTTGCGATGGCCTCGTCCAGCTTCTGAAGCTGTGTTGCCACGCGCAGCATGGCTTTGCGATCCTCGGGTTGAAATTGGCTGGCAAACAAGCGCTGTTGCATTTCCCCGGCCACTTGCTGCGAGTTGTCCAGCGCCACGAAGGCTGCGTCGCGCAGTGCCAGCTCGTACTCGCGCTCAAACTGTTGTCGGCTCTGGAGATCAGCCAAGGCGGGACCAAAAACAGCGTTTCGGCTTTCAAATGGCCCAGACACAGGACCAGCCAAGCTGGCCGCCCCTGCGTGGAAGTCAATCAGGTAGGCATCGTCCGTCACCAGGGCTTTCACGCCTGGGTCTGCTTCCCGCACCGCCAGCAGTCTCTCACCAGGGCGCGGAATTGCCGCCTCCAGCGTGAATTGCTTGCCCTCTGAAAACCACCACGCTCCATTGTTTGTTTCACTGATGGTGTATATCGCGTAGCGGCCATGCTCTGCCACGACAACGCTGGACTGTGCCCCAGGCCGCGCGCAAAGGTGCTTGCGTCTTCGAAAAGGTCGAAATCCCGATCGGCTCTTTGCTGTGCAAGCAATTGTCCGCCTGGAAATTCGCCCACGACCGTACCGGTGCGAGGGCCGTTTCTGAGGCGCTCTATTTGCGGCACATGAGGTGGCGTAGACGAGAAAGAGGGTGTCGTAGTGGCACGAATAATGCTGGATCCCATAGCCAAGTCTCTTTTGTCGGTAGAAAGTTTGAGTTTTGCTAGCGCCCGGTGTTACGCAAGCACACACTCACAGTCTAGAGAGGCTACTTACTCTCAACCAGTTGGAGAGATTCCCATCGGTAACGTTGCTAGGTAGGCGAGTCCCTGCACCGCTTTCCCTTTCCCCAACTGCCTACCCACTCTCAAAGCTCGGCCAGGTAGAACAGCTCGCGCCCCACGCCCGCTTCGGGGAAGGGAAAGAGCACGCAGCCGTCAAAAGGGGCGGGTACGGGTGAGCCGTCGGCGCGCCAGGCCACGGGCTGGCCGGCGCGCACGGGGTCGAAGCTGCGCCAGTCCCGGGCCAGGCGGTCGCCTTCGGATTCGCGCAGCACCACGTCCTTCAGGCGCGCGGCGGGGCCGGTGCAGGTGGGCGGGGCGGGCACGTCGGCCAGGCCGAGCCGGGCCAGCGCGCCGTGGATGGCGCGCTCGGCCACGGCCACGGCGGCCGGGTCCTGGTGCTGGCCGCATTCGATGGTGACGGCGTAGCCGCCCTGGCTGCGCATGTATTCGTTGGTGCCGATGCCTTCGTCGTCCGGCGCCTGGCCGCGCGCCTGGGCGGCGCGGTCGTACACCTGGAGCCAGCCTTGCACCACCTGGTCCACGCCCAGCGCGCGCGCCAGCGCCATTTCTTCCTCGGCGCGGGTGAAGGGTTCGCGCGGGCCGTCGTTGTCCAGCGGGCCGACCATGGCAAAGGGCGCGCCGGGGGTGTGGAAGGAGTGCAAGTCCAGCAGCGCGTCGTGCGCGGCCAGCAGCGGCGCGAGCTGGCGGGTAAGGCGGTCTTCATAGTCCTGCGGCTGCGCGCGGGGAACGAAGCGGCGGTTCAGGTTGCGCTCGCCCTCGCGCGTGCCCTGGGCGAAGGCCAGCGGGTTGGCCACGGGCAGCAGGGTGAGGCGGCCGCGCCGCAGGCGGATGCGGCCCTGGTGCAGCGCGTCGATGACGCGCGCAATGGCGTGGGCGCCGCAGGTTTCGTTGCCGTGCACCGCGCCCAGCACGATGAGGGCGGGGCCGGGCGCCAGCGCGGCCCAGCTTTGCCAGTGCAGCTGCTGCGGTTCGGCGGCAGCGCGGGCCAGCAGGGGGTGCAAGGGCAGTGTGGCAGCACGGCTCATGGCGCGGCCTCCAGCAGGGCGGCGATGTCGGCCAGGCTGTCGGCAAAGCCATCGGCATCCACCTCGCGCACTGGCGCACCGTGGTTGTAGCCGTAGGTGAGCAGCAGCACCGGGCAGCCGGCGGCGCGGGCGGCCTCGGCGTCGTTGCTGGAGTCGCCCACCATCAGCGTGGCCGCCGGCGGCGTGCCCAGCAGGCGGCAGGTTTCCAGCAGAGGCAGCGGGTCGGGCTTTTTGCGGGCAAAGCTGTCGCCGCCAATCACCTGGCTGAAAAAGCCGTCCAGCCCGTGGTGCGCCAGCAGCGGGCGGGTGAAGGCCAGCGGCTTGTTGGTCACACAGGCCAGCGGCAGGCCGCGCGCGCGCAGCGCGGCCAGGCCCTCGCGCACGCCGGGGTAAGGCTGGCTGTGGCGGCCGTTGACGGCGAGGTAGGCGCGTTGGTACTCATCCCAGGCGCGGGCCAGCAAGGCGGCATCCGGGGCAGGCGTTTGCCCGGCCAGCACGGCCTGCAGCAGGTGCTGCGAGCCGCGCCCCACCATGCATTCGATTTGCGCGCGCGTGATGGCGGGGCGGCCCAGGGCGTGCAGGGTTTGGTTGAGGGCGGCTTCAAAGTCGCCCAAGGTGTGGATCAGGGTGCCGTCCAGGTCAATCATCACGGCCCGCACGGGGCGGCCCATCCAGCGGCAGGAGGAAGAAACAGCAGTCATGCGCCAGACGATACACGGTGAGCGCCTGCGCAATGCGAGAGTGGCAGGGTGGCGTTGCATGAAAAGAGCACGAAACTCCTTTTCAGGCTTTATTCACGTCACTCATTGCTATTGTTTTTAAACTAACAGCATCGGATGACATGGTCTGGTGGCCCAGAAGGGGACGCCATGCACATGAAGCGCTCGTCTCAGAAAACCGCTGAAAAGAGCGCTCGCACGCAGCCGGTGTCAAGCCGCAGGCAAAGCCGTGGCCAGTTCGTCCATGCGCGCCAGCAGGCGGATGGCGCCTGCTGCCAACAAGGGTTCTGGCGGTGCGCCGGGCGGGCAATAGGCCCAGACCGTGGCGCCTGCCGCCACGCCGGCGGTGATACCAGTGGGTGTGTCTTCCACCACCAGGCAGCGCGCCGGTTCCGCTTGCAGGTGGCGGGCGGCGGCCAGGTACACATCAGGCGCGGGCTTGCTGGCCGGCATTTCATGGCCGCTGAACACGGCGGCGCCAAACAGCGGAGCCAGCCCTGTCTGGGCCAGCTGCATCTCGACCTTGAGACGGTCAGCGCCCGAGGCACAGGCCACGCGGCCGCCGGTATGGGCGCGTGCGGCCTGCACCGCCGCGTGCGCACCGGGCACGGGCTGCAACTCGGCGCGCAGGGCGTCGTTACGGCGGGCATAGAAGGCATCCATCCAGGCCTCGGTAAGCGGCTGGCCCGTGTGGGTCTCGATCAGCGCCCGCTGGCTGCGCACGGTGACGCCCACGAAGTGCGCCATACAGGCTTGCAGCGTCAGCGGCCAGCCAGCTTCAGCCAGCATCTGGCGCAGCACGCGCATGGTGATGGGTTCGCTGTCTACCAGAACACCATCGCAGTCGAACAACACGGCATCGAAACGCATGACGGAAACCTTTTCTTGCGGTACGCCCCAGGCGGCCCGAGGGCCGGGTCAAGGGGCGCCAGATCACGGCGTCAGTTCATCAGGCGGGCAGGCTCGGCGTCCAGCCGGGCCAAGGCGTCGCGGGTAGCACGCACGGTAAGGGATTCGTCTTCCACCGGGGCCAGCAGCCCCGCCTGCAAATAAGCCGCCAGGCGGCGGGTTTGCACCAGATGGCTTTTGCCGCCACCCGCAAACAGGTGCAGCTGGCCGCGCGCGCTGCGCCAGACATACTGCACTTCGATCACATGGCCGCCCTGTTCCAGCCCAAACCATGCGCCCAGTTCCAGCTCGCGCGCCCAGGCCAGCGTGCCCGGACTGGGCAGCGAGCCGCCCGAGGCGATGACGTTGAGTTCACCCGCGTCAACGCCGACCATCATTTCGATGGTTCCGGGGTCCAGCATCACATCGCCCGCCGCGTCGTCGCTAACCACGTCTTCCAGCGCTGCCAGACTGTGGCCCAATGCCTCCAGGACGGCGGGGTCAATGACCTCGGTGCGCGCCATGAACGCATCGGCCACGGTGTCGTTGAGCACTTTGATGTGCACGTCCTGTGCATCGGTTGGCAGGCCCAGTGTGCCCATGCCTTCCCGCAGTGTGTGCAGCAGGTGGGGCAGATCTTGCAGCACACGGGCGCGGTCGGCCCGGTTGGGCTTGGCGCTGACGGCCCAGAGCAAATCGCTGGCGGCGCGCTTGAAGGCCAAGGTCTGCTCACCCTGCGCCCCATGGCGCACGGCGGCCAGGGCCAGCACTTCGGACCAGATGCGAAAGAGAAATTCGCGCACCTCGGGCCGCACCGGCAAAGGGGCTAGCATCTTGTTCAGCTCGATGGTGTACTGGATCGCCAGCGTTTCTTTCTGCTCCACCTGCTGTGCCAGCGTGGCCACGCGCTGCGCCGCGCTGCCATCCATGAGCGAGCGGCCCAGAAACTTCCGGAACTCTTCCAGCACCAGCTGATAGACGCGGCGCCCGGTTTCCGGGTATTGCTCAATCACCTGCACAATGCGCTTGATCTCGCGCTCCAGCCGGGCTTCGCTGATACCAGTGGCGTCAAACCCCATGGCGCAAGCGCCCATTCGGTCAATCAGCTGGCGTGCCGGATGCTGGGTACTGCTGAAAAAATCCGGCTCGGCCAGCGCCAAGCGCAGCACCGGAATCTGCAACCGGGCAAACCACACACGCACACTGGCGGCGATGCGCTCTTCGGCCAGAATGGCCTGGAACATCAGCGCCACGATTTCGATGATGGCTTTCTCGCTGGGCGTGTTCGCCTCGCTCTTGAGCTGTGCAGCTTGGCTGCGCAGCTGGCCCGCCACCTCGGTGACCTCGACCACTTCGGTCATCAACTGGGTCGCCGGATCGAACCGTGTAGTAGCCTCGAACGGCGGCACGGGCGCTGCCAGTGCACGCGCCAGCCGGGGCGATGGTTGAACGGGATGTGAAGGGTCGAAATCCGCCACCCGGTCGGTCAGCAGACGGCGCAGCTGGCCCAGAACGCCTTGGGCTCTGGCTCGCATTCGCATCATGGGCGTACCAGCCGTGAGCATGCGGGTTTCTTCTGCCGCACGCGCCAGCGCGGAGGGATGCACCATGCCGGATGGCTGCCAGCCCTCGCTGCCGCCATGGGTAGCCGTGCCCGGTTCCATGCCGGTATAGCCTTCGTAGCGCGCATTTGACGGCAGATAGGCAGCCCCACCGGGAAGCGACGACGGCGCGCGGCCAGGCGCTGGCATCATGCCTGCGCTTGGGGAAGCACGTGCACTTCCAGTAGAAAAACCGTGCCTGGCCATCGGACTGGCTGAGCCGCCGGGACTACCAGCGCCGCCGCGCATACCTGAACTGCCAACGGCGCCATACCCACCGCCATAGCCGGTTTCGTCCAGACCGGCAGGGCTGCTGCGCCAGCCCGCTTCTGCCGGATCTGGCAGCGCCCCAGGGCCAGAAGCCCCTCCACCCCCGCCCCCCGCACCGCCACCCGCTGTTCGGCGCACCAGCGATTTGAGGTCGATCTGCGGCATGACGCCGTTTTCCACCAGAAACTGGTTGGCATGGCGGTACGCTGTGGCCATGGCCTGTGCCAGTGCGGTGCGCACGGAATCGTGCACAAGAGCCCACATTTCGCGCGAAAGACCGCTGGCCAGCCATTCCTCCACCAAAATGCCCGACAGCAACTCGGGGCGCAGCACATCGCGAGCGGGCAAGTCCGGCAGCCGCTCCAAGCGCTGCATCCGCACACGCAGGTCGTTCAGTTCCGCCCCGCCCTTGTCCGTCACAGCCAGGCTCAGGCGCGAGGCGAGAATCTTGTTTTCCACCACCTCGTCATCCACCAGCGCAAAGCCCACACCCCCAGCGCCCGTTCCGCCGGTATCGCCGGGCAGCCCCACGCGCGGCAAGGCCTGGCGCCACGCCTGGCGCACGCGGGCGGACCATGTATCGCCATGCTGCTTGAACAGCGTCCCAGCGTCCATGGCCAAGCGCAGATCCGATGCCTTGGCGGCCACTTCGGAAGCCTCCGCCAGCTTGCCGCGCAATACTGTCACCAGCTGGGACAGCCAACGATCCAGCTCAATGACAAACCGCTCACGCACCTGCCGCGCCAGGCGCGCATGCGGGGCGGCGGAAGATGCGGGAGCAATCATGGCTGTTGCTGTAGTTGAAAAAGGGAGCAGTTGGCGCAGACAAAAAGGCGCCCATGCCCTCGTTTTTACACGACAGCGCCCGCGTTGGGATCGTTCGGGTCGCCGTCTTTACGGACCGCTTTGACCATGTCTTCACGCTTGGCGCCCAGCCACATGGCAATGGCCGCGGCCACGAACACCGATGAGTAGATGCCGAAGCAGATGCCGATGGTCAGCGCCAGAGCGAAGTTGTGCAGCGCTTCGCCGCCAAACAGCAGCATCGCCAACACCATGGCCTGGGTAGAGGCGTGCGTGATGATGGTACGGCTGATGGTGGAGGTAATGGCATGGTCGATGACCTGCGGCGTGGCCATCTTGCGCTGCCGGCGGAAGGTCTCGCGAATGCGGTCGAAGATCACCACCGACTCGTTCACCGAATAACCCAGCACCGCCAGCACCGCCGCCAGCACCGCCAGTGAAAACTCCCACTGGAAGAAGGCGAAAAAGCCCAGAATGATCACCACATCGTGCAGGTTGGCAATGATGCCGGCCACCGCGAACTTCCATTCAAATCGTGCAGCCAAGTAGATCATGATGCCGATGATCACGAAGGCCAGCGCCTTCAGCCCGTCGGCCGCAAGCTCTTGGCCCACCTGCGGCCCCACAAACTCCGTGCGGCGCAGCTCCACGTCCGGGGTGGCCGCTTTCAGTGCGGCCAGCACTTGATCGCTCTGCTGGGCCGATGTCTTGTCTTTTTGCACCGGCAGGCGGATGAGCACATCCTTCGACGTGCCAAAGTTCTGCACCTGCGCTTCGCCATAGCCCAGGGCCGCCACAGTTTCCCGCACCTTGCCCAGGTCGGCGGCTTGCTGGTAGGCCACCTCCATCACGGTGCCGCCCGTGAATTCCACCGACAGGTGCAGGCCGCGCGTGACCAGGAAAAACACGGCCAGCACGAAGGTGATGAAGGACACCGCGTTCAGCGCCAGCGCATGGCGCATGAAGGGGATGTCACGCCGGATTCTGAAAAATTCCATGGCTCAATGCTCCTTGAAGGCGCGCCGCTTCAGCGCGCGCCGTCCGCCTCAGTCGTCAGTGCCGCGGCCCGGGCAGGGCCAGGCTTCCACACGGTGCCAATGGACACCGACTTGAGCTTTTTCTTGCGCCCGTACCACAGGTTCACCAGCCCGCGCGAGAAGAACACGGCCGAGAACATCGAGGTCAGGATGCCGATGCAGTGCACCACCGCGAAGCCGCGCACCGGGCCGGATCCAAACGCCAGCAATGCCAGGCCCGCGATGAGCGAGGTGATGTTCGAGTCCAGGATCGTCGCCCAGGCCCGGTCGTAGCCGGCAAAGATGGCGGATTGCGGCGCCGAGCCATTGCGCAATTCCTCGCGGATGCGTTCGTTGATCAGCACGTTGGCGTCAATCGCCATGCCCAGCGCCAGCGCCATGGCCGCCATGCCGGGCAGCGTGAGCGTGGCTTGCAGCATGGACAGCACAGCCACCAGCAGCAACAGGTTGAAGCCCAGCGCCAGGCTGGAGAACAGGCCGAACACCAGGTAGTAGGCGCACATGAAGAGCACGATGACCACGAAGCCCCACATCACGCTGTTGAAGCCCTTGGCGATGTTTTCCGCGCCCAGGCTGGGGCCGATGGTGCGCTCCTCAATGATCTCCATGGGCGCGGCCAGCGAGCCGGCGCGCAGTAGCAGGGCCAGGTCACTGGCCTCGTTCACGCTCATTGAGCCGCTGATCTGGAAGCGGTTGCCCAGCTCGCCCTGAATCACCGGCGCGGTCAACGCCTCGCCCTTGCCCTTTTCGAACAGGATGATGGCCATGCGCTTGCGCAGATTCTGGCGGCTCACCTCACGCATGATCTGGCCGCCCTTGGCGTCCACCGTCAGGTCCACCTTGGGCTGCTGCGTCTGCGAGTCGAAGCCGGGTTGCGCATCGGTCAGGCTGTCGCCGGTCAGGATGACCTCGCGCTTGACGATGACGGGCCGCTCGATGCGCTCGCCCGTCTGCGGATCGGTATCGGCCATCATGAAGCGCTCCGAACCGAAAGGCACGGGCCCGGCGCCGCGCTCGGCGGCATGGCCTTCGGCGCTTTCATCCACCAGCCGCATCTCCAGCGTGGCCGTGCGGCCCAGGATGTCCTTGGCCTTGGCCGTGTCCTGCACGCCGGGCAGCTGCACCACCACGCGGTCGGCGCCCTGCTGCTGGATCACCGGCTCGGCCACGCCCAGCTCGTTCACGCGGTTGTGCAAGGTGGTGATGTTCTGCTTGATGGCCTGATCCTGCACGCTGCGCAGTGCCTCGGGCTTGAAGGTGGCCACCAGCTTTTGCTCGCCATTGGCGGCCTCTTCCAGCTGCAGCTCGGTCAGGTGGCTGGTGATGACGCGGCGCGCCGCCTCCAGCGCCTGCGCATCGCGCGCGCGGATTTCGATGGCATGGCCTTCACGGCTGACCGGCACGCTGCGCACCCCTTGCTGGCGCAGCAGCAGCCGGATGTCGCTGGCCAATGCATCCAGACGCTTGGTGATGGCCGTGCGCATGTCCACCTGCAGCATGAAGTGCACCCCGCCGCGCAAATCCAGCCCCAGATACATGGGCTTGGCGCCCAGCGCTTCCAGCCAGGCCGGCGAGCGCGGCACCAGATTCAGGGCCACGATGTAGGCGGGATCGGCCGGGTTGGGCGTGAGGGCGCGCTCAATGACATCCTTGGCCTTGATTTGCGTGTCGGTGGAGCCGAAGCGCGCGCGCACGGAAGCACCCTCCAGCGCCAGGCTGTCGGCTTGCACGCCGGCCTCCTGCAAGGCTTTCTCCACGCGCGCCAGCGTGTCGCTGTCCACCCTGGTCGTGACCTTGCCGGCCGAAACCTGAACCGCAGGCGCCTCCCCGAAGAAATTGGGCAGCGTGTAGATCACGCCCACCAGCAGGGAGATGACAATGATCGCGTATTTCCAGAGCGGGTAGCGGTTCATGCGAAAACGGTTTTCATGAAAAAGCCCGCATCAGAGGGCGGGCGAGAAAAAGCTGGAGAGGCTGGCAACGGGGCCGCGCACTTTGCAAGGCCAGCGCCGCACGCCCCACAGACGGGGCGCGGCGGCCCCGTCTTTTTTATTTCAGCGTCCCTTTGGGCAGCACCTGCACCACGGCGCTGCGTTGCATCTGCACTTCAACACCGCGGGCCACTTCCAGCGTGAGGTGGCCTTCGGCCAGCTGCGTCACGCGGCCCATCAGGCCGCCCGCGGTCATGACCTCGTCGCCCTTGGCCAGCGCGTCGATCATGGCGCGGTGCTCCTTCTGCTTCTTCATCTGCGGACGGATCATGATGAAGTACAGCACCACGAACATCAGCACCAGCGGCAGCATGCTCATGAGTGAAGATGTGGCGCTGGCATCGGCAGCGGCAGGGGCGGTTTGGGCAAAAGCGGTTGAGATGAACACCGGCAGGCTCCAAAAAATCAGGGGAAATCGGCAGCCTTGATCGCTGCCTGGCGCAGAGCGGCCGCCCGCACAGGGCGCCGCATGAAACCGTGTATTGTATGTTGCCGCCCTTGCACCACCATCATGCCCGCCCCCACCCTCTCACTCAAAGGCCGCGCACTGCGTTTGCTGTCACAGCGCGAACACTCGCGCGCCGAGCTGGAACGCAAGCTGGCTCCGCACGCTGGCACCCTGGAGGAATTGACCCGTGCGCTCGACGAACTGACCGCCAAGGGCCTCATCAGCGAAGCGCGTGTGGCCGCCTCGGTGCTGCACCGCCGCGCGCCCCGGCTAGGGTCAGCGCGCGTGCTGCAGGAGCTGCGCGCCAAGGGAGTCTCAGCCGATACGCTGCAGGAAGCTGCCGAAACCCTGCGGGCCACCGAGCAGTCGCGCGCCCAGGCCGTCTGGCAGAAAAAGTTCGGTGCGCCTGCCACCGATCCTGCTGATCGCGCCCGGCAGGCTCGCTTTCTGGCCGCCCGCGGCTTCAGCGCAGACGTGGTGCGCCGCGTGCTGCGCGCCGCCGTGGAGGATTCGCCAAGTAAAGAGTCAGAAAGAGTCAGGTGACGCCTGACGCCCCCAACCTCCAGCCCTGAGCTTCCACGCCCGAGGCTCATGCCTCGGCGGCACCGGCATCCGCCGCTGCCGGTCGCCCGGCAATGCCGAGCGACTCGCGCGAACGCGCAAGGGTTTTGGCTGCGGCACGGCCTGCTGCGCGGCCTTCACATCGCCTGCGCCGATATGAGCCTGCGCCGATATGAGCCTGCGCCGATATGAGCCTGCGCCGATATGAGCCTGCGCCGATATG
>RQYR01000017.1 GCA_003859965.1 Comamonadaceae bacterium OH2545_COT-014 | reverse complement strand
TCCAAGGCACAGGCTTACTCCGTCAATTCGACGGGAAAAGTGTCACCTATGTCTTCGTACTCCTGTTACCTATGTCTCCGGTCCATACAGGAGAGGGCCGGGGTGAGGGCAGGCGGCGCATGTTTGTCCCCCCTGCCCTCCCCCAGAGGGAGCCGGCGTCAACAAGCCAACAGGACATGACCCCCATGTGGCAGCAATTCAGCCTGGACAGCATCGCCCCCGCGCCCTGGAAGAACGGCGGCGGGCAGACGCTGCCGCTGGCCTGCTGGCCGCCAGCAGCCGGGCTGGATGACTTTGACTGGCGCGTGAGCATCGCCACCATTGCCGCATCGGGGCCGTTCTCGGTGTTTGGCGGGGTGGACCGCGTGATCATGCTGCTGGACGGTGCGGGCATGGCCTTGCGCGCCGATGACGGCAGCCTGAATAAGCGCATCGACCAGCCTCTGCAGCCCTTCGCTTTTACCGGCGATACCGCGCTGCACTGCGATCTGCTGGATGGCCCCACGCAGGACTTCAACCTGATGCTGCGGCGCCAGCGCATGAGCGGGCGCGTGCTGGTGCACCGTGCGCAGCCGTCCATGACGCACGACCTGCCGCCCAGCCCGCACGGCCTGCTGCTGGCCTGGCGCGGGCACTGGCAGCTTCAGGCCGACCAAAGCCCAGCGCCCCATTTGCAGCCCGGCCAGGGCCTGTGGTGGGCCGATGCCGACACATCCCCCGCCCTGCGCGCCTACGCCAGCAATGACTCCAGCGACTCACATGCCTGTCTGATCCAGGTCTGCATCGACGCCGCCTGAAGATGAACATGAACCCCCACGCTTTCGACTTCAACAGCCTGCCACTGGCCGACGGCCTGTGGACCGATGTGCGCCTGCATACCCAACCGCAGCAGCCCGCCGCCATTGCCGTGCAGGGCGGGCGCATCGCCTGGGCGGGGCCCGCGGCTGATCTGCCGGCGCAGCACGCCCAGGGCCCGCGCCACGCGGGCGGCGGCGCGCTGGTCACGCCCGGGCTGATCGACTGCCACACCCACCTGGTCTATGGCGGCCAGCGCGCGGGCGAGTTCGCCATGCGCCTGGCCGGCGCCAGCTATGCGGAAGTGGCCCGCGCCGGCGGCGGCATCGTTGCCAGCGTGCGCGCCACGCGCGAAGCCAGCGAGGACGCGCTGTTCGACAGCGCCGCCGCGCGCCTGGCCGGGCTGCTGGACGAAGGCGTGTGCGCGATCGAAATCAAGTCCGGCTACGGCCTGACGCTGGCGCACGAGCGCAAGCAGCTGCGCGTGGCGCGCCGGCTGGGCCAGGCCTTCGGCGTGACGGTGCGCGCCACCTTCCTGGGCGCGCACGCCCTGCCGCCCGAATACGCCGGCCGCAGCGGCGACTACATCGACCACGTGTGCCACGACATGCTGCCCGCGCTGCACGCCGAGGGGCTGGTGGACGCGGTGGACGTGTTCTGCGAGCACATCGCTTTCTCGCTGGCCGAGACCGAGCGCGTGTTCCAGGCCGCGCAGGCGCTGGGCCTGCCCGTCAAGCTGCATGCCGAGCAGCTCAGCAACATGGGCGGCGCGGCGCTGGCCGCGCGCTACGGCGCGCTGTCGTGCGACCACATCGAACACCTCTCGCCCGAAGGCATTGTCGCCATGCGCGCCGCCGGCACCGTGGCCGTGCTGCTGCCCGGCGCCTACTACACGCTGCGCGACACGCACCTGCCGCCCATCGAGGCGCTGCGCGCCGCCGGCGTGCCCATGGCCGTGTCCACTGACCATAACCCCGGCACCTCGCCCTGCTTGAGCCTGCTGCTCATGCTCAACATGGCCTGCACGCTGTTTCGCCTCACGGTGCCCGAGGCGCTGGACGGCGTGACCACGCACGCCGCGCGCGCCCTGGGCCTGCAAGACACGCACGGGCGCATCGCCGCTGGCCTGCCCGCCAACTTCGTGCTGTGGGCGGTCCAAGAGCCGGCCGAGCTGGCCTACTGGTTCGGCCAGCGCCCGGTGCGCGCCGTGGTGCGCCAAGGCCGCATCGCCAAGGGGGCGGCATGAACGGCGGCACCCTCTTTGCCCCGCACGCCCTGCTGCCCCAGGGCTGGGCGCGCGACGTGCGTCTGCACTGGGACGCCAGCGGCCGGCTGACCGAGGTGCGGCCGCACGCCCCCGCCGACCCGGCGGCGCCGCAGGCGGCCGGCCCCCTGCTGCCCGGCATGCCCAACCTGCACTCGCACGCCTTCCAGCGCGCCTTTGCCGGGCTGGCTGAATACCGCGCCACCGCGCAAGACTCGTTCTGGAGCTGGCGCACGCTGATGTACCGCTTTGCCGCCCGGCTCGATCCGCCCGCCATGCAGGCTATCGCCACCTGGCTGTACGCCGAAATGCTGGAGGCCGGCTACACCAGCGTGTGCGAATTCCAATACGTGCACCACCAGCCCGGCGGCCAGCCCTACGCCCCGCCCGCCCTGCTCAGCCAGGCGCTGCTGCAGGCGGCGCAGGCCACCGGCATGGGCATCACCCTGCTGCCCGTGCTGTACCAGAGCAGCGGCTTTGGCGGCCAGCCGCCCAGCCCGGCCCAGCGCCGCTTTCTGCACGACACGCCCGCCATGCTGCGCCTGCTGGACGCGCTGCGCCCCGCCTGCACCGGGCCGCAGGCGCGCCTGGGCCTGGCGCCGCATTCGCTGCGCGCCGTGCCGCCCCAGGCCCTGCACGAAGCCGTGGCGGGCCTGCACGCCCTGGACGCCGGCGCGCCGGTGCACATCCACATTGCCGAGCAACTGAAAGAAGTCGAGGACTGCATCGCATGGAGCGGCCAGCGCCCCGTGGCCTGGCTGCTGGAGCACGTCCCGGTGGACGCGCGCTGGTGCCTGGTGCACGCCACCCACATGGACGAGGCCGAATACGCCCGCGCCGCCCGCAGCGGCGCCGTGGCCGGCCTGTGCCCCAGCACCGAGGCCAACCTGGGCGACGGCCTGTTCGACCTGGCCCGCTGGCGCGGTCACGGCGGCGCCTGGGGCATCGGCTCGGACAGCCACGTCTGCGTCAACGCGGCCGAGGAGCTGATGCTGCTCGAATACGGCCAGCGCCTGCGCACCCACGTCCGCAATGCCGGCGCCGACGCCGCCCAGCCGCACACGGCCACGGCGCTGACGCTGGCCGCGCTGCGTGGCGGCGCCCAGGCCACGGGCCGTCCCGTGGCCGGCCTGGCCGTGGGTCAGCAGGCCGACTTCGTGGTGCTCGACGCGCGCCACCCGGCCCTGGACGGGCTGCCGCCGCAGGACATGCTGGCCGCCCATGTCTTCGCCAGCAGCCGCAGCAGCTCCATCGCCGAAACCTGGAGCGCCGGCCAGCGCCGCGTGCAGGGCGGCCGCCACGCACTGCACGAACGCGCCCGCCGCGACTTCATCGCCACCCGCGCGCGGCTGCTCGCCGCACAGGAATGAACATGCCCTTCGACACCGACCAGCCGCCGTTTCACTTCCGCCAGGGCAGCCGCCCCCTGCTCATCTCCATGCCGCACGTGGGCACCTACCTGCCGCCCTGCGTGCACGCGCGCCTGACCGACGAAGCGCGCCAGACGCCCGACACCGACTGGCACCTGGAGCGCCTGTACGACTTTGCCGACGCGCTGGGCGCCTCCGTGCTCGTGGCCACGCATTCGCGCTATGTCATCGACCTGAACCGCCCGCCCGATGACAGCAGCCTCTACCCCGGCCAGAGCGTCACCGGCCTGTGCCCCGTGGACAGCTTCGACGACACCCCGCTGTACCGCAGCCCTGACCTGCAGCCCGATGCGGCCGAAGTCCAGGACCGCCGCGCCGCCATCTGGCAGCCCTACCACAACCAATTGGCCGCAGAGCTTGACCGCCTGCGCCAGCAGCACGGCTGCGCCGCGCTGTGGGACGCGCACTCCATCCGCTCCGTGCTGCCGCGCTTTTTTGAAGGCCGCCTGCCTGACCTGAACCTGGGCACCGCCGATGGGCAAAGTTGCGCGCCCGCGCTGGCTGAGCGCTTGCTTGACATCGCCCGCCAGGCGCCCGGCTACAGCAGCGTGCTCAACGGCCGCTTCAAGGGCGGCTACATCACCCGCCGCTACGGCCAGCCCGAACGCGGCGTGCACGCCGTTCAGCTGGAGATGACCCAGTGCAGCTACATGCAGGAAGCGCCGCCCTTCGGCTACCTGCCGGACGTGGCGGCCCAGGTGCAGCCGCATTTGCGGCGCATGGTTCAAACAATGCTGGCGTTCGTTGAAGCCAGACCCATTCCGACAAAGGGACTTGATCGCCCCGATCCGGCCTGAACACGCAAGAAAAGCCGTGCATATGAAAGGCAAATGCGCGGCAAACGCCTGCAAGGCGCTCCAGCTCGCCAGCCCGGCCACTTTTTCACACCGCCTCTGACTCCAAAAAGAATCCAAACACTACACTGTATCCGGCGCGTCCAAGCGAGCCGTCAGCGCATGTGCCGCCCCTGCCACGGTCGCGTGGCAACGCCTTGCCGGCGGCGAACCAGCCGGAACTTGTCTGAAAAAGGAGAAAACGCCATGTTCAAGAAAATCCTGGCCGCTCTGGCCATGCTGTACGCGGCCTTGTCCTGGGCTGCTGTCGATGTCAACACCGCCTCGGCGGCGGATCTGGACAGCGTCAAGGGCATTGGCCCCGCCATGTCGGCGCGCATTCTGGATGAGCGCAAGAAGGCGCCTTTCAAGGATTGGGCGGATCTGAAGGCGCGCGTCAAGGGCGTGGGCGACAAAAGCGCCGCCAAGCTCTCTGAAGCCGGCCTGACGGTCGGTGGGGCGTCTTACCCGGGCGCCAAGCCCGCCCGCGCCAAGGCTGCCGCCCAGAAGCCTGCGACTGCGGCCACCACCGCCCAAGGCAAGCCTGCGATGCCGGCAACGCCCGCCTCGGCCGCCAAGCCAGCCAAGAAATAAAACCAGCCGGCAGAGCCCACGGCGGGCAGGCAGCGTTTTCACGCCCTGTCCGCCGGTTGGCTGTGGCACCGGGGTAGTTAGTTCACCCCACCCTGTTTGCCAGGGTTCGCCACGGCTCGCCAGCGCGCCCAACAGGGCGCACGGGGCGCGGCGCTTTGCCGGTGTGTGCAGCGTGGCGCTCTCTCTACACACGCAGCACACGCGGCATTGCCGCACGCCTTGGCTGCGCTACCTGCCCCTTCAGCCTGTGTCACCAGTGGCACAGGCTTTTTGATGCGCGGCGCAGCCGTGCCAGCTCGTGCAGCTCACACGCGCAGCGTCGCCGTGACCGGGGCGTGGTCGCTGGGTTTGGGCCACTTGCGCGGCGTACGGTCAATGGCGCAGGCCGCCACCTGGGGGCGCAGCGCCGTACTGACCAGAATGTGGTCGATGCGCAGGCCGCGGTTTTTCTGGTAGCCCAATTGGCGATAGTCCCACCAGGAAAAGCTTTTTTCGGGCTGCTCGAACAGGCGGAACGCGTCATGCAGACCCAACCCGAGGAGCGCCTGAAAATGGCGCCGCTCCTGCGTGGTGTGGTGGATGGTTTCGGCCAGGCCAACCGGGTCGTGGCTGTCCCTGTCTTCAGGGGCGATATTGAAGTCGCCCAGCAGGATCAGCCGGGGATGGCGTGACAGATCTTCTCTGAGCCAGCCATGCAATGCCTGCAACCAGCGCATCTTGTAGTCGAACTTGTCGGTGCCGGGCGCCTGTCCGTTCACAAAATAGCCATTGACGATGCGCAGCGGCCCGCCCGCTGTCTCCACCGTGGCGGCAATGACCCGCGCACTGGGGTCATCCAGGCCTGGAATGCCCCTGACCACCTCCATGGCGGCCAGGGGCTGACGCACCAGCAAGGCCACACCGTTGTAGGTTTTCTGGCCAAACGCGCATGCCTCATAGCCCGCATCGCGCAAGGCGTCAAACGGGAACTTGTCATCCGTCATCTTCAGCTCCTGCAGTGCCAGCACATCCACCGGCTGCTGGGCCAGCCAGTCAAGCACATGCGGCAGGCGCGCAGTCAGGGAATTGACGTTCCAGGTCGAAATTTGCATGGAGGGGAAAGAAAAACGACAGTCAATCGGGGGGGGGAGCTAGCCAAGCCTGCGTCACCACAGCCAGGAAAAGAGGCGCTCCCCCGCTTTGCAAGACATGCGTGCGATAAGCAATGCTCAGTCCGGGCAACCCGGCGTGCCAGCCCAAGCCGGGCATTCTTGCACGGCGGCGGACGGCCCGCCCCGTGCCCTACTCACGGTGTTCTTGAATGGCATCCTCTTTTTCTCAATATAAAAAACAACATCCCACAATGAGAAAATAAAATGCCAAGCCATTGATATTCAAAGACAAATTTATTTGTCTTATATAAGACATAAGACTTGCCGAATGTCTTGTATAAGAGTTATGATTGCCCCAAGCCGTCCCGTTCTGGCACGTCGTCGCAGTCAACCGCCTTGCCCGATGCCCGCGCCGGCCTGCCCCTTTTCCCATTTCTTCAACATTTCAATGGAGCATTTCATGTCCAACCAACCGCTTAGCCGCGAACAACAAATTGCCGCCCTGGAGAAAGACTGGGCCGAGAACCCCCGCTGGAAAGGCATCAAGCGCAACTACAGCGCCGCTGACGTGGTGCGCCTGCGCGGCAGCCAGCACATCGAGTACACGCTGGCCCGCCAGGGTGCGGAAAAGCTCTGGGCCAAGGTCAACGGCGGCGCCAAGAAGGGCTATGTGAACGCTTTTGGCGCCATCACCGCCGGCCAGGCCATGCAGCAGGCCAAGGCCGGGCTGGAGGCCGTGTACCTGTCGGGCTGGCAAGTTGCCGCCGACGGCAACACCTCTGAGACCATGTACCCCGACCAGTCGCTGTACGCCTACGACTCGGTGCCCACCATGGTGCGCCGCATCAACAACACCTTCAAGCGCGCCGACGAGATCCAGTGGGGCCGCGGCATCGGCCCTGGCGACAAGGACTTCATCGACTACTTCCTGCCCATCGTGGCCGACGCGGAAGCGGGCTTTGGCGGCGTGCTCAACGCGTTTGAGCTGATGAAGAACATGATCACCGCAGGCGCGGCCGGCGTGCACTTCGAGGACCAGCTGGCCGCCGTGAAGAAGTGCGGCCACATGGGCGGCAAGGTGCTGGTGCCCACGCAGGAAGCCGTCGAGAAGCTGATCGCCGCGCGCTTTGCCGCCGACGTGATGGGCGTGCCCACCATCGTGCTGGCCCGCACCGACGCCGAGGCCGCCAACCTGCTGACCAGCGATCACGACGCCAACGACAAGCCCTTCCTGACCGGCGAGCGCACGCAAGAGGGCTTCTTCCGTGTCAAGAACGGCCTGGAGCAAGCCATCAGCCGCGGCGTGGCCTACGCGCCCTACGCCGATCTGGTGTGGTGCGAGACCGGCACGCCCGACCTGGGCTTTGCGCGCGAGTTCGCCCAGGCCGTGCACGCCAAGTACCCCGGCAAGCTGCTCTCGTACAACTGCTCGCCCTCCTTCAACTGGAAGAAGAACCTGGACGACGCCACCATCGCCAAGTTCCAGGACGAGCTCTCCGCACTGGGCTACAAGTACCAGTTCATCACGCTGGCGGGCATCCACAGCAACTGGTACAATACCTTCAAGTTCGCCCACGCCTACGCGCGCGGCGAGGGCATGAAGCACTACGTGGAAATGATCCAGGAGCCCGAGTTCGCCGCGCGCGAGCAGGGCTACACCTTTGTGTCCCACCAGCAGGAGGTGGGCGCGGGCTACTTCGACGACGTGACCACCGTCATCCAGGGCGGCTCCTCCAGCGTGAAGGCGCTGACCGGCTCGACCGAGGAAGAGCAGTTCCACTAAGCCATTAAAAGCCGCAGCCGAGATTCGGCAAAACTGCGGCAGGCATGCGCATTGCGCCAGCGGTGCGCATGCTTCGGCTCTTTTTGATGCAAGCCACGGCGTACACGCGCCGTGGCTTTTTTTTGAGTGGTTTTTCTTCCGGCCTTGGTGATCGGCCGCTTTTCAAGCGCCCGCCGCTGGCTTGCGCATGATGCTTTCGAAGTCATCCCGCGCCAGCAAGGCTTGCATCCACCGCCCTACCTCAGCCGGGGCGCGCTGGGCAAAGCGTGCGGGGTCATGCCTGGCCATCTGCCGCACGAAGGGCACGATGGCGATGTCAGCCAATGCGGGCTGGGGGCCGAACAGCCCGAATCCACCCCCCTCTCCGGCCGCCCCACCCTGTAGGCTCAGTCGCTGCGACAGTGCATGCAAGAAGCCCAAGCCCTGCTCAAAATGGGCCTGGGAAAAGCCTGGTTCGTCAGCCCCGGCCCATTCGCAGCGGTAGCGCACGGGGTATTTGTAGCGGTCCAGATGGGGCTTGAAATCTTGCTCGCAGCTGGCAATCAGCGCCAGCATCGCCTCCAGCGAGCCTTGCTGCGGCGTCAGCCAGCCTTCGGGATCGTGCCTCGCCAGCGCCCACCGCATGATGTCCAGGCTCTCGTCGATCACCGCGCCATCAGGCAACACCAGAACAGGCACCGTGCCCTTGGGCGACACCGCCAGCATAGCTGGCGGTTTGTCACGCAGTGCTACCTCGCACTGGCGCAAGGCTACCCCGGCCACATGCAAAGCCCAGCGCGCGCGCATGGCATAAGGACAGCGGCGGAAGGTGTAAAGCACAGGCAGGCGCATGGCGGGTGAGAGACGTTTTTGCTCCGAACCTGTTCAAGATCTCGGCGCGAGTTAGGCAACCAGCGATTGGAATGGGCTGCGGCCTATGCCGCACGGCGCCTCAACCATGGCTCGCAAGCCACGGGCTTTTCCTTGGCACCATCCAGCCTGCGGCGGCGCTAGCCTGTGGCCAAGCTGAATCAGCTGGCGATCAGCCTCGCGGCGTGATGGGGCCTGATGCGGGCGGAGCCGGCAGATCGTTGACCGTGACCATGGCGCGCAGCCACTCCGGCAGCGACGTGGCTTTCTGCGTCGCAAAGTCCACCCAGATCACGGTGGCGCCACCGGCTGCGCATATTTGCCCTGGCGCCTCGGCCTTTTCCATGGTGGCCCACGTCTCGAAAGTGGCGCGGGCCGGGTCGCTGGCGTACATCTTCAGCAACACATCGCCAGGGTATTCGAATTGACGGTAAAAGTTGCAGAAGGCATTGACGATGACCGGCCCTGCGCCCTGCGCTTCCAGCTTGAAACCAATGCTCTGAAACCAGTCCACGCGTGCGCTTTCGAGATAGCGGAAATACACCGTGTTGTTCACATGGCCGAGCGCATCCATGTCCCCCCAGCGGATAGGGTAGCGGGCTTCAAAAACGAGCTTCTTTTGTTCGGGCAGGTCGATGCGCATGGGCGGTTGGCTTGGACGGGTTTGCGGAAAAAAGCCCCGGATTATCGGTGGGCGCGTATCGAGGCCAGGATGCCCAGCGTGAAAAGAAGCACTGCCAGCCATTGCGCAGCGCTGGGCCATGAGCCATCCCACGCAAACGCATAAAGCAGCGCGAACAGGGTTTCACTGACAATGAGCTGGCCGCACAGACTGGCAGGCAGGCGCTGGCTGGCCACATTCCACAGCACCGTGGCCAGCCAGCTTGAACCAAAGCCCATCGCCAGCGCCATCAGCACAAACAAACCGATGTCCGGCATGGCTGCCAGCTGCGCCAAGGGCGTGCCAGCCGCCAGCCAGAGCCACAGTCCGCCCAGCCCGGTCGCCAAGCCCAGCCAGTTCGCCCAGTCACCTGCATGAACGTGCGGATGGCGCTTGAGCCAGGCAGCATTGAGCAGGGCAAAAGCCGTCCAGCTGGCCAGGGCTATCAAAATCCATAGCCAGCCACGCCCGTCATTCGCAGGCACGGCTGAATTAGCCGTGGCATGGTAGGGAGCCGGTGAGACAGCCATCAACCACAGGCCGCCAGCCGTCAGCGCCAGCCCTGGCAGCAAGGCGCCCCACCGCAAGCCTTGCGGCTTGCCCAGCAGCATGACCCAGATGGGAATGGTGCCAATGATGAGCGCCGGCATGGCCACGCCCATGTCGCGTATGGCCAGCACCAGCAGCAGGTAGTAACCCGTGAACCCCAGCACCGACAGCCCCAGCGCTGCCAATGCATGCCGCCAACTGGGCAGGCGGCGCATGTTCAGCCGCCAGGCCATCATGGCGACAGCGACCAGACCGTAAACAACAAAGCGCGAGGCTGTCACATCCAGCGCCGCAAAGCCGGGCAGCGCTTTCGGCGCCAGAAACACGATGCCCCACAGCGCCCCCGCGCCCAGGCCAGCCAAGATGCCCGTCCACATAGAAAAAAGAAAAGAATAGCCTGCGGCCCCACCCGCCAGGCGCCGCCCCGCACAGCGCCCCTGGGCCAACCAAACGCCTGGCCGCCGGAAAAATGCGCCGCATCGTACACCCGCATGGCCCATGCGTGGGCCCACGGCGTCCGCGCAGGGATACTTGTGCCAGCCCTGAAAATCCGGCTTGAAGTGCGCGCCGAACTACAGCCAAAGGAGACACGCATGCCCGCCACCATCCGCCTGCTGACTGACGCCGATCTGCCCGCCTACAAGGCCCTGCGCGACGCCGGCCTGCGAAGCGACCCCGAAGCCTTCACCTCCGACTTCGACACTGCCAGCGCCCTGCCCGCGGCCTCCTACGCCACGCGCCTGGGCCAGCCGCCCGACGACCACTTCATCCTCGGCGCCTTCGCGCCCGACGGCGCCCTGCTGGGCGCCGTGGTGTGCGAACGCCAGGCGCGCCTGAAAAAACGCCACGAAGCCACGCTGGCCGGCATGATCATCACCCCCGGCGCACGCGGGCGCGGCATAGGCAAGGCGCTGCTGCGCCAGTTCGACCGGCTCGTGCGCCAGCTGCACGGGCTGGAGCACATCGTGCTCAGCGTTACCGCCAGCAACACGGCCGCCGTCAAGCTGTATGAAGGCGCGGGCTTCGTGCGCTATGGCCTGCTGCCCCGCGCCATCAAGCTGGGCGAGCGCTACTGCGACAAGCTGCTCATGGTCAAACAGCTTTGACAGGGAAAAAACCGTTCGAGCCTGCGCTCTTTCTCCGACAGGGTTCAGTAGTGCCATGCCATGCTGGCACAACGCCAGGCTCTTGCCCAGCTAGCGCCCCACAGAACTGCCCAAGCCGTTTGTTGCAGATGATCCGGTGAACTACACCTGCGCCCTTTTGCTTTGAGTAGCACGGCGGCTTGCTTGCGACGCCCGTGCATACGCAAAAAAGCACATGACTGTCCTGTTTTCAGGGCAGATCATGTGCCTTTTATCTGGGCGCACAAAGAGGCAAGAGGCAAAGAAAGTGACTTTGAAAACGTGGGCCTTTATGAAGCCCACATGCCCCAACGCCCACCACAGGCGGCTGAAGGAGCCTCTCAGGCCCAGCGCAGCACGGCCGCCATGGGCATCAGCGCCTCGGGCGCATCTTCGCCCTTGCGCACGGCCAGCACTTCGCCGCCTGCTTCCATCACGCGCACCATGATCTCGTCGATCACGTCATAGCTTTCGGCGCTGCGCTCGTCGGTCAGGGTCAGCACGCCCGTGTCGTTGACGGTGCCGTACTGCACCTGGTCAGCGTCAACCAGCAGATCGCTCACTTGCCCTTGGCTGGCCAGCTTGGCAATGGTGGCCATGTCGGCAATGGCGCGGTTGTCGTTCTTGCGCTGCTCGTACTGCTCCACCCAGCGGTCCACGCGATCCTGGCGCAGTTTCTGCACGATCGGGATCATGGCCTTGCGCAGTTCTTCTTCGGGCAGGTTGTCAGGGCTGCCGTCAAACGATTCGTCGGCCAGCAAGTCGTAATGGTTGAGCGAGCGGTAAATGGCCTGCAGCTCTGCCGTGGCGGCCAGCACCAGCGGCACATGGCTGCCGCTGACCACCGGGCGCACGGCTTTTTCCACCGCCCGCAAGAACTGTGTGAGCAGCACTTTGTGGCCTTCTTCACCTTCCAGCTTGCGGGCCGGCGCCTTGTCGCGCTGCTGCGTACGGCCGGTGGCGTCGCTGAAGTCGGCAGGCAGATCGGGCACTTTCACTTCCACCAGCTCACGGGCGGGGGTGAACTCATAGAGCTTGACGGCTTTTTGCGCCAGCGCCAGCACATAGGCGGATTTGGGACGCAGCGCGGGCACCAGCGGCTTCAGGTAGAAACGGTCGCTCACCTCGGCGGCGCTTTCCACGCTGTAGGCCAGGCGGTAGGTGCGAATTTTTTCCGGAGTGACCAGCACACCCAGACCGTAGGCCTGATGAGCCCAGAAGTCGTCGTCGGCTTCCAGCTCTTCCAGGTGGCTCTGCATGTCGCGAATGGCGCGCTTGTCGGCAATGGCTTCCGCCTGGGTCAGTGCTTCCTTGGCCAGGTTCTTGAGCTGAATGCGGTCGCCCTGGGCTTCTTGCGTCAGGCGCGTGGTGGGCAAGAAGATGGAAACACAAACGCCGCGTTCGGCGGCCAGTCGGAGAAATTCCTTTTCGCGAATCGAGTCCCTGTAGATCATTCGGCGGGGTTCCTTTGCTTGAACAATGTTGAAAACAGAATTGTCACAAGCGCCGCCGTCGCTGGCTATCCGGCCAAAGCCCGCCTGGCCGTCATCCCATTCCTACCTGCCACAGCTTTTACAGCGAAAAACCGTCATCCGCCGTGATGATGGCGCCGTTGATGAAGTGGCTCTGGTCGCTGGCAAGCATGACCAGCAGTGCGTCGAGATCCTGCGGCGCGCCCACGCGCTTGCGCGGCAGCATGTTGACCAGTTTCTGGCCTTGTTCGGTCTGCCAGTGGTGGTGGTTGATTTCAGTGTCGATGTAGCCGGGGCAGATGGCGTTGACATTGATGCCAAAGCGCCCCCACTCCAGGGCCATCGCGCGCGTCATGTGGATCACGGCGGCCTTGCTCATGCAATAGACCCCGATTTGCAGCACTGCTTTCAGCCCGGCCATGCTGGCAATGTTGATGATGCGCCCGCCCGTGTAGCTGCCGGGTGCCGCGCCGCGGGCGCGCGCCACCATGCGCTTGCCCACTTCCTGCGCCATGAAGAAAGCGCCGCGCACGTTGGCGCCGAAAGTGAAGTCAAAGTCCTCCGGCACCACGTCCTGAAGGCGCTGCGTGGTGGACACGCCCGAGTTGTTCACCAGGATGTCGATGGAGCCCATCTCGGTTTCAGCGTGCGCCACGGCGGCGCGGATGGAAGCGACATCCGTCACATCGCATTCCACGACATGCGCGTCGCCGCCCTCGCCTTCGATACGGGCGCGCAAGTCTTTCAGCCGCTCCAGGCGCCGGCTGGCCAGCACCACCCCCGCGCCCGCACGGGCCAATGTGCGCGCGAATTGCGCCCCCAAGCCCCCTGAAGCGCCCGTGACCAGGGCCACCCGGCCAGAAAGATCGATGCTGTAGCTCATTGCAAACTCCTTTTTTTGCAGCGTGATGCGCAGGGCCATGCATACAATCCGTGACACAGGCAGAGCGCATGGCCGGTTGTCAGGCGCTGCATTATCTAAATCCCGCGAGAGACAAAGGAGTGCCATGACACCTCAAGCCATTCTGGAGCAATACGGCCCGCGCGAGGCCATGGAGTACGACGTGGTCATCGTCGGCGGCGGCCCCGCCGGCCTGTCCGCCGCCATCCGCCTCAAGCAACTGGCCGCCGAGAAAGGCCAGGACGTGTCGGTGGTGGTGCTGGAAAAAGGCTCGGAACCGGGCGCGCACATCCTGGCCGGCACGGTGATGGACCCGCGCGCGCTGACCGAGCTGATTCCCGACTGGAAGGAAAAAGGCGCGCCGCTGCACCAGCCCGTGCTGGACGATGCCTACGTGTTCCTGAGCGAAAAAGGCGGCGCCCGCGTGCCCGGCCCGCTGCTGCCCGCCTTCGCCAACAACCACGGCAACTACATTCTCAGCCTGGGCAACCTGGTGCGCTGGCTGGCACAGCAGGCCGAAAGCTTGGGCGTGGAAATCTTTCCCGGCTTCCCGGCGGCCGAGGTGCTTTACAACGACGACGGCAGCGTCAAGGGTGTGGCCACGGGCAACATGGGCATCGGCAAGAATGGCGAGCCGACCGAGAACTTCCAGCTCGGCATGGAGCTGCACGCCAAGTACACCCTGTTCGCCGAAGGCTCGCGCGGCCAGCTGGGCCGCCAGCTCATTGAGCGCTACAAGCTCGATGCCGACAGCGACCCGCAGAGCTACGCCATCGGCATCAAGGAGCTGTGGGAGATCGACCCCAGCCGCCACAGCCCCGGCTTCGTCATGCACACCGCCGGCTGGCCCATGGACGAAATGACCTACGGCGGCGCCTTCATGTACCACGCCGAGGACAACAAGGTCTATTGCGGTTATGTGGTGGGCCTGAACTACAAGAACCCTTACCTCAGCCCCTTCGAGGAGTTCCAGCGCTGGAAAACGCACCCGCGCGTGAAGTGGTACTTCACCGATGATGAGGGCAAGGTCAACGCCAAGCGCATCAGCTACGGCGCGCGCGCCATCACCGCCGGCGGCCTGCTGGCGCTGCCCAAGACCGTGTTCCCCGGCGGCGCGCTGCTGGGCTGCAATGCGGGCTTTCTCAACGTCAGCCGCATCAAGGGCAGCCACGCCGCCATCAAGAGCGGCATGCTGGCCGCCGAGGCCGCCTACGACGCCGTAGTAGCCGGCCGCCAGCACGACGAGCTGGGCACCTATCCTGAGGCCTTCCAGCAAAGCTGGCTCTACGACGAGCTGCACAAGGACCGCAACTTCAAGAACTGGTTCAAGAAGGGCCTGACGGTGGGCACGCTGATGAACGGCCTGGAGCAAAAGGCCCTGGGCGGCCACGCGCCCTGGACGCTGCACCGCCACCAGCCCGACCACGTGCAGCTCAAGTCCGCGGCCGAGTGCCAGCCCATTGCCTACCCCAAGCCCGACGGCCAGCTCACCTTCGACCGCCTCTCCAGCGTGTTCATCAGCAACACCAGCCACGAGGAAAACCAGCCCCCGCACCTGACGCTGAAAGACCCCAGCGTGCCGGTAAACGTGAACCTGGCCAAATTCGCCGGGCCCGAAGGGCGCTACTGCCCCGCTGGCGTGTACGAGTTCGTACCCGACGAAGCCAAGGGCGGCAGCGCGCAGCGCCTGCAAATCAACGCCGCCAACTGCGTGCACTGCAAGACCTGCGACATCAAGGACCCCACGCAAAACATCGTCTGGGTCGCGCCCGAAGGCGGCGGCGGGCCGAACTACTCGGGCATGTAAGCCAACCGCCGGGGCGCGCTATCCGCCGGGCGCTTTCACCCCTTTGCCCCCTCAGCCGCTGCCAAGACATTTTTTGGTTTTGGCGCGGCTTTTTTCTTGGGTGGTGCGCGCACAGGACCCTTGCCTGCCTCTGTGCCCGGCGCATGCGGCCCCCGTACGGCGCCATGCGCACAATCCCTGTGTGAGCAGCCGCCCCACTGCGCCGATAATCAGCTTCTTTGCTTTTCCCTACCTTTGTAACAGGAGACACCATGAAGAAACTGACCCGTCTGATGTTGGCCGCTGGTTTGACGCTGGGCATCGCCGCCAGCGCCGCGGCCCAGACGACGATGAAGATCAGCATTGCCACCGCGCAGAACTCGCACCAGGGCATCGCCATCGACACCTTCGCCAAGGAAGTGGAAAAGCGCACCAACGGCCGCTACAAGATCCAGACCTTCTACAACGGCGCGCTGGGCGGCGAGCGTGAATCCATCGAGGCGGTGCAGCTGGGCACGCAAGAGCTGGCCTTCAGCTCCAGCGGCCCGGTGCCCAACTTCGTGCCCGAGGCCAAGATCCTTGACGTGCCCTTCCTCTTTCGCGACAAGGCGCACGCACGCGCCGTGCTGGACGGCCCCATT
This sequence comes from Comamonadaceae bacterium OH2545_COT-014, assembly GCA_003859965.1. Lineage (GTDB taxonomy): Bacteria > Pseudomonadota > Gammaproteobacteria > Burkholderiales > Burkholderiaceae_C > Ottowia. The sequence goes on along the minus strand of RQYR01000017.1, from coordinate 54,579 downwards.
GGCCAGGACATTCTCAAGAAGTTCGAGTCCAAGGGCTTCAAGGCGCTGGCCTGGGCCGAAAACGGCTTCCGCCACATGACCAACAGCAAGCGCGCCGTGAACACGCCAGAGGATCTCAAGGGCCTGAAGCTGCGCACCATGGAAAACCCGGTGCATATCACCGCCTACAAGGCCTTCGGCATCATCACCACGCCCATGGCCTTCCCGGAAGTGTTCACCGCCTTGCAGCAAGGCACGGTGGACGGCCAGGAGAACCCCCTGCCCGTCATCATCTCCGCCAAGTTCGACCAGGTGCAAAAGCACCTCTCGCTCACCGGCCACGTGTACTCGCCCGCCATCTTCGTGATGAACAAGGGCGTGTTCGACAAACTCGCCCCGGCGGACCAGCAAGCCTTCCTGGAAGCGGCCAAGGAAGGCGTCAAAGCCAACCGCGCGCGCGTGGATGAAGACGATGCCAAGGGCGTGGCCGACTTGCGCGCCAAAGGCATGAACGTGGTGGAAAACCTCGACAAGGCCAAGTTCCAGGCCGCGCTGACCAGCGCCAACGCCAAGTTCGAAAAAGAATTCGGCAAAGCCAACCTGGACCGCATCCGCAACTTCAAGTAAAAGCGCCAGGGCTCCTGGGCGCTATATTTAAGCTAGCGTCTAGCGCCCGCCAGACCTGCGCTGGCGGGCTTTTTCATTTCAAGACAGATCCGCCGCGCGCGCTGCGCGGTCCGCTGCCCCTTGCCCGGCAGCTGCCGCGTTGGCGCCCCTGACCCAAGCATCCGCCATGAAACAACGCTTCCTTCAACTGGAACGCTTCACCACCGGCTGCGCCCTGCTGGGCGCCTGCCTGATGCTGGTGATGGCCGCCGCGCTCGGCGTGTTCCAGATCATCACCCGCTTCGTGCTGGAGCAGCCCGCCGAATGGACCGAGGTGCTGATCCGCTTCAGCCTCATCTGGATGGTGTTTCTCGGCATCGCCGCTGCCTTTCGCCAAGGCGCCATGGTCAGCGTGGACGCGCTCTACCGCCTCATGCCCTTTGCCGGCCGCCGCGTGCTGGATGCCGTGGTGGCGCTGGCCGCGCTGGCGCTGATGGCGCTGATCATCTGGTGGGGCTGGGACTACGCCCGCCGCGGCGCCGTGCAAACCATTGCCGGGCTGGACGATTACTCCATGTTCTGGGCCTATCTGGCCCTGCCCGTGGGCGCGGGGTTCGCGTCCATCGGCATCATCGCCCACTTTCTTGACCCCCGCCGCCTTGAACTGGAGACCGCGCAATGACCGCCGCCATGCTCACCACCATGGTGCTGTGCTTCGCGCTCAGCGTTTCCGTGGCCGTGTCCATCGGGCTGGCGGCCATTGTCGGCATTCAGGCCAGCAACGCGAACATGCTGCTGTCGGCCAAGGAAATGTTCGGCGCCATCAACAAGTTTCCGCTGGCCGCCATTCCCTTCTTTATCCTGGCCGGCAACCTGATGGAAACGGGCGGCATCTCGCGCCGCCTGGTGGAGTTCGCCAAGAGCATCGTGGGCGGCGTGCAGGGCGGCCTGCCCATGACCTGCGTGCTCACCTGCATGATCTTCGCGGCCGTCTCCGGCTCGTCGGTGGCCACCACCTTCGCCATTGGCGCCATCCTGATTCCGGCGCTGGTCAAGCACGGCTACCCCACCAGCTACGCCGCCGCGCTGCAAGCCACCAGCGCTGAGCTGGGCGTCATCATCCCGCCCTCGATCCCCATGATTCTTTACGGCGTGGCCGCCGAGGTATCGATTGGCGAGCTGTTCATCGCCGGCTTCGGCCCCGGCTTGCTGGTTTGCGGCGCGCTCATGCTCTTCGTGTGGCTGTATTGCAAGTGGAAGGGCTGGGGCAAGAACGACGGCGAAGGCCGCCTGGGCCTGTGGCCCGCCTTCCGCCAGGCCGCCTGGGCGCTGCTGATGCCCGTCATCATCCTGGGCGGCATTTACGGCGGCGTTTTCACGCCCACCGAAGCATCGGCCGTGGCCGTGCTGTATGCCCTGATCGTGGGCACGCTGATCTACCGCGAGATCCGGCTGAAAGACCTGTACGCCATCTTGCGCAAGTCGGTCATCTCCTCGACGGTCATCATGTTCATCATCGCCAACGCGGGGCTGTTCGCCTTTCTCATCACCCGCGCAGGCGTGCCCGAGGCCATTGGCCACTGGCTGGAACAGGTGCTCACCAGCCCGGTGCTGTTCTTGCTGGGCGTGAACGCGGCGCTGTTCATCATTGGCATGTTCATCGAAACCAGCGCCGCCATCATCGTGCTCGGCCCCATCCTGGCGCCGGTGGCCATGCACTTCGGGGTCGATCCCGTGCACTTCGGCCTCATCATGGTGGTGAACTTGGCCATGGGCATGATCACCCCGCCCTTCGGCGTGAACCTGTTCGCGGCCTGCACGGTGGCCGGCATCCCGCTGGACCGCATCGTCCGCCACCTGTTGCCTTTCGTGGCGGTGGTGCTGGTCTGCCTGCTCATCATCACTTACGTGCCAGCCCTGTCGCTCACGCTGCGCGACCTGGTATACGCCTCATAAAGCTGTTTGATCCCGGGCGGCGCGGCCCGCTCCGCGCCGGCTGGCAGTGGTCTCCCCAAGGCCGCAGGCAGACAGGCGGGGGCGCTTACCCCCGCAGCAACTCGCGCGCCAGACGGTTGAGGCGGTGCCCCGGTTGGGCCAGCGCATCCAGCAGGCTGAAGTGGTTCAGCCCGGCCAGCGCCAGGGCTTGCGGCACCCGCGCGCGGCCCCAGGCTTGCTGGATCAGGCGCGTCTGGCGCTGGTACTCCCCGCTTTCATCGCCCCCCACCACGGCCAGCAGGCGGCCACTGGGCGGCGCAGGCAGGCGCGCAGGGCTGGCGCATTGCACCTGCCGGGGCGTCAGGCGCAGCGCTTCCTGAATGCTGGGCGTATGCATCAGCGGCGCCAGGTCATACAGGCCGGCCAGGCCCATCGCCCCGCGCACCAGGCGGGGCGGCAGCGCCGGGTCGAACACCGGCCACGCGCAAGCCAGCATCATGGCCGCCAGCTGGCCGCCCGCGCCGTGCCCCATGACATGAATGCGCCGCGCACTGCCGCCAAAGCGGGCGGCGTGCCGCCATGTCCAGGCCAGCGCCTGCACCATCTGCAGGGTGATCTGCATCACATCCAGCGACGGGCAGCGCGCGTAATCGGGCAGCACCACGGCCGCGCCCATCTGGCGCAGCGCCGCCGCCACAAAACCGTATTGCGCCTTGCTGCCGCCGCGCCAGCCGCCGCCGTGAATGAACACCACCACCGGCGCTGCGGCGCGCGGCGCCTCGAACACATCCAGCACCTGCCCTGCGCCCTCGCCATAGGCCAGATCCAGCTGGCACGGCAGCGCGTCCCGCGCCTGCCGCGAAGCCGCTTCCCAGCGAGCGGCATGCTGCGCGTGCGCCGGCACGCGCAAACGGTTGTTGTACATGCGCTCCAGCCACTGCGCATCGGGCAGGCGGTGGCGCGGGTCAGGAAAACGGCGGCTCATATTGGGGCAAAGAGGCTCCATCAGACAGGCGTGGGCATTGTCGCAAATGCCCCGGGCGCGGCATGTCTTTTCACGCAAGCGGTTGACGCGGCATCCGCATGACCGCCAACCGCCTTTTTCCCTTTGCTGTTTCGACTTTTGATCGCCCCCCGGGCCGCCATGCCTCAGGTGCCACAATCGCCGCCCTACCCTGGCCACAGGCCGTACTGCCCCCAACCAAGCGCCCCTTTGCAAACCATGCATATCACCCTGCTCGGCACCGGCCACATGGGCCTGCCCATGGCCCGCCGCCTGTGCGAAGCCGCCCCCGTCCACGGCTGGACCGTGCACGTATGGAACCGCACCCGCGCCAAGGCCGAACCACTGGCCGCCTGCGGCGCACAAGTGCACACACACGCCGCCGATGCGCTGGCCGCCGCCGACATTGCCCTCAGCCTGCTGGAAAGCGGCCCGGTCGTGCACCAGGTGCTGTTTGGCAGCACGGACGGCCAGCCGCCCGCCGCTCACGCGCTGCGCCCCGGCGCGCTGGTGGTGGACATGGCCTCCATCCAGCCCGAAGAAGCGCGCCACCATGCCGCCCTGCTGGCCGAACGCGGCGTGGCCCATGTGGACGCCCCCGTCTCCGGCGGCACCGTGGGCGCCGAAGCCGGCGCCCTGGCCATCATGGCCGGCGGTCACGCCGCCGACGTGGACCGCGCCCGTCCCGTGCTCGGCGTGCTGGGCCGCACCACCCACGTCGGGCCGCACGGCGCAGGCCAATTGGCCAAGCTGGCCAATCAGATGATCGTGGGCATCACCATCGGCGCCGTGGCCGAGGCGCTGCTGCTGTGCGAAAAAGGCGGCGCCGACCCCGCCCGCGTGCGCGAGGCCATTGGCGGCGGCTTTGCCGAAAGCCGCATCCTGCAACTGCATGGCGAACGCATGGTCACCCGCGACTTCAGCCCGCGCGCGCGCATGACCGTGCAGCTCAAGGACATGCGCAACGCCCTGGCCACCGCCGCGCGCATGGGCTTTGACGCCCCCGTCACCGCCGCGCTCGAAACCCTGTACGCCCAGGGCGTGGCCCACGGCGACGGCGACCTCGACCACTCCGGCCTGTTCGTTGAACTGGCGCGGCGCAACGGAATGGGCTGAATGAAGCGGCTCCCGGCATGGCGCGCCGCGGCTTTCCGGAAACCGGGGTGGCTTTGCCGCGCCTGAACACCTGGCCTGCTTAGAACCTGATCAAGATTTCGGAACGAGCAGGCAACAAGCGGTTTGGGATGCAGCAAGGCGCCACCTGGTACACATGACGCGGCCAATAGCGCGCGATAGCGCGTAGATACCCCGTGGCTTGTGCTGCATCCCGTCCGAATCCGCTTGAGGGTCCGCCGCACAGGAATTTAGAACCAGTGCTTGTGGCAGCCCTGCCAGTGCCGTGAGCGGTTGCCGCCGCCCCGTTGTCGTGGAAACGGCGCCCAACGCGCTCCCGGGTCAGGATCCGGGAAGGCGGTGGGAGATGGGTTCCACGCGCTCCTGCGCGGCCTGCCGCCAGGCTTGCAAGGCGGCGGCTTCGTCGCCGCGCTGTTCGGCCAGGGTGGCCAGGGCGCTCCAGGCGCGGCGGCGCAGGTCGGCGTCTTGCAGGCCGCGCGCGGCCTGGGTGAGCAGAAGCTGGGCCTTGCCCCAGAGCTGGCGTTGCAGGCAGGCCATACCGGCCAGGTATTGCAGGGCGGGGTCGCGCGGGTTGGATTTTTGCGCAGCCTCAATGCGGGCCAGCCAGTCGCGGGCCGTGGCGTCATCCGACTGGCCGCCGGGCGTGGCCGCCACTTTGCTTGCTGGCGCCGCGCGGCGCGTTTCATCGGCGTCGTCACCGGTTTCGTTCACGGGCAAGCCCGCTTCCAGCGCACGCACCAGGGCCACGCGCTGGGCGGGCGTCAGGCCGCCGGGCTGTGCCAGCGGCTGCCACACGGGTTGCAACCAGGCGCGCACGGTGGCTGCGCTGCCGCCCAGCGCGGCCAGGCGCGCGGCGGCTTTCAGCGCCAGTTCCGGCTCGGCGCGTTCGGCCGGGGTCAGCGCGGCCCAGGCCTGGGCAAGCTGGGCGGCGTCGTGCGTGTCGGCCAGCCGTTCGGCCACCAGGCTGCGGACCAGGCTGCGCCCGGCGTCAGCGGAGAAGGCGCGGTGTTTGACGAGCAGGCGCGCCGTGTCCAGCGCGGCGGCGGTGTGCCCGGCTTGCTGCGCGGCCTTGAGGCGGGTGCGCAGTGCCAGGGTGCGCCGCGCCGCGCCATGCGGCAGGCCGTCGATCCAGGCGAGCGCGGCGGCGGGGTCGCGCTCTTGCACGGCCCAGCGGGCGGCGCGCAGGTGCAGGCCTTCGCGCAGCTCCTGCGCGGGCGGGCGGGCGGCGCCTGAAGCGTTGCCTGCGCCCTGCGCCGCCAGCGCCTGCTGCAGATGGTGTTCGCGCAGCGCCCGGTCTTGCAGGGCATGGGCGCTTTCGGCGGCGGCCAGGTGGGCCAGCGCGCACAGCGTGGCGGCGTGTTCCAGCGGCTCGCCAGCGGCGCGCAGCGCGGCCTCGCGCGCCAGGGCGTGCCGGGCCGATTTGCGCGCGCGCAGGTAGCGGCCGGCGGACAGTTGCACCAGCGCGTCCAGCAGCAGCGCATGCACGGCGCGCTCTTTCTGCTGCAGGCGCCAGCGGCGCGCCTGGCGGGGCAGTTCGGCCAGCGCCGCCAGGCCGCGCAGGGCCAGGTGCAGCAGGGCAAAGGCGGCAACCAGCAGCACGATGACGAGGTTGACCGACAGGTCCACCCGGTGCGGCGGCCAGAAGATGGTGACGGTGCCTTCGTTGTCACCGGCAAAGAGGGCCAGCGCCACGGCGGCGGCAAACAGGCCCACGAGCCAGAGGACAGCGCGCATGGCGGTCAGCGTCCTTCGCTGCTGCCGGCCCGGCTGGCGGCGGCGGCCAGCGCGGTCAGGGTCTGGTCGGCGCGCGGCAGTTCGGCGGCGCGGGTTTGCGCCTGAATTTGCTGCAGCAGCGTGGCGGCGGCCTGGGTGCGGCGCGAGGCCGGGTCGAACAGCGTGCCCAGGGTGTAGGAGGCGCTGGCCAGGTCGGCGCGGGCGGCTTCGTACTGGCGCGCCAGCAGGGCCAGGCGCGCGCCTTGCAAGCGCAGCTTGAGGTTTTCGCGCACGAAGAACACCTGCTCGGGCGAGAGCATGCTGGCCTCGGGCTTGTCGATGCGGCTCACGCGTACGAGCCGGGCGGCTTCATTCGCCACCGTGCGCCAGGCGCGCTGCCACCAGGCGGCGGGCGGCGCGGCGGCATCGCCGGGCGTGTCGCCCGCTTGGCGGCTGGCAAGCGGCGCGCCCACGTCATTGGCGGCGGGCAGGTTGTCCACCTGCTTGAGCAGTTGGTCAATGCGGGCCAGCAGGCCCGCCACGTCGGGCAGGCTGGCGCTGCGCACGCGCTCCAGGTCGCGCTGCACGGCGCGGGCCACGGGGGCCAGGCGCGGGTCGGCGCTGCGGGCCAGGCGGTGTTCGGCAGTGCGCAGGGCAGCCAGCAGCGGGGCCACGCTGCCGGTGAGCTGGCTTTGCTCTTGCGCCAGGCGCATGGCCGCTTCCAGGTCCACGGCCAGGTTTTCGTCGTGCGAGCGGGTGGCGCTTTGCAGCAGTTCTTCCAGCTGGGTGCGGTAGGCGCTCAGGTCGCCCAGGCTGTTGTCGATGACGGCCAGCCGGGCGGCGGTGTCGCGCGCGGTGTCGCGCGCCTCGCGCGCCAGCGTGCGCGCCTCCACGGCCTGGGTGCCTGCCTGGGCGCTTTGGCGCGCCAGCTGGTGCTGCATGTGCGAGAGCTTTTGCCACAGCAGCGCGCTCATGGCGATGGCCACGGCCGCTGCCGCCCAGGCCGCCAGCAGGCCGGGCGGCACGCCAGCGGCGCGGGGGGCGGCCGCCAGGGCAGGCGCCTCCAGCGGCGCGGGCGGCAAGGCAGACGCGGAAGACCTGGCGGGGGCGCCAGGGGCCGCGGCAGGCGGCGCGGCTGGCGGCGGGGCTGGGTTCATGGTGCGGCGGATTTTATCGACGCCGCCACCGCCGCCAGCGTGGGCCGCGTGCAGGCCACCTGCCCGAAACCCGCGCCGCGCGCGGCTTCAGCCATGCGCGGGTGGGTGACCAGCGCGCGCGCGCCTGACCAGTCGGCGCCGGGCACGGCTTGGCGCAGATGGGCAATGGCCTCGGCGCTGCTGAAGACCCAAACCGTGCCATCGTACGCTGCCTGGCGCGCGCGCGCCTGCTGGGCGGCGCTGAGCAAGGGGGCCGCGCGGCGGTAGGCCGGCAGCGAGGTGACGGCCACGCCCGCGGCGGCCAGCCGGGCGCGCAGCCACTCGCGCCCCTGGTCGCGGCCCGTGGCGTCGGCCCCGCGCACGATGAGCACGCGCCGCCCCGGCTGGGCCTGGGCGTGCACGCGCGCCCACAGCGCTTCGGAGTCGAACTGCGGCGCATCGGGCGCGGGTTCGTCAATGCGCCCGGCCGGCCAGCCGCAGGCGCGCAGCGCGGCGCTGGTGCCGGGGCCGGGTGCCCATGCTCTTGTTTCTATAGCTTGCAGGGCAGAATGGACGTGCCCTGACGGCATTTTTGCATCAAAAAAACCGCGCACCGCATTGCCGCTGACGAACATCAGCGCCGCGTAGTCGCCCAGCGCGCGCCAGGCCGCGTGCAGGGGCGCGGCGTCCAGCGGCGGGGCGATGGCGATCAGCGGCAGCGCCTCGGCGGCCACGCCTTGGGCGGCCAGCGCCTGCGCCCAGCGCGCGGCTTCCGGCGCGGGGCGGGTCAGGAGCGCGCGGGGCAAGGGCATGGGGCGTTTGCGTTCAGTCGGCGGGGTCTATCAAGGAAACCATTGGAAAGGCCGCCACCGGCGTCAATGCGCGCCGGCGGCGCGCAGCTCGGCCGCCACCTGCTCGCCCAGCCGTTCGGCGGCGGCGCGGTCGGCCACGGCGGCGCGCGCTTGGGCGTGCAGCAGCACGGGCGCGCCCTCGGGGTCGCCCCAGGCGGCGCGCAGGTGCAGCGCCCCGTCGTCGTGCAGCGTGGCGTGCGCGGCCAGTGGCATGGAGCAACTGCCGCCCAGCGCGCGGCTGACGGCGCGCTCGGCCGCCACCGTGAGCCAGGTGGCGTCATCGGCCAGCGGGGCCAGCGCGGCGGCCAGGCCGGGGCGGCCGGCGCGGATTTCAATGCCCAGCGCGCCCTGCCCGGCGGCGGGCAGCATCTCGCCGGTGCTGAAGATGTGGCGGATGCGTTCGCCCAGCCCCAGCCGCTTGAGGCCGGCGGCGGCCAGCACGATGCCGGCGTAGTGCCCTTCGTCCAGCTTGCGCAGGCGCGTGTCCAGGTTGCCGCGCAGCGGCTCGATGCGCAGGTCTGGCCACAGCGCGCGCAGCAGCACCGTGCGCCGCAGGCTGGCCGTGCCCACCACGGCGCCTTCGGGCAGCTCGGCCAGCGTGGCGTAGCGCGGCGACACCCAGGCGTCGCGCGGGTCTTCGCGCGCCATCACGCAGGCCAGGGCAAAGCCTTCGGGCAGGGTCATGGGCACGTCCTTGAGCGAATGCACGGCCAGGTCGGCGCGGCCTTCTTCCAGCGCGGTTTCCAGCTCTTTCACGAACAAACCCTTGCCGCCCACCTTGCTGAGCGTGCGGTCCAGGATCTGGTCGCCGCGCGTGGTCATGCCCAGCAGCGTGACCGTGTGGCCCAGGGCTTCAAGACGGGCTTTCACATGTTCGGCCTGCCACAGGGCCAGGCGGCTTTCACGGGTGGCGATCACAAGGGGAACGGACATGGCGGGCAAGCGCGGGCAGCGGCTGGAAACGAAAGCCCGCGATGTTACGCGCGCGGCGGGCGGGGCGGGTTCACGCACGAAGTTCACGCACGAAGTTCACGCACAATGGCCGCCGCCGTCTTTCTGCACGGCTTGCCGTGTCTTGTTGCTTTCCGCCGTTCTGCCCATGCCTGCCCTGCCCGCCTATGCACCGCTCACCCACGGCTGGGCCGGCGCGCCGCACTGGCACGTGCTGGCCGTGGGCCATGCCACGCTCCAGGCGGCCGCCAGCGCCGACGGGCTGGCCCGGCTGCTGGCGCTGTGGCCGTTGTGGCAGCAAAGCCCCGCCACCGCCCGGCCCGCGCGCCTGAGCCTGACCGCCGTTCTGCCCGCCCCGCCCGCGCTGGCGCACGTGCAGGCCGCCCTGGCCCGGCAGGGCATCGCGATGGCCGACGCCGACTGGCACGCCCTGACCGCGCAGTGGCATGACCTGCTGCCCGGCCTGCACGCGATCCCGCTCATGTCCGGGCCTGGGTGCGGGCGTGGACTGGGGCCTGCGCCCGTGCGCCTGCTGCTGGCGCTGGGGCCGCCGCCCGCGCTGCTGCCCGAGCTGCATGGCGCCGCGCACGGCGTGGCGCTGGAAAGCGGCCCCAGCCAGCCCGTCTGGGACAAGCACACCCTCCAGGCGCTCGCCCGCCACTGCCAGCCCGGCACGCGGCTGTGGGCCCGCCCGGCCTCGCCCGCGTTGGCGGCGTCGCTGGCCGCCTGCGGCTTCGTGCCGGATGCCGCCGAGGCGGCCGAAGCCTCACCCGGCACGACGGCTGCCCCTGCCGCCACCGCCACCGCCACCGCGGCCGCCTTCACCGCCCGCTACGCCCCGCGCTGGCAGCCCCGCCGCCGCCCGCCTGAGGTCGCCGCCGTGGCTGCGCCGGGGCAGTGCCTCATCGTCGGCGCCGGGCTGGCCGCCGCCAGCCTGGCCTACAGCCTGGCCGTGCGCGGCTGGCAAGTCACGGTGCTGAGCCAGGGCGCGGCCCCGGCCGACGGCGCCAGCGCCCTGCCCGCCGGCGTGGTGGCCCCGCATGTCTCGCCGGATGACCGGCCCCTCTCGCGCCTGAGCCGCGCCGGCACGCGCGCCACCCTGGCCCGCGCCCGCGCCCTGCTGCCGCCCGGCCAGGGCCAGGGCCAGTACTGGGCCGCCACCGGCGTCCTGGAACGCCACGCCCCCGGCGAACGCCGCCTGCCCGCCGCCTGGGCAGCGCTTGCAGACGAAGCCGCCCGCCCCGCCACCCGCGTGGCCGCCCCGGGCGACGCCCCCGCCCGCCAGGCCGCGCTGGCACCGAGCACGCTGGACGCCACCCACCCCGCGCTGTGGCACGCCCGCGCCGGCTGGCTGCGCCCCGCCGCGCTGGTGCGCGCCATGCTGGCGGCCCCCGGCATCCGCTGGCTGGGCAGGCAGCAGGTGGCACGCCTGGCCACGCAGGGCGCGCGCTGGCAGGCGCTGGACGCGGCGGGCGCCGTGCTGGCCGAGGCCGACCTGGCCGTGCTGGCCGCCGGCTTCGGCACCCAGGCCCTGCTGCGCGCCTCGTTCGGCGACACCGCCTCCCCGGCGGCGGCGCTGCCGCTGCACGCGCTGCGCGGGCAAGTGGCCTACGGCCCCATGCCGCCGCCCGGCCCCGCTGCCGCCCTGCCGCCCTTTCCCGTCAACGGCCACGGCAGCCTGGTGGCCCATGTGCCCACGGCGGACGGCGGCGGCCTGTGGGTAGCGGGCAGCACCTTCGAACGCGCCCAGCCGCAGCCCGTGCTGCGCGCCGCCGACCACGCCGCCAACCAGCAGCGCCTGGCCGAACTGCTGCCCCAGGCCGCCGCCGCGCTGGCGCCGCAATGGGCCACGTGGGCCACGCTGGCGGAGATGACGGAAACGCCGCCACCCGCGCCGGCCGCCCTGCCCTGCCCGCCCGTGGAGCCGCGCCCCGGCGAGGCCGCCCGCGCCTGGGCCGGCGTGCGTTGCACCGTGCCCGACCGCCTGCCCCTCATCGGCCCATTGCCGGGCTGGGTGGCCGCGCCTTCGCTTTCTGACGAAAAAATGCCGCCAAGGACCGCCCCTTCTGCCCAAGGCGCTATGAATTTTGATAAATCCAGCGCCCCCTTGCCGCCCTGGGTGTTCACCGGCCTGGGCGCGCGCGGCCTCACGCTGGCCGTGCTGTGCGGCGACATTGGCGCAGCCTGGCTGCATGACGAACCGCTGCCGGTGGAACGCAGCCTGGCGCGCCGCCTGCTGGCCGCGCGCTGGGCGGCGGGCGGCCCCGCCACGGGCCATGCCGCCGCCAGCGCGCCCCCCAGCGCCACCCCAGACGACACCGCCAAAGTCAACGCCCAAGCCAACGCCGCCGCTGCCACGTCCGGCACGGCAAGAAAGGCCGCCCCATGAGCGCCCCCGCCGCGCTGCCGCTGCGCCACACGCTGCTGGCGCTGGCCGTGGTGGCTGTGTGGGGCAGCAACTTCGTCGTCATCAAGCTGGGGCTGGCGCAACTGCCGCCGCTGCTGTTTGCGGCGCTGCGCTTTGCGCTGGCGGCGTTTCCGCTGGCGCTGTTCATGCCGCGCCCGCCCGTGCGCTGGCGCAACCTGGCCGCCTATGGCCTGGCCATTGGCCTGGGCACGTTCGGCCTGCTGTTTCTGGCGATGACGCGGCACATCTCCCCCGGCCTGGCCTCGCTGGTCATCCAGGCGCAGGTGTTTTTCACCATTGGGCTGGTCATGTGGCAGGCGGGCGAGCGGCCGCGGCCCTTTCAGGCCGTGGCCATGGCGGTGGCCGCCGCGGGCATGGGCCTGATCATCGCCCGCACCGAAGGTGACACCACGGCGCCGGGTGTGGCGCTGGTGCTGCTGGCCGCGCTGTGCTGGGCGCTGGGCAACCTGGCCAGCCGCGCCGCCGGGCCGGTGAACGCGCTGGCCTACGTGGCCTGGTCCAGCCTGTTCGCGGCGCCGCCGCTGCTGGGCCTGTCGCTCTGGCTGGAAGGCGCGCCCCGCATCGGCGCCGCGCTGGCCAGCGCCGATGCCGCCGCCTGGGCCGCCGTGCTGTGGCAGGCGCTGGGCAACACCATCTTCGGCTACGGCGCCTGGGCCTGGCTGATGGCGCGCCACCCGGCGGCCAGCATCGCGCCGTTCGCGCTGCTGGTGCCGGTGACTGGCATCGGCGCCTCGGCCTGGCTGCTGGGCGAAGCCCTGCCCGGCTGGAAGCTGGCCGCCGCCGCCCTGGTGCTGGCCGGGCTGGCGCTGAACGTGCTGTGGCCGCGCGTGGCGGCCCGCTGGCGGCGCGGCGTTTAGAACCCGTCCATCAATCCGCCGGCAGTGCGGGTGGCGCGGACGGCGCGGGCGGTAGCCACACCTGCAGCGGGCGCGGCGCGGCCTCAAAGCGCAGGGGTGCGGGCAGGTGGTGCACTTCGCCATCCACGGCCACGGGCCACTGCCGCAGGCGGCGGCGGGGCGCCACCGTGAGCGACTGGAAGCTGAACGATTCAATGCCGTCCGCCCCGTCCAGCCGCCCCATGGCGCCGCGCAGCGCCAGCCACAGCATGGGCAGCGGCCCCAGCGGTTGCAGGCTGATGGCGGCCAGCGCCCCTTCGGCCACCGCCTGGGCCTGCGGCAGCCCCAGCATGCGCCATTGCAGGGCGTTGTGGCCCACGAACAGGGTGCGCGCGTGCAGCACGCGGGTGTGGCCTTCGGCCTCGCCCGTCATCTGCAATTGCAGGGTGAGCCGGCCGCCGCCGCGCAGCAGCGTGACCAGGCCCGACAGCATGGCCGTGAGCCGGTGGCGGCCAAAGCGCGCCTTGGCCGCCTCGCGCGCCAGCAGCACGCGCGGGTAAAGCCCCACGCTGGCGCTCACCAGAAACAGCCGTCCGTTGACCATGCCCACCGGCACGGCGCGCGGGCGCGCGGCCAGCAGCGCGGCCACGGCTTCATGCAGCCCGTCCGGCATGCCGTGTTCGCGCGCGAAATAGTTGAACGTGCCCCGCGGCAGCACGGCCAGCGGCAGCCCGGCGTTGAACACCGCCTGCGCCACGGCGCTCACCGTGCCATCGCCGCCCGCCGCCACCACAATGCCGCCCGCGGCCCGCGCCTCGTGCACGGCGCGCACCGCCAGCGCGCCCAGCTCCGGCGCCTGGCGTACCAGGTGCAGCACGTGCGGCTGCCCGGCCGCCTGCAGCAGCTCGGCCACGCGCACGCTGGCGGCCAGCGCGTCCTGGCTGCCGGAAGCGGCGTTGAACACGATGAACAGCGGGGGCAGCGGCGGCGCGGACATGCGGCGACTGTAGCGCCTGCCCACAGGCCGCCCCACGCGCCGGGCAGGGACAATGCGCCTGCCCACAGCCCACACACAGCCCACGGGCCGCCCCTTTGATCATCCGTTTCCATCGCCCTTCTTGACTGCCCGATTCCCATGAATGAACGCCGCCTGCTCGCCCTTGCCCTGCGCGGCATGACCGCCGTGGCCCTGCTGGCCTGCGCCGCCGTGGGCTGGCACGTGGCGCGCGGCCCGGCCGTGCCCGACGAGGCCACGCCCGGCATCCGCACCGCCCGCCTGGCGCCCGGCCAGTGGCGCTGGGCTGATGCCCCCGCGCCGCCGCCGGGCCTGCCGCTGGCGGAAAGCGCCAGCCTCCGCCTGCTGCTTTTGCGCACGGCCGACGGCCGCCTGCACGCCTTTCACTTCACCGCCGTGCAGGGCCGCCCCACCGTGCCGGTGAGCGCACCGCCTGCCAGCCTGGGCAGCCCCGGCCTGCCCTGCGACGACATCACCCCCGATTTCGCCACGCAAGACATTGCCTGCCGCCAGCCCCGGCCCGGCTTTGAATTCGCGCAGCGCCACCGCTGGTCGCTCGACGGCCGGCCCCTCACCCCCGGCACCCCGCCCCTGCCCGTGGCGGCCGGGCGGGAAACAGGGGGCGAATGGGCGCCTCTGATGCCATCAGGCACGGCAAGCGCCGCCATGCGCTAAGCGTTCAACTTGACCAAATTCACCGCCCGCTGAAATGGCCTGAAAAGAAGAAACCGCCACCTGCGCCAGCCACGGCAACGATGCAATGCGATGCGCTCAGACACCGCCCGGGCCAGGTCGGCGCGACGTGGCGCCATCAGGCGGCGGCGCCCGCCACGCCAGCGCCGCCAGGCAGGCCAGCGTGGTGCCGGCCAGCGCGGCCAGGGACGGGGCCACATCCGGCAGGCGCGCGCCCATCTGCGCCAGTTGTACGCCCGCCTGCATGCCGGCCGTGCTGGGCAGCAGCTGCGCCAGCGCGCGCAGCGCGGCCGGCAGCGCCTCGCTAGGCCAGAAGGCGCCGGAGACGAAGGCCACGGGCAGCGTGCTGGCCAGCAGCACGTACATGGCGCGCTCGCGGTCTTTCAGCAGCACGCCCAGCAGCAGCCCGAGCGCGGCCACGGCGGGCGCGTACAGCACAAGCAGCAGCAGCGCCCCGGCCAGGTTGGCCCCGCGCGGGTAGCCTTGCAGCACCATCACCCAGCCCAGGTAGAACGCGCCGCTGGCCAGCCCCCACAGCGCCAGGCCCGCAATGCGCCCGGCCCAGCCGCGCGCGCTGGCGCCCAGCGTGCCGCGTTCGCGCCAGCGGCCGGCCAGCATGGCGGCGCCGATGAGCAGGGTTTGCTGCGCGATCAGCCAGGCCACGGCGGGCACGACGTAGCTGCCGTAGCCCTGGGTGGGGTTGAACAGGGGGGCGTCGTGCAGGCCCAGCGGCGCGCGCGCGGCCGCGGCCTGCGCGGGCGGCAAGCCCGCGGCTTGCAGGCGACGGATTTCAATGCCGGCCGACACGGTGCCCACGGCGCCCATGAAACCGGTAAGCACGGTCTTGGCGATCAGCGGGTAGGCGCCGTTGCCTTCCACGGGCACCGTCACGGCCGCGCCGCGCGCCACGTCGCGCTTGAGGTGGGCGGGCCAGGTGGCGATGCCCTGCACCTGGCCGCGCCACAGCGCCTGGCGCGCCGCGTCCGGGTGCGGGGTAATCAGGCGCACGTCCAGCTGCGGCGCAGCCTGCGCAAAGCGCGTGAGCTGGCGTGAGAGGCTGCTGCCGTCCAGATCGACCACGGCCACCGGCACCCGCTGCACGGCTTGCGTGCTGTAGGGCCAGGGGTAGAAAAAGCCGTAGAGCAGCGGCGCCAGCAAGGTGATGAGCAGCACGCCCTTGTCGGCCAGCACGGCGCGGAAGGCGGCGCGAAGCTGCGCCCAGAAGCCACTGCCAGGCGTGTTGCCGGGGAGGCGGGCCGGGCGCGTCATCGCTGCCCCCAGCGTTCGGGCCGGCGCGCCAGGCGGGCCAGTTGCCAGGCGGCCAGCAGCGCCAGCGGCGCGCAGGCGGCGGCCATGCCCAGCGGCACGGCCAGCGACGGCGCGGCGGGCGCGCCCATCAAGAGCTGCGCCACCTGCACGCGCAGGTAATGCGTGTACGGCAGCAGCGTGGCCCACCACTGCGCGCCCGTGGGCAGCGCCAGCCACGGAAAACCCATGCCGCTGAAGGCAAAGGCGGGCGCGGCGATAAAGCCCGAGGCTGACAGCCCCATGCGCTGCGAGCCGCCCAGCAGCGTGAGCAGCGCGCCCAGCAGCAGCGACAGCGCCACGAACACCGTGTGCGCCGCGACTACCAGCGCCAGTGAGCCGGGCACGGCCCAGCCGCGCCCTACGGTCAGCGCCGCCAGCGCCAGTGCGCCCACGGCGGAAAAGGCCGCGAACGGCCAGGCCAGCTTGGCCAGCAGCGCGGCCAGCGCCGCGCCAAGGCGGGCATCCGTGGCCGCGGCTGCGGACGTGTCTGTGGGCGTCACCGCATCCGCCGCGGCATTTGCATGGCTTTGAGCCGCCTCAGGCACGCCTGGCGTGCCTGAGGAGCTATCATTTTTATAATTGCGAACCATGTTTCCATGCGCCGTGCCAGGCTTGCCCGCCAGCCAGCCGGGCAGCGTGCCTTCGCGCAGTTCACGCCCCACGGCCCAGGCGCCGGTGCTCATGGCCAGCACGTGCAGCAACGCGGCCACCAGGGCCAGGCCCAGAAAGCGCTGGTAGTCGGGCGCGGTGTTGAACAGGCTGACGGCGGCCACCGGCAAAGGCTCCACCTGCGCGCGGGCGGCGGCGGGCGATGCGCCGCGCTTTTGCCGCGCGCTGATTTCGATGCCGGCCGAGAGCGTGCCCACCACGCTGCGCACGTCTTTCTGGATCAGGCCCGAATGCACGCCGCGCTGGGCGTTGTCCAGCAGGGCGACCTGGGCGGCGCGGCCCTGCTTGATGTCGCGCGCCAGGCCGGACGGGATGGCCAGCACCGCGTGCACCTGGCCGCCGCGCAGCAGGCGCTCGGCCTCGGCAGCGCTGAGCGGGCGGGCGGCCACGCGCAGGCCGGGGGCGGCGTCCAGCCAGCGCGTGAGCTGGCGCGACAAGGCGCTGTGATCGGCGTCCCACACGGCAATGGGCAGGCGCGTGGGCGTGGCGGCGGAGAAGATCCAGGCCAGCAGCAGCGCGCCCAGCAGCGGCGCCCAGGTGAGCATGGCGCGGTCGGCGCCGCTGGCGCGCAGGCGGGCGCTTTCGCGGCGCAGGCGCTGGCGGAATGCGGGCATGGCGGCGGCAGACACGGCAAGGGCGGGCGGCGGACGGCGGGCGCGAAGGCAGGAGTGGCTGCGGGAAGCGACTGCGGGGCGGGCCGCTTATTTGACGCGCACCGTCATGCCCGGGCGCGCGCCGTCAATGGGCTGCACGGGCCGGGCGCGCACTTCGAAGGTGCGGATGTCAAAGCCGGCGTCGGCGCGGGTGGCGCGCCAGGTGGCGAAGTGCGGCAGCGCGGCGCTGTACGTCACCTGAAAGCGCGCCTGCCGCGCGCCGCCCTGGCCCCCCGGCTCGGCCGGCAGCGCGGGCAGCTCGGCGTCGAACTCGGCGCCCATGGCAAAGCGCTGCAACTGGTCTTCGCGCACGTTCAGCACCACCCACTGGTCGTTCAGGTCAACCACCGTGACCACGGGCACGCCCTGGGGCGAGAGTTCGCCCGCGCGGGCCAGCACCTTGGCCACTTCACCGGCCACGGGGCTGCGCAGCTCGGTTTCGGCCTGGGCGGCCTGCACTTCGGCCACGGCGCCTTCGGCGCGGCGCACCTGGGCGTCGGCGGCGGCGCGGTCTTCGGGGCGGGCGCCTTCGCGCGCCATGTCGTACTGGGCGCGGGCGGCGCGCGCGGCCTCGCGCGAGGCGCGCTGGTTGGCCAGCGCCTCGTCGCGCTTTTGCTGGGCCACCAGCCCTTCGCGCGCCAGGTTGTTCACGCGGCGAAAGCTCTGGTCGGCCAGGGTGGCGGCGGCTTCGGCGCGCTGCCATTGCAGGCGGGCCATTTCCACCTCCTGCCGGCGCGCGCCGTGGGCGGCCTTGTCGGCCTGGGCCTGGGCGGCGGCCTGGGCGGCTTCGGCCTGGGCCAGCTTGGCGCGCACTTCGGGGCTGTCGGTGCGCAGCAGCACGTCGCCCGCGCGCACGGACTGGCCTTCGCGCACCAGCACTTCGGTGATGCGGGCGCTGAGTTTGGGGGCGATGTCGGTTTCCTGCGCTTCCATCTGGCCCTGCAGGGCTTCGGGGATGGGGCGGCTGGCGGCCCACAGGCCCCAGGCCAGCAGGGCGATGGCGCCCAGGCCCAGCGCGGTGGCGGCAATGCGGCGGCGGGTGGTCATGGCGTGGTGGAGGCTTTGGCGGATGGTTCGGGGCGCGCGGGGGCAAAGACGCTGGCGGGCTTGGCCGCAGCTTCGGCCGGAAGGCGCACGGCGTCGGCGCGCGCCAAGTAGTGCAGCAGCTGCTGCGGCTGGCCGCAAGCGGCCAGCAGGCCGGCCAGCGCCTGGGTGTACTGGTAGGCGGCCTGGGCGCGTTCGGTATGGCGCTGGGCCTGGCGGGTTTCGGCGTCGATCAGCTCCAGCGCGGTGCTGGCGCCTTCGCGCAGGCCGGCGCGGCGCAGGCGCAGCACTTCGTCGCCGGCGGCCAGGGCGTCGTCGAAGGCGAAGAAGTGCTGGCGCGCGTTTTCCACGGCGCGCCACTGGCGCTCCACCAGCAGCGCGATGTCGCGGCGCGCCTGGGCGTCCATCTGCCCGGCCTGCTCCACCGCCTTGAGGCTGGACTGGGCGAGCTGGTCGCGGTCCACGCTGCTGTACAGCGTCCAGTGCAGGGCCACGCCGGCGGCCCAGTTGGGGCGGTCACGGAGCTGGCTGGCGGCCAGCGCCACCACTTGCGGGCGGCGCAGGGCTTCTTCGGCCGCGTGCAGTTGGCGCGCCTGCGCCTGCTTGGCCGCCACCTTGGCCAAGCCGGGGTGCTGGGCCTGGGCCAGCGCGGTGAAGTGGGCCAGCGGCTCGATGGGCTGGCGCAGCACGAACAGCGGCGTGCTGGGGCGCACCGCGCCGTCTGCGCCCAGGGTGCGGGCCAGGGCCACGGCGGCCAGCTCGGCATCGCTCTGGGCGGCGGCGGCCTGGCGCTCGGCATCCTGCCGGGCGCTGCGGGCCTGCAGGCGCTCGACCTTGGCGATCAGCCCCTCTTGCAGCATGCGCTCGGCGGCGTGGTCGTGCGCGGCCACGGCGCGGGCGGCCTGGGCGCGCAGGCGGGCGGCCTGGGCGGCAAGCTGGGCGCTGAAATAGCGCTCGGCCAGCAGGGTGTCCAGTTCATCGCCGGCGGCGCGCCAGTCGGCTTCGGCCTCCTGCTGGCGCGCGGCGGCCAGGCCCTGCACGGCTTCGATGGCGCCGCCGGTGTACAGCGGCCACACCGCCGACAGCGTGGCGCCCGCGCGGGCGCCGCGCTTTTCAATGTCGAGCGTGGCTGGCAGGCGGCTGGCCAGGTGCGGCAACTGCGCGCCCAGCCCCAGCCCGCCCAGCAGGCCGCCAAAGGCAGGCAGCAGCGCGCCGGGGTCAATGCTGGCGCCCACACGGTAGCTGGCGACCGAGGCGCCGAGGCCCACGCTGGGTCGGCCCAGCCCTTGCAGGGCTTCGGCCTTGAGCGCCTGCCCGTCGGCGGCGGCGCGGGCGGCAGCCAGGCTGGGCGACTGCTGGCGCGCCAGCGCCAAGGCTTCGGCATAGCCCAGCGCTTGCAGCTCATCGGCCGGCGGGGCGGCGCTGACCGAAGGCAGCGCCAACGCCGCAGCCATGCCAAAAGCCGCGAAGCGGCGGGCAGGGAGAAGTCGTCTTGACATGGGCGGCATTATTGACGACACCACCCGTGCCCGGCAGGCGGTGAACGGCCCCATTGCCAGCCGGGCCAGCGGCAAAACCGCCCTGCCCCAGCACGCCCGGCCCGCACAGCCGACAATAGCACCCCATGAAATCTCCCGAACTGCTGCTGCCCGCGGGCAGCCTGGACAAGATGCGCGCCGCCTACGACTTCGGCGCCGACGCGGTATACGCAGGCCAGCCGCGCTATTCCTTGCGCGCGCGCAACAACGAATTTCGCCTGGAGCAGCTGGCCCAAGGCATTGCCGAGGCGCACGCGCGCGGCAAGAAGTTCTTCGTAACCAGCAACCTGATCGCCCACAACGACAAGGTGCGCACCTACCTGCGCGACTTGCAGCCGGTGGTGGAACTGCGCCCCGACGCCCTCATCATGGCCGACGCGGGCCTGATCATGCTGGTGCGCGAGCAAATGGAAAAAGGGCTGTGGCCGCACGTGCCCATTCACCTGAGCGTGCAGGCCAACAGCACCAACTGGGCGGCGGTGAAGTTCTGGCAGCGCGCGGGGGTGGAGCGCGTCATCCTCTCGCGCGAACTCAGCCTGGCCGAGGTGGCGCAGATCCGCGACGAATGCCCGGACATGGAGCTGGAAGTGTTCGTGCACGGCGCGCTGTGCATCGCCTACAGCGGGCGCTGCCTGCTCAGCGGCTACTTCAACCGGCGCGACCCCAACCAAGGCACCTGCACCAACGCCTGCCGCTGGAACTACAAGACGCTGGACGCGGACGTGGACCCCAACACCGGCGAGGCGCTGGCCCGCGCCGACGCCAGTCTGGCCGGCTTCAGCTTCGCCGACGAGGCCGAACGTGCCGAGCGCGCCGAAGCGCAGGGCCTTTCCGCCTGCGGCAGCGGCCAGCGCCACCCGGCCGCCGACAAGGTGTACCTGATCGAGGAAGAAGGCCGCCCCGGCCAGCTCATGCCCATCATGGAGGACGAGCACGGCACCTACATCATGAACAGCAAGGACCTGCGCGCGGTGGAGCTGGTGGAAAAGCTGGTGGCCATTGGCGTGGATTCGCTCAAGATCGAAGGCCGCACCAAGAGCCTGTATTACGTGGCCCGCACCGCGCAGGTGTACCGCCGCGCCATTGATGACGCCGTGGCCGGCCGCCCCTTCGACCCCCGGCTCATCACCGAGCTGGAAGGCCTGGCCAACCGCGGCTACACCAGCGGCTTTCTGGAGCGCCGCCCGGCGCAGAGCTACCAGAACTACGAAACCGGCCACTCGGTGGCCACGCGCAGCCAGTTCGTGGGCGAGGTCAAGGCCGTTCAGGACGGCTGGGCCGAGGTGGAAACCAAGAACCGCTTCGCCGTGGGTGACTGGCTGGAAATCGTGCACCCCGGCGGCAACCGCACCGTGCATCTGAAAACCATGAAAGACGCCGACGGCCAGCCCGTGCAGGTGGCCGCCGGCAACCCCATGCGGGTGTGGATTGAGCTGCAGGGGCCGGCCGAAGGCGCGCTCATCGCCCGGCTGTTCACGCCCGAGGGCGCTGACGCCGCGCCGCTGCCGGCCTGACGCCAGGGATCGGCTTCCGCCTCCCGCCTGCTTCACGGCTCCGCGCGGCGCCCGGTCATCAGAAACAGCGGGTAGGCGCGGCTTTCGCGCTGGATGCGGGCGATTTCCTCGAAGCCCACGTCCGCCAGCCCCGCGTCTTCAGCCTGGCGCTGCAAGCGGGCGGGCTCGAAACCCAGGTGGTGCACGCCCTTGGCGGCGTTGTCGCCGTGAAAGCTGCCGTCCTCGGCGTACAAATCCACCAGCGCCACGCGCCCGCCCGGCGCCAAGGCGTGGGCAAAGGCGCGCAGCAGCGCGGGCAGGTCGGCCACATGGTGCAGCGCCATGCAGCTGACGATGGCGTCATAACGCCGGGGCAAGCCGTCGTGAATGTCTTGCTGCAAGGTCTGCACGTTGGGCAGCCCTTTTTCGCGCAGCACCTGCAGCATGCCGGCCGAGGTGTCCAGCGCCGTGACGCTGGCCGCATGGGGCGCGATGGCCGCCGCCAGCAGACCGGTGCCCGCGCCAAAGTCCAGCACATGCTCGCCGCCTGTCAGCGGCAGGCGGGCCAGCAGGCGCGGCGGCACGTCGGCCAGCTGCCGGGAAATGGGGCGCGTGTCCCAGTCGCGGGCGCGGGCATCGAACGGATTGCGGGTTTGGGCCGTCATGGCGCTTGCTTCGTGACACTTACTGCGCCGTCCAGCCGCCGTCGTTGGCCCAGGCCTGGCCACGGATGTTGCGCGCGGCGTCGGAGCAGAAAAACACTGCCATCTCGCCCAGCTGCTCGGGCGTGGTGAATTGCAGCGAGGGCTCTTTTTCGCCCAGCAGATCCTTGGTGGCCGCTTCCACGCTGATGCCTTCGCGCGCGGCGCGGTCGTCGATCTGCTTTTGCACCAGCGGCGTCAGCACCCAGCCGGGGCAAATGGCGTTGCAGGTTACGCCGGTGGTGGCGGTTTCCAGCGCCACCGTCTTGGTCAGCCCCACGATGCCGTGCTTGGCCGCCACGTAGGCCGATTTGCCCGCCGAGGCCACCAGGCCATGCACCGAGGCGATGTTGATGATGCGGCCCCAATCCTGCTTGCGCATGTGCGGCAGCGCCAGGCGCGTGGTGTGAAAGGCCGAGCTGAGGTTGATGGCAATGATCGCGTCCCACTTTTCCAGGGGGAAATCTTCCACATTGGCCACGTGCTGGATGCCGGCGTTGTTCACCAGCACGTCCACGCCGCCAAACTGCTCGGCGGCAAAACGCATCATGGCCTCGATCTCGGCGGGCTTGCTCATGTCGGCGCCGTGGTACTGCACGGCCACGCCCAGCGCGGCCACCTGGGCCTTGGCCGCCTCGGCGTCGCCAAAGCCGTTGAGCACGATGTTCGCGCCCTGCCGGGCCAGCGCCTGGGCAATGCCCAGGCCAATGCCGCTGGTGGAGCCGGTCACGAGGGCGGTTTTTCCTTTGAGGGACATGCGGTGTTCTCCTTGCGTTGATGGAAGTCTGGCCCCGGCCGCCGCCGGCCCGCCACAAACCACGGGCCGTGCATTGCCCGCCAGGGCGCGTGCGCCGGATGATAGAGGGTGCGCCATGCCCCGGCCATGCGCCTTGGGCGACCAGGCAAAGGCCAAAACGGCCTTGCAGGCCGTATGTACGGCCTGAGAAGCTATATTTTCAATAGCAAATACCAGAACATGATGGCGTGGTCAGCCATGCTCCCTGTCCCAATGCCTTCACGGTTGGGCGTGTTGACGAGCGTGAGTGCGCGGCGTCTCTCAGGCAAGCGGCAAGCTCAGGCGGAACACGGTGCCGCGCCCCGGGCTTGAACGCACGGTGACGCTGGCGCCCAGGGCGTCCGCCAGGCGCCTGACGATGGCCAGGCCCAGGCCAGCGCCTTCGCCCGCGCTGGCGTCGCGCACGCGGTAGAAAGCCTGGAAGATGTGCTCCATTTCGCTGGCGGCAATGCCCGCGCCGGTGTCCCACACTTCAAAAACCAGCAGGCCCGCCCGGCGGCGCACGGCCAGCAGCACGCCGCCTTGCGGGGTGTAGCGGATGGCGTTGGAAAGCAGGTTGCCCAGAATGCGCTGCAGCATCACCCGGTCGGATTCAGCCTGCACCACCCCGGCCGGCTGGCGCACGCGCAGCGCCAGCCCCTTGCGGGCCGCCAGCGGCTCGAACTGCGCTTGCAACGCCGTCAGCAAGGCGTTCACATCCAGCCGCTCGCGCTGCACCTGAAGCTGCCCGGCATCCAGGCGGGAGAGGTCGAACAGCTCGTCGAACATGGCGTTGACGGCATGCGTGGCGCGGCGGATCCGGGGCGCCAGCTCGGCGGCCATTTCCGGTTCCGCATTCAGCCAGTCGGCGTAGATGCCCAATGCATGCAAGGGCTGGCGCAAATCGTGCACGGCGCTGAGCAGCAGGTGTTGCTGCTCGTCCAGCTTCTCGGTCACGGCATGTGTCTGCTGTTGCAGTGTCTCGATGAGGCGCTGGCTGCGCCAGTAGCGCTCAATGCGATG
Source organism: Comamonadaceae bacterium OH2545_COT-014 (assembly GCA_003859965.1). Classification (GTDB taxonomy): domain Bacteria; phylum Pseudomonadota; class Gammaproteobacteria; order Burkholderiales; family Burkholderiaceae_C; genus Ottowia. The sequence goes on along the minus strand of RQYR01000017.1, from coordinate 31,095 downwards.
CCGGTAGCGCCTGGCCAGGCGCGCCGCCAGCGCCAGCATGGCCAGGCCGTGCAGCAGCACAAGGCCCGGCAGCCAGGGGTGCACGGCATGCCAGGCGCTGCGGCCGCCGTAAGGCCACGAGGTCATGGCGGCGCTGAACGTCGCGCCCAGGAACAAAGACACCAGGAACAGCCGCGCCGTGCCAGGATGCACGGCCATCCAGAACACCGCCACCCCGGCCACGCAGGCCATCAGCAGCCACGCGGTCAGCTCGGCATTGGCTTCAATGCGGCCGCAAAAAAGCAGCGGCGACAGCCCCCAGGTCAGGCCATAGACCACCCATATCCAGCGGTGCTGGCGCTGAAAGTGCAGTTGCGCCGCAATGCCTTGCGGCTTGACTTGCCGTTCAAACTGCCGCCCCAGCTGCCAGCGGATGATGGCCGTGCTGACCACCATGGCCATCCAGGCCGCCAGCCAGTGGCCGGGCACGTGCTCGGCCATCAGCAGCCACAGCAGGCAGGCCACCACCAGGGCCAGCCCTTGCGTGCGTGACTGGCTGCGCATGATGCGGCGAAACTGCGTTGCCTCCATCCACTCTGGCGCTGGCACTGGCGCGGCCGCAGGCGGAGATGAGGGGCGCAGTCCGGTCATGGCGGTCTCCGTTCAGGGGGCTGTTCAAACGGTGGGGGGCGGCGCCAAGCGTGCTGGCCAGCGTTGCCCGCGCCGGGCCAGCAGCGGCCTGCATGCCGGGGCGCATCTCGCGGCAGCCCAGGCAAAAGCCGGCGGCCGGGCCAGCCCCGGGGCGGCAACGGCGCCTTTTGTGAAGGCTCATGCCGCCGCCGCGGGTGCGCACGCTTGCAGGCTGCCCATGCGCGCGCGCTGGCGCAGGGCGTGGTCCATCAGCACCAGGGCCAGCAGCGCTTCCAGGATGGGCGTGGCGCGTATGCCCACGCAGGGGTCGTGTCGGCCCTTGGTGATCACCTCCACCGCCTCGCCCGCCGTGTTGACGGACGGGCGCGGCACCAGGATGGAGCTGGTGGGCTTGATGGCCACGCTCACCTCAATGTCCTGTCCGGTGCTGATGCCGCCGAGCACGCCGCCGTCATGGTTGCTGTCAAAGCGCACGCCGCCTGCGCCGTCGGGCCGCAGCGCGTCGCCGTGCTGGCTGCCTTTGCGCGCCACGCTGGCGAAACCGTCGCCGATTTCCACGCCCTTGACCGCGTTCAGGCCCATCATGGCGTGGGCGATGTCGGCGTCCAGCCGGTCGTACAGCGGCTCGCCCAGGCCGGCGGGCACGCCGCGCGCCACCACGCGCAGGCGCGCGCCGCAGCTGTCGCCGCTTTTGCGCAGCGCGTTCATGTAGTCCTCCAGTGCCGAGACGTCGGCCACCGGGGCGAAGAAGGGGTTGCGCGCCACGTGCTCCCAGCCCTCGAAGGCGATGGGCAGCTCGCCCAGCTGCGTCATGCAACCCTGGAAGGTGGTGCCGCAGTGCTCGCGCAGCCATTTGCGCGCCACCGCGCCGGCGGCCACGGTGGGCGCGGTCAGCCGCGCCGAGGAGCGCCCGCCGCCGCGCGGATCGCGCAGGCCGTACTTGCGCCAGTAGGCGTAGTCGGCATGGCCGGGGCGGAAGGTCTGGGCGATGTCGCCATAGTCCTTGCTGCGCTGGTCGGTGTTGGCGATCAGCAGACAGATGGGCGTGCCGGTGGTGCGGCCCTGGTACACGCCGGAGAGGATTTGCACCTGGTCGGCCTCCTGCCGCTGGGTGACGAACTTGCTGGTGCCCGGGCGGCGGCGGTCCAGCTCGGGCTGGATGTCGGCCTCGCTCAAAGCCATGCCGGGCGGGCAGCCGTCGATCACGCAGCCGATGGCCGGGCCGTGCGATTCGCCGAAATTGGTCACGGCAAACAGGGCGCCCAAGGTGCTGCCGCTCATGGTTCCTCCTCTTTTTTACAAGCCTTTTTGGCATTTCAGGCCGCAGCGGCGGCCTGAAAAGCTATACAAACAATAGCAAACCCGAATGGCAAACCCGGGCAGCCGCCTGTCATGACCGTGCGGCGGCCGCGGCGGCGGCATCATCCTCTTCGGGCCAGTCACGAATGTAGGCCTTGAGCATGCGGTTTTCAAAGTTCTGGCTGTCCACCACGGCCTTGGCCACGTCGTAGAAGCTGATGACGCCCTTGAGCTCGCGGTTGTCGATGACCGGCAGGTAGCGTGCGTGGCGCTCCAGCATCATGCGGCGCACCTCGTCCATCTCGGTTTCCAGCGTGCAGATGAGCGGGCCGGGGTCCATGGCGCGGTAAACCGACACGCCTTCCAGCGAGCCGCCGTTTTTCACCGCCGCCTGAATCACCTCGCGGAAGGTGAGGATGCCCACCACGCGATCGTGCGACATCACCACCAGCGAGCCGATGTCCTTCTCGGCCATGAGCTGGGCCGCCTGGGCCAGGCTGTCCTCGGGGGTGATGGTGTACAGAACCTTGCCCTTCAGGCGCAGGATGTCGCTGACTTTCATGCTCCTAACTCCTCGTGGTTGCCTTGCATCGTGCCCGCGCCGCCGCCCCATTTGCCACGGGGCGGCGACGGGTGCGGATGAATATAGCCCACAATCGCCCGCACCCGCCTTGCGGCAAACCCGGCACCGCCGCGCGCCGCCACCGGCGTGGTTCACCGCGTATTTCACCGAGGAGACTTGCACCCCATGCCCGGCTATTCCGACCCCGGCTTCGACACGCTCAGCATCCACGCGGGCGCGCAGCCCGACCCCGCCACCGGCGCGCGCGCCGTGCCCATTCACCTGAGCACCTCGTTCGCGTTCGACGCCAGCGACCTCGCCGCCGCGCTGTTCAACATGGAACGCGCCGGCCACGTCTACAGCCGCATCAGCAACCCCACCTGCGCCGTGCTGGAGCAGCGCGTGGCCGCGCTCGAAGGCGGCGCGGGCGCCATCGCCACCGCCAGCGGGCAGGCCGCGCTGCACCTGGCCATCTGCACGCTCATGGGCGCGGGCGGCCACATCGTCGCCAGCACGGCGCTGTACGGCGGCAGCCAGAACCTGCTGCACTACACGCTGCGCCGCTTCGGCATCGAAACCACCTTCGTCCAACCAGGCGACCTGGACGGCTGGCGCGCCGCCATCCGCCCTGAAACCCGCCTGCTCTTTGGCGAAACCGTGGGCAACCCCGGGCTGGACGTGCTCGACATCCCCGCCGTGGCGCAAATCGCGCACGACGCCGGCCTGCCCCTGCTGGTCGACTCCACCCTCACCACGCCCTACCTCATGCAGCCGCTGGCGCTGGGGGCCGATCTCGTCTACCACTCCGCCACCAAGTTCCTCAGCGGCCACGGCACCGTCATCGGCGGCGTGCTGGTCGATGGCGGCGGCTTCGACTGGGAGGCCAGCGGCAAGTTCGCCACCCTGACCGAGCCCTACGACGGCTTTCACGGCATGGTCTTCAGCGAGGAAAGCAGCGCCGGCGCCTTCCTGCTGCGCGCCCGCCGCGAGGGCCTGCGCGACTTTGGCGCCTGCCTGTCGCCGCACAGCGCCTGGCTCATCCTGCAAGGCATCGAAACCCTGCCTCTGCGCATGCAGCGCCACATCGCCAACACCGAACAGGTGGTGCGCTTTCTGGCCGAACACCCCTTCGTCGCACGCGTCGGCCACCCCCTGCTCGAATCGCACCCCAGCCACGCGGTGGCCCAGCGCCTGCTCAGGCACGGCGCACGCGGCGCGGGCAGCGTGTTCAGCTTCGACCTCAAGGGCAGCCGCGCGCAAGGCAAGGCCTTCATCGAATCGCTCAAGCTCTTCAGCCACCTGGCCAACGTAGGCGACTGCCGCTCTCTCGTCATCCACCCGGCCAGCACCACGCACTTCCGCATGGACGACCAGGCCCTGGCCCGCGCCGGCATCGGCCCCGGCACCATCCGCCTGTCCATCGGCCTGGAAGACGCCGCCGACCTCATCGACGACCTCAAGCGCGCGCTGAAAGCCGCCGAAAAAGCAGGAGCCTGACCGCCATGCACATCCCAGTCAACGGCCACCCCCTTTACGCCTACACCGGCGGCAAACCCTTCAACCCGGCCCAGCCCACGGTGGTATTCATCCACGGCGTGCTCAACGACCACAGCGTCTGGGCCCTGCAAAGCCGCCACCTGGCGCACCACGGCTACAACGTGCTGGCGATTGACCTGCCCGGCCACATGCGCAGCGCCGGCGCGCCGCCGGCCAGCGTGGAAGAAGCCGCCGCCACCGTGCTGGCGCTGCTGGATGCGCAAGGCATCGAACGCGCGGCGCTGGTGGGCCACAGCTTCGGCAGCCTGATCGCGCTGCAAGCCGCCGCCAACGCGCCCGCGCGCGTCAGCCACCTGGCGCTGGTAGGCACGGCCTTTCCCATGAAAGTCTCGCCCGCGCTGCTCGAAGCCTCGGTCAGCGCGCCCGAGAAGGCCATCCACATGGTCAACGTGTTTTCGCACAGCACCCTGTGCCCGCCGCACGCCAGCGGCGGCGCGGGCGGCACGTGGCTGCCCGGCGCCTCGCGCGCGCTCATGCGCCGCGTGCTGGCCAGCAACCGCCAGGCCAACGTGTTCCACACCGGCTTCAAGGCCTGCGACAGCTATGCCGGCGGCGAGCAGGCCATGCGCGCCGTGCAGTGCCCCACGCTGCTGCTGATTGGCCGGCACGACCAGATGACCCCGCCGAAGGCCGCCCGCGCCCTGGCCGCCCACGCCGCGCCTGGCGTGCCAGTGCAGCAGGTGCAGGTCAACGCCGGTCACTCGCTCATGACCGAGGCGCCCGACGAAGTGCTGCACGCCCTCACGCGCTTTCTGGCGGCCTGAGCGCCTGTTCACGATCTCGGCGTGGGTGGGCGGCCAGCGGCTTGGGATGGGAGGCAAGGCGCCGCCTCTGGCATACATCACGCCAAGGCGCAAGGCACGGCGATGCCGGGCAATACCGGGCGGCATCGCGCGCATCTTTTCTCCCTCTCCCGCTGGCGGGAGAGGGTTGGGGTGAGGGTGGCGGGCTTTGACCGATGTACGCTGACCTTGTGCCCGGTAGCGGCCTGCCGTGCTTGACCGAAGGACAGAGGCCGGGATGTGCGCCCGGCGGCGCACCTCTTTCTTTTGTCCCGCCAAAAGAAAGAAGGCAAAGGTCGCGAAGCGGGGTTCGCTCACTTTGCGAAGCAAAGTTATGCGAACACAAAAGCGCCCCCACTGTCTGCGACCCCTTCGCTGCGCTGCGGGGCAACCTGCGCCGACGACGCGCCGGGCGGCGCTGCGGAACTCACTGCGCGGCTGCGCCGCTCCGTTCAGACAGCCGCTAGCTGAGTCAGACCACGAAGCAGGGGCATGCTGCGCTGCCCCTGCCCGCCCGGCACGCCGTCAAGGGGATAGCGGAGGCAGTCCTTCGGGCCATCGCTGCGCTCGGCCCTGCTGGCCTTTCTCCCTCTCCCTCTGGGAGAGGGTTGGGGTGAGGGCAAGAAGGGTTGGCCCGGCATCGGGCTTTTGCTTGCGTGTGACGCTGCGCCCCGCCCGTGGATGGGCCGTGGCGCGCACGGCCCGGGGGGCTTCACCAGCGGTAATCCACCGTCAGCATCACGCTGCGCGGCGCGCCGTAGGTCATGCGGTCGAAAAAGCCCACGTTGGCCCAGTACTTCTTGTCCAGCACGTTGTTCACGGCCAGGCGCGCGGCCAGTTGCGGGGTGAACTGGTAGCGCGCGCTCAGGTTCAGCAGTGCGTAGGCGTTCTGGCGCAGTTGCTCGGGCGCGCCGGTAGCGGGGTTTTGCACGTCCTTGTAGATGCGGCCCTGCCAGTGCAGGCCGCCGCCGAGGGTGAGCTTGCTCCACGCGCCGCCCAGGCGGTATTGCGTGTGCAGCTTGAGCATGCGGCCGGGGCGGGTGGTGCCTACGCGCTCGCCGCTCGCGTCCTTGCTGCTGAACTGCGTCCAGCCCAGGCCCACGTCCCAGCCGGGGGCCAGGCGGCCGGCCAGCTCCAGCTCGTAGCCGCGCGTTTTCACGCCCTTGGCGGCGCGCCAGGCTTGCTCGTCGGCGCTGCCGGGCACGCGCAGGTTGCCGTCTTCCACGCCGAAGTTGTCTTGCGTGGTCTGGAACACGGCCAGGCTGCCGTTGAGCTGGCCGTCCAGCCATTCGGCCTTCAGGCCCGCCTCCAGGTTCTGGCCCTTGAGGGGGTCGAGGTAGCCGCCGTGGCGGTCGCGCTTTTTCTGCGGGTTGAAGATGCGCGTGGCGCTGGCGTAGGCCGAGTAGTTGTTATTGATGTCGTACACCGCGCCGATGTAGGGCGTCATCACCGCGCTGTGGCGCTGGCGGAAGGCGGGCTCGAAGGTGGTGTCCTCGCCCTGGCGCTCCCAGTTCGTCAGGCGCGCGCCGGCGATGAGCTTGAGCGGCTCGGTCAGGTGCAGGCGCGTGGCGGCGTGGATGGCCCGCTGGCGCGTGGTTGTATGGTGCAGCGGCTCAATGCCTACGGTGGTGTCAGGCTCGGGGTATTGGCCATCGAAATCCCAAATGCTGCCCAGAACGCCGTAACCGGGCTTGAAACGGAATCCCACCAGCTTGTGGCGCGCGCTGGACAGGCCCGCCGTGAGCTCGTGCTGCCGCCCCCAGGCGTCGAAGCCGCCTTGGATGCGCAAGTTGATGTTGCTGTAAGTGTTCGTGGCATCGTACTGGTCACGTTCGGTTTCCAAGCCCAGGCCCGTGGCGCGATCGGGCCAGCCCTCGGGCCATAAAACTTTGACGTCGGCAGTGCTGCGGCTTTTTTGAGCATCTACCTCCAGCTTCCAGCGGCTATTGAGCTGGTGGCTGAGCTTGGCAAACACCGTGTTTTGCGAGGAATGCCATTGCGACCAGTGGGGTGCCAGACTGTAGCCGCGCTGCCAGTCGATGCGACTGCCATCGCTGTACCACGGGATCAGCCCGCCCCAAGGAATGCCACGCGGCCGGTTGCGTTTCCAGTCGGCGCCAACGGTCAGGCGGGTGGCGTCGGAGAGATCGGCCTCCACCGTGCCATAGAGCAGGCTGTTGCTGAAATGCTCACGGTCCCGGAAGGTGTCGCGGCTGCCCGCCTGCGCCACCACGCGGGCGCGCACGCTGCGGCTGGCGTTGAGCGGGGCGGACAGATCCACCATGCCGCTGCGGTTTTTCCAAGAGCCCAGCTCACCTTGCACTTGGCCAGTGAACACGTCCGAATCGGCACGCTTGCGAATCATGTTGACGGAGGCGGACGGTTCACCCGTACCGGTCATCAGGCCACCCGCGCCGCGCACCACTTCCACCCGGTCGTACATGGCCAGGTTGTTGCGGGTTTCACCCGCAGACCAACCACTTTCCCACTCCATGGATACACCGTCCACTTGGATGCTGTGAATGAAAAAGCCGCGCGCGCTGAACTCCTCGCCGCGTCCGTCATACGGCGCGGTATAGACGCCTGGCGTGGCCGCCACGGCATCGCTCAGGCTGCTCATGCCCTGCGCCTCGATCCGCTCGCGCGTGATGACGCTGACCGACTGCGGCGTCTCGCGCGGCGAGAGGGCCAGGCCAGTGGCGCTGGCCATGGCGCGGGTGGTGAAGGAGCGCGTGCCCTCGGTGGTGCCGCTCAAATCGGGCGCGGCGGTCACGGTGACGGCGGGCAGGGTTTGGGCCGCGCCCGGCATGGCTGCTGGGGCGGCGGGGGCGGAAGGCCGGGCCGGGGCAGGCACGGCCGCCGTGCTGGCGGGCGCGGCGCGCAGCGTGTAACCGCCGCCGGGCAAGGGCGCGGCTTGCAGGCCGGTGCCCGCCAGCAGCGCATGCAGCGCAGCCTGCGGGGTGTGGCGGCCGCGGAGGCCGGAGGTGGTTTTGCCGGCGGTTTGCGCCTCGGTAAAGCTGAGCAGCAGGTTGGCCTGGGCGGCCAGCGCGCGCAGGGCCGGGGCCAGCGGGCCGGCAGGCAGTTGCCAGCTTTGCGGTGTGGCGGCCTCGCTTGCGGCGGGGCTGGCCGCCTGTGCCCGCGCGGGCAGGGGCAGGCCCGCCGACACGGCGGCCAGGCCGCAGGCGGCTACGGAGAGCACAGACAGGGCGGCCTGCACGGCGGGGCGCAGCCGCGCGGGCGGGTTGTTGGGGTACGGGCGCCGGGTCGGGCGGGCGCCCGGGCACGCGGGCGCGGTGGCGTGGCCGTTGTGGCTGGTATGGCTGGTGTGCGCGCGAGGGCGGTACGCGGCGGGGGCAGGCATGGTGTGTGGTCCTCCTGGGTTGGGGTTGAACAAATGAAATGCCTTACCCAGCTAGGTGCCGCGAGCGGGCCAATCGGGCAGTTCTGGCCGCAAAAAAATTTTTCCCCGCCCTGCCCTGCCGCCACGCCTGCCCCAAGGCAGACCCACGCGCTACGCCGGGCAGCGGCTGCCATGCGGGCGGGCCCGGCCCGTGCGCGGCGGGGGGCTGGCGCGCCACGGCGGCGGCGACCGTGGCAAGTCCGCTGAAAGGTGATGGCAGCGGGCGGTAAAGGCGTGGCCTGGGCGTGGGCGCCACCATCGCTGACGCCAGGCCGCATGGTGGCGCGCGGGCCGCCGTGACCTGCGGGGGCAGGGATCTCAGCGCGCGGCTTCGACCGTGACCCACCAGGGCCGCACGCGCACCTGCACGGGCAGCACGCTGGGCAGGGCGGCCAGCACGCGGTCGGTGTCATGCAGGGGGTACACGCCAGACAGGCGCAGGCCGGCCACCTCGGGCGCGCAGCGCAGCACGCCGGGGCGGTAGCGCGCCAGTTCGTCCAGAAATTCGCCCAGCAGCATGTCGGCGGCCACCAGCTGGCCGCGCGCCCAGCCGTCGGCATTGGCGTCCAGCGGCTGGGGCGGTGCGACGGCGGCGCGGGTGAAGTCGGTGCGCTGGCCGGCCAGCAGGCGGCGGGGCGCGCCACCGTCGGCGGGGGTGATTTCCACGGCGCTTTCCAGCACGGCGACGCGGGTGGCGCCGCCTTGCTGGCGCACGGCAAAGCGCGTGCCCAGGGCGCGGATGCGGCCCTGGGCGGTCTGGACGATGAGGGGGCGCGGGTCGCCAGCGCGTGGGGCATCGGGTTCGGCCCTGCCTGGCGCGGACGCAGCCGTGGCGGAGGCAGCGGCGGCGTGGACCGTGGCCACCAGCACTTCGCCCGCCACCAGGTGCAGCAGACGCTGGCCGGGGGTGAAGCGCACGTTGACGGCGCTGGCGGTGTTGAGGGTGAGGCGGGTGCCGTCGTCCAGCGTGAGGGCGAGCTGCTGGCCGGTGGCGGTGTGGTGGTCGGCCATCTGGCGCTGCCAGACAGGGGTGCGGGTGGCAGCCAGCAGGCTGGCGGCCAGGCCCGCGCCGCCCACGGCCAGGCGCCGGACGGCCTGGCGCCGCTGCTGGCGGGCGGCGGCCTGCGGCGGTGCGAAGGGCGAGAGGGCGTGGTAGCCGGCCTGCGGGTCCAGCCCGCGCAGGCGCGCGGTGACGGCCTCGATGTGGCGCCAGGCGCGTTCGTGGTCGGGGTGGGCGGCGCGCCACTGCTGCCACTGGCGGCGCTGGCTCTCGCTGACCTGGCCGGACATGAGCACGGTCAGCCACGCGGCGGCCTGGTCGGCCACGGCCGCGCGCAGCGGCTCGCCGCCGGCCATGAGCGGGGCCGGGGCCGTGGCGGCAGGGACAGGCGGGGGGACGGGGGCGGCGGGCATGCGGGGCGGGCGGCTTTCGGACGGCTGTCAGGCGGCGGCAGGGTTCAGGGCGCGATGGCGAACAGGCAGTGCCGGTTGGCGCGCGTGAGGTACTGCTTGACGGAGCTGGCGGACACGCCCAGGCGCTGGGCGATCTGGGCGTAGCTGAGCTCCTCCAGATGGGCGAGCAGGAAAGCCTCGCGCACCTTGGGCGGCAGGCCGTCAAGCGCGCGGTCGAGCTGTTGCAGGGTTTGCAGGGCCTGCAGCCGCGCCTCGGGCGGCGGGGCGGCGTCGGCGGGCAGCGCGGCCAGCATTTCCAGGTAGCTGGCTTCAAGCAGCTGACGCCGGTGGCGGTGAGCCATGAGCCGCCGGGCAATGGTGGCCAGAAAGGGGCGCGGGGCGCGGATGTCGGGCGCCATGCCCGCGCTGAGGACGCTGACGAAGGTGTCCTGCGCCAGATCGGCGGCGGCGAAGGCGTCGCCCAGGTGGCGGCGCAGCCAGGCTTGCAGCCAGCCGTGGTGCTGGGTGTAGAGCTGCTGGATGGCCTGCCCGGGCGGCTCCGGGGGCGCCTGCGGGCGGGCGAGGTGTTGCGGGGCGGCGGCTTCCACGGCGTGTTGGGGCTTTCTGTCGCGCTGGGGGACTTTGAACAGATTTTCACAGGGCCGGCGCCAGCCACCAGGGGCGGCTGGCAGGCACCACAGCGCCTGGCGCGGGGCCAGGCGCATGTCGCTTCGTGGGTGGGTAGCGCGTCCGTCAGGCGGGTCAGGCAGGTCAGGCGGCGCCGCTTTTTGTTTTGGCTGGCGGGCGGCGAGGGTATGCCCTGCCGCCTGCCGGGCGCATTGTATGAATGCGCCGGGGCCGCGCCCTAGGCGCTGGCGCGGCTGGCGCTTGCGTCAGTGCCCTGGCTGGCGGCTGCGCCTGCGGGCGTGGCCCACAGGTCTTCGATGCGGGCGGCAGCCCAGCCGCCTTCGCGCTCCCAAAGCGGCGCCAGCGCGTCGGCGGGGGCCAGCAGCAGGCGCTCCAGCAAGGGGGCGAGCGGCGTGCGGGCGGGGTCGGCCAACAGCACGTAGCGTGGCGCTTCGTTGTCGCTCTGGGTGGCCAGGCGGGCCACCCAGCCCAGTTCTTCCAGCGTGTCCATCACGGGGCTGATTTGCAGGGTGTCCACCCGCAGCCGGTCGGCCAGCTGCGGCTGCGTAAGGCCGTGGGCCGGGTCGCCGCGCGTGGGGGCCATGGCTTGCAGCACTTCGACGGCGAGCGTGAAGTCCCAGCCGGGGCCGTCGCCGCGGCGGGCCACGCCTTGCATGACCACCGGCAGGTAGGCCGCAACGATGGCGCCCACCAGAACGATCATCCAGGAGATGTACAGCCACAGCAGCAGCAGCGGCACGGTGGCGAAAGTGCCGTAGATGAGCGAATAGGTGGGAATGCGCGCCAGATACCAGCCCAGCGCCAACCGCGTCAGCACCATGCCGATGGCGGCCACGCTGCCGCCAGCCAGGGCATGCGCCCAGCGCACGGGCGTGTTGGGCACAAAGCGGTACAGCAGCGTCATGCCGCCAGCCAGCAGCAGGAACTGCAGCGCGTGCAGCAAAAAGCCCACGCCGCCGGGCAGGCGCGGCAGCAGCACGCCCGAATGGCTGACCAGGTAGCTGGTGATGAGCAGGCTGCCGCCCAGCACCAGCGGCCCCAGCGTGAGCGCGGCCCAGTACACCAGAAGGCGCTGGCCCAGCGGGCGCGGGCGGCGCACGCGCCAGATGCCGTTGAGGGTCTGGTCAATCGTCAGCAGCAGCGAGAGCGTGGTGAAAAACAGCATGGCAAAGCTCACCGTGCCAAGCTGGCTGGCCTTGTTGGCGAACTGCGTCAGGTAATCGAGCACGTTGCCCGCGATGCTGGCGGGGATGAGGCTGTCGGTCAGCCACTGCTGCAGCGCCTCTTGCATGCGGCCAAACATGGGAAAGGCCGTGAAGATGGACAGCACCACCGCGAAAAACGGCACCAGCGCCAGCACCGTGGTGAAGGTGAGCGAGCTGGCCGTCACACCCAGGCGGTCTTGCTGGAAACGCTGCCACAGCGTGGCGGCGGTGGACAGAAGGGGAAAGTCGGTGGCGTCGTCAAGGCGCTGGCCGAAACGCCGCACGCGCTGAAGCAGCCCGGAAGCAGGAGAAGTCATTGAACGTCAGGGATGAAAAATGGCGTGGCGCGCCCCCGGCGTGCGGGGCCGGGACATACCCGACGCCAGCCACGGGCGATGGCGCGCCTTTGTTTGTGTTTGAAACAGGGCCGCTATGATGCCACCCGCCTCCGCCATGACCGCGCCTGCTGCTTCCATAACCCCACGCCCCCTGCCCCCTTCCGCCGCCGTGCGCGCCACGCGCGCGGCGGCCGTGGCCTGCCTGCTCGCGCTGGCCGGGCTGGCGCTGGCCTGGGAGCTTTGGCTGGCCCCGCTGCGCCCCGGCGGCTCCTGGCTGGCGCTCAAAAGCCTGCCGCTGCTGCTGCCGCTGCCGGGCCTGCTGAGGCACCGCATGTACACCTACCGCTGGGTCAGCCTGTTCGTGTGGCTGTACTTCGCCGAAGGGGTGGTGCGCGCCAGCGGCGACCGCCCGCCAGGCAACGTGCTGGCGCTGGTGCAAACGCTGCTGTGCGTGGCGCTGTTCATGGCCTGCGCGCTGCATGTGCGGCTGCGCTTGCGCCAACCCCCGCCTGGACACGGACACGGCGCCCAGAATTGACCATGCCCCATCAAAAAACCCTTTAGGGCAGAACCGCACTTGCTTTAACGCTATACATTCAAGAGCAAACCATGAGCCACCCCTTGCTTGACACCCTGCGCGCCGCCATTGGCGCCGCCCATGTGCTGACCGAAGGCGACCTGAGCGCCTGGGAGCAGGACTGGCGCCAGCGCCAGCGCGGCCGCGCCCTGGCCGTGCTGCGCCCCGGCAGCACCGCCGAGGTGGCCGCCTGCGTGCGCGCCTGCGCCGCGCACGGCGTGGCCGTGGTGCCGCAAGGCGGCAACACCGGGCTGGTGGTGGGCTCGGTGCCGGACGAATCGGGCACGCAAGTGGTGCTCTCCACCACGCGCCTGACTGCCGTGCGCGGCCTGGACCGCGCCAACCTCACCCTCACGGCCGAGGCCGGTTGCGTGCTGCAAAACGTGCAGCAGGCCGCGCGCGACGCGGGGCTGCTATTTCCCCTGAGCCTGGCCGCCGAAGGCAGCTGCACCATTGGCGGCAACCTGGCCACCAACGCGGGCGGCACGCAAGTGCTGCGCTACGGCAACGCGCGCGAGCTGTGCCTGGGCCTGGAAGTGGTAACGCCGCAGGGCGAGGTGTGGGACGGCCTGACCGGCCTGCGCAAGGACAACACCGGCTACGACCTGCGCAACCTCTACATCGGCAGCGAAGGCACGCTGGGCATCATCACCGCCGCCACGCTCAAGCTCTACCCGCAGCCGGCCGCGCGCCTGACGGCCTGGGCCGCCGTGCCGTCCATGCAGGCCGCCGTGGACCTGCTGGGGCTGGCGCACCAGCACCTGAGCGCGGGGCTGACGGGCTTTGAGGTCATGAACCAGTTCGCCCTGAGCCTGGTGGACAAGCACCACGCCCACCTGCGCGTGCCCCTGTGGCGCGAATCGCCCTGGTGCGTGCTGCTGGAAAACTCCGACGACGAGAGCGAAGAGCACGCCCGCGCCCGCTTCGAGACGCTGCTGGAAGCGGCGCTGGCGCAAGGCTGCGTGAGCGACGCCGTGGTGGCAGAGAACCTCACGCAGGCCAAGAACCTGTGGCACATCCGCGAAAGCATTCCGCTGGCGCAGGCCGACGAGGGGCTGAACATCAAGCACGACATCAGCGTGCCGGTCTCGCGCATCCCCGCCTTCGTGCAGGAAACCGATGCCCTCATGGCCCGCGAAATCCCCGGCGTGCGCCTGGTGGACTTTGGCCACCTGGGCGACGGCAACCTGCACTACAACGTGCAAGCGCCCGAGGGCGTGGACCCGGCCGCCTTCCTGCGCACGCAGGAAGAGCGCATCAACACGCTGGTGTATGACAGCGTGGCGCGCCATGGCGGCTCCATCAGCGCCGAACACGGCGTGGGCAGCCTCAAGGCCGCCACCTTGCCGCACTACAAACCGGCCGTGGCGCTGGAGTTGATGCGCGCCGTCAAGACCGCGCTCGACCCCCACAACCTCATGAACCCCGGGCGCGTGCTGGCCTGAGCCGCCTGCCCGCTTTTGCACCGGCCCGCTTCATATCCATCATTTGCTTCATACCCATCAACGACGAGGAAAACACCGCCATGAGCCGCACATCGCTCGACAAGGCCAAGATCAAGTTTCTGCTGCTGGAAGGCATCCACCCCAACGCCGTGGAGCTGCTGCAACGCGCCGGCTACACCAACGTGGAAGTGCTGCCCGGCGCGCTGGAGGGCGAGGCGCTCAAGGCCAAGCTGGCCGACGTGCACTTTCTCGGCATCCGCTCACGCACCCAACTCACCGCCGACGCGCTGGCCGCCGCCCCCAAGCTGGTGGCTGCCGGGTGCTTTTGCATCGGCACCAACCAGGTGGATCTGGACGCGGCCCGCGCGCGGGGCGTGGCCGTGTTCAACGCGCCCTACTCCAACACCCGTTCGGTGGCCGAGCTGGTGCTGGCCGAGGCCATCTTGCTGCTGCGTGGCGTGCCGCACAAGAGCGCGGCGGCGCACCGTGGCGGCTGGCTGAAAACGGCCGAGAACTCCTATGAAATCCGGGGCAAGACGCTGGGCATCGTGGGCTACGGCTCCATCGGCTCGCAGCTGTCCGTGCTGGCCGAGGCGCTGGGCATGAACGTCATCTTCCATGACGTGGTGACCAAGCTGCCCCTGGGCAACGCGCGCCAGGTGCACAGCCTGAACACCCTGCTGGCCGAGGCCGACGTGGTCACGCTGCACGTGCCCGAGCTGCCGTCCACGCAGTGGATGATTGGCGCCCGGGAGATCGCTGCCATGAAGCGTGGCGCGGTGCTCATCAACGCCTCGCGCGGCACCGTGGTGGAAATCGAACCGCTGGCGCAGGCGCTGAAGGACGGCCACCTGCTGGGCGCCGCCATCGACGTGTTCCCGGTCGAGCCCAAGAGCAACAAGGACGAATTCACCTCGCCGCTGCGCGGGCTGGACAACGTGATCCTCACGCCGCACATCGGCGGCTCCACCATGGAGGCGCAGGCCAACATCGGGCTGGAGGTGGCGGAAAAGCTGGTCAAGTACAGCGACAACGGCACCACCACCTCGTCCGTCAACTTCCCTGAAGTGGCCCTGCCCGCCCACCCCGGCAAAAAGCGCCTGCTGCACATCCACCGCAACGTGCCGGGCGTGATGACCGAGATCAACCGCGTGCTCACCGAAGCCGGGGTCAACATCGCCGGCCAGTTCCTGCAAACGGCGGGCGACATTGGCTACGTGGTGACGGACGTGGAAGGCATTGACGACACCACTGCCTTGCGCGCCGCGCTGAAGGCCGTGCCCGGCACCATCCGCAGCCGCGTGCTGTTCTGAGCACGGGCCGCGCTGCACGGGCAAGCCCCAGACGGGTAAGCCAAAACAGCGCCCCAGGCCGTACTGACGGCCTGGGGCGCTTCTTTTTTGAGAGCATCCTGCCAGCCAGGGCGCAGCGGACAGGTCCGCCGTGGCGCTCTTTCGTCACCCCCGGCGCCGCGCCACGGCGCGCAGCGTGTCCCACAGAATGCGCACGTCGCCTGCCAGGCTGTGGCTGGCCACGTAGTCCAGGTAATGGCGCTGCTTGAGGGGCATGAGCTGCTCCACATAAAAGCGCTCGGGGTCGGCGGCCTGGGCCAGCAGGCGTTCCTCGTCGCGCAACTCAATGGCGGCGCGGTCGGTGATGCCGGGGCGTACCGAGAGAATGCGCGCGCGCGCCTCGGGCGCGTACAGCGCCATGTAGCGCGGCACCTCGGGGCGCGGGCCAACCAGGCTCATGTCGCCGCGCAGCACGTCGATGAGTTGCGGCAGCTCGTCCAGCTTGGTGACGCGCAGCCAGCGGCCCACGCGGGTAATGCGCGCATCGCCCGCCGCCGTGAGCAGCGGGCCGCCACCGGCCTGCGCCGCATCGTTCACATGCATGGTGCGCAGCTTGTGGATGCGAAACAGGCGCCCGCCCCGCCCCACGCGCGTTTGCCGGAACAGGGCCGGGCCGGGCGAATCCAGCCGCACGGCCAGCGCCAGCGCCAGCAGCAGCGGCGCCAGCAGCGGCAGCGCGGCCAGGCAAACGGCCAGGTCAAACGCACGCTTGACGGCGGCCCGCCCCCGGCCAGGCACAGGGCGAGGGCGGCTTGCAGGCCGGCTCATGGCGCGCCGCCCTGCCCGGCCAGGGCCGCGGCGGGAGCCAAGCCGTGGCTGAATGCGCCGTGCAAGCTACCAAAAAAATAGCTGCCAAGGCACACCCCTTGTGCCCTGAGGGCCAAAAATGCTTGCGAAAAAGAAGGCAGCCTGATCCGGGCCGGCCTGCGTCCCACAACAGGCCAGCGCCGGAATGCCCGGGCGCGCATTCCGGCGCTGGCTCCCCCGGCGTCCATCCCGGCGTTCATGCCAGCACGGTCCGCAGCGCGGCGATCACGCGGTCTTGCTCGGCATCGCTCATGGCCGTGAACAGCGGAATGCTGAACATGCGCTGCCAGGCCGCCTCGGCCACGGGAAACTGCGCCGGCCGCAGGCCATAGCGGTCGCGCCAGTAGGGCTGGCGGTGCAGCGGCACGTAATGCACGCTGGCGCCAATGCCGGCATCGCTCAGGCGCTTGATGGTTTCATCACGCGAACAGGGCGCGCCATCGGCCAGGCGCAGCACGAACAGGTGCCAGGCGTGCACCTCGCCCGCAGGCGCGTCGGCGGGCAGCACCAGCGGCAGGCCGGCCAACTGGTGCAAATAGCGGGCGGCCAGTTGCTGGCGGCGCTGCACGAAGGCGGGCAGGCGCTGCAGCTGCACGCGGCCCAGGGCGGCGGCGGTGTCGGTCAGGTTGTATTTGAAGCCGGGGGCCACGATCTCGTAGTACCACGCGGGCGTGCGGCTGGTGAAGCGGTCGAACGCGTCGCGGCTGATGCCGTGCAGGCGCATCACGCGCATGCGCGCGGCCAGATCCTCGCTGTGCGTGAGCGCCATGCCGCCTTCGCCGCAGGTCATGGTCTTGTTGGCGTAGAAGCTGAACACGGTGGCATCACTGTCCAGCCGGCCCACGAGCTGCCCCTGGCAGGTGGCGGGCAGCGCATGCGCGGCGTCTTCCACCACGCGCAGGCCGTGTTTGCGGGCGATGGCGAGGATGGCCGCCATGTCGCAGGCCAGGCCGCCGTAGTGCACGGGCACGATGGCGCGGGTGCGGGGGGTGATGGCGGCCTCGACGGCGGCCGGATCCAGGTTGAGCGTGCCCGGCAGCACATCGACCAGCACCGCGTCGGCCCCCAGGTAGCGCGCCACTTCCACCGTGGCGGTGAAGGTGAGCGTGGGGGCGATCACCTCGTCGCCCGGCCCCACGCCCACGGCCTCCAGCGCCAGGTGCAGCCCGGCGGTGGCGCTGTTGACGGCCACGGCCTGTACGCCGCCGCCCATGAAGGCGGCGAACTCCTTCTCAAACGCCCGGGTTTCCGGCCCGGTGGTGACCCAGCCGGAGCGCAGCGCGCGCGTGACGGCGGCGACTTCGGCCTCGCCAATGTCGGGACGGGCAAAGGGCAGGAACGGCGGGGCGGCGGTATCAGGCGCTGGCGCGGCGGCGGGCGCAGCGCCCTCGCCTGCCGCCGTGGCCGCCATGGCCGTCGAGAGCGCGTGCGGCGCCGCCACGGCGCGACTGCCTTCCGGCGCGGGCGGTATGCCTTGGCCTTCGTGCGCAGCGGCGGCGCAGCCGGCATCAGGCAGGGCCGTGGCGGGGGCGCCATCGTGCACGGCCGCGGCGCGCCGGTCATCGTGCGTAGCCGCGGCGCGGCAGTCATCGTGTGCGGCCGCGGCGCGGCCGATGGCGTGGTACTCGATGCCCTGCGCCTGCATGGCGGCGGGTTCGTAGAGGTTCCGGCCATCGAACACCACGGGCGTGCGCAATGCCTGGCGCAGCCGCGCCCAGTCGGGGCTGCGGAACTCTTTCCATTCGGTGAGGATGAGCAGCGCGTCCGCCCCCTGCAGCGCGGCCTGGGCGCTGGCGGCGTAGTGCAGGCCGGCCGGCGCGCCCAGCGCCTGGCGCGCGCTGGCCGTGGCCACCGGGTCATACGCGGCCACCTGCGCGCCGCGCGCCAGCAGGCCGCGCACCACGGTGAGGCTGGGGGCTTCGCGCATGTCGTCGGTGCCGGGCTTGTAGGCCAGCCCCCAGACGGCAAAGCGCCGCCCGCGCAAGTCGTCGCCAAAGCGCCGCGCCACCTTGTCCAGCAGCACCTGCTTTTGCCGCTGGTTCACGCGCGCCACCGCCTGCAGGATGTGCATGGGCTGCCCGGCCGCCTGCCCGGTGCGGGCGAGCGCGGCCACGTCCTTGGGAAAGCACGAGCCGCCATAGCCCGTGCCGGCGTAGAGAAAGTGCGTGCCAATGCGCGGATCGGCGCCGATGCCGGTGCGTACCTGCTCGATGTCGGCCCCGCAGCGCTCGGCCAGCAGGGCCAGCTCGTTCATGAAGCTGATGCGCGTGGCCAGCATGGCGTTGGCGGCGTACTTGGTCAGCTCGGCGCTGGCCACGTCCATGCAGATCAGGCGGTCGTGGTTGCGCATGAAGGGGGCGTAGAGCTGGCGCATCAGGGCCAGCGCGCGCGCGTCATCCGTGCCCAGTACCACGCGGTCGGGGCGCATGAAGTCCTGCACCGCCGCGCCTTCCTTCAGGAACTCGGGGTTGGACACCACGGCAAAGTCGGCCGCCACGCCGCGCGCGTCCAGCACGGCCTGCACCTGCTGGCGCACGCGCGCGGCCGTGCCCACGGGCACCGTGCTCTTGTTGACGATGACCTGGCAGGCCCCGCCCGCCATGTGCGCCGCCACGTCGCGCGCGGCGGCCAGCACATGCTGCAGGTCGGCCGCGCCGTCCTCGCCCTGCGGCGTGCCCACGGCGATGAACAGCAACTGCCCATGCGCCACGGCTGCCGCCATGTCGGTGGTGAAAGCCAGCCGCCCGCTGGCCGCGTTGCGCGCCACCAGCTCGGGCAGACCCGCTTCGTAAATCGGCATTTCGCCACGCTGCAAGGCGGCGATGCGCGCCGCGTCCACGTCCAGGCACAGCACATGATTGCCCATCTCGGCCAGGCAGGCGCCCGTGACCAGGCCCACATAGCCCGTACCGATGATGCTCAGGTTCATGACAGCGCTCCCGCCAAAAGCCGGCCTGGGTGGCAAAGGTGGCAATTCATTTAAAAATCATAGCACCTTGGGCAGATTCAGACTGCCCTGGCGGCACTTTGGCCCTGTGCTTGCGGGGGCTGGACGGGCAGGCGCGGCGCAATAGCACCGCACGGGCCAATGGCTGCCTGCCATCCATCCCGAACCATGGCTTTCCGGCCCGCGCAGGGGTGCTGCCCCCGCAGTCAGCCCAGCGCGGGCGGCTCACGGTATTCCGGCACCTGCGCGCGCAGCCACTGGCGCAGCGCGGGGCCGCTGGCCTGGCTGCCGGGGCCGTCGATCCAGCGGGCCACGGCATCGGCGTCGGCCCCGGCATCCGCCGACGCCTTGGAGATGCGCAGCTTGGGATGGGGCGTGGGTTCGGTGGTTTCGTCGCTGGCCAGCAGCTCCTCATAGAGCTTTTCGCCGGGGCGCAAGCCGGTGAAGACGATGGGCGCTTCGGCTTCGCTCTTGCCGGACAGGCGGATCAGCAGACGCGCCAGCTCGGCAATCTTGACCGGCTCGCCCATGTCCAGCACGAAGATCTGGCCGCTCTCGCCCATCCAGCCCGCTTGCAGCACCAGTTGCGCGGCTTCGGGAATGGTCATGAAGTAGCGCACGATGTCCGGGTGCGTCACCGTCACCGGCCCGCCGCGCGCGATCTGCGCCGAAAACAGCGGCACCACCGAGCCGCTGGAACCAAGCACGTTGCCAAAGCGCACCGACACGAAGCGCGTGCCGGGATACGCCGGCGCCAGCCCCTGCACCACGCGCTCGGCCAGGCGTTTGCTGGCGCCCATGACGCTGGTGGGGTTGACGGCCTTGTCGGTGGACACCAGCACGAAGCGCGCCGCCCCCGCCTCGCCCGCCGCGCGCGCGGCGTGCAGCGTGCCCAGCACGTTGGTGCGCAGCGCCTCGATCTCGTTGTGCTCCATCAGCGGCACGTGCTTGTAGGCGGCGGCATGAAACACCACCACGGGGCGGTGCTGGCGCGCGATGGCCAGCAGGCGCTGCGGCTCGCGCACGTTGGCCGTGTAGTACAGGCCCTGCAACTGCGGGTGCTGGCGCTGCAAGGTCTGCTCCAGCGTATAGGTGGCGAACTCCGACACGTCCACGCACACCAGCCGCGCCGCGCCAAAGCGGGCAATCTGGCGGCACAGCTCGGCGCCGATGGAGCCGCCCGCGCCCGTCACCATCACCGTCTGGCCGGAGATCAGCGCGGCCAGCCCCGGCGCGTCCAGTTGCACCGCCTCGCGGCCCAGCAGGTCTTCCAGCGCCACGCGGCGCGGCGCGGCGGGCGCGCCTTCTCCCGCCAGCCATTCGCTGGCCGCGGGCAGCGTGAGCAGATTCAGGGGCGTGCCTGACCAGCGCAGCAGCACCTCGCGCCGCAGCGGATCGCCCGGCGCGCTGGCCAGCAGCGCCGTCTCGGCCTGGTGGCGGCGGGCCAGCGCATCCAGCGCGTCCACCCCGCCCAGCACGCGCACCCCTTGCACCGTGCGGCCGGCGTCCTGCGCGCGTGGCGAGGCAATGCCCACCACCTGCCAGCCGGGCACGCCTTTGAGGGTGCGCAAGGCCTGGTCGGCTTCATCCAGCGTGCCCACCACCAGCAGCGGCTGCGCCGCCGCGCCCGGCCGCCCGTGCGCCAGCGCCTGCGTGCGCTCCATCAGCGAGCGCCAGGCCGCGCGCGCCGCCGCCAGCAGCAGCAGCGTCAGCGCCGCGCTGATGACGAAAACCGAGCGCGGAAACCCCGGCGCCCGCAGCCACAGCACCGCCGCCGTGGTCAGCAGCCCGCCCAGCGCCACCGCCCCGGCCAGCCGCCGCAGATCGGCCAGGCTGACATAGCGCCACGACTGGCGCGGCACCCGGGCCGCCAGCAGCGCCAGCGCCATGCCCGCCAGCGCCAGCGGCAGGGTGCGCAGCGCCTGGCCGAAATACGGCGGCGGCACGCCCAGGTTGAAGCGCAGCCAGAACGCCCCCCACCAGGCCAACGCGATCAGCGGCAAATCCACCAGCCAGCTCTTGCTGCACAGGCTGCGGCGCAGGCCCGTCAGCATGCGGGCTCCGGAAACGGGCGGCGGGGATGGATTGCTTCTTTATTCATAGCTGCTTGCGCTTTGGCATAGGGCGCTGGCGGCTATTTTGCCTGCATTCATGATGGTGAACCGGCATGGCAGACCCTGGCTTGTCTCCGGGCCGGAGGGTAGGCGGTCAACCTCAGGCGGCGGCACGCCCGCCGGGGTGGCTGGCCATGCCTGGTCAACGCGGATAGTGAGCGCGGCATCCAGCCAGCGCGGCATCCCGGATGCACCTGCGCTGATCTGATGGCTGGCCCACGCTTACCGTGCCAACGGTCAAGCCACTCCACTGAAATCATCCGCCATGGCGCACGGATATTGCCCAGAGCGCTATCTTTTCCGATGCACACATGCACACCGTTGCCGCAGGAAGGCGATGAGGCCTTATTCCGCCGAGTTGGGCGTAGTGGAGGGGCGGGCCAGCGCGGCCTCATCAGCGGCGCTCAGGCGGTCGGCGGCGCGGGCGGCGGCGATGAGGTCGGGGCGGTGGCGGGCGGTGAGGCTCAGGCGCTGGTCGCGCCGCCAGCGTTCGATGTGCGCGTGGTGGCCGCTCAGCAGCGGCGCGGGCACGCTTTGGCCTTGCCAGACTTCGGGGCGGGTGTAGTGGGGGCAGTCCAGCAGGCCGTCCAGCGCGGGGTTGAAGCTGTCGAGCTGGTGGCTGCCTTCGTCGCCCAGCACGCCGGGTTGCAGGCGGGCCACGGCGTCCAGCAGGGCCAGCGCGGCCAGTTCACCGCCGGAGAGGACAAAGTCGCCCAGGCTGATCTGGTGCGTGACATGGGTGTCGATGAAGCGCTGGTCAATGCCTTCGTAGCGCCCGCAAATGAGGATGGCGCCAGCCGGGCTGTGCGCCCAGCGCGCCACGGCGGCGTGGTTGAGCACGGCCCCGATCGGGGAAAAAAGCACCACGGGGACGCGCCCGCCAGCCGGCGCCACGGGCGGCCCGGCAGCAGGGCCGGGGCTGGCGCTGGCCTCTGCGTCAGCAGACGTGGACGGACTGACGGAATCGGCCGAATCGTCCGAACCGGCCAAACCAGCCGGGTCGCCCGCCGCTTCGCCCCGGTCGGCGCGCGCGGCGGCCAGGCAGCGCGCCAGCGGCTCGGCCATCATCACCATGCCGGGGCCGCCGCCAAAGGGCCGGTCGTCCACGCGGCGGTAGTTGCCGTCGGCAAAGTCGCGCGGGTTCCAGGTGCGCACCTGCACCTGCCCGCTGCTGTAGGCGCGGCGCGTGATGCCCACTTGCAGGAAGGGCGCGATCAGCTCGGGAAACAGGGTGATGAGGTCGAAGCGCATCGGATTCACGCAGGCGGGGCAGTGGGGCTTTGAGAAGGTTTTTTGAAGAGCACCGTCATCTCGGCCCGGGGCGTTTGGTAGCCATTGGCGATGAAGAAGTGGCGCGCATTGCCCAGTGCGCTGACCGTGACGGGCAGGCCCGGCCAGTGCGATTCCAGGCAGCGCAGCATGCGCGTGGCAATGCCCTGGCGCTGAAAGTCGGGATGAACCACGAGCTCGCCCAGCCATGTGCTGCTGACACTGTCGCTAAAGGCGCTGAGGTAGCCCACCAGCGCCCCCGTTTCCGGCACGCGGGCATGCACCGTGGCTGGCCAGGCGCGGATGGCGCGCGCCATCTCTGCCGGCCCGTGCTCGCCCCAGCCCACCGCCGTCAGCAGGGCCGCCAGCTCATGGCCCTGGATGTCCTTGCCCAGACGCACGGCCACCGGCGTGGCCGGCGGGGCGCTCACTGCACGGCCCCGGGCTGCGGCGGCTGCTGCTCGGGCGGGGTGAACAGGCGCGTCACGTCCACCGCGTCAAAGCGCTGCTGCTGGCCGCAGAAGTCGCAGCCGACTTCGATCTGGCCCTGCTCGCGCAGGATGTCTTGCGCCTCGGCCTGGCCCAGCCCCTGGATCATGGCGGCCACGCGCTCGCGGCTGCAGGTGCAGGCAAAGCGCGGGCCGGCGGGGCCGGTGCGCGGCTCGAAGCGCAGCAGCTTTTCCTCCCAGAACAGGCGATGGAGGATGGTGTCGGCGTCCAGGCCCAGCAGTTCCTCACGCTTCAGGCTGCGCGCCAGCAGGGCGATGCGGGCGTAGTCGTCCTCGGCGGCCCCTCCTGCCGCGTCCTCCGCCCCGTCTTCCCGCGCCACGTTGCTTTGCGAGAGGTTGTCTTGCCCTTGCACCGGCAGGCGCTGGATGAGCAGGCCGGCGGCCACCTGTTCGTCGGCGGCCAGCACCAGCGTGGTGTCCAGTTGTTCGGACTGGCGCATGTAGTGCTCCACCACCGCCGCCAGGCCGGGCAGCGGCGCGCCGTCGGCGGCGGCCAGTGGCACCACGCCCTGATAAGGCTGCTGGCCGGGCAAGCGCTGGCGGGGGTCGAGCGTGATGGCGCAGCGGCCCTTGCCGTGGGCGTTGACCAGTTCGGGCAGGCGCATGCCGGGCGCCACCGTGCCAACCACGGAGGCGGTGGCGCGCAGGCGCAGGTCGGACTGCACCTCGGCCACGGCCAGCTTGAGCGGGCCATCGCCAAAAATCTGCATAACCAGCGCGCCATCGAACTTGATGTTGCCTTGCATGAGCACGGCGGCGGCGGTCATCTCGCCCAGCAGCTCGGCCACGGGGGGCGGCCAGGCGCCGGTCTGGGTGTTGGCGGCGCGGCGGCGCAGCACTTCCTGCCAGGCGCCGGTCAGGCGCACCAGCTGGCCGCGCACGGGCAGGCCGTCGAAGATGAATTTGTGAAGCTCGGACATGGGGGCTAATTGGGGCCGGTGAGGCCGTTGTCAATGCCGCGCGCTGACGGGCGGGCCGGGCTGACGGTTCAGGCCTTCGTGCTCAGGTTTTCTTGAGTGTGGCGCGGAACAGGCGGGCGTTGTTCATGTAATGGCGCGCGCTCTGGCGCAGCCCCTCAATCTGCTGGGGCGTGAGCTGGCGCACGGCCTTGGCGGGGCTGCCCAGGATCATGCTGCCATCGGGAAATTCCTTGCCCTCGGTCACCAGCGCACCGGCGCCCACCAGGCAGTGCTTGCCGATGCGGGCGCCATTGAGCACCACCGCGCCAATGCCGATCAGGCTCTCGTCGCCCACGGTGCAGCCGTGCAGCACCACCCGGTGGCCCACTGTCACGCGCCGGCCTATGACGAGCGGCTGGCCAAAGTCGGCATGCAGCACGCACTGGTCTTGCACGTTGCTGCCTTCGCCCACCGTGATGGGGGCCGTGTCGCCGCGCGCCACGGCGCCAAACCACACGCTGACGTCAGCGCCCAGGGTCACGTCGCCCATCACCTCCGCCGAGTCGGCCACCCAGGCGCTCGCGTCCACCTGCGGCGTCTTGCCGTCCACTTCATACATAGCCATCACGGGTCTCCTGATTGGGTCGGGTTACGCCTGGATTGCACCGGTTTTTCAGGCTTGCCCCGGGCGAAACCTAGAATTCTAGGGATGGAAATGCGCACCCTCGCCCTGCAGGCGCTGGCCGAAGCCGATGTGCAGCGAAAAATCGCCCTCACGCTGGATCTGCAAGCCCAGGCAGCTACGCTTTCAATAGCAGACGCGCCCCCGCCCGGGGCCGCTGACCTGGCCCTGCCGGGCCGCCCGCCGCGGCCCGTACTGATTGACCCCGCCCAGGTGCCCCGGCGCAGCGTGCACACGGCCGAAGGGCGCGCCGCGCTGGTGCACGCCATCTGCCACATCGAGTTCAACGCCATCAACCTGGCGCTGGACGCCGTGTGGCGCTTTTCCGGCATGCCCGCCGACTACTACCGCGACTGGCTGCGCGTGGCCGCCGAGGAGGCCTGTCACTTCCGCCTGCTGCACCAGCACCTGCAAACCCGGCTGGGCCACGCCTATGGCGACTTTGACGCGCACGACGGCCTGTGGAGCATGTGCGAGAAAACCGCGGCCGACATCACCGCCCGCATGGCCCTGGTGCCCCGCACGCTGGAGGCGCGCGGGCTGGACGCCACCCCGCTCATCCAGAACAAGCTGCGCGCCGTGGGCACGGACGACGCGCTGGCCGCCTGCGACATTCTGGACATCATCTTGCGCGACGAAATCGGCCACGTGGCCATTGGCAACCACTGGTACGGCTGGCTGTGCGAGCGCCAGCAACTGGCCCCCGCCGCGCATTACCGCGCGCTGGTGCGGCGCTACGGCGCGCCCCGGCTGAAAGGGCCGTTCAACCTGGCCGCCCGAGAAAAAGCCGGTTTCTCGTTCGAAGAAATGCAGCAGCTGGCAGACGGCCGCGCCTGAGAACCTGCACAACCCCAACCGGCACGGCTAGCCACAAAGTCGCCCCGCCCCACTGCCCGCCCTGTCTCGGGCCGTGCGGCCCGTGACTTTCCGCCTGCTCCACGGCCAGCGGGCGCGTTTTGGCGCTATAACCTGCGCCACTGGCCCAAGCGCGCCTGGCGCGCGCTTTTTCACAAATCCTCTCACGCCCACCGTTCACGCCATGCCACCGCCCCTGCTCCAAGCCCGTGACCTGCGCGTGACCCTGCGCACCCCGCGTGGCGAAGCCGCCGCCGTGCGCGGCCTGTCTTTCACACTGGAGCGCGGCGAAACGCTGGGGCTGATTGGCGAATCGGGCAGCGGCAAATCCATGACGGCGCTGGCGCTGATGGGTCTGGCCCCTGAAGGCGCGGCACTGTCGGGCAGCCTGCAGCTGGACGGGCAGGAGCTGCTGGGCCTGCACGAACGCGCGTGGTGCGACATCCGCGGCCGGCGCATCGCCATGATCTTTCAGGAGCCGATGACCGCCCTCAACCCCGTTCACCCCATTGGCCGGCAAGTGGCCGAGCCGATGCGGCTGCACCAGGGGCTTTCAGCCGCAGCGGCGCGCCAGCGCACGGTGGAGCTGCTGGCACGCGTGGGCATTGCCGAGCCGGAGCACCGGCTGGGCGCATTTCCGCACCAGTTCTCCGGCGGCCAGCGCCAGCGCATCATGATTGCCATGGCCCTGGCCTGCGCGCCCGATGTGCTGGTGGCCGACGAACCCACCACCGCGCTGGACGCCACCGTTCAGCGCCAGGTGCTGCGCCTGATCAGCGAACTGGTGGCCGAACGCGGCATGGCCCTGCTGCTCATCTCGCACGACCTGGCGCTGGTGGCCCAGAGCGTGCAACGCATGATGGTCATGTACGGCGGCATCGTGGTGGAAGAAGGCACGACCGAGCGCGTGTTCAACCACCCCGCCCACCCCTACACGCGCGGTCTGCTGGCGGCCCGCCCGCACCTGGCGCAGCGCCTGGCCGGCCACGCGGGCGATCGCCTGCCCACCATTGCCGGCAGCGTGCCCGAGCTATGGGCGCTGCCGCCCGGCTGCACCTTTGCCGGGCGCTGCGCCTTCACCGCCCCCGGCTGCGCCCACGCCGCGCCGCCTGCCGTGGCGCTGCCCGCCCCCGGCCACCTGGCGCGCTGCCTGCGGCCTGAAGCCCTGACAGCCCCAGCCGGGGCGTGAACCTGTTTCTTTTTTTTCCCGGATACGCGCCATACCCGCCATGGATCAACCCGCCAGCCCCCCTCTGCTTGAAATGCGCCAGGTGGTTCAGCGCTATCCGCTGCCACGCCGCTCGCTGTTTCAGGCGCCCGGCGCCGTGCAGGCGCTGCACGGCGTGTCGCTCACCGTGCAGGCCGGACGCAGCATGGGCATCGTGGGCGAATCCGGCTCGGGCAAAAGCACGCTGGCGCGGCTGGCCATGGCGCTGGAGGCGCCCACCGCCGGCCAGGTGCTGTTCGAGGGACGCGATCTCAACGCCCTGCCCCCGGCCGAGCTGCGCGCGGCGCGGCGCGGCTTCCAGATGGTGTTTCAAGACCCCTACGGCTCGCTCGACCCGCGCCGCGCCATCTGGCGCACCGTGGCCGAACCCGCCGCCGCGCTGGAAGGCGCCAGCGCCGCCCAGCAACGCGAACGCGCCGCCGAGGCGCTGGCCTCGGTGGGCCTGCCCGCCAGCGCGCTGGACCAGTACCCGCACCAGTTCTCCGGCGGCCAGCGCCAGCGCATCGCCATCGCGCGCGCCCTCATCACGCGGCCCCGGCTCATCGTGGCCGACGAAGCCGTGAGCGCGCTCGACGTTTCCGTGCAGGCCCAGGTGCTCAACCTCATGGCCGACCTGCAGGCCCGGCACGGCATCACCTTTCTTTTCATCAGCCATGACCTGGCGGTGGTGGCCCACCTGTGCGCCGACGTGGCCGTGATGCAGGCCGGCCACATCGTCGAGCAAGGCCCGGTGCGCCAGGTGCTGGGCCAGCCCCAGCACCCCTACACGCGCGAGCTGCTGGCCGTGGCCACGCGCTGACGTCCCAGGCACGGTCTCACGCGGCTTCAAAAAGCGCGGCTTCCAGCGCGCGGCGCGCTACCATGCGCATCACGCCCGCAAGGCCCCGCCTGACCGGCCTTGCGCGTCAACGACTTCAACCAGAAACCAAGGAGACATGCCCATGAAACGCCGCGACCTGGCCTTTGCCCTGCCCGCTGCCGCCGCCCTGGCCCACCTGCCCGCGCTGGCGCAAGCCGGCAAGAAAACCCTGACCCTGGGCGTGACACTGGAGCCGCCCGGGCTGGACCCCACGGCCAGCGCCGCCTCGGCCATTGGCGAGGTCACGCTCTACAACATCTACGAGACGCTGACCAAGATCGGCCCCGACGGCAAAACCGCCCCGCTGCTGGCCGAGCGCTGGGAAACCTCGCCCGATCTGCGCACCCACACCTTTCACCTGCGGCGCGGCGTCAAGTTCCACAACGGCGAGCCGCTCACGGCGCAAACCGTCAAGTTCGCTTTCGAGCGCGCCGCCAGCGCGCAAAGCACCAACAAAGACAAGGCCGTTTTCGCGGGCATGCAGGACATCGCCACGCCCGACGAGCACACTGTCGTCATCACCCTGAAAGCGCCCGAGCCGGACTTCGCCTTCCTCATGGGCCAGGCCACCGCCATCATCGTCGAGCCCAAGAGCGCCGCCGGCAACGCCACCCAGCCCGTGGGCACCGGCCCCTACACGCTGGAACGCTGGGCCAAGGGCGCCTCCATCACGCTCAAGGCCTGGCCCGCGTGGCGCAACGCCAGCGCCGTACGCATTCAGCGCGCCACCTTCCGCTTCATCAGCGACCCGGCCGCGCAAATCGCCGCCCTGCTGGCGGGCGACGTGGACGTGTTCCCCCGCGTGACCGAGCGCGGCGCCTCACGCTTCAAGGCCAACCCCAAGTTCCAGATCATCACCGCCGGCTCGCGCGCCAAGACCATCCTGGCCATCAACAACGGCAAGAAGCCGCTGGACGACGTGCGCGTGCGCCGCGCCATCCACGCCGCCATTGACCGCAAAGCCATCATCGACGCCGCCCAGAGCGGCCTGGGCGTGCCCATCGGCAGCCACTACCCGCCCAGCGCGCCCGGCTACGTGGACACCACCGCCGTCAACCCCTACAACCCCGACAAGGCGCGCGCCCTGCTGAAAGAAGCCGGCATCACCACCCCGCTGGAGCTGACCCTGACCCTGCCGCCGCCGCCCTACGCGCGCCAGGGCGGCGAAGTCGTGGTGGCGCAGCTGGCCCAGGTCGGCATCCGCGCCAAGGTGCACAACGTGGAATGGGCGCAGTGGCTCAGCGGCACCTACAAGGAGCGTCAGTACGACCTGACCATCATCAGCCACGTCGAACCCTTCGACCTCGGCAACTGGGCCAAGCCCGACTACTACTGGGCCTACCGCAACCCGGCTTTCGACAAGCTCCATGAACAGCTGCAAAGCACCTCGGGCGACGCCCGCCTGAAGCTCTTGGCCGATGCCCAGCGCCTGCTGGCTGAAGACGCCGCCGCCGTCTTCCTCTACCAGCCGCAATGGCTCACCGTGGCCAGCAAGCGCCTGAGCGGGCTGTGGAACGACATGCCCGTGTTCGTCAACGACCTGTCGGCCCTGGCCTGGACTTAAAGCCCGCAGCCTGCCCGCCGCCACGCCCTGCGGCGGGAAAGCAAAGCTGCCCTTGCGCATCAAAAAAGAGAGCACGCCAGGCCGTGAATACGGCCTATACGGTTCCATACGGCCCATACCGTCATACAGCCCGCATGGCTTCTTGCATGACTCTCGCGCGGCCCGTCCGAGTCATCTGGTTCATCCGGCTCATTCATTCGGCCCGTGCCACGCGCACGGCCCACGCGGCTTGGCAATGCTCTCGTGCCACCACACTCCCAACGCTCCCGACACCATGACACCTCTTTTCGCCCTGAGCGCCCATGAACTGCTGGCCGGCTACCAGCGGCGCGACTTTTCCCCGGTCGAAGTCATCCAGGCCACCATCGACCACATGGCCCGCTGGGAACCGCACATCGCCGCCCTCTGGCTGCCCCGCCCCGAAGCCGCCCTGGCCGAAGCCCGCGCCGCCGAGGCCCGCTGGCTGCACGGCCAGCCCGGCGGCGCGCTCGATGGCGTGCCCATCACCCTCAAGGACAACATCGCCACCCAGGGCGACCCCACCCCGCTGGGCACCCGCGCCGTGCCCCTGGCC
Source organism: Comamonadaceae bacterium OH2545_COT-014 (assembly GCA_003859965.1). Taxonomy (GTDB): domain Bacteria; phylum Pseudomonadota; class Gammaproteobacteria; order Burkholderiales; family Burkholderiaceae_C; genus Ottowia. The sequence goes on along the minus strand of RQYR01000017.1, from coordinate 1,601 downwards.
CCCGCCGCGCAAGACGCCCCGCCCGCCGCCCGTGTGCGCGAAGCCGGCGCCATCCTCATCGGCAAAACCACCATGCCCGACTACGGCATGCTGTCCTCCGGCCTCTCGTCCTTTCACCCGCTCTCGCGCAACCCGTGGGACACCGCCCGCACCCCGGGCGGCAGCAGCGCCGGCGCCGGCGCCGCCGCTGCTGCTGGCTACGGGCCGCTGCACGTGGGCACCGACATTGGCGGTTCCATCCGCCTGCCCGCCGCGTGGTGCGGCATCGTCGGCCTCAAGCCCAGCCTGGGGCGTGTACCCATCGACCCGCCCTACATGGGCCGCGCCGCCGGCCCCATGACCCGCACCGTGGCCGACGCCGCCCTGCTCATGCACACACTGGCCCGGCCCGACCCGCGCGACAGCATGGCCCTGCCCCCGCAGCCCATCGACTGGGCCGCCGCCTGGCAGCAGGACAAACCCCTGAAAGGCCTGCGCCTGGGCCTGCTGCTGGACGCTGGCTGCGGCCTGCCGCTAGAGCCCGCCATCCGCGCCGCCGTCGAACAAGCCGCTTCACTTTTTGAAGCACAAGGCGCCGTCATCACGCCCCTGCGGCCCTTCATGACGCAAGAGCTTCTGGCCGGGCTGGACCACTTCTGGCGCATGCGCTCCATGCTCGATCTGGACGCCCTCACCCCCGAGGCGCGCGCCAGCGTGCTGCCCTGCATCCGCCAGTGGGCCGACAGCGCCCGCGCCATGAGCGGCCCCGACGTGTTCCGCGCCTACAGCGCCACCCACGCCGTGCGCGTCGCCACCCAGCAGGCCATGCAGGGGCTGGACTACCTGCTCAGCCCCGTCTCGCCCAACCTGCCCGCCCCCGCCGAATGGGCCAGCCCGGCCAACGACCCGCTGCGCGGGCTGGAGCACATCGGCTTCACCGTGCCCTTCAACATGGGCGAACAGCCCGCCATCAGCGTCAACGCCGGCTACACGCCCTCGCCCGATGCGCCCGGCCGCCTGCTGCCCATCGGCCTGCAAATCGCCGGCCAACGCTTCGACGACCTGGGCGTGCTGCAAATGGCCCGCGCCTTCGAACAGCTGCGCGGCCCCCAGCAGGCCTGGCCAGAACCCCCGGCAGCCTGAAACACGCGCCGCCCCAAAAAACCGCCCCGCGTCAGGCGGGGCGGCGGGTTCAGTGGCCCTGCCGGGCGGCTTTTTCCTCCACCGCGATGCCACGCGCCTGCAACCAGGCGCGCACCTTGGCGCGTATGGTCACGGCTTCGTCGCTGAGCAGATGTTCTGGCGTGTCGAAGAAGGACTTCTGGAAGGTGTAGCCCAGGTCATCCTTCGCGCGCGGATCCACGCCTAGATCAAGCAGCAGGGGGACATCGGTAAGGCTGTTGATGTCCGCTGCTTCGTGCAGCAGTGTTCTCTTGTCCAGATCCCGCGCATGGATATCGGCCCCGGCATCCAGCAGCAGTTGCACATTGGCCTGGGTACGAGGCCCCAGCGCCGGAAACAGCGGCGTCTCGCCCAGCCGGTTGCGCACTTCGGTTGGCGCGCCGCGGGCCAGCATGGCGCGCAGCCAGTAGGGGTCTTCCAGCTTGGCCGCCAGGTGCATG
>RQYR01000016.1 GCA_003859965.1 Comamonadaceae bacterium OH2545_COT-014 | reverse complement strand
CTGTCTCTGGAAGTTTTGGGTGTTTGGCAACTTCCAGTCTCCCAGACTCAGCCCGGGTGGACGCCAGAAACAACCTATTGAGACATCACACCTAGCAGGTGCGAGACAGGGCCGTTATGAGACAGCGCGGGTTAAAGAAGGCCTGCTGGATGGCCCAACGCCTGCATATTCCTCGTATATCTGTAGCGAACCGCGCACTTGGAAGAGCGGAGAAGCGCCTTGGGAATCGGTTGGCGTGGTGAACACAGCTGACTGGCAGCGCCGCGTGAAGAGAGGAGAGGCGGCTGAAAAGAGATGACGAGCCTTGACCCCGGCACTGGCTCCACGGTTAGGGCTGCTTGGTTCCCCACCTGACCCGGTTGGCCGCTTCCCCATGCGGGAAGGCCCGTCGCCCGCCATTGTAGTGGCTTGGTTGAGGGGGCGTTTTTGATGACTGCTGGAAAAGAAGCGCAGGATCCTCAGGATGTAGGCAGGCGGCCATAGCGGCTGCGGCCTGTAGACAGAAACAGCCCCCAGTGTTAGTTCACGCCCGTAGAATCGCCGCCTTATGTCCTACCTCGTCCTGGCCCGCAAGTACCGCCCGCGGAATTTTGCCGAAATGGTGGGCCAGGAGCACGTGGTGCAGGCTCTGGGCAACGCGCTGACCCAGCAGCGCCTGCACCATGCCTACCTGTTCACCGGCACGCGCGGCGTGGGCAAGACCACGGTCTCGCGCATCCTGGCCAAGTCGCTCAACTGCACCGGGCCGGACGGCAGCGGCGGCATCACCGCCACGCCCTGCGGCCAGTGCGCCGCCTGCACCGAGATCGACGCCGGCCGCTTTGTGGACTACACCGAGCTGGACGCCGCCAGCAACCGCGGCGTGGACGAGGTGCAGAGCCTGCTGGAGCAGGCCGTCTACAAACCGGTGCAGGGCCGCTTCAAGGTCTTCATGATCGACGAAGTGCACATGCTCACCAACACCGCCTTCAACGCCATGCTGAAGACGCTGGAGGAGCCGCCCGAATACCTCAAGTTCGTGCTTGCCACGACGGACCCGCAGAAAGTGCCCGTCACGGTGCTCTCGCGCTGCCTGCAATTCAACCTGCGGCCCATGGCGCCCGAGACGGTGCTGGCGCACCTCGCCCACGTGCTTGCCACCGAGCAGGTGCCGGCCGAGCCCGGCGCGCTGCGCCTGCTGGCGCGCGCCGCGCGCGGCTCCATGCGTGATGCGCTCAGCCTGACCGATCAGGCCATCGCCTTCGGCAGCGGCCAGCTTACCGAAGCCAGCGTGCGCCAGATGCTGGGCAGCGTGGATCGCAGTGTGGTCTTTCGGCTGCTGGAAGCGTTGGCCGAAGGCAATGGCAGGGCCGTGGTCGAGCTGGCCGAACAGCTGCGCAATCACGGCCTGTCTGCCGCTACCACGCTGGAAGACATGGCCACCGTGCTACAGCGCATGGCGGTGTACCAGGCCGTGCCCGACATGCCCGTGGACGCAGCTGACCCCGACGCGCAGGACATCGCCTGCCTGGCGGCCCGCTTGCCCGCTGACGAAACCCAGCTGCTCTATAGCCTGTGTCTGCACGGCCGGGCCGAACTGGGCCTGGCGCCCGATGAATACACCGGCTTGACCATGGCGCTACTGCGCCTGCTGCCCTTCAAGGCGCCGCCGGGGGACGTCACGGAAAAAAAAACACTGAAAAAGGCGGAAGCGCCAGCCGCCCCGGGCGCTGAAGCTGCTGCCGCAGCCTCCACCGCCGCCACCCTGACTCCCGCAGAGGCTTTGGACAAGGCTGATGCCGCTTCGGCGGCCACTGTCACAGTGCCGCCAGCCTTCACGTCTACCTCTCACCCTCAGCCGGCTCCGGCAGACACCACACAACCCTTGGCGGCGCACGGCCCGTCCGCGCTAGCGTCATCCAAAGCGGTGCCTGCGGCTGATGCTGCAGAAACCAGCAGAGCCTCATCTCCTGAGCCCGCCGCTGCGGCCCCCGCTGTGCAGGAACCGCGCCAAGCGCCTGCACGACCGCCAGCGGCGCCGCGCGAGCCCGCGTCAGTGTCTGCCACCGGGCAGCCCGGGGAGCATCAGCCCCAGGCAGCCGCCGCGCCGATGCCCCCTGCCGCGAAGCAGGAGACCGCTTCGCCGCCGTCGTCCCCTTCTTCATGGGCGCCACTGCCGCCAGAGCCTTTGGCAGCGGCTTCCACCGCGCCGGATGACGATGCAGGCTGGGCCAGTGCCGTCATGGCAGACGAAGCGCAGGACGTGGCGGCACTGAACGAGCCTCCCCCCTGGCTTGATGAGGCGCCGCCGGATGACGAGGTTTTGCCTGTGGCTGTGCCGCCACGTCGGCCCCACCCGCCCGTTCAGCCCCTGCCGGTGCGCTTGGCAGCGCCGCAGGAGGCTTCCTCTTTGATGGTCGAAAAGCCCTTTCAGGCCGTAGGTACAGCCCAGAATGCTTCTGAATTAATAGCAATTCCAGTGCATGAGGTGGCAGATCAGGCCGCCCCTGCGCCCACGCGTGTGGATGGCGGGCCCGTGATGGCGCCCACAGCCGACGGCGATTTCTGGCATGCGCTGGTTCAGGACCTGGTGGCGCGTGAGGCCATCACGGCCCTGACACGGGAGCTGGCCCTGCAAGCCCAACTGGTGGCGCGCGAAGGGACGCACTGGCGCCTGCGTGTGCAAAACACCACCCTGGCCCAATCGAGCGTGGCGGCAGAGCGCCTGCAAGCCGCCCTGCACGCAGCTGGCCACACGGTGCAACTGACCGTGGAGGCCGGCCCGGTGGGCGATAACCCCTCGCGCCGCAATGCCATCCGCGCCAATCACCGCCTGAAAGCGGCCGAGGCGCTGCTGCTGGCCGACCCTTTCGTACAAGAAATGGTGCGCGACTTCGGCGCGACCGTGGTGGCGGGCAGCCTCAAGGCGCTGTAAAGCACTGGCCGGGGATGAGCCCGAGCACCAGAGGCGCGAGCGCTCCTTCTGCCAAGCACGCATCCAAGCCTGCGGCCTGTCTGGCGGAGCTGGCCAACCCAAGTCATCCCCACAGACAATTTGCCAAACCGTCAGGCTGCGGTTGTTGGTGGCTGGCAGCAGGGCTCCCATCTCGGCTCTGGACGGATACTCCGCGCCAAGCTTGCGTTTTTTCACAATTTATGGGATCGATACCAGCTTTTCTCTGAAAACAGGCCTGCATAGCATGCGCCTCGGCACGGTGGTTCATGGTTTTCTTGGCTGAAGGCATGGCCATCCGTTTTTTGTCAGGGCTCAAATCAGGGAGAACAAACGATGTCCATGACCATTTCACAGCGGTCGCCGCATGTTGTGCCGCAGCAGGGGGTGCAAACGCCCAAACGCGAAGAGCCGGTTGCCCATCATGCGGCAGCGGCGGCCCCCGGCGTGCCGCAAGCGCGTAGCGAAACGCTGACCGCCATGGCCAGGCATCACCACCACGGCGCTGGCCAAGCCGTTGGCCAGACGTCGCAGGCCGGGCCGGCACAGACGCCGCTGGATGCCAAGGTGCGCGCTACCGACAAAGCGGTGGCCAGCTTTACCGAGGCGCGAAGCGCTTACCGCGCCGTCGCGGCCCGGCCAGACGCCAACGCGAACCTTGTGAAAACCCTCAAGGCCGATATGGGCCACGCCCGCGCGCATGTCAAGCAGGCCACGGGCGAAGAATTGAACCTGCGCGCCAGCGCCCTGCAAACCAGTGCCCGGCCGCCTGCCGAAACGCATTACAAGCAGGCGGCCCAAGCCATCACCCAGCGCTATGACGGCCAGCCGGCGCAACAACGTCTGCTGCAAGACACGCTAGGCACGCTGGCCAAGGACAGGGCGGCGGCGGGCAAGGCGCAAGTGGCGCCGGAGCGTCTGAGTGGCGACAGGGTGACCCAGCACCAGGACAAAGTCACCATCGAGACCGGCGCGGGTCATGACCGGGTCAAAGTCACGCAGTCCAAATGGACGGGCGATGTCACAGTCAGCGTGAACGGTCGTGATTACCGGTATCAGCAAAGCCAGGTTCGCCAGCTGGAAATCAAAACGAATGGCGGCAATGATGTGATCCAGCTGAATACTGGCGCGGGTATTCAGGCGGTTATTCATGGCGGCGCGGGAGACGACCGCATCACGGCGGGCGCTGGCCGTGATACGGTTTATGGCGGCGCGGGCCACGATTACCTTGATGGCGGAGCCGGAGACGATACCTTGCTGGGCCAGGATGGCGCAGACACCATTTATGGCGGCACGGGCCATGACACCATGGATGGTGGCCGTGGTGATGATTATCTGGACGGCTTTCAGGGCAACGATGTACTGAGTGGCGGCTGGGGCAAAGATGTGCTGTCCGGTGGCCGTGGCGATGACAGCCTGCGAGGCAACAGTGGAAATGACGTGATTTACACCGGCCTGGGCCGCGACAAGGTGGAAGATCAGTTCGGCAATAACAAGATCTACCACCAGGCCGAAGACCAAGTGAGCGCCAGCGGTGTGGCGCAAACCGTGCAGGTAATGGATATCCCTGGAAATCTTGCTGTTCAGGGTTCGGTTGAATTCACGAACCGCACCATGGCAGACCTCGAAACACTGGCCGCCTCGCCAACGGGGCACCAGATGCTGGACGCCTTGGCTGCTGGCCGCAAGACCTTGACCGTCAGGGAGTTGCAGGATGAAAACGGCTACTTCATTCCTGCCAGGAATGAAGTGCATAGCAACCCCGCCTTTCATTTGGGCCGCAGTCCCGAGGAGATTTATGGCCGCGTCCCGCCAATCGTGGTTCTCTACCATGAAATGGGGCATGCTCAAGCCTATATGAATGGCACTAGCGTGCCTTACAACCAGGTATTCAGAGACAACACCGATCCCTACAATCTGGATCACAACCGGGTGCCGGATGAAGAGCGTCGCAATGTTGGCCTGCCCCGTGACCATGACAACAATCCGAATACCAAGGCGCAGATGGATTCCCGCACGCCCTATGCCCTGACAGAGAATGGGCTGCGGGATGAAATGGGTTATGCCAAGCGTGGCAGCTACGCCATTCCGCGATGATTTTCAAAAGCATGCGCCCGGCGTATAAAAAGGCGCTATCAAAACGCGCTGCCTTGCCCTGCAACCACAAGGCAGCGCGTTTGCACTGGCTTTCACGCCTGTCGGTCGGCTTGCTGCTGGGCGGGGCCATTTCCAGCACCAGCATGGCTATGAGCAATCCTCTTGAGGTTTCCGCACGCATTCAGGACCAAGGCACCCAGTTGCGCGTTGAGTGGACGGTCAAGAACACAGGCAACACCCCCGTGTGGGTGATGCGGCAGCCTGATCCGCATGCGTCGCCGTCCGGCGCGCCGGCGTTGTATCTGGAGCAGGACAAGGGCGGCGAATTGACGTTCTCGCTCAAGGCGTTTGCGTTGCCCGAGGGGGTTCTGGCCAGCACCTTTGAGTACGTGCTCCTGGAAGAATTGAAGCCAGGGGCGCAGCGGCAAGCGGCCGAGAGTATTCAAACCCCTCTTGAAACCCGCGTGCCTTACCAGCTTGGCGCCAAACGGCCCGTGCCGGCTGGTATGCGCAAAGCCAAGCTGTGCATTGGCTTCTTGACGCAAAAGCCGGACGCTCCCCCGGACTTCCAGCAACCCGACGGCACGCTGCGCCTTCCGCACGAGGCCGGCTTGGCCAAAGCGCAAAAGCTGGCTTGCAGCCCGGCGGTGACTTGGTAGGCGCGTGCCGGATCACACCGGTCCGGCTGTCTGCCTTCTCCTGCCCGGGCCTGCTCGCGGCCCAATCTCCCCTATCATTTCGGCCTTGTTGCAGCCGCCCGCCAGTCTGATGATGCGGGCGGCTCGTGCTTTTGCCCATTGCCAAAGGATTTCCCATGTTCAACAAAGGACAACTCGCCGGCCTCATGAAACAGGCCCAGGCCATGCAGGACAACCTGAAAAAAGCCCAGGAAGAGCTGGCGCAGATGGAGGTGGAAGGCGAGTCCGGCGCTGGGCTGGTGAAGGTGCTGATGACGGCCAAGCACGACGTCAAGCGCGTGACCATCGACCCCAGTCTGCTGGCCGACGACAAGGACATGCTGGAAGACCTGGTGGCCGCCGCCTTCAACGCGGCGGTGCGCAAGGCAGAAGATCTGTCGGCCGAAAAAATGGGCAAGCTCACCGCTGGCATGCCGCTGCCGCCGGGCATGAAGTTCCCCTTCTGAAAAATGCACGCGGGCCGCGCCGTCCATCAGCGGGCGCGCTGCGGTCACTGCCACTGTCACGAGAACGGGGCCGTTTTCAAATGCAAGCCGCTGCTGGCTCATCTGGCGCATGGGTTAAGACCGTGGCGCATGGGCGCGGCTGCCGCTTGCCGCGTGGATGAGCGATACCCACAGTCTTGATACGCTGGTGCAAGCCTTGCGCCGCCTGCCGGGCGTGGGCGTGCGTTCGGCCCAGCGCATGGCTTTTCATCTGCTACAGCACGACCGCGAAGGCGCGCGCCAGCTGGCCCGCGCGCTGGACGCCGCCACCAGCCAGGTGCGCCACTGCACGCAATGCCACACCTTCACCGAGGCCGAGGTCTGCGCCACCTGCGCCGACCCGCGGCGCGATGCCAGCAAGCTTTGCGTGGTGGAAACCCCGGCCGACCAGGCCGCGGTGGAGCGCACGGCGGCCTTTCGCGGCCTGTACTTCGTGCTCATGGGCCGGCTCAGCCCGCTGGACGGCATTGGCCCGCGCCAGATCGGGTTGCAAAAACTCATTGAACGCGCGACGGACGGCGCGGTGCAAGAAGTGATTCTGGCCACCAACTTCACCGCCGAAGGCGAGGCCACGGCGCACGTCATTGGCGAAGCGCTGCGCGCCCGTGGCCTGGCAGTCACGCGCCTGGCGCGAGGCGTACCCGCCGGCAGCGAGCTGGAATACGTGGATTTGGGCACCATTGCCCACGCGCTGGCAGACCGCCGCTAGAGCGCCAAACGCTGAGCGCTGAACGCTGAGCGCTGAGCGCCTGGGCGATGGCCTCATTCACCCGGCGCGGGCAAGCGGGCCTCGTTGGCGCGGGCAGGCGTCGGCCCAAGGGCGGCGGGCTGTGGCGCTGGCGCGGGCACGGTGTGCAGGCAAGCCAGCACGCGCTCGGCCGCTTCATCCAGGCGCGGGCCGGGGCGCAGCAGCACGCTGAACTGGTGGGCGGCCAAGTGGCAGTGCCGCTGCAGGCGCACGGCGGGCAAGGCGTGCCAGCCGGGGCGCTTGGCCGGCGGCGGGACGGGGCTGGCCTGACTGGTCACGAGCAGATCGGGGTTGGCGCGCAACACGTATTCCGGCGTCAGCCGGGGGAAGGCGCCCATCTGCGCCGGGGCAATGCTGCGCAGCCCCAGCCGCGCCAGTGTTTCGCCAATGAAAGAGCTTTCGCCCGCCGCTTGGCCGCCGTGCATTTCCAGGTACACGCGCCGGTGCAGCCATTCGGGCGGGATGCGGGCGCGTGTGGCGTCCAGCCGGGCGTTGAGCGTTTGCCACAGGGCTTCGCCTGCGCCGGGGCGGCCCAGCGCCAAGGCCACGGTTTCCAGGTTGCGGCGAATGTCGGCGTGGGTGCGCGCTTCCAGGGGCAGCACGCGCAGCCCCAGTGCACGCAGGCGTTCAGCGGCGCGGCTGCGGGGGTTCAAAAGCACCAGGTCGGGCCGGAGGGCAGCGATGGCTTCCACGTTCGCGTCGGCCAGTCCGCCCACGCGCGGCAGGTGTTGCAGGGCGGCCGCGGGCCAGTCGGAATAGCGGTCAATGCCTACCAGGCGGTCACAGCCGCCAAGCATGCACACGGTTTCCGTCAGGGACGGCTGGAGGGTCACGATGCGCAGGGCAGGCGGCGCGGGGCGCGTCGGGGTTGTGGAGGGGGCCGGCTGCGCGGCCGCCGCCATGGCGCAGGCGGCCAGCAGCGCAGCGGCGGCTGGTCGCCGCCCACGGCCATGGGGACGGATGGGGCCAGGGGCGGGCGCGCCCTGACTTGGCAAGGGCAGCAAGCGGCGCTGGGCAGTGGCGGAGATGGACAGTCGAAACATGGAGCCGGGTGTGAATGGCAGCGCCTGCGGCGCGGAGCTTCCCTTGGATGGGGGATGGATGTGGCCATGACAGGCGGTTGGGATCAAAAATCATAGCTGCCTGTGCTACAACCAAGCGCCAAAATCCTTGTTCCGCCGTTTGGTTGTCGCCTCCTGCTGGCTTGGTGGGCCCGTGAGCCGGCGCCAAGGGGCGGTGGGCGACTAGCCGCCGAGGGCGGGCAGACTTTCGCCAGGGCGCCACAGACACTTCATGCACAAAACCGGAGCAGTACAGACATGACCCGCAAATACTTTGGCACCGACGGCATTCGTGGCACCGTGGGCCGCCACCCCATCACGCCTGACTTCGCGCTGCGCCTGGGCCACGCCGTGGGCCGCGTGCTGCGGCAGCAAACCGCGCACCCGCTGGTGCTGATTGGCAAGGACACGCGCATCTCCGGCTACATGCTGGAGAGCGCGCTGGAGTCGGGCCTGAACTCCGCCGGGGCTGACGTGATGCTGCTCGGCCCGGTGCCCACGCCTGCCGTGGCCTACCTCACGCGGGCGCAGCGCGCCAGCCTGGGCGTGGTCATCAGCGCCAGCCACAACCCTTACCCGGACAACGGCATCAAATTCTTCAGCGCCACGGGCGCCAAGTTGCCCGATGCTTGGGAGCTGGCGGTGGAGGCGGCGCTGGAGGAGCCGCCGCAGTGGGTGGAATCGGCCGCGCTGGGCCGCTCGCGCCGGCTGGAGGACGCGGCCGGCCGCTACATCGAGTTCTGTAAGAGCACTTTCGGCGCCGATCTGAGTCTGCGCGGCCTCAAGCTCGTGGTGGACGCGGCGCACGGCGCGGCCTACCACATTGCACCGGCCGTGCTGCATGAACTGGGGGCCGAGGTCATCGCCATCGGCGCCCAGCCGGACGGCCTGAACATCAACGACGGCGTGGGCGCTACTCACCCCGAGGCGCTGCAACAGGCCGTGCGCGAACATGGCGCCGACGGCGGCATCGCGCTGGACGGCGATGCCGACCGCCTGCAAATGGTGGACAGCGCCGGGCGCCTCTACACCGGCGACGAGCTGCTGTACCTGCTGGCCACCGAGCGCCTGGCGCAGCAGGAGGCCGCGGGCAGCGCCCGCCCGCCGGCGCTGGCGGGCGTGGTCGGCACGCTGATGACCAACATGGCGGTGGAGCTGGCGCTGAAAGCGCGTGGGCTGGACTTCGTGCGCGCCAAGGTGGGCGACCGCTACGTGCTGGAAGAGCTGGTGCGGCGCGGCTGGGTGCTGGGCGGTGAAGGCTCCGGCCACCTGCTGGTGCTGGACCGCCACACCACGGGCGACGGCATTGTCAGCGCCCTGCAGGTGCTGCATGCGGCGGTGCGCTCGGGCCGCACGCTGGCCGACATGCTCTCCGGCGTGCGCCTGTTTCCGCAGCCGCTGGTCAACGTGCGCATCACGCCCGGCCAGGACTGGCAGGCCAATGCGCGGCTGCAAGAGGCCATTCGCGCGGCCGAGGCCGAGCTGGGCGCCACCGGCCGCGTGCTCATCCGCGCCAGCGGCACCGAGCCGCTGGTGCGCGTGATGGTCGAATCACCCGACGCCGCGCAGGCCCAGCGCCTGGCCGAAGGGCTGGCGGCCACGCTGCAAGCGGCCTGAACTTCATCTGCGCTCCCCGCCGCCCCGCCTGGCGGGCGGCTACAGCAGTGGCGAAAACAGCCGTGCCACGGCCTCGAACAGGCGCTGTCCCAGGTGCAGGCGGCGGTCGGCGGGCACGCGGCGGCAGTGGGAGAGGTCGCGGTCGAACATGCGGGCCAGCGCCTCATTGAAATCGGTGGTGTAGACCACGGCCGCCGCCTCGAAATTGAGGCGGAAGCTCCGGTTGTCGAAGTTGGCGCTGCCCACCATGCCGTAGTGCTGGTCCACCAGCAGGGTCTTGGCGTGGAACATGCGGCCTTCGTATTCGAAGATGAGCACGCCGGCGCGCTGCAGCTCGCTGAAGTAAGAGCGTGCGGCGGCGCTGACCACGCGCGAGTCGCTGTGCTGCGGCACCATGAGCTTGACCTGCACGCCGCGTAACGCCGCGTTGGTGAGGGCCAGCAAGGCGGGCTCGGTGGGCACGAAGTAGGGCGTGGCCAGCCAGATGCGTTCGCGCGCCAGGTTGATGGCGTCGATCATGGCGCGGTGAATGGCCTCGCCATCGGTATCGGGGCCGCTGGCGACGATTTGCACGGGCAGGCTGCCCTCGGGCGGTTCGGGCGGCAGCATGTCGCCGGGCAGCGTGGCGCCGCTGGCATAGGCCCAGTCTTGCAAGAACAGGTATTGCAGCCAGCGCACCGCGCCGCCTTGCAGGCGCAGGTGGGTGTCGCGCCAGGCATGGGGGCCGCGCACGCGCTCGTTTTCGTCGTCGGTAATGTTGATGCCGCCGGTAAAGCCCACACGTCCGTCGCAAATGGCCAGCTTGCGGTGGGTGCGCAGGTTGACCAGGGGACGGAAGCGGTCCAGCCGCGCCGGGTGGAACACGGCGAACTGGCCGCCCGCGGCGAGAAATGGCGCCAGCTCGCGCTGCCGCCCCCGGCGCGAGCACAGGCGGCGCGAGCCGATGGCATCCACCAGCAGGCACACTTGCACGCCCTCGCGCGCCTTGGCCGTCAGGGCTTGCAGCACGGCGCGGCCGGTCACGTCCGGCTCGAAGATGTAATAGGCCAGATGCACATGGTGGCGGGCGGCGGCAATGGCGTGCAGCAGGGCGTCCAGCGTCTGTGCGCCGCTGCCCAGCAGCTGCACGCTGGCGCAGCTGGCCATGGGCAGGCCGCAGCTGCGCTCGATCAGGCGGGCGTGCTGGGTGGCCCACACGGGCGGCTCGGGCCGGTCGGCGCGCAGGGTGCGCATTTCGTCTTGCGACAGCAAGGCGGCACGGCCATGCCAGCGCTTGAGGCGCTGGCGTTGAATGCGCTGCGGCCCGAAGCCGGCGTACACGGCCATGCCGACCACCGGCATCAGCCCCAGCACCATGATCCATGCCAGCGTGGCCACGGGCGAGCGTTTTTGCAGCACGATCCACACCGCCAGCACCAGCGCGTAAGCAGCCCACACCCAGCCCAGCCAGGCTTGCCACGGCACACCGGCGATGGTGAAGGCGGGCAGGTTCATGGCTGGGGCCGCTGCGGGGGGCGTGTGTTCAGCGCAAAAGCGCGGGCAGGCGGGCGCGCCAGTCGGCTTCTGCAAAGCCGGCGGTGACGCTGCCGTCCGGCCAGGCCGCCACGGGGCGCTTGATGAGGCTGGGTTGCGCTTGCATCAGCCGCATGGCGCTGGCGGCGTCTTGCACGGTGGCTTGGGTGGCGGCGTCCAGGCGGCGCCAGGTGGTGCCCTGGCGGTTCAGCAGCTTTTCCCAGCCCAGCGCCTGCACCCAATGCGCCAGCGCGCCGGCGGGCACGCCTTGCTTCTTGAAGTCATGAAACACGGGCGTGATGCCTTGCGCGCCGAGCCAGGCGCGGGCTTTTTTCACGGTATCACAGTTGGGAATGCCGTAAAGCACGGGGGGCGTGGAAAAAGAGCTTGCATGCATGCGCCGGATGATGCCATGCAGCTCGCCAAGCGCCATGCCCGGATAGAGGGGGCAACCTAGGACGGCACAGCCCCGCCATGCCTTGCAAGCATGGGCGGCGGGCTGTGCAGGGATTTTGAAAAGGCTCTCAAGCCGGACTCGGGCGGTCTGTCCGGTCGGAGACACCGGCGGATTCGAAGCTGGCCATGTCATTCAGGATGGCGCAGGCGCTGACCAGCAGCGGCCAGGCCAGCATGGCGCCGCTGCCTTCGCCCAGGCGCAGGCCCAAATCCAGCAGCGGCTGGGCGTGCAGGTGTTCCAGCATGAGCGCATGGCCCAGCTCGCCCGAGCGGTGGGCGAAGATGCAGCGCTGGCGCGCATGGGGGGCCAACGCGCAGGCCACCATGACGGCGGCGGTGGTGATGAAGCCATCGACCAGCACCACGCGCCGTTCGTGCGCGGCTTGCAGCACGGCGCCTGTCAGCGTGGCGATTTCAAAGCCGCCCAGCGCGGCCAGCGCGGCCAGCGGGGTTTGCGCTTCGGCATTGGCGGCCAGGGCGCGGGCCAGGACGGTGCATTTGCGGGCCAGGCCCGCGTCGTCCAGGCCGGTGCCGCGGCCCACGCAGGTGGCCAGCGCGGCGCCGGATTCGCGCCCGGTCAGGCGCGCCAGCAGCAGCGCGGCGGCGCTGGTATTGCCAATGCCCATTTCGCCCAGCATGAGCACGTTGCCGGGCAGGCTTTGCACCAGGGCGCGGCCATTGGCCAGCGCCTGGGCGCATTGGTCGGCGGTCATGGCGGGGCCAAGGCTGCTGTCGGCCGTGCCGGGGGCGATCTTCAGGCGCAGCAGGCCGGGGGCGCCTTCGGCGAAGTCGTGGCGCACGCCGCAGTCGGCCACGGTAAGCGCCACGCCGTGCTGGCGCGCCAGCACGCTGACGGCAGCGCCGCCAGCCAGGAAGTTCTGCACCATTTGCCAGGTGACATCTGCCGGAAAGGCCGAGACGCCTTGGGCGGTGATGCCGTGGTCGGCCGCGCAGACGATCATTTGCGGCGCGGTCAGGCGCGGGCGGTCGCTGCCCAGGATTTGCCCCAGCTGAATGGCCAGCGCTTCCAGGCGGCCCAGCGAGCCGGGGGGTTTGGTTTTCTGGTCAGTGCACTGTTGCAGGCGCTGGCTGAGCGCGGGGTCATGTAGGTCGGCGATGGCGAGATCGCTCATGGCAGGCAGGTGGCGAAGCATGGACAAATAGGTTGCGGGTTGAAGGGGTTGAAAGTTGCCTTCGGGCAATATGGATAAGGCTTTGTTGCTATTGTTTTTGATGTTTTGAGGCGCTGGCGGGCCGTCAGGCCGTCAAGCCGGTGTGACGGTTGGGCGCACGGCAGGTGAAGACCCGGGGCGCGCGGCCTTGCCAGGTGTTCTTTACTGCGGCGTGAAGCCGCTTTCACGGATGATGCGCGCCCAGGTTTTTTCATAGGCGCGGGCGCGGCGGGTGAGCTGCTCCGGCGTCATGTAGCCGGGCGTGAGCCCCAGGCGCAGCAGTTGCGCCTGCACGTCGGGCAGGGCGGTGGCTTGGGCTACGGCGTTCGACAGGCGCTCGATGGTGGCGGCCGGTGTGCCGGCGGGGGCGAAAAAGCCGTAATACGGCAGGTCGTCAAAGCCGGTCAGGCCCAGCTCCCCAAAGGTGGGCACATCGGGCAGGGCGGCCTGGCGCTTGGCGCCAATGGTGGCCAGCACGCGCAGCTTGCCGGCCTTGTGGTTTTCCAGCAGTTCGGGCACGGAGCCGATGGCGGCATCGATCTGGCCGCCCAGCAAATCGCCCAGCATGGGGGCGCTGCCACGGTAGGGGGCGGCCACCAGGTCCAGGCGGTATTTCTGCGCCAGCAGCTTCACCAGGAATTCAGGCACCGAGGCCGGGGCCGGAATGCCCACGTTGCCTTTGCCGCCCTGCTTTTGAACCCACTCGACGTATTCGTCCAGCTGCCTGGCCGGTGTGCGGGTGTTGACGGCCAGCGCATTGGCAAAGGTGGCCACGCCAGCCACCTGGGCGAAGTCGCTCACGGGGTCAAAACCGGGCTGGCGGGTGACCAGCGGCAGGATGGAGATGGTGTGGTCGTGCGAGAAAAAGAGCGTCAGCCCGTCCGGGGTGGCCGCCTTGAGCGCCTGCGCGGCAATCTGGCCGCCTGCGCCGGGGCGGTTTTCCACCACCACGGGCTGGCCCAGCGCATCCTTGAGCTTGTCTGCCAGCAGGCGTGCCACCACATCGGTGCCGCCGCCCGGGGGAAAGCCCACCAGCAGGTGCACCGGCTTGCCGCCCGCGATGGGGGTGGCGCCGGAGGGCTGCGCCCAGGCGGGCAGGGCAGGGGCAAGGCAGGCCGCGGCCAGGCCGGTGGAGAAGTGGCGTCGGGAAAGCGTCATGACGGATGGCGAATGAAACGGGGGGGTAAACGGGGGGTGAATGAAAAGCGGCATGGGCGGTGGCCGTGGGCCGGACGGTGCTGCCGCAGCGCTCATGGGCTGCAGAGGCCGCATGGGGCCGGACAGTGTGCCGCAAACTGGCCCATGCCTGGCCGGGGCTAGGCGTGGGCGCCCGCCGTATGCAGGGTGTCGGGCGGCAGGCGGTCGATTTCGCCCAGCACGGCGGCCAGGGCGCGGCCAGCGGCATCGATGATGGCAAAGCCGTCTTCCAGCTTGGCGGCACTGGCATCGCCCGCGGCGCCAGCGGGGTTGAGGTCTTGGGCGGCCCAGGCCAGTTTGGCGCTTTTGCCGTTGCCCAAGATGGGAAACTGCTCGGCGCGGTCTTGCGATGTGGAATGGAAGGCCTTGGCGCGCGGCAGGCGCACGGCGCGCGGCTTGATGGCCAGCATCATGGCGGTTTCCACCTGCCCGCCGTGCACGCCAAAGCGCTGCTCCTGCGCGGAAAAGCGCGCCATCACATCCTGGCCTTGCGGGTCGGTCAGCGGCAGGTCGAACCAGTTGACGCGGTACACCAGCATGCCCAGGCGCGCGCGCAAATCGCGCGCCACGCCGTCCAGCAGGCCGGTGTTGCCGCCGTGGGTGTTGAACAGCACGAGCTTTTTGACGCCGCTGGCGGCAACGGATTCGCCCAGGTCCGTCCACAGGCGCATCACGGTTTCGGGGCGCAGCGTGAGCGTGCCGGCGAAGCTGGCGTGCTCGGGGCTGAAGCCCACGCGCTGCACGGGCAGAAACAGCGCCGGCAGGGCAGACGGCAGGTGCTGCAACGAGGCCTGCACGATGGCATGGGCGATGTTCGAGTCCACCGACAGGGGCAGGTGCGGGCCGTGCTGTTCGGTGGCGGCCACGGGCAGCACGGCGATGACGCGCGCACGATCCATGGCGGCGAAGTCGGTGGTCGTCAAATCCGACCAGTAGCGTGTGCGTAGCAACATGGTGCCTGCCATCTTACTGAAGGACACAAGGCCGGGCCAGCCGTGGCGGCCCCGCTGCGGCGCCCGGCAATGCCTTTGCCGGGCGCCGTGTTGAGCAGGCGCCTGGCGGCGGCGCGCACAGGCACGCCGCATGGGGGCTTTGGACAGTCGCCTAGAACTCGTAGCTGGCCTTGACCATGATGGCGCGCGGCGAGCCAGGCATGGCGCTGGAGCGCCAGTACTGCTTGTTGAACACGTTTTGCACGGCGGCGGTGAATGTCCAGGACGCGCGATTGAAGCCGAGCATGGCGTCCACGCGGGTGAAGCCGGGCAGGTGCTCCTCGACGCCCTGGTTGCTCCAGTAATGGCGTTTGCCCAGATGGGTTACGCCGACTTCGGCATACCACGGGCGCGGCGCGTAGCGCACGAACAGGTTGCTGCTGACGCGGGCGGTGTTGTTCAGCGAGCGGCCCACGCGCGCCGGGGTGGCGCGGTCTTCCAGAATCTTGGCCGACATCAGGCCCAGCGAGCCGCGCACGTACCACTGCGGGTGCAGGCGGCCGATGGCGCTGAGCTCGATGCCGCGCGAGCGCTCCTTGCCGCGCACGGCCCAGCGGGTGAGGTCGTCGGGGTCGGGACGGTAGCGGATGTTGCGGTGCTCCAGGTTGTAGAGCGAGAGCGTGGTGCTGAGCTGGCGATCCAGCCATTCACTCTTGAGGCCCACTTCGATCTGGCGTGACTCTTCCGGATCGGCGTTGAAGGTGGCCGCATCGGCAATGTCCACGCCCAAGTAGCCGCGTCCGCCATAAGGCGCGAAGCTTTTGTTCCAAGAGGCGTAGGCGGTGTGTTCGGGCGTGATGTCCCACACCACGCCCAGGTTGGGGCTGAAGCTGCTGCCGCTGTAAGCGGCGCTCTGCCCACGGATGTTGGTGCTGCGGAACTTGTAGCGGTCATAACGGCCGCCCAGCAGCACTTTCACGTCAGGCCGCAAGGCGATGAGGTCTTGCACGAACAGGCCGAGCGAGGGGGCGCGGTGCCGGTTGGCAAGGGTGGCGGCCGGGCGCGGATGAATGCGCGACCACGTGGATGGCGCGGCGAACGGGTCGATGGGCTGGTTGCGCAGTGTGGTCAGCGTGGGGTTGCGCTCCTCGCGCGCCAAATCCAGGCCCAGGCTCAGTTTGTGTTCAAGGGCGCCGGTTTTCACGCGGCCATTGAGGGTGAGCGCGCTGCTGAGGGTCTTGTTGCTGGTTTCCTGCCAAGAGTAGCTCTGGTAGAGCAGGCGGCGCGTGGCGTCGTAGGCGCCGCCGAAGTAGTGGTCGAAGTTCTGCGAGGCGCTGCGGCGGGCGAGCTGCCAGCGCAAGTCCCACTGGTTGCCAAGGGCGTAGCTCAGATCGGAGCGCAGCACGCGCAAATCGTCACGCACGAAATCGCCCGGGCGGGCAAAGCCCTGGCGGAAGGAGATGCCCATGGCCTCGTACACGTCGCGGGTGGGGGTGCGGTCAGGCACGCGGCGGGCGCTGTCCCAGGTGTACTGGCCCGTCCAGGCCAGCCGGCCGGCGCGCACGGTGATGCTGGGCGAGAGCATGTAGCCCTTGGTGTGCACCGTGGATCGCCAGGAGTTGGCCTTGGCCACTTCACCCGTCAGCCGCACGGCCACGCCGGGGTTGATGACCTGGTTGATGTCGAACGTGGCGCTGCGGTTGGCCCAGGAGCCATAGGCCAGGCCCACGCTGCGGCGCGGCGTGAAGTTGGCGAACTTGCTCACCATGTTGATGACCCCGCCGCCGGCGCTGCGCCCGTACAGCACGGAAGATGGGCCCTTGAGGATTTCCACCCGCTCGATGTTGGCCGTGGAGCGGCGTACCTGCCCGCTTTCGCGCACGCCGTCGCGGTAGATGTCGCTGCCATCCGCCTGGAAGCCGCGGATGAAGATGCTCTCGCCGCGCATGTCATACGTGGCATCAATGCCGGCATTGCCTTCCAGGATGGAGCTGAGATCGTTGGTGCCGTAGTTCTTGTTCTTCTGGATGTCCAGCACGTCCACGGTTTGCGGCACTTCCTTGACGGACAGCTGGTTGCGCGTGACATCGGCCTCTTCATAGCCGATGTAGCCCTTGGTCACGCTGGTTTCCGCCGTGCCCACCACATGCACCGTGGGCATGGTGGCGGTGTAGTCTTCGCCGGAGGTGTCGGCCGCCGCCTGGGACGCATCGGCGGGCGCTTGCGCGGCATGGGGCTCTGCGGCCGATGCCGCCGCAGGCTGCGCCCGCTTGGCCTGCGGGCCGGTGGCGGCTTGGCCCGTTTGCGCCAGGGCAGAAGTGCATAACAGGGCTAGCACGGCCATCGATATGCTGGACATCAGAAAAGAAGATTTCATGCAAAAACCAAATGAAAAAGATTTTGATTTTAGTTTTGATGCGGTGTTTGTTGGCCTAAACCCACCACCAAGAGTGCTTGGCATGGCCCTGCGGCGGGTGCGTTGCAAAGGCGCAAAAAAGCGCCGTATCCCGGCGTTTGACGGGCGATTCGGCGCGATGGGAGCGAAAAAAGAAAAGTGTGTGGGCAGGCTGGCGAGGGAAAGAGCCTGGGCTTAGTACCCCACGTCCACTTTCAGGTAGTGCGCCCCGGCCATGGGGTTGTGGTAGTAGGGCGGAATCTCTTCGAAGCCCAGGTCTTCGTAAAGCGCGCGGGCGGACTCCATTTCGTCCAGCGTGTCCAGCAGCACAGTCTGATAGCCGCGCTGGCGGGCGGCGTCAAGAATGGCCTCGGTCAGCTGCCGGCCCAGGCCGAAACCGCGAAAAGCCTTGCGCACGTAAAGGCGCTTCATTTCGGCGGCGTTGGCGTAGTCCACATCATCCAGCGGGCGCAGGGCGCAGCAGCCCGCCAGCTCGCCATCGACCAGCGCCAGCAGCAAGGCGCCGCGCGGCGCGGCGTAATCGCCCGGCAGGGCGGCCAGTTCCTGCGCAAAGTCCTGAAAGCCCAAATCCACGTTCAGCCCGGCGGCGTATTCCTCGAACAGCATGCGGGCGGCCGCCACATGATCGGGCGTCTCAGCGGCAATCAGTTCAATGGCTGGCGGCGGCGTATCCACGGCGTTGGGGCAGAAAAAGGACAGGGCAGTTTATAGCGCCGTGGCTTGCGGCATGGCAAGCACGGAGAACAAGCGTATCGCCACAGGTCGCTCATTACCAGGAAAGGATGGGATGGCTTTATTGAAAATAGCCGTCAGGGCAGACAGGGTGGGCGTAAACTGCTATGGTTTTTACAAGAACCAGCCAGGCGTCACCCTCTGAGTCAGAGTGACAGATTGGCATCCGGCGGTTTGACGAGTTTTTCTTCCATGGCTGATCCGCTCGAACGGCAACGTGTTGACAAATGGCTCTGGGCCGCGCGCTTTTACAAGACGCGCTCGCTGGCCGCAGAAGAAATCGGGCGCGGCCGGGTGCTGGTCAACGGCGCCACGGCCAAACCGGCGCGCGAGCTCAAGGCTGGGGATGAAGTTCGCTTGCGGCAAGGCGCGGTGGCACGCACCGTGGTGGTGCGGGGACTGAGCGCCGTGCGCGGCCCGGCACCGGTGGCGCAACTGCTTTACGAAGAAACGGCAGACAGCGTGGCGGCGCGCCTGCAGGCTGCGCAGGCACGGCGGCTGGCGCCGGAGCCCGCACTCAGCATTGCCCAGGGGCGGCCCACCAAGCGTGACCGCCGGCTGCTGGATCGGCAGCGGCGCACGCCAGCCATGGATGACGCGCTGCGCGCGCCACGCAAGGTGGACTGGGGCCGCCGCTGGTCGGCCGCGCTGGAAAACGATGAGTGAGCCGCCTGCCGGCATCGCCGTGCCGGCCCTGCTGCCCTTGGCCGTGCGCTTGCGTCTGGCGCAAGCAGTGCGGCTAACCACGCCGTGTGGCACGGGCTATCTGGTGTGGCATGCGTGGGGCGAGCGCCGCCCAGAAACCGCGCCGTTGGTGTTGCTGCACGGTGGCAGTGGCAGCTGGACGCACTGGGTGCACAACATCCTGCCCCTGGTGGATGCTGGGCGGTGGGTGCTGGCGGCAGACCTGCCTGGCTTTGGCGAATCCGCCCTGCCGCCCGCAGGCAGCCATGCTGGCGCCATGACAGCGCCGCTGGCCGATGGTTTGCGGCAGTTGCTTGGTGGCTTGCCGTGCGATTTGGTGGGTTTTTCGTTTGGTGCGCTCACGGCCGGTCTGCTGCTGGCCGGGCAGCCAGACCTGGCGCGCCGTCTGGTGCTGGTGGGCGCGCCCGGCATGGGCGTGGCGCCGGGGCGGCAGGTTCGGCTGCAGGCCTGGCGGCATTTGCCCAGTGCCGCAGCCCAGCGGCAGGCGCACCGCCACAACCTGGCCGCCCTGATGCTGCATGACCCGGCGCGCCTGGACGCGCTGGCGCTGCAAATTCACATCGCGAACGTGCAGCGCGACCGCTTGCCACGCCGCCGCCTTTCACATGCCGACCTTCTGGCGCGCCACCTGGGCGCGGTGTCATGCCCGGTGCACGCCATCTACGGCACGCATGACGCGGTGTATGGTCCGCACATTCACCGGCTGCCAGCGGCCTTTGCGGCCGCCGCGCCGTGTTTTGCGGGCTTGCAGTGGATTGAGGGGGCTGGCCACTGGGTGCAGTACGAAGCGCCCGCCGCGTTTCATGCGGCTTTGATGGCGGCGCTGAGCGCGTGACGGCAAGACGATGAAAGTCTCGCTGGAGCGGGCGATGGGAATCGAACCCACGTCTTGAGCTTGGGAAGCTCAGGTCCTGCCATTGAACGACGCCCGCCAAGGCCGGAAAAGCCGCCATTCTAGCCTCAGCGTCTGCCTACCTCGCAGCGCCGAGTTGTGGGGAGCGCTAGCGTTTGGAAGCCTTGGCGGCGGGTTTGCGCGCGCCTGCGCCTGCTCGGCTGCGGGCTGCAGTGGCGCGGGCTGGGGTGGCTGTGGCGCGCGGCTTGCCTGCACTGGCGCGGGTGTTCTTGGCGGGCGTTTTCTGGTGCGCGACGGGGCGAGATGCCGCAGCCTTGCCTTTGGCCCGGTGAGCGCTGGCGCTGGCAGGGCGGCCCTGGCTGACGCGGCGCTGGACGTTGTCCGCGCGGCTTCCGTTGGCACGGTGGACGTTCGCGTGCTGTCCGTTTGTGCGCTGTCCGTTGGCACGGTGGCCGTTGCTGCGGGCAGGGGATTTGGCGGTGCGCACAGGCAGGTACAGCACCACGGCCTGGTTGCGCTTGAGCGTGCCTCTGGCGCTGGCTTTGTTCCAGCCGGCCACGGTGGCGGCGGGCAAGTCGTAGCGGCTGGCGATGCGGGCAATGGTGTCGCCGGCGCGGGCACGCACGGTGGTGCGGCGCAGGATGATTTCAGGTGTGAGGGATAGCTGCGCGTTGTTGACCACCTGTGGGCTGACGGCGGCGGCATGGTTTTTGTCGCGCGGCACCAGCAGGGTGGAGCCGGCGCGCACGCGCATGCGGGGTGGAATGTGGTTGAGGCTGCGCAGGTCTTCTTCGCTCATGCCCACCCGGCGCGCGGCTTCGGCGGCGGACATGGTCTCAGGCGCGACCCAGGCGGTGTAGCTGGCCAAGGGGGTGTTGGCGCCATAGGTTTTCAGGTTACGGGTGAAAGTGGCGGCGTTGTCCCAGGGCAGCAGGATGTGCTGGGCGGCGGCGGCGAAGATGACGGGGCGTTTCATCGCCGGGTTGAGCGCGCGGAAGTCCTCCAGCCGCACCTCGGCCAGCTGGGCGGCCAGGGCGACGTCGATGTCTTGCGTGATGGCCACCGTGTCGAAGAAGGGGTGGTTGCCGATGTCGGGCAGCACGGCGTCGAACTGCTCGGGGCGGGCGATGATGTTCTTCACCGCTTGCAGCTTGGGCACGTAGTGCCGGGTTTCGGCGGGCATGTTCAGGTCCAGGTAGCCGGTGCCCAGGCCGGCGGCCTTGTTGCGCTCGATGGCGCGGTTCACGTTGCCCGGGCCCCAGTTATAGGCGGCCAGCGCCAGGTGCCAGTCGCCAAAGCGGTCATGCAGCTTTTGCAGGTAGTCGAGCGCGGCGCGGGTGGAGGCGATGACGTCGCGCCGGTCGTCGCGCAGCGCGTTCTGGCGCAGCGCGAAGGCGCTGCCGGTGGCGGGCATGAACTGCCACATGCCGGCGGCCTTGGCGCTGCTGACGGCTTGGGGGTTGAAGGCCGATTCAATGTAGGGCAGCAGCGCCAGCTCGGTGGGCATGCCGCGCAGCTCCAGCTCCTCAACGATGTGGAAGATGTACATGCGCGAGCGCTCGGTCATGCGCTGGATGTAGTCGGGCCGGCCGGCATACCACTGCTCGCGCTCGCGCACGAGATCGGTGTCCAGGTTGGGCATGGCGTAGCCGCGGCGGATGCGCTCCCACAGGTCGGCCGGGGTGTTCAGGCTGGCCACGCGGCGGCCGTTCATTTCCTGCACGGCCACGGGCGACATGGGGCCGCCGGCCAGTTGGGGGGTAGTAGTGCCGGGCACGGCATCCGTGTCGGCGCCGGAGGCAACGGCCGGGCCAGCGGGGCGCGTGGCACAACCGGCAAGCAGCACGCTGGCGGCCAGGGCCATGGTGCGCAGCAAGGGACTGGAAAACAGGGTCATTTGAAGTCGTTCTTCCATTCGCGCAGCGCGGCGAACACGGCCACGCTGTCGGCGGTTGGGTCAATGCCGCGCGCGGCGCATACGGCTTGGGCCACATGCGCCTGGCGGCTGCGGAGGAATGGATTGATCGCGCATTCCAGCCCCATGGTGGAGGGCAGCGTGGGCATCTCGCGTGCGCGCAGCGCCTCGCACTGCCGCTGGTGGGCAGCCAGTACGTCGTTGGCAGGCTCCACCGCGCGGGCGAAACGCAGATTGGCCAGCGTGTATTCGTGCGCGGCGCATACCTGCGTGTCAGGCGGCAGGGCCGCCAGCGTGTCAAGCGAGGCCAGCATCTGCGAAGGTGTGCCTTCAAACAGGCGTCCGCACCCGCCAGAAAACAGGGTGTCGCCGCAAAACAGCAGGGGCGCGCCTACCCCGCTGTGCGCACGCTCGCTCCAGTACGCCACATGGCCCGCCGTGTGGCCCGGCACGTCCAGCACGCGCCAGGGCCGGCCCAGCGCCATGACTTCATCGCCGCCATCTACCGGGGTGTGTGCAAACGGCAATACCTCGCGCGCCGGGCCATACACGGCGGCGCTGGTGGCCGCCTGCAAGGCAGCCACGCCGCCCGTGTGGTCCGGGTGGTGGTGCGTGACTAGAATGGCCGCGAGCCTGAGGCCGCGCGCCGCCAGCGCGTGCGAGACCGGCGAGGCATCGCCAGGATCCACTGCCAAGGCGTGGACGCCATCGTGCAGCAGCCAGATGTAGTTGTCGCTGAAAGCGGGCAGGGCGATCAATTCCATGAACCAAAAATTATCCTTTACCCGGCAGGTGTGCCTATGACGGCGCTGCACGACTGGTTCCAGACACCGCCGGGCCAGACCCTGCTGGCCTGGGAGCAGCGGCAGTGCCAGGCCGCGCTGGCCGATGTGTTTGGCTATCACGCGCTGCAACTGGGCCTGCCGGACATCGACACCCTGGCCGCCAACCGCATGCCCCACCGCTGGCTGGCGGTGTCTGCGGCCACGGCGCTGCCCGCGCTGGCCCACCCGCAAGCCGCCCCCGCTGCCGCACGCGTGGCGCTGGCGGCGGCGGGGGCGGCCCTGCCTTTTGCCGAGGCCAGCCTGGATCTGGTGGTGCTGCCCCACACGCTGGAGCTGGCCGCCGACCCGCATGCCAGCCTGCGCGAAGTGCACCGCGTGCTGGTTCACGAAGGGCACGTTTTCATCACCGGCCTGAACCCGGCCAGCCTGTGGGGGCTGCGCCAGCGCCGTGCGCGCCTGTGGCAGCGCGTGTTCGGCAACGGACGGCTTTTTTTGCCCGACGCGGGCGAATTCATCGGGCCATGGCGCCTGTGTGACTGGCTGCGCCTGCTGGGCTTTGAGGTGGAAAGCGTGCACTACGGCTGCTACCAGCCCGCCACGCGCAGCGCGCGGCGGCTGGCGCGTGCGGCCTGGCTGGAACGCCTGGGCACGCGCTGGTGGCCTATCTTCGGCGCGGGCTATGCCGTTCTGGCCGTCAAGCGCGCACATGGGGCGCGTCTGCTGGGCACGGCCTGGAAAGCGCCCGCTGGCGCGGCGGTGGCCCCGGTCTCCGTTGCCAACCGCGTCAGCCGAACCAACCGGACAGACGCGGCACAACCCCAAGACAAGTGATTGCATGGATACGGTAGAGATTTACACCGACGGCGCCTGCAAAGGCAACCCCGGCCCCGGCGGCTGGGGTGCGCTGCTGCGAGCGGGCGCGCATGAAAAAGAGCTGTTCGGCGGCGAGGCCAGCACCACCAACAACCGCATGGAGCTGATGGCCGTGATCCAAGCGCTGGCCGCCCTCAAGCGACCGTGCCGGGTGGACCTTTATCTGGACAGCCAATACGTGCGCCAGGGCATCACCGAATGGATTCACGGCTGGAAGGCCAAAGGCTGGCGTACCGCTGGCAAGCAGCCTGTGAAAAACGCCGACCTGTGGCAGCGGCTGGACGCCCTGGTCCACGGCGGTGTGCATGAAATCCGCTGGCACTGGGTCAAAGGGCATGCCGGCCACCCCGGCAATGAACGCGCCGATGCGCTGGCCAACCGGGGGGTGCCGCGTTAGAACCTCCTCCAGGTCCTCGCATTGCGCGCATTTCCAGAGGGCTGAACGGCCTTCCGGTGGTTTCCGCATGGGCGGCGGGGTCAGCCGTTTTACGGCCGCACCAGTCTGTAGGCTTTGGTGGCGGTTGTCTGACCCACGCCGCTTGCTCGTGCCCACCGCGCAGGGACTTTGAAAAGGTTGTCAGGACTGGGTGGGTGGCTCAATGGCCTTGAATAGCGCCGCCACCTTGCGTTTGGGCTTGATGTTGGCGGACAGGCCGGGGCGCGCGGGGGCGCTGCTGCGCGCGGCTTTTTCCCAGGCGGGCAGTTCGTCGCCGGTGGCTGCGGGCTCATAGGGCCGGTCAAAAAATGGGTCGGCCGGCGGTGGCGGGGGGCGCCGTGGGGCGGAGCGGGGCGCGGCCGTGTCGTGGTCGCCCGTGTGGCGTGTGCCGCGGCGGCTGTCGCCCAAGCGGTGGCGCGGCCGGTCTTCGTCCAGCGGCAGGGGTTCCGGCTCGATTTTTTTCTTGATGAGCTTTTCCACCTCGGCCACCAGGCGCGCGTCGCCTTTGGTGACCAGCGTGACCGCCAGCCCCGATGCGCCAGCGCGGCCGGTGCGGCCAATGCGGTGCACATAGTCTTCGGCGTTGAAGGGCACGTCGAAGTTGAAGACGGCGGGTACGTCCTTGATGTCCAGCCCGCGCGCGGCCACGTCGGTGCAGACCAGCAGATCGACCTCGCCAGCCTTGAAGGCATCGAGCGCTTTCAGGCGCTCGTCCTGGCTTTTGTCGCCGTGCAGCGCGGCGGTTTTCAGGCCGTCGCGCTCCAGCGCGCGCGCCAGGCGGGCGCAGCCCAGCTTGCTGTTGGTGAAGACGAAGGCTTGGCGCAGTTCGCGCTCGTGCAGCACCTGGCGCACGGCGCGGCGCTTGTCCTCGTCGCTGACCAGGTAAAAGCGCTGCTCGACCGTGGCGGCGGTTTCGTTGGGCCGCGCCACTTCGATGGTGACGGGGTTTTGCAGGTAGCTGGCCGCCAGGCGCTTGATTTCGGGCGAGAAGGTGGCGGAAAACAGCAGCGTGGTGCGCCCGGTCTTGGGTAGGTGGCTGAGGATGCGCTGCAGGTCGGGCAGAAAGCCGATGTCGAGCATGCGGTCGGCTTCGTCCAGCACCACGTATTCCACCTGGTTCAGCACGGCGGTTTTGGCCTCAATGTGGTCCAGCAGGCGGCCCGGGGTGGCCACCAGCACTTCCACGCCCTTGCGCAGCTCTTCAATCTGCGGCTTCATGTCCATGCCGCCAAAGACGACGGCGCTGCGCAACTGGGTGTATTTGGCGTAGAGCTTGATTTGCTGGGCCACCTGGTCGGCCAGCTCGCGCGTGGGCAGCAGCACCAGCGCGCGCACAGGGTGGCGCGCGGGTGAGAGCGAGGCCGTTTCATGCTTGAGCAGGCGTTGCAGCAGCGGCAGCGAGAAGGCGGCGGTTTTGCCGGTGCCGGTTTGCGCCGCGCCCATCACGTCCTGCCCGGCCAGCACCACGGGAATGGCCTGGGCCTGGATGGGGGTCATGTGTTCGTAGCCCATGTCAGCCACGGCGCGCTTGAGCGGTTCGGCCAGCGCGAGGTCGGAATATCGGGAGGTGCTCATCTGGGGCGGATTGTCGCACCGCAGCGCCCCCGCCGCCGCTGGCCGTGGATGCGCCCAACCGCCAGCGGGCGGGGCGGGTTTCAACCGCGGTTATCCCAGCGCAATGACCACGGCGCTTTCATCCAGCCACGCCAGCGCGCGGCTGCCATGGCGCAGGCGGTGGGGGCGCCCGGCAAAGCCCACGAGCTGCTGGCCGCCGGCCAGGGTGAGCGTCACTTCATCGCGCTGCGCGCCGCGTGACAGGCGCAGCACGCGGCCCGCCAGGCCATTGCCCCCGGCCGTGTCGGGACGGCTGGCGCCCGCGCCAGAAGGCCCGGATGCCACGGCCGCGGCCTGCACTTGCACGGCGGTGGCCTTGGCCAGCGCCAGCACCGGCAGGCCGGGGGCGAGCCCCAGCAGCTCGGTACTTTCGCGGGTAATCGAGGCGGCCATCTCGCCGCCGCCTGCCAGCGCCAGGGTTACGCGCACCATCGGGTCGCGCGCGCCGTCGCTGTGCAGCGCGGCCACGGTGCAGCGCAAATGGTTGCGCATGCTGGTGCGCGGCGCGGCCAGGGCGCTGGCGGCCACGCCAGGGGCTGCATTCACGCGGGCCAGCACGTCGCGCCGGGCTTCGTCCATGAGGCCGGCGGCTTGCAGCAGGCGCTCGCCCGCCGGGGTCAGGCGGGCGCCGCCGCCGCCCGCGCCGCCCACGCTGCTTTCCACCAATGGCACGCCCGCCAGGTTGGTCAGGGTGTGAATGGCTTGCCAGGCCGCCTTGTAGCTCACGCCGGCGTGGCGCGCAGCCTCAGAAATGGAGCCGTGGCGCGCCACTTGCTTGAGGATGTCGATGCGTTTGTCGGTGCGGGCATGCCCCAGGGCGTCGGGCGAGAGCGGTGGCTGATCCATGTCCGCATTTTCAATGACGCGGCCGCAAAAAACCGCCGCCATACGTGACGAATGCGCGGGAAGGGCGGGGGGCTTGTAGAATCGCTATTCTTTACATGAATAGCGCATGGCCTGCTGCACGCGGTTTCGCACGCGGTTTGGCTGATCGAAACCCGAGGAGAGCCTGAATGTCCCTGAAACCCCGCCGTCTGGCCGTACTGGCTGCCGCTGTTGTCCTGTCATTCCATGCCCAGGCCGAACAAGTGCAGGTGGCCGTGGCCGCCAACTTCACCGCGCCTGCGCGTGTGCTGGCTGAAATTTTCCGCAAGACCACGGGGCATGAGGCCGTGCTGTCTTTCGGCGCCACGGGCAAGTTCTACGCGCAGATCAAAAGCGGCGCGCCGTTCGAAGTGCTGCTGGCCGCCGACGAGGCGCGCCCCGAGAAGCTGGAGCAGGAGGGGCTGACGGTGCCCGGCTCGCGCTTTACTTACGCCACGGGCCAGCTTGCGCTGTGGTCGGCCGATGCCCAGCGCGTGGATGCCAAGGGCGAGGTGCTCAAGAGCGGCCGCTTTGACAAGCTGGCCGTGGCCAACCCCAAGCTGGCGCCGTATGGCGCGGCGGCCGTGGAGGCCATGACCAAGCTGGGCGTGTACGAGCAGCTCAAGCCCAAGCTGGTCACGGGCGAGAGCATTGGCCAGACCTACAACTTCGTGGCCACGGGCAACGCGCCGCTGGGCTTTGTGGCGCTGGCGCAGATTCAGGAGGCAGGCCAGCTCAAAAGCGGCTCGGCCTGGGTGGTGCCGGGCCACCTGCATGCGCCTATCCGCCAAGGGGCGGTCATCCTGAAAAAAGGCGCTAATAACCCGGCGGCGGCTGAATGGATGAAGCTGCTGAAAACGCCCAAGGTCAAGGAGCTGATCCGCGCCTACGGCTACTCGGTCGAGTAAGCCCAAGCGTTTGTTTCCCGCCACCGCACGCGCCGCGCCGTGTGGGCCGCAGACGCCCAGACCGGGTTTGCGACCTTTTCATTGAGCATTTTTTGCACTGAACCGCCATGCTGGATGCCGACAGCCTGGCCGCCGTGTGGCTTTCGCTGCGGCTGGCCTTGCTGACCACGCTGATCTTGCTGACGCTGGGCACGCCGCTGGCCTGGTGGCTGGCGCGTGGGCGTTCGCGCTGGCGGGCGCCGGTGCGTGCGCTGGTGGCGCTGCCGCTGGTGCTGCCGCCGTCCGTGCTGGGCTTTTACCTGCTGGTGGCCATGGGGCCGAACGGGCCGCTGGGCGCGCTCACGCAGGCGCTGGGCTGGGGCACGCTGGCGTTTTCCTTCAACGGGCTGCTGGTGGGCTCGCTGTTCTATTCGCTGCCGTTTGTGGTGCAGCCGCTCGTCAACGCCTTTGAAGGGCTGGGCCAGCGCCCGCTGGAGGCGGCGGCCACGCTGCGCGCTGGCCCGCTGGACGCCTTCTGGCATGTGGCGCTGCCGCTGGCGCGCCCCGGCTACCTGACAGGCGCCGTGATGGGCTTTGCGCACACGCTGGGCGAATTTGGCGTGGTGCTGATGATCGGCGGCAATATCCCCGGCGTCACGCGCGTCATCTCGGTGCAGATCTACGACCATGTGGAGGCACAGGAATACGCGCAGGCCCACTGGCTGGCAGGCGGCATGCTGGCTTTCTCGTTCGCGGTGCTGCTGGCCTTGCACTGGCTGCAGGCACGCCAGGCCAAGGCGGGGGCGGCATGAGCACGGCGATGAACCCCGCGCCCGGCCTGCAAGTCGCTGCCCGCGTGGCGCACGGCAGTGCATTCACCATGGAGGTGGACTTGGCTCTGCCCGGCCGGGGCGTGACCGCGCTGTTCGGCCCCTCGGGTTGCGGCAAAACCACGCTGCTGCGTGCCGTGGCCGGTCTGGTGCGCCCGGCGCCCGGGCGCATCGTCATCAATGGCGAAGTCTGGCAAGACGATGCCAACCGCCTGTGGCGTCCCACTTACCAGCGCCCGCTGGGCTTCGTGTTCCAGGAAGCCAGCCTGTTTCCGCACCTGACGGTGCGCGGCAATTTGGACTTTGGCCTCAAGCGCGTACCTGCTGCCCAGCGCCGCGTGCCGCTGGAACACGCCATTGAGCTGCTGGGCATTGGCGCGCTGCTGGACCGCCCGGCCACGCTGCTGTCTGGCGGCGAGCGCCAGCGCGCGGGCATTGCACGCGCACTGGCCACCAGCCCCCGCCTGCTGCTGCTGGACGAACCCCTGGCATCGCTCGATGCGCCACGCCGCGCCGAAGTGCTGCCTTACTTTGAGCGCCTGCAGCGCGAGCTGGACATGCCCATGCTTTACGTCACCCATGCCATGGACGAGGTGGCGCACCTGGCCGACCACATGGTGCTGATGCAGGCGGGCCGCGCCGTGGCCAGCGGCCCGGCCGCCGAGCTGATGACGCGGCTGGATCTCTCCCTGGCACAAGGCGAGGCCGGCAGTGCCGTGCTGCAAGGCGTGGTGGAAGGCTTTGACACCGCCTATCAGCTCTTGCAAGTGCGCTTTGCCGGCGGCCTGCTGCATTGCGCCGCCCCGGGCGCCGCACCGCCGCGCCGCGCCCCGGGCCAGTCCGTGCGCCTGCGTATTGCTGCGCGCGATGTGAGCCTGGCCCGCACCGCACCGCAGGACAGCAGCATCCTCAACCTGCTGCCCGCCACTGTGATGCAAATCGACGCCCGCCCGGAAGATGCCCACGCCACCGTGGCTCTGGACGCGGGCGGCGCCCGCTTGCTGGCCCGCATCACCCGCAAGTCCGCTGACGCGCTGTCGCTGGCGCCGGGTCAGCCGGTCTTTGCGCAAATCAAGGGCGTAGCGGTGCTGGATTGACGGAGAGCTAAGCGGCGCGGGAAACCCCGCGTAGGCTTGCGTGCTCGGGCCGGCTTGGTAGAGCGATGCGTCAGCCACAGGCAGAGCGGTTGGGCGAGTCAGACGGCCCTGGCCGCCTGCCTTTTATCCTGGCCTTGTCATCCGCCCAAAGAAGTTCGGCATCATTTAGGCCGTCAGGGCAATATGGATAAGCGCAAGACGCTATGAATTTTGATGTAATCCGTCTTGCCCGAAAACTCAATCGGCGTACAGCGTGCCTTTGGGCGAACGCAGGGCGCGAATGATGTCCGCCACTTCGGGGTTCACGGCGGCGCCCAGGCACATGCCGTCGCGGGCCAGCCGGTAGGGGTGGGCGTAATGCGTTTGCCCGCGCATGGCATGCCACCGGTCATCGGTATTGGCTGACCAGGGAGCTTGCGGCGACTGCCGGGCGTAAACGCGGTATTCACCCGTCTTGCAGCGAATGCCTTCGTACATGGCGTTGATGGCTGATGGGCCGCGCGCCACCACCACATAACGCACCACGCCGGTGTTCAGGTCCACCTGAATGGTGCGGGGATCGACGCCCATTTTCAGCGTGGTGGCGCGGTGGGGATCAATGTCGATCAGTTGATCCAACTGGTAGGCGGGCGGCGGCGGCACGGCGCCTTCTTGCCAGCCCTGCGAGGGGGCGCCGACATCGGTTGGCGGCTGGGCGATGACTGGCAGCGCCATGCAAAGTGCCAGCCCCGCCATCAGCGTGGTGCAGTGGCGGCGCATTACTCGCTTTCTGGCCGCGGGGTGGGCAGCGGCATATTCATGGACGACAGGGGGCCGCGTGGCGGCGCGGCTTCCAGACTGCCGCCGGGTGGCAGTTCGAGTGCCGGAGGCGTGTGCGCCGCCGGCTGAGGCGACTGCGGCTGATGGCGCATGCCGCTGCGCAAGTAGCGGTTGCGGTGCTCGGTGCGGGGTAGAAAGCGGGCCAGCTCGGTCAGCGCCATTTCGTAAACGCCGCGTTTGAACTCGATCACCACGTCCAGCGGAACCCAGTAATCGTTCCAGCGCCAGGCGTCGAACTCGGGGTGGTTGGTGGCGCGCAGGTTCAGGTGCCAGTCGTGCGTGATGAGCTGCAGCAGATACCAGATCTGCTTTTGTCCCCTGTAGCGGCCGCGTGCGTCGCGGCGGATGAACCGGTCTGGCACCTCGTAGCGCAACCAGTCGCGGGTTCGGGCCACAATGCGCACATGCTCCGGCTTCAGGCCGATTTCCTCATGCAACTCCCGGTACATGGCCTGCTCGGGAGATTCGCCCCGATCAATACCGCCCTGCGGGAACTGCCAGGAATGGGTGCGGATGCGCTTGCCCCAGAATACCTGGTTCTTCTGGTTGAGCAGGATGATGCCGACGTTCGGGCGGAAGCCTTCCCGGTCGAGCATAATCAAACCTCATATTTCAAAAAGTTGCGGCCATTATGCACGTGCATCGCGCCGCAGGCCACGGGCACTGCCCCCGCGCGCCGCACGGACTTTGTTTTCCCCGTCCATGAAAGCCTCCCAGTTCCATATTTCCACCCTCAAGGAAGCCCCGGCCGACGCCGAAGTCGTGAGCCACCAGCTGATGATGCGCGCCGGCATGATCAAGCGCCTGTCGGCCGGCATCTACACCTACATGCCCATGGGCCTGCGCGTGATCCGAAAGGTCGAGGCCATCGTGCGCGAGGAGATGAACCGCGCCGGCGCCATTGAGGTGACGATGCCCGTGGTGCAGCCGGCCGAGCTGTGGCAGGAGACGGGCCGCTTCGAGAAGATGGGGCCGGAGCTGCTGCGCATTCGCGACCGGCACGAGCGCGACTTCGTCATCCAGCCCACCAGCGAGGAAGTGGTCACCGACATCGCGCGCCAGGACTTGCGCAGCTACAAACAGCTGCCCAAGAACTTCTACCAGATCCAGACCAAGTTCCGTGACGAGCGCCGCCCGCGCTTCGGCCTGATGCGCGGGCGCGAGTTCGTGATGAAAGACGCCTACAGCTTCGACCGCGACGCCGAAGGCGCCCAGGCGAGCTACCAGAAGATGGCCGTGGCCTACCGCGCCATCTTCGACCGCTTCGGCCTGCGCTACCGCGCCGTGGCGGCCGATTCGGGCGCCATCGGCGGCGACCTGAGCGAGGAGTTCCAGGTTATCGCCGCAACGGGCGAGGACGCCATCGTCTACAGCACCGGCAGCGACTACGCCGCCAACATGGAAAAGGCCGAAAGCTTGCCGCCCGCCGGCCCGCGCCCGGCTGCCGCGCAGCCCCTGGCGAAAACGCCCACGCCCGGCAAGAGCACCTGCGCCGACGTGGCGGCCCTGCTGGGCCTGCCGCTGCAGCGTACCGTCAAGTCGCTGGTGCTGGCTACCGACGAAACCGGCGAACAAGGCCAAACCGTGCAAACGCAGCTCTGGCTGCTGCTGCTGCGCGGTGACCACGAGCTGAACGAAGTCAAGGCCAGCAAGGTGCCGGGGCTGGACAAAGGCTTTCGCTTTGCCAGCGCGGCCGAAATCGTGGCGCATTTCGGCGCCGAGCCGGGCTACCTTGGCCCCGTGGGCCTGAAAAAGCCGGTGAAGATCGTGGCCGACCGCGAGGCGGCCGTGATGGCCGACTGGGTGTGTGGCGCGAATGAAAAAGACTTTCACCTCACCGGCGTCAACTGGGGGCGCGATGTGCCCGAGCCGGTCGCCGTGGCCGACCTGCGCAACGTCGTCGCCGGCGACCCCGCGCCCGACGGCCAAGGCCAGCTCGCCATCGAGCGCGGCATCGAAATCGGCCACATCTTCTACCTGGGCACCAAGTACAGCCGGGCGATGAACGCCACCTTCCTTGACGAAGACGGCAAGCCCAAGCCTTTCGAGATGGGCTGCTACGGCATTGGCGTCACGCGCCTGCCGGCGGCCGCCATCGAGCAGAACCACGACGCGCGAGGCATCATCTGGCCCGACGCCATCGCCCCCTTCACCGTGGTGATCTGCCCCGTGGGCATGGACCGCAGCGAGGCGGTGAAAACCGCCGCCGAAAGCCTGTACGCCGAACTGCTGGCCGCCGGCGTGGACGTGATCCTGGACGACCGCGGCGAGCGCCCCGGCGCCATGTTCGCCGACTGGGAGCTGATCGGCGTGCCGCACCGCGTGACCATTGGCGACAAGGGCCTGAAAGACGGCCAGGTGGAATACCAGCACCGCCGCGACGGCGAGGCCACCCGCGTGCCCGCCGGCGAAATTGCCGCCTTCGTGCGGGCCAAGCTGGCGGCATGAAGGGGCACGCCGCACCCCTGCGGCCAGACAGCGCCTTGCCTTCGTCTTTGCCCCTGCCCGCCCGCCGCCAGGCGCTGCGGCGGCTGCTGGCCTTGCCAGCCACCGTGGCATGGCCTGCCGCCACCTTGCTGCCGGCCCCGGCCTGGGCCGGCCGCCAGCTGGAAGAGCCGCTGGCCGACTCGGTGCGCACCGCGCTCAGCTCCGCCATCGCCAACAGCGCGCCGCCCGTGCCCGTGTTCAGCTCGACCACGGCGCGGCTGGCTTACTTGCGCTGGCTGTCGGCCATGAGCGACCGGCTGTACCGCCGCATGAAGGACTTCAACACGCGCATCGAGTTTCTGCAAACCGTGTGGTACGAAACCCGCCGCGCGGGGCTGGACACCTCGCTCGTGATGGGTTTGATCCAGGTGGAAAGCGCGTTTCGCAAATACGCCGTGTCAGTGGTGGGCGCGCGCGGCTACATGCAGGTCATGCCGTTCTGGACCCGCGTGATTGGCGATGGCGATCCCGGCAAGCTCTTTCACATGCAGACCAACCTGCGCTTTGGCTGTGTGATCCTGCGCCACTACCTCGACCGCGAACGCGGCGACGTGTTTATGGCCCTAGGCCGCTACAACGGCTCGCGCGGCAAGGCCAAATACCCCGATGCCGTATTCGCCGCGCAGCGCAACTGGCTGTATCAGGGCTGAAGCGGCGAGGCGCTTGGGGGTGAGCAGTGCTTCAAAAAATATAGCGCCCCAAGCTTTCCCCATAGGCCCAGAGAATGGTTGGGCTGCAAATACGCAGCGGCATGGTTCCAGGCTGGGGACTGGCTATGCAAGAGCTTAGAGCTTGTGCAAAGTCCCGCCGCGCAGGGATTCTGAACAGGTTCTCAGGCGGCTTCAGCGGGTGCTGGGGCGTCGCTGCGTGTGACCATCACCTGATCGATGCGGTAGCTGTCCACGTCCATGACTTCAAAGCGGAATCCCTCCCAAAGCACGCTGTCGGTGCGCTTGGGCACGCGGCGCAGCATCACCATGAGAAACCCTGCCAGGGTTTCATATTCGTCTTTTTCAGGCAGAACGTGCAGGCCCAGCGCGCGCTGCACGTCCTGAATGGGGGTCATGCCGTCGATCAGCCAGGAGCGGTCGTCACGCCGCACGATCAGTTCCTCGTCTTCCGGCGTGACCAGCTCGCCCATGACGGTGCTCATCACGTCGTTGAGCGTGACAACGCCCACCACCGTGCTGTATTCGTTGACGATGACGGCAAAGTCCTCATGCGCATGGCGGAACTGGGCCAGCACTTCGGCCAGACTCAGGCGGTCGGGCACGACCAGCACTTTGTGAATCAGCCCTTCATCCGTCAGCACGATGGGGCGTTGGTTCAAGACGCGCTGGAAAAGGTCTTTGGCGTCCACATAGCCCACCACGCGGTCCAGGCCGCCATCGCACACCGGGTAGGTGGAAAAAGGCTCGGCGGCGATGCGCACGCGCACCATTTCGTCCGTGTCTTTTAGGTCGAACCAGGCCACGCGGTCGCGCGGGGTCATGGCGCTGGAGATGCTGCGCGTGTCCAGCTCGAACACGTTCTCGATCACCTGCTGCTCGGGCCGCTCCAGTACGCCGGCCTGCGTGCCGGCCTCGGCCAGTGCGAGGATATCGTCGGGGGTGATGCGCTCGTCGCGCTGCATGGGCAGGCCCAGCAGTTTCATGATGAGGTCGGTACACCGCGTGTAAAGCCAGACGACGGGCTTGAACACGCGCAGAAAGCGTTCCATCGGCCCCACCACGGCCATGGCCACGCGCTCCGGTTCGGCCATGCCCAGGCGCTTGGGGGCCAGATCGGCAAAGACCACGAACAACGATGTGACGATGACGACCGAACCGGCAAAAGCCAGCGTGGCGGCCGTGGCATCCGGCAAGGCGTGGCGCAGCAGGCGGTACAAATAGGGGCTGAACAGCCCTTCGCCGGCAATGCCGCCCAGAATGGCGATGGCGTTCACGCCAATCTGCACGGCAGTGAAGTAGTAGCCGGGTTGTTCCTGAACATGCAGCACGCGCAGGGCGCGTGCATCGCCTTCATCGGCCAGCTGGCGCAGCTTCAGTCGGCGCGAAGCGGCTAGCGACATTTCCGCTACGGAAAAAAAAGCGCTGGCGGCAATCAGCAGTGCAAGGGTGATCAGGCTTTGAACAAGGCTCATATGCAGCACGGTGTGCCCGGGGCAAGATCCGGCGGGCAGTTTACCGGCGGATGGGCATGCGTGAAGGCCAGAAGCAGGGGGTGGCGCGATGGTTCGCGCTAACTATGTGCTCTGCCCAGGCATGGCTGGCCATGGCAGGATGGCGAGAGATCAAAAACCGCCGCGCCGCCAGGCAAGCCTGCGGCGCGGCGGGGGCGTTGGTTCAGACACAGGGCGGGCGGGGCCGCTGGAGCCCCGCGCGCCCAAGAGGACTGTCAGGGACTGTCAGGGCGTGAGCCAGCGGCGGATGCCGTCGTGGTAGGCCAGGTTGAAGCGGCCGTACAAATCAACGCCGCCCGGGTTGGCGCAAGAAGCGCTGCCGCCCAGCAGCTGGCCAATCACGTAGCGGGTGTTGCCAATGGTTCCGAACAGGCCCGAGCCACTGCTGCCGCCTTCCGTCGTGCCCCTGGACCAGTGGACGGCCAGGAACTCGGCCGGCCCGTTGCTGGCTGCGCACTGCTGGACATCGCCACCCGCGCAGGCAGCATAGCCCGACACGCCCCCTTCGCTGTACTTCTGCAGATCCCCTTTGGGGTGATGCACGCCGAGCACCTTGGCATTGACCGGATCAGCGTTGCCGAAGTACGAGCCCGCGTAGCGCACGCCAGCGGGCGGGCGGTCGTTGAGCACCATGAAGGCCGTGTCGGTGCGGGCCGCTGCGTAGAGCAGGCGGGCGCCGCCAGTCAGCCGCTGCATGCCGCTGTACACGCTGGACGAAGAGCCACAGCTGGCGGCACGGAAGAACCAGCGCGTTTGCAGCGTGGAGGCTGCTGGCTGCGTGGAGATGCAGTGATTGGCCGTGAGGAAGTACGGCGTGCCGCTGTTGCGGGCGTCGTTCATCAGCGTGCCGCTGCACACATAGGAAGAAGATCCCTTGACAAAGCTCATCTGCGCTTCGGCGCGGCCTTCGGTGTTGGTGACGTCCGCGCTGCAGCTCACGTTCAGGTTGCAGCTTTCGGAGTCGCCAATGCCTTTGGCGATGACTTGTTGGACTTGCTCGGGAGCCAGCACGAAGTGCGACAGCGCCGGCACGGACAGACGCACGCTGGCCTTGTCGGCCGTGGCCGGAATTTCGATTTCCAGTGTGGTCTGGGCGCCGCCGAAATCGGGACTCCAGTAGGTCAGCGCCTCGTCGCCCGTGGCGCCGGCCTGCTGGTTGAGCGCCAGCAGGGCTTGCACCTGCGCGCCAGTGACTTCCACAACCTCGCCGCCAGCCTTGCCGTAAAAGCGCAGCAGGGCGCCGTCAGGCAGGGCATCAACCCGGACGCCCAGGCGCACGCCCTGCGCGCCTTCAGAGGTGAAGCGCACGGCAGCCACCTGGGCGCCGCTGGCCGTGGTGGTCCAGGCCAGTACGCGGGCCAACCCATCCGTGGCCGCGGTGGCGGCAACGTCGCGGCCAACGCCGATTTGAAGGGGCACGCCTTCGCTGGCGCGCTGGTTCAACAGGGCTTCGCTCTTGGCAAAGGGCAGCGCGCCCAAATGCACCTGGGCCACCGTGGCCGTGGCAGGCAGGCGGCTGGCCGCCTGGGCTTTGGCTTCGGCCGCGCGTGAAGCGGGCGGGTCATAGGGTTCGATGCGGTCACCGGAGGGGCTGGGGGCCGGCGCCGGGCCAGGCGCGGGCGCCGGCCCGTCCCCATCGCTGCCACCGCAGGCCGTCACGGCCAGCGCCATCATGGCGGACAGGGCGAGCAGGCTGCTTTTCTTCTTGAGCGTCATGCTTGAAAACCTTTCATGTGTTGGCAGGCGCAACAGCGCCCGAAGAAAAAACAACCACGGCAAACATGGACTGCCGCGGTCGCCTCCCCCTTCCTCTTCGAATGCTCTTTCCGGATACGTGGCCCGGCGGCGTGTTTTTTTGTGTCAGTGCCCGAACAGGTCTGAGCCGCTTGTCCCCTGCTGCGGCGCGGCTACGCCCAGATGGCGGTAGGCCGCCAGCGTGGCAACGCGCCCGCGCGGCGTGCGTTGCAGGTAGCCCTGCTGGATCAGATAGGGTTCGATCACGTCTTCAATGGTACCCGGCTCTTCACCGATGGCGGCGGCCACGTTGTCCAGGCCGACGGGGCCGCCGTCGAAGCGGTGAATCACGGCTTCCAGCAGCTTGCGGTCCATCAGGTCAAAGCCTTGCGGGTCCACATCCAGCAAAGCCAGGGCGCGTTGGGCCATGTCCTGGGTGATGCGGCCAGATCCCTTGACCTCGGCGTAGTCGCGCACGCGGCGCAACAGGCGGTTGGCAATGCGGGGCGTGCCACGGCTGCGGCGCGCGATTTCGGCCGCGCCCTCGGCATCGGTCGCCACGCCCAGCAGGCCCGCCGAACGGGTGACGATGCGCGCCAGCTCATCCGGCGTGTAGAACTCCAGCCGCGCCACGATGCCGAAGCGGTCGCGCAGCGGGTTGGTGAGCATGCCCGCGCGCGTGGTGGCGCCCACCAGGGTGAAGGGCTGCAAATCCAGCTTGATGCTGCGCGCGGCCGGCCCTTCGCCAATCATGATGTCGATCTGGTAGTCCTCCAGCGCGGGGTAGAGAATTTCCTCCACCACGGGGCTGAGGCGGTGGATCTCGTCAATGAAAAGAACATCGTTGCGCTCCAGGCTGGTCAGCATGGCGGCCAGGTCTTTGGGCTTTTCCAGCACCGGGCCGCTGGTCTGATGCAGCTGCACGCCCAGCTCGTGCGCAATGATGTGGCTCAGCGTGGTCTTGCCCAGCCCCGGCGGGCCAAACAGCAGCACGTGATCCAGCGCTTCGCCGCGCTTGCGGGCGGCGCCGATGAAGATTTCAAGCTGCTCGCGCGCCTTGGCCTGGCCGACGTATTCGTCCAGCAGGCGCGGTCGCAGCGCACGTTCCAGCGCCTCCTCGCCGGGCGAGGCGGGCGAGGGCGAAACCATGCGGCGCGCCGGCGCTGGCAATGGGGTGAAGTCGTCGGTATGGATGCTCATGGGACAAGGCGTGCGAAACCCGGCCGGAGGGAAACCGGCCGAGCCAAGCCGGTGTTACTGCTGGGGCCAGGCATGGTAGGCCACGCCTTCATAGCGGAAGACCGGGTAGTTGGCGCGGACGAACTCTGCCTCTTGGGCGTTGATGGTGTAGAAGTGCGTGCCGCTGCTGGTGTTGTAGAAGCGGTGCATCGGGCTGGTCTGGTTGCCAGAAGATGTTTGTGCATGCCAGGCCGGGCCTTCATATTTGAACGCAGGGTATTGGGCAATGACGAAATCCCGCTCTGCTGCGTTGATGGTGTAGAAGTGCGCCCCCGTACTGGTGTTGAAGAAGCGGAAGACCGGGCTGGTGCCTGGGGCGGGCTGGGCGACGGCATAAAAGCGCGGCCCTTCGTACTGGAAAGCCTTGTAGTTGGCGATCACGAAGTCCCGCTCCAGCGTGTTGTTGGTATAGAAATGTGCGCCGGTGGATGCGTTGTAGAAGCGGAAGACGGGGGCGCGGGCGCCAGGCGTTGGGGTGGGCGTTGGTGTTGGGGTAGGCCGGGTGTTGCCAGCCGGGGCCAGCCACTGGTTCAGGGCGTTGCGGAAGGCCAGGTCAAAACGGCCGTAGATGCTGAATCCATCAGGCGTTTCGCAGTTGCCCGTGCCGCCGTAAAGCTGCCCGATGATCTGCCCGCTGTTGGAAAACAGCGGGCCGCCGCTGCTACCGCCCTCGGTCGTGCCGCGTGTCCAGCGCACGCCTAGGTAAGCGCTGTTGTTGGCCGTGGCTTCGCTGCAGGAAAACAGCTCGGCTGATGTGGGACGGCAGTTGCCATAGGCAAAGATCGCCCCCTCGCTGTACTTTTGCAGATCCCCGCCCGGGTGGTGAATGCTGAACACCCGCGTCATGCCGGGGGTTTGGGCGTTCCAGCCCGCATACGCGGCGGATTCAGGCGGCGAATTGCGCAGACGGAGCAATGCGGTATCGGTATCGGCGCTGGCCCAAAGCAGCTGGGCTCCGCCGGACAGCTGCGTCACGCTGGGGTGAGGCTGGTTGCTGTTGCAGCGGTTGGCACGGTAATTCCAGAATGTTTCCAGCGAAGACGCCGCCACTTGCGTGGAGATGCAGTGGTTGGCGGTCAGAAAGTACGGGGTGTAGTCCTGCCGCGTGTTGTTCATGAGCGAACCCGAGCAGATATAGGTTCTGCCATCGCCCTTGGTGTAGCGCATGTGTGCGACAGAGCTCATGTGCGCGTCGTGACCGGAGGTGCACATGACGTCCACGTTGCACGAACCGGAAAGCGCCTTGCTCGGATCATCCATGGCAGGATCCAGTGCGATGTGCGACACGGACGGCACTGAAACCTTCAACAAATGCGGCGCCATGCCAGGCGGCAACTGGATTTCCAGCACGGCCTGCTGGCCAGTGACAGACGGCAGCCAATAGGTATAGGCTTCATCACCCTGGGCGCCAGCATCCAGGTTGTTCTGCAGGGCGTTCAGCACTTCCAGAGCCTGGATTTCCACGGTACTTTCATCATCTGGCGCATACACACGCAACACGCTGCCCGGGGGCAACTGCTTAACCCGCAAGCCCATCCGCAGAAATTTGGCATCCGGAGATTGCACCGCCAGGGCGGCACGCATGCCGCCTTCGGCCGTGCGGTGCCAATGCAGCAGGGAGGAAGTGGCTTCAATGCTGCCAGCTTTTTCCACGGTGCGGCCCACACCGATTTGCAAAGGCATGCCTGCCTCGGCGGGTGCCAGTGCAGACTTGGCAACCTCCAGCGCCGGCAAGGCAATGACATGGGCAGGAATGCGATGGGCAGATGGTTGCTGCACCGTCTTGACCTGCAGCAGGCGCGGGTTGGCGGCAGGCCGGCCTGGCAAGGAACCCAGCTCCAGCGTGGTGGCCATGGCCGACACCGGGCTGGCCAGCAGCGTGGCGACCCCCGAGGTGAGCAGCAAGGCGGAAAGCGATTGGCAGAGCAGTCGTGACGACGCAGGAATGCGCGAGAGCATGAAAAAACCTCCGTACTTTGTATGCTGAATACTTGTGACCGAACCGGCGTGCAAACCTTTCATTCTGAATACCGGCTTGCGTGGCTGATTTTGCCAGTGCACAGAGGGCCACTGTCAG
Organism: Comamonadaceae bacterium OH2545_COT-014; assembly: GCA_003859965.1. Lineage (GTDB taxonomy): Bacteria > Pseudomonadota > Gammaproteobacteria > Burkholderiales > Burkholderiaceae_C > Ottowia. Next base: position 35,578 of record RQYR01000016.1, on the reverse strand, counting down.
GCCGTGATGGCGCCGTACAAATACCGCACGTGGCTATTAGCGCGCCAAAGTGCGCAAAGCCAGACGAATGCCGTCGTTCACACTGACATCGGCGGGTAGCGCCTTGAGTGCGACGGCGGCCTCCTTGTCGCTGTAGCCCAGCGCCATCAGCGCTTGCTGGATGTCGGCCTGCGCGTCGCTGGCGGGCGCGCTGGCGTTGCCCGAAGCAGCGATGCCGGTGTCCAGCTTGCCTTTGAGTTCCAGCAACAGGCGCTCGGCCGTTTTCTTGCCGATGCCGGGGAGCTTGACCAGGCGCCCCGCCTCCTGCGCGCCCACGGCCCGCGCCAGCTCGTCCACGCTCATGCCGGAGAGCACCGCCAGCGCCATGCGCGGGCCAATGCCGCTGATGCGGATGAGCTGGCGGAAGGCGTCGCGTTCGGCCGGGCTGCCAAAGCCGTAGAGGATTTGCGCGTCCTCGCGCACCACGAAGTGCGTGAGCAGGGTCACGGGCTCGCCCACGCCGGGCAGGTTGTAGAAGGTGCTCATGGGCACGTCCACCTCGTAGCCGACGCCGTGGCAGTCAATCAGCAAGTGGGGCGGGTTTTTTTCGGCCAGCAGGCCGGCAAGGCGTCCGATCACGGTGCGCGCTCCGGAGAAATAGGGAAATGCGTCAGGGCGTTATTTCATCACGCCGGGGGGCGCCCATACGCTCTGGCGGCACTGGCCGTGGGATGTCCGGCCAGGCACGGAGCCAGGCATGCGCAAAGGCCCATCAGGCCGACAGCACCTGCGCCAGCACCGCCGCGTCCACGTTGGCGCCGGTCAGCGCCAGGCCCACGCACTGGCCTTGCAGCGAGGCGCGCTCCTGCAAGGCGGCGGCCAGCGCGGCCGCCCCCGCGCCTTCGGCCAGGTTGTGGGTATCGGCATGCAGGGCGCGCATGGCGGCGGCCACTTCGTCGTCGCTGACTTGCACCAGATGGTCCAGCCCGGCTTGCAGCACGGCCAGCGCATCGGGGTGGGCGCGGCGCACGGCCATGCCGTCGGCCAAGCGCGTGGTGGCCGGCGCGGGCACCACGTGGCCGGCGGCCAGTGAGTCGGCATAGGTGGTGGCGTGCCGGCTGACCACGCCGACAATGCGCACGCCATGGCCCAGCGCCTGTTTGGCGGCGATGGCCGCGCACGCGCCGCTGCCCATGCCAATGGGCACGTAGGCCACTTGCAGTTGCGGCACGGCGCGCAAAAACTCCAGCCAGTAGCTGGCCACGCCGGCCACCAGCGCCGGATGGTAGCTGGGCACCATGTGCGCGCCGCGCTCGGCGGCCAGTTGCTGGGCATGTTCAGCGCTTTCGGTGAAGTCATCGCCGTGCTCGATCAGCTCCACGCCCAGGGCGCGCATGGCGGCGTTCTTTTCCACCGAATTGCCGCGCGGCACGACGATGGTGCAGGCCACGCCGTGGGCGCGCGCAGCCCAGCCGATGCTTTGGCCGTGGTTGCCGCGCGTGGCGCTGATGACGGCGCTCGGCAGAGCGCCCGCGTCCATCAATTGTTGGAAGTAGGCCAGCCCGCCACGGATCTTGAACGCGCCCACGGGCGTGTGGTTCTCGTGCTTGAGCCAGCATTCGGCGCCCAGGCGCTCGGACAGCAGCGCCCAGCGGTATTGCGGCGTGGGCGGGAATTCACGGTAAACAGTGCGCGCGGCCGCTTCGATGGCGGCCAGGCTGGGCAAGGCGGCAAGGGCATGGTTCATGGCGTAGGTGGGCAATGGGGGGTTGATGGCAGTGGATCGAACGGCAGGCCCTGGCCATGGCGGCGCAGGCTCTGGCAGAGCCAGGCCCGCTGGGCCTGGGCCAGCGCGGGCTGGAAGTGGGGCGAGAGCGGGTTCATGAAGCCGTGTCGCGTGCCCGGCAAGATGGCGCAGTGCGCGCCGCTGGCGGCCAGCGCCGGGGCGATGGCCTGGGGCTCAAAGCCCGCTTCGCACTCGGCAAACACCAGCTGCACCGGGCAGCGCGGCGTGAGCGTGAGGGCATCGCGAATGCGCGAGCCGTAGTACAGCACGGCCCGGCTGTGCGGGTGGCAGGCCGGGCCAGCCAGGGCATGCCAGGCGCTGGCCGCGCCAACGCTGAAGGCCACGAGAAACACCGGCGCATCGCCCATGGCCTGCGCGATGCGCTGCGCATAGCGGGGCAAGCCCTGGTGCGCATGAAAGGCGGCCACGGCCTCTGCTTCGCTGGCATGGGGCGGCTTCTCACCATCGCCCGGCCAGGGCGAGAGCAGCTGCACACTGTGCGCCAGGGTCAGCAAGGGCGAGAGCCAGGCGCGCAAGGGCGCATGCAGACCGTGGATGTCGGCGGCGATGAGCAGGCGCGGCATGGCGTGCGGCATAGCGTGCAGCGTGACGACGGCAAGCGTGGCCGCGTCAGAGACAGACCTGACCGCTGATCACCCGCACGCAATCACCGCCCACCCAGACTTGGCCTTGCGCATCGCGCGCCACGTGCACACGCCCGGCGCGGCCCATGCGACTGCCTTGCGCGGCCACGTAAGCGGCGGGCAGCTGGCCTTCGGCCATCAGCCACTGCGCCAGGCTGGCGTTGAGGCTGCCGGTGACCGGGTCTTCGGGCACGCCGATGACGGAGACGAAGGCGCGCACTTCGATCAGCGGCTCGGCCTTAGCCTGCACATGCTGTGCCGCCTGTGCCAGGCGCGCGGCCGGGGCAGCGAAGGCGCGCGCCTCGCGGCTGGCGCGGGCAATCAGCGGCGCGCCTTCTTCGGCCTCATCTTGCCCCGCCGCCTGGGCCGCCAGCTGCGCTACCCACTGTGCTGGATAAGGCCCGGCCACGCCGGTGTACACACCCAGGGCGGCCAGTGCGGCGTGGTCGGGCTGCAGGGCCAGCACGGCGTCGGCATCGGCCAGCCACAGGCCCAGCCAGCGCGGGCCGTTGTCCAGCCAGCGGGCCTGGCCGATGGCTGTCGCATCGGGCAAGCCCAGCGCGCGAGCCACCTGGGCCAGCAGCGCCTCGTCCACGGCCGTGGCCTGCATGGGCGGGGCGGCAAAGGCCAGGCGGGCGCCGCCGCCGGGTTGCGCCTCGCGGCGGATGGGGATCAGCCCCTTGGCGCACTGCTGCACGATGCAGGCCGGATCCTTGGGCTGGCCGCCGGCGGCCAGCCAGGCAAAGCAGGTGCCCAGCGTGGGATGGCCGGCAAAGGGCAGCTCCTCGGCCGGGGTGAAGATGCGCACGCGGTAGTCGGCCCCGGCCTCGGTGGGCGGCAGCACGAAGGTGGTTTCCGACAGATTGGTCCAGCTTGCAAAGCGCTGCATGGCCTCGTCCGTCAGGCCCGCGCCATCAAGCACCACGGCCACGGGGTTGCCCCAGCCAGGCTGGGCGGTGAAGACGTCGATCTGGGCAAAGGGGCGCTCTGTCATGCCGGTCATGCTTTCAGTTTCAGCGCTTGGCGCAACACCTGCCCCAGCGCGGCCATGCCGGCGTCGATTTGGGCCGGGGCGGCGGTGGCAAAGCTCAGGCGCAGGGTGTGGCGCTCGGGCGTGCGGGCATAAAACGGGGCGCCGGGCACGTAGGCCATGCCGGCGTCCACGGCTTGCGGCAGCAGGGCTTGTGCGTCCAGCGTTTGCGGCAGGCGCAGCCACAGGAACATGCCGCCGGCGGGCTGGTTCCACTGCACGCCCAAGCCGTCCAGGCGCTGGCTCAGCGCGGCCAGCATGGCGTCGCGCTGGGCGTGGTAGCGGGCGCGTATGGCGGGCACATGGCGGTCGAGAAAGCCGTCTTGCAGCACTTCCATGACCACGCGCTGGTTGAAACCGGGCGTGTGCAGGTCGGCCGCCTGCTTGGCTTGCAGCAGCTTGGGGTACAGGGCAGGCGGGGCGATCACGTAGCCCAGGCGCAGGCCGGGCGCGAGGATCTTGCTGAAGGAGCCGAGGTAGATCACCCCTTCGGGCCAGCGCGCCAGCAGCGGCGCGGGCGGGGGCTGCTCGAACCAGAGCTCGCCATAGGGGTTGTCTTCCACGATGGGCAGGCCGTGCGCGCGGCACACGGCCAGCACGGCTTGGCGCCGCGCCTCGGGCATGCTACGGCCGGTGGGGTTCTGGAAATTGGGCAGTGCGTACATGAAGCGCGGCATCTGGCCCTGCCCTGCCAGGCGGGCCAGTTGGGCGGCCAGTGCGTCGGGCTGCACGCCTTCGTCGTCACTGGCGGCACTGTCGATGCGCGGCTGCATGGGCGCAAAGGCTTGCAGCGCGCCCAGGTAGGTGGGCGTTTCCACCAGCACGGGCGCGCCCTGGTCGATAAGCACTTTGGCCACCAGGTCCAGCCCTTGCTGGCTGCCGGTGGTGATGAGCACCTGATCCGGCGAGACGGCAGCGCCCTGCCGGCCCAGTTCGGCAGCGACCCAGGCGCGCAGCTCGGGAAGCCCTTCGCTGGTGGCGTATTGCAAGGCGGGGCGGGCGCTGTCTTCGGCCAGCACGCGGGCACAGGCGGCGCGCATGGCGTCCACGGGAAAGGTCTCGGGCGAGGGCAGGCCGCCGGCGAAGTTGAGGATGCCGGGGCGCTCGGTCACTTTCAGGATCTCGCGGATGGCCGAGGGGTTCATGCGCTCGGCACGCGCAGCCAGGCGCCAGGGGGACGCAGTGGTGTTCATCGTTGTCCTTTTCTTTGAAAGGCAAGCGCGCGATCGTGGCCTGCCACGCTGCCGCCCGCAGAGTGCGCGGCGGATTCTGCATGAAGGCCGTGCGGGCGGCGCGGTTCCCGCGCGCAGCACGAAAAAGCCCTGTCCGCATTCACGCGGGCAGGGCTGTTGGAAGCCTGCAGGGAAAGCAGGGGCACGCGCCGGAGCGCGGCCCGACTCAGTGCTTGACCGCCGCGCGGCCGCCGCCGCGTTTCTTGGCGGCTGCGGCGGCGATGGGCACCGGGGCGGCCACCACGGTTTCACCGGCATCGGCCAGCGGCTCGGGCAGGCGCTCCAGCGCCACTTCCAGCACTTTGTCGATCCATTTGACAGGGATGATTTCCAGACCGCTTTTCACGTTCTCGGGAATTTCCTGCAGATCCTTCACGTTCTCTTCGGGAATCAGCACTTTCTTGATGCCGCCGCGCAGCGCGGCCAGCAGCTTTTCCTTCAGGCCGCCAATGGCGGTAACTTCGCCACGCAGGGTGATTTCGCCCGTCATGGCCACGTCAGCGCGCACCGGGATGCCGGTGAGCGCGGACACCAGGGCCGTGGTCATGGCGATGCCGGCGCTGGGGCCGTCCTTGGGCGTGGCGCCGTCGGGCACATGGATGTGCATGTCCTTTTTCTCGAACGCCTCGTCGGCAATGCCCAGGCGCCGCGCGCGCGAGCGCACGACGGTGCGCGCCGCCTCGACCGATTCTTTCATCACGTCGCCCAGCTGGCCGGTGCGCTGGATGTTGCCCTTGCCGGGCATGGTGGCGGCTTCGATGGTGAGCAGATCGCCGCCCACTTCTGTCCACGCCAGACCCACCACCTGGCCGATCTGGTTTTGCTTTTCGGCGCGGCCGTAGGTGAACTTGCGCACACCCAGAAAATCGTTCAGGTTGTCGGCGTTGACGACGACCTGCGGCTTCATCTGCCCCAGTTGCAGACCCTTGACGACCTTGCGGCAGATCTTGGAGAGCTCGCGCTCCAGCGAGCGCACCCCGGCCTCGCGCGTGTAGTAGCGCACGATGTCGCGCACGGCGGCTTCTTCCACCTTCAGCTCGCCGTCCTTCACGCCGTTGTTCTTGAGCTGCTTGGGCAGCAGGTAGCGGGTGGCGATGTTGACTTTCTCGTCCTCGGTGTAGCCCGACAGGCGGATGACCTCCATGCGGTCCAGCAGCGCGGGCGGGATGTTCATGGAATTGCTGGTGGCCACGAACATGACGTCGCTCAGGTCGAAGTCCACCTCCACATAGTGGTCGCTGAAGGTGTGGTTCTGCTCCGGGTCCAGCACTTCCAGCAGCGCGCTGGAGGGGTCGCCCCGGAAGTCCATGCCCAGCTTGTCGATCTCGTCCAGCAGGAACAGCGGGTTGCGCGTGCCCACCTTGTTCAGGCTTTGCAGCACCTTGCCGGGCATGGCGCCAATGTAGGTGCGGCGGTGGCCGCGGATTTCGGCCTCATCGCGCATGCCGCCCAAGGCCATGCGCACGTACTTGCGGCCCGTGGCCTTGGCGATGGACTGGCCGAGCGAGGTCTTGCCCACGCCGGGCGGGCCGACCAGGCACAGAATGGGCGCTTTCACTTTGTCCACGCGCTGCTGCACGGCCAGGTATTCGAGGATGCGGTCCTTGACCTTCTCCAGCCCGTAGTGGTCTTCATTGAGCACGTCCTCGGCATGCGCCAGGTCATGCCTGATCTTGGTTTTCTTGGCCCAGGGCAGGCCCACCAGCACGTCGATGTAGTTGCGCACCACGGTGGCCTCGGCCGACATGGGCGACATGAGCTTGAGTTTTTTTAGCTCGCCTTCGGCCTTCTTGCGCGCTTCCTTGGGCATGCGGGCGGCCTTGATCTTTTTCTCGATCTCCTCAATGTCGGCGCCCTCTTCGCCTTCACCCAGTTCCTTCTGGATGGCCTTGACCTGCTCGTTCAGGTAGAAGTCGCGCTGGTTCTTCTCCATCTGGCGCTTGACGCGCCCGCGGATCTTCTTGTCCACGTTGAGGATGTCCACCTCGCGCTCAAGCTGGCCGAACAGGTCTTCCAGCCGCGCCTTGATGTCGGCCAGATCCAGCACGTGCTGCTTGTCCTCGAGCTTGAGCGGCAGGTGCGCGGCAATGGTGTCAGCCAGGCGGCCCGGGTCGTCAATGCCGGCGATGGAGGTCAGGATCTCGGGCGGAATTTTCTTGTTGAGCTTGACGTACTGGTCAAACTGCTGCATCACGGCGCGGCGCAGCGCCTCGACCTCGTGCGAGTCGGCGGCGGGCTCGGGAGCCAGCGGGGTCACGGTGGCGGTGAAGTGGTTTTCGCCTTCCTCAATGTGCGTGACGGTGGCGCGCTGCTGGCCCTCCACCAGCACTTTCACCGTGCCGTCCGGCAGCTTGAGCATCTGCAAGATGGTGGAGACGCAGCCGACCTCGAACATGTCGGCCACCGTGGGTTCGTCCTTGGCGGCGGCGCGCTGCGCTACCAGCATGATGCGGCGGTCGGCCGCGATGGCGGTTTCCAGCGCCTTGATGCTCTTGGGACGGCCCACGAACAGCGGGATGACCATGTGCGGAAACACCACCACGTCGCGCAGCGGCAGCAACGGCAGGTCAATGGGGGTGGCGGGAAGAGAGGGGGTGCCAGACATGGGGAAGATCCTCGAAGGTTTCAGGCCAATATGGCTGCGCGGACGCCATTTTCAACCGATCCGGGCGCGCGCGGGCTGGCAACTTCAAAAAATATAGCTGCCATCGCCGTATCTGCGGCGATGGAGGCCATTTTGATACATCAAAAAAGTGGCGCAAGCCGTGCTTGGCCGGGTTCGCGGGCCAAGCGGGTAACGCGGCGGCTCAGGCGGTTTTGGCCGCTTCGCGGTACACGCGCAGCGGGGGCTGGTTTTCGGTGATGGTGTTTTCGTCAATGACGACCTTGGCCACGTCCGGAGCGTTGGGCAGATCGAACATGGTGTCGATCAGGGCCTGCTCCAGAATGGAGCGAAGGCCGCGCGCGCCGGTCTTGCGCGCCAGCGCCTTGCGGGCGATGGCCTTGAGCGCGGCGGGGCGGATTTCCAGCTCCACCCCTTCCATGGCGAACAAGCGGGCAAACTGCTTGACCAGAGCGTTCTTCGGTTCGGTGAGGATCTCGACCAGTGCGTCCTCGGTCAGCTCGGCCAGCGTGGCAACCACGGGCATGCGGCCCACCAGCTCGGGAATGATGCCGTACTTGATGAGGTCTTCCGGCTCAATGTCCTGGAACACTTCGGAAATGGAGCGCTGCTTTTTGCTCTTGACCATGGCGCCAAAGCCAATGCCGCCGGATTCCATGCGCGCTTCGATCACCTTTTCCAGTCCGGCAAAGGCGCCGCCGCAGATGAACAGGATGTTGGTGGTGTCCACCTGCAAAAAATCCTGGTTCGGGTGCTTGCGCCCGCCCTGCGGCGGCACGCTGGCCATGGTGCCCTCGATGAGCTTGAGCAGCGCCTGCTGCACGCCCTCGCCCGAGACATCGCGGGTGATGCTGGGGTTGTCGGCCTTGCGGGTGATCTTGTCGATCTCGTCGATATAGACGATGCCGCGCTGCGCGCGCTCCACGTCGTAATTGCAGCTTTGCAGCAGCTTGCTGATGATGTTTTCCACGTCCTCGCCCACGTAGCCGGCTTCGGTCAGCGTGGTGGCGTCGGCCATGATGAAAGGCACGTTGAGCTGGCGCGCCAGCGTTTGCGCCAGCAGCGTCTTGCCTGAGCCGGTGGGGCCCACCAGCAGGATGTTGCTCTTGGCCAGCTCTACGTCGCCCTTCTTGGCGTCATCTTTGTGGCGCAGGCGCTTGTAGTGGTTGTAGACGGCCACGGCCAGCGTGCGCTTGGCCTTTTCCTGGCCGATGACGTAGCTGTCCAGGTTGGCTTTCAGCTCGGCCGGCGTGGGCAGGCGGTCTTCATCATGCTGGCCACCTTTGGGCGAGGACTGCTCTTCGCGCATGATCTCGTTGCACATGTCGATGCATTCATCGCAGATGAAGACCGACTGGCCCGCGATGAGCTTTTTCACGTCGTGCTGGCTTTTGTTGCAGAACGAGCAGTACAGGGTTTTTTCGCTGTTGGAAGAGCCTTTTTTCTCAGCCATGACGAGGGGTGGGGCGCGGGGCCGCCAGTAATTCGCAACGGCGCATGATAGCAACCACGCCGAAGGCCGTGACAGGCGGTGTGGCCGTGCACGATGGGTTCAAAAAATGTAGCGCCTTGGGTAGCCTGGGTGGGCGCTGGTCAAGATTTTGGAGCGAAGTGCGGCCGGCCATGGCCCATGGCCGGCCGGCGTGGCTCGCACCTGCCCGGCGCCTTTCTTTGGGGCGCCGGTGGTGCGCGCAAGCGCGGGTCAGGGGCGCTTGGCGATCACTTCATCCACCAGACCATATTCCTTGGACTCGTCGGCGGTCATGAAGTAGTCGCGCTCGGTGTCGCGCTGGATTTTCTCGTAGGGCTGGCCGGTGCGCTCGGCCAGGATGCGGTTCATCTGCTCCTTGGTGCGCAGGATGTCACGGGCGTGGATCTCGATGTCGGTGGCCTGGCCGCGCGCGCCGCCGAGCACCTGGTGGATCATGACCTTGCTGTTGGGCAGCGAGTAGCGCTTGCCCTTGGCGCCGGCGGCCAGCAGGAAGGCGCCCATGCTGGCGGCAAAGCCCAGGCACATGGTGGAGACGTCGGGCTTGATGAACTGCATGGTGTCGTAGATCGACATGCCGGCCGTGACGCTGCCGCCCGGGCTGTTGATGTACAGCGAGATGTCCTTGTCCGGGTTCTCGCTTTCCAGAAACAGCAGCTGCGCCACCACCAGGTTGGCGGTCTGGTCGTTCACTTCACCAACGAGAAAGACCACGCGCTCCTTGAGCAGGCGCGAATAAATGTCGAACGAGCGCTCGCCCCGGCCTGACTGCTCGATCACCATCGGTATCAGCCCGAGGTTGCTGGGTGGTTCGTAGAGGTTCATGGCTGGCTCCAGAAAAAGCGAGTTTGGAATATAGAGAAAAGAAATGGGGCCGGAGCCTGCCGGCTCAAGCCCCATGGATGCGGCGGCGCGCGGCCAGGCGCGACAGTCAGGCCGCGGCGGCAGGCTGCTGGCCCATCAGTTCGTCGAAGCTGAGTTTCTTCTCGGTGACCTTGGCATTGGCCATCACGTAGTCGGTCACGTTGTTTTCCAGCACCAGGCCTTCCACTTCGGCCAGGCGGCGGTTGTCGCCATAGTACCAGCGCACCACGTCTTCCGGGCGCTCGTAGCTGGCGGCCAGCTCCTGCACCTGCGCCTTGACTTGCTCAGGCGTGGCTTGCAGGTTGTGGGCGCGCACCAGCTCGGCCAGCACCAGACCCACGCGCACGCGGTGTTCCGCCTGGGGACGGAACATGTCTTCCGGCAGAGGCGCCTTATCGGCGTCCTTGATGCCACGGGCTTTCAGTTCGGCACGGGCGTTTTCGAGCATGCGGTCCAGTTCGGCCTGCACGCTGGCCTTGGGCAAGTCCAGTTCAGCCTTGGCGGTGACGGCTTCCATGGCTGCTTGTTTGTTACGGGCCGCCAGGCGGAACTTGACTTCGCGTTCCAGGTTCTTGCGCACGTCGGCGCGCAGGGCTTCCACGGTGCCGCCTTCTACCCCCAGGGACTTGGCCAGCGCCTCGTCTACTTCAGGCAGGTGGGCGGCTTCCAGGTTTTTCAGGGTGACCATGAAGTCGGCCGTCTTGCCGGCGACTTCCTTGCCGTGATAGTCCTCCGGGAAGGCCAACGGGAAGGTCTTGCTCTCGCCCACTTTCATGCCGCGCACGGCATCTTCGAATTCCTTGAGCATCTGGCCTTCGCCGATGATGAACTGGAAGTCGTCGGCCTTGCCGCCAGCGAAAGGCTCGCCGTCGATCTTGCCGGCAAAGTCCACCGTGACGCGGTCGCTGTCTTCGGCGGCAGCGCCCTTGGTTCGCTGCGCAAAGGTGCGGCGCTGCTTGCGCAGGATGTCGAGAGTGCGGTCGATGGCGTCTTCGCTGACTTCAACGGAGACTTTTTCCACTTCAGTTGCGGCCATATCGCCCAGCTTGACGTCGGGGAACACTTCAAACACGGCATCAAACGCCACTTCGCCTTCAGGCGCACCCTCTTTTTCGGTGATGGTGGGCTGGCCGGCCACACGCAGCTTGGCCTCGTTGGCGGCCTGGAAGAAGGCCTCGCCTACCTTGTCGTTCATGACTTCGTATTGAACCGAAAAGCCATAGCGCTGGGCCACGATGTTCATCGGCACCTTGCCGGGACGAAAGCCGTCCATGCGGACGGTGCGGGCCAGCTTTTTCAGGCGGGCGTTGACCTCGTCGCGGATCACGTTCACGGGCAGGGTGAGCGTCATCTTGCGTTCCAGCTTTTCCAGGGTTTCCACGTTCACGGCCATGGTGTTCTTTCTGTGATGTTGATTGAAGTAAGCGGGGGCGTCGGCGTCTGGCTGCCGATGAGCGGCCAATGCCTGCGCGGCACATGCCCGGCCCGTGTGCCGCAGGCGGCCAAGCGGCGGGCGGGTATGTGAATGAAACCGCGCATTCTAAATAAACCCAGTACGCAGGCATTTCCGGGGTGGGCGCCAAGAACCTGTTCAAAGTCTCGGCGCGAGTAGGCAACAAGCGGTTTGGGATGGAATGCAAGGTGCAAAACTTGCGTGCTATCGGCAAGTTTTGCTTGCGCCGCAGACCGCCCAAAACCGCTTAAGTGCCCGCCGCGCAGGGACTTTGAACAGGTTCTAAGCTGTGCCAGTGGCGGCAGCGGTCAGGCGAGCGCATGCTTTCGCGGCGCGAGGGGGAAGATGGTTGCTATGGTTTGGATAGCTATCGGGGCCGAAGTGACGGGCGCTGGCCCTGAAAATTGCTTCTTTAGCCGTCGGTGCCGGCGGATGGTGGATTGCCAGCATCGTCTTCTTGCACTTCCATGCGGAAGCTTTCATTGGCCCAGGCGCCCAGGTCGTGCAGCTTGCAGCGTTGGCTGCAGAAAGGGCGGAAGGCATTTTCAGGCGCATAAAGGCTGGGCCCGCCACAGGCCGGGCAGCGCACCTGCCGGGCGGGCGCGGGCGAAGGAGCCGGGGGGCGCGGGGCGCTCATGCACATAGCGCCAGTTCAAGCGGCGCGTCCTGGGTGGCGGGGTGCAGGTGGCCTTCGCCATCTTGCTGCATGAGCCTGACGGAAACCAGCAAGCGGTTGCCGCTGATTTCGGGGATCAGGCCTAGGGTGGGATCCATGCGCAGACGAAGCAGCTGGAACGGCCGCCCCTGCGGCAGCATTTGCTGGAATTGGCCGCCTACTGCCATGACCATCTGCGGCAGGCCGGATTCGCGCAGCATTTGCAGCAACAGGGCCAGGGCATTGGTCAGCGGCTGCAGGGACGAAACCCAGCGCATGATGTCGGCGCGGCGCACGTCACCGGGCTGCTGTTGCCAGGCGTGGTAGGCGGGCAGGTCGAAAGAGCAGGTGCCGCCGGGAATGACGGCGCGGCTGCGAATGCCCATGAGCCATTCGTTATCGGTCAACTCGTGGGCGGGCTTGCCATGCTGCTGGTTGAGCTGGGCAAAGGTGTTGTCGATGCGGGCGAGAAAGGCATCCAGCACGTCTTCGGAAATGGCGGGGTTGCCGCGCAGGGCTGCCATTTGGGCCTTGTGGCGATCGAGATCCTTGAGGACGTCGGCCTTGAGGTCAGCACGGTTGACCACGTCCATGACTTCGAACAGCGTGGTGAGCGCGAAATGGTGGTCGAGCGCGCTGTCGCGCGCGATCAGCTCGCCCAGGCGCTGCAACAGGTGCTCCAGCCGCAGATAGGTGCGGATGCGTTCGTTGAAGGGGTATTCGTACAGGATCACGCGCGGCGCCGTGGGTTGGCCTCAGTCTGCCTGCATCATAGCCCGAAGCGAGGGGCCAGCGACGCCACGGTCTGGCGCAAATCGTCCAGCGTGACGCCTTCGCCGTTGTCGATCACGACATCGGCGGCAGCCAGGCGCTGCGCGCGCGATGCCTGGGCGGCAATGATGCGCTCTGCCTCCGCTTGCGTCAGGCCGCTGCGGGCCATGACACGGGCGATTTGTGTAGGCACCGGGCAGTCCACGACCAATACCTGTGTCACGCGGTCGCGCCAGCGGCGGCCGGACTCGACGAGCAGCGGCACGTCGAAAACGATGCAACGGGCGCCAGCCGCTTCCGCTTCGCGAGACTGCTGGTCGGCCGCCTGGAGCACCAGTGGGTGGATGATGGCTTCCAGCCGACGGCGCGCTGCCGCATCGTCATAAACCAGCGCACGCATGGCGGCCCGGTCAAGTGCGCCTTGGGCATTGATCAGGTGGGCGCCAAACGTGGCGGCAATTGGGCCCAGCGCGGCCCCGCCAGGGGCGGTGGTGGCGCGAGAAAGGGCATCGGTGTCAATCACGGTGGCCCCATGCTCAGCCAGCAGGGCCGCCACGGTGCTTTTGCCACTGCCAATGCCGCCGGTCAAACCCAGCCGGAACGAGCTGCTGGCAGGTGCTGGCGCAGGTGGGGACATTAGCCCAGCCCCATGGCGCGCAAAATGGACTGCGGCCCGAAGACCATGGCCGTCAGCCCGGCCAGTGCCAGGAAAGGCCCGAAGGGGACGTATTGCCCCTCGCGCAGACCATGGGTGAGCTTCAGACCAATGCCGATGATGGCGCCGATGACGGAAGCCATCAGAATCATGGGCACCAGCGCCGTCCAGCCGAACCAGGCGCCCAAGGCGGCGAACAGTTTGAAGTCGCCAAAGCCCATGCCCTCCTTGCCTGTCAGCAGCTTGAAGGCTTGGTAAACCAGCCACAGCGACATATAGCCGCCAATAGCGCCCCACACGGCGCTGGCCAGCGGCACGCCCGTGATGCCCAGCATGGAGGCGATCAAGCCCGCCCACAGCAGCGGCAGCGTCAGGCTATCGGGCAGCAGCGTGGTGTCCCAGTCGATCAGGGTCATGCAGATCAGCAGGGCCGAAAAGCCAGCCCAAACCAGCCCGGCGGCTGTCAGGCCCCAGCGCCAGGCGCACCATGCAAACAACAGGCCAGTGGCCAGCTCTACCAAGGGGTAGCGCCAGGCAATCGGGGTATGGCATTGTGCGCAACGGCCACGCAAGGCCAGCCAACTAAGTATGGGCACGTTTTCAAACCAGCGGATCTGATGGCCGCAATGCGGGCAGCGAGAGCGCGGGACAAGCAGGTCGAACTTGGGTAGGGCAGTCACGGCTGCTCCCAGGTCATGCCCTACTTGTTCTGTGTTGGGCGGTGCGGGCCGATTGGGCCCGAACACGATGGCCCATATGCCCGGCTCACCGCCAGGCGGGGTCAAATTGGCCGCCATTTGATGCAACCAGTCGCGGTGCATCATTTGTGGCAGGCGGTGAATGACGACATTGAGAAAGCTGCCGACGAGCAGCCCAAGAACACCGCCAAGAGCGGCGTTCAGCCACATTTCCCCGGCCATGGGTCAGACCACCTGGCCCAGCTTGAAGATTGGCAGATACATCGAAACCACGATACCGCCGATGACCGTGCCCAAAATCACGATGATGATGGGCTCCATCAGGCTGGAAAGGCCGGCCACCATTTCATCAACTTCCGATTCGTAGAAGTCGGCTGCCTTGCCCAGCATGTGGTCAAGCGCGCCAGACTCTTCACCGATGGCCGTCATTTGGATCACCATGCTGGGAAACAGGTTGACGTTGGTCATGGCAGCGGTGAGGCTGGTGCCAGTGGAAACCTCTCGCTGGATTTTGTCAGTGGCGATCTTGTAGACCGAGTTGCCAGAAGCACCACCCACAGAATCAAGCGCTTCCACCAGTGGCACACCTGCCGCGAACATGGTCGAAAGAGTTCGTGTCCAGCGAGCGATCACTGATTTTTCAACCAGATCACCAAAAATGGGCACTTTCAGTAGCAGGCGGTCCATGAACATCTGGACTTTTTCATTTCGCTTCCATGCTTGCATGAAAAAGTAGGTGCCGCCAATCAACACACCGAAAATGAGCCACCAGTACGCCACGAAGAATTCGCTCATGGAGATGACAAACAGCGTGGGGGCAGGCAGGTCGGCCCCGAAATTGGAAAACACTTCCTTGAAAGCCGGGATCACGAAGATCATGATGATGGCTACCACCACGAAAGCCACCACGATCACGGCCACGGGGTACATAAGTGCTGAGCGAATCTTGGATTTGACCGCCTCAGTTTTTTCCATGTAGGTCGCCAGGCGATCCAGCAGGTCTTCCAAAATACCAGCGGCCTCACCTGCTTCGACCAAGTTGCAGTAGAGGCTGTTGAAATAAATGGGGTATTTGCGAAATGCTGCTGACAGGGACGTACCTGTTTCCACATCGGCCCGAATGTCGTTCAGCAGCTTGGTCACGCTGGGGTTGGCATTGCCACGGCCCACAATGTCGAAGGCTTGCAAGAGGGGAACACCTGCCTTCATCATGGTGGCGAGCTGGCGCGTGAAAACCGCTATGTCGCGAGGCTTGATTCTCTTGCCTGAGCGCATGCGACGCTTTTTGATCTTTGTGACCAAAATGCCTTGGCGCCGCAGGGTGGCTTGCACTTGATTCTCACCGGAGGCGCGCGTTTCCCCACGGACAATCTTGCCGTTGCGATCCTTGCCTTCCCATTCGAAAACGAATTCCTTGACGGATTTCGCCGTCGCGGCACGAGTTGCCGTTGCCATAGTTGCCCTCTTTCTCCAGTGTTATTCGTTGGTCACGGCCAATACTTCTTCCAGTGACGTGACACCGAGTTTGACTTTGTATAGACCCGATTCGCGCAGCGAGCGCACGCCTTCACGGCGTGCCTGCTCGGCGATTTCCAGTGCGCTGCCGTCGGCCAGGATGATGCGTTGGATTTCCTCACTGATCGGCATGACTTCATAGATGCCGACACGCCCTTTGTAACCATTGTTGCAGGCATCACAGCCCACAGCTTTGTAAGGCACCCAACTGCCGTCCAGATCTTCTTCTGCAAAGCCGGACTCGATCAGCGTCTCCCTCGGAATGTCCACAGGCGCCTTGCATTTGGGGCAAAGCCGGCGTGCTAGGCGCTGGGCAGTAATCAGGATAACGCTGGACGCAATATTGAAGGGGGCAATGCCCATATTGCGCATGCGCGTCAGGGTGGTTGGTGCGTCGTTGGTGTGCAATGTGGACAGCACCAAGTGACCCGTCTGGGCCGCCTTGATGGAGATATCCGCCGTTTCCAAATCACGAATTTCGCCGACCATGATGATGTCGGGATCCTGTCGCAAAAACGCCTTGAGGGCGACCGCGAAGGTCAACCCTGCTTTTTCATTCATGTTGACCTGGTTGACGCCAGGCAGGTTGATTTCGGAGGGATCTTCCGCAGTCGATATATTGACGCCGGGCTTATTCAAAAGATTCAGGCAGGTGTAGAGCGACACCGTTTTACCTGAACCAGTGGGGCCTGTCACCAAAATCATGCCGTAAGGCCGCTCAATGGCCTTGAGCAAGCGCTCCTTTTCTTCCGGTTCGTATCCAAGGGCATCAATACCCAATTTGGCGCTGCTGGGATCCAGAATGCGGATCACGATCTTTTCGCCAAACAGGGTGGGCAGGGTGCTGACACGGAAATCGATCACGCGATCAGGCCCCATTTTCAGCTTCATACGGCCATCTTGTGGCACCCGCTTTTCTGAAATATCCAGGCGTGAAATGACTTTGATACGGGACGCCAGTTTTTCTTTGATGACAGGAGGGGGAGATGCGACCTCTCGCAACTCACCATCAATGCGAAAACGCACCCTGTAATTGTGCTCGTAGGGCTCAAAATGAAGGTCTGACGCCCGCATGTTGACGGCGTCCACCAACATTTTGTGCAGGAACTTGACGATGGGCGTGTCTTCGGCATCGGTTTGCTCGGGTTCTTCTTCCTCGGGTGTGTCCGACTTTAATGTGGCTTCGTCAAATTCGAAGTCGCCACCAATGACGCTGTCCATGGCGTCTGCCGTGGACCGTGTGGTGATCTCCACCAAGCGGTTTAACTTGTCAAACTCGGCGATCACCCACTCCACGCCCATTTGCGTGGCAAATTTGATTTTTTCCGCAGCCTCATGGTCCGACGGGTCGGCTGTCGCCACGATAAGGCGGTTGCCACGCTTGCTCAATGGCAGCAAACGGTAGGTGGCGGCCAATTTGGAGTCAATCAGCCCTTTGGGTAGGCGCTGGGGATCCAGTGCTGTTACATCCACCAAGGGAGCGGCAAATGCGGTGGACATGGTGTGGGCCAAGTCTGCCGCGGACACCGTGCCGGACTCAGTGAGTTCCGCGATGAAATTCTTGTTGCTCGCTTGCGCCTTGCGATAAAGATCCTCGGCGGTTTTCTGGCTCAGCTTGCCCGCCATGACCAATGCACGGCCGAGACCGGGCAGCGCAGTGGCGTTGGAGGAATGGGGTGAAAAGTCGGCAGCGGCCATCGGTGACTACAAGTATCAAACAAGCAAAAAAGCCTGTTGATCATCGCCGATTGGTGAGGGACTGTAAATGCCGCGCTTTGAAGAGTGTGCGGCAATTGACACAGACGCCGCGTCTGCCAAATGATGGCTTGGCAAACTTTGGAATGCGACCCAAATGGTCGGGGTGAGAGGATTCGAACCTCCGGCCTCTACGTCCCGAACGTAGCGCTCTACCAGGCTAAGCTACACCCCGAAAGCGAACCTTGTATGTGTGTCTCAGGTTCTTCGCTGTAAAAGCTGAGCCGCTAATTCTATCATGCTCAAAGCGTGCTGGTTCTCGGGCAACTGGCGCGCAGCGCTGATGGCGCGCTCGGCCTGCTCGGCAGCGGCTCGTCGGGCCCCTTCCAGTGCGCCGCTTTGGCGCACGATGGCAATCACCGACTCCAGCTCTTGGGTGCTGCCGTTTTCGATGGCCGAGCGCACGATGGCGGCTTGATCCAGAGATGAGCGCTGCATGGCCAAAATCAGAGGCAGCGTGGACTTGCCTTCGCGCAGGTCGTCGCCAAGGTTTTTGCCCATCTCGGCAGTGCTGCCGTCGTAATCCAGCACGTCATCAATGATCTGAAATGCCGTTCCCAAGGACTGCCCGTACTCGGCACAGGCGTCCTCAATGTCACGAGGGCTGCCGGCCAGAACGGCGCCTAAGCGCGCGCTGGCTTCAAAGAGTTTGGCGGTTTTGGAGCGAATGACGCGGAGATAGGCGCTTTCGTCCAAGGAGGCGTCGTGCATGTTCATCAACTGCAACACTTCCCCTTCGGCGATGACGTTGGTGGCATTCGCGAGGATCTGCATGATGCGCATGTCGCCTGCGTCCACCATCATTTGAAAGGCGCGCGAATAAAGAAAATCGCCCACCAGCACGCTGGCGGGGTTGCCAAACACTTCGTTGGCGGTGCTGCGGCCGCGG
Organism: Comamonadaceae bacterium OH2545_COT-014; assembly: GCA_003859965.1. GTDB lineage: Bacteria > Pseudomonadota > Gammaproteobacteria > Burkholderiales > Burkholderiaceae_C > Ottowia. Next base: position 17,540 of record RQYR01000016.1, on the reverse strand, counting down.
CGCAGAGTGGATTCATCAACCACGTCATCATGCAGCAGCGTGGCAGTATGAATGAACTCAACCACTGCGGCCAGATTGAAGCGCTGCGGGCTGCGGCAGCCTAGCGCCCCGCACGTCAGCAGCAGCAGGACGGGGCGCAGCCGCTTCCCGCCGGACGAGATGATGTAGCGCGCCACATCACCCACCAGCGGCACGCCCGAACCCAGTCGCCGGGCAATGGTGGCATCAACTTCGCGCATTTCGTCGGCGACGAGGGCAAGGGCTTGGCTGGTGGAGGCAGAGATGGACACGAAATGCTGTGAAAAGAGGCGAAAGCGACACCCAAATTATAGGGAGGGGCGTGGGCCGCAAACAGCTGGCAGGAGCCGCATTTGCGGCTGTTTGGGCAAACGGATACAATGCCCGGTTCCGCCGGGAGTTGGCTTGGTGGAGCTTTTCATCAACGAAAGGGTTTTCATGTACGCAGTCATAAAAACCGGCGGCAAGCAGTATCGCGTGGCCGCTGGCGAGAAGATCAAGGTAGAACAGATTGCTGCGGACGTTGGCCAGGAGATCGTGATTGACCAGGTGGTCGCCGTTGTGGACGGCGATACGCTCAAGGTCGGCACGCCGCTGGTGTCCGGTGCAAGTGTCAAGGCCAAGGTTCTGGCCCACGGCAAGCACGACAAGGTGCGCATTTTCAAGATGCGCCGCCGCAAGCACTACCAGAAGCGCCAGGGTCACCGCCAGCCGTATACCGAGCTGGAAATCGGTGCCATCACGGTCTAAAGGTTTCAAGGAGAACATCTCATGGCACAGAAAAAAGGCGGCGGCTCCACGCGCAACGGTCGTGATTCCAAGCCCAAGATGCTGGGCGTGAAGGTGTTTGGCGGCCAGCAGGTTTCTGCTGGCTCGATCATCGTGCGTCAGCGCGGCACCAAGTTCCATGCCGGCACCAATGTGGGCGTAGGCAAGGACCATACGCTGTTCGCGCTGGTGGATGGCCAAGTGTCTTTCACAACCAAGGGTGCCTTGAACAAGCACACCGTGGTGGTTACCCCGGCGGCTTGATCGCTGGCTGACCTGGCAGTGCTTGGCGCCGTCCGCATGATGCGGGCGGTGCACGCTGCCTTCACACTGTTTCCGGAGCCCCGCTGTCCTGCCAGCGGGGCTTTGGTGTTTTTAGCCAGGGTCATTTTCCTGATGGCTTTGGGTTAAGCGTTCCGGCGTGAGCCTGGTAAGAGCTTGTTCAAGATTCTCGGTGCCAGGGGGCAACAAGCGGTTTGGGAATGGATGGAATGCAAGGCGCAAAGCGCGCCCGCCAACAGCCCGTGATATCCCGTGATATCCCGTGCTATTGGCCTGGTTTTGCTTGCGCAGCAGACCGCCCCAATCCGCTTCATGGCCCGCGCCGTGCAGGGACTTTGAACGGGTTCTAAGGCACGGGCCAGTATCGGCCTATCGGCGGGCGCGGGGATTCATGGACATTTCAGCCGCAGCCTGTGTGCCGACTCAATACAACCGGGCAACGCAAATGGGGGCTGATGGTTCAAAGGTTTCCCGGTTGTCTTGGGCTAACCCCGTGAAGATTCGGCATGCAGGCCTCTCACAGACCAGTAGACGAAGAGGGGGAGGGGCTGTACCGGCTTGCAGGAAAATGCGGCTCCGCAGCCGGTCTGAGGCTCCATGGTCAGGCAGATGCCAGGCCACTTTTGATGGACACAAGGTGGGCAACACATGAAATTCGTAGACGAAGCCTTTATTGACGTGGCCGCAGGCGACGGGGGGAACGGCTGCGCCTCTTTCCGCCACGAAAAGTACAAAGAATTTGGCGGCCCCGACGGTGGGGACGGTGGTCGAGGCGGCCATGTCTATGCCGTGGCGGATGCCAACCTGAACACGTTGGTGGACTTTCGTTACTCGCGCAGGCATGAGGCCAAGCGCGGTCAGCATGGCATGGGTTCTGACCGTTTTGGGGCAGCCGGGGACGACATCACGCTGAAAATGCCTGTTGGCACCATCATCAGCGATGCCGAAACGGGCGAAGTGCTGCACGAGCTGCTGACGCCGGGCGAAAAAATCACCATCGCCAAGGGCGGGGATGGCGGCTTTGGCAACCTGCGTTTCAAGAGCGCCATCAACCGCGCTCCGCGTCAAAAAACGCCAGGCTGGCCGGGCGAGAAAAAAAGCCTCAAGCTGGAGCTGAAAGTGCTGGCCGACGTGGGCCTGCTGGGCATGCCGAATGCCGGCAAGTCCACCTTCATTGCCGCCGTCAGCAATGCGCGGCCCAAGATCGCCGACTACCCCTTCACCACGCTGTATCCCAATCTGGGTGTGGTGCGGGTGGGGCCGGAGCAAAGCTTCGTGGTGGCCGACATTCCCGGCTTAATCGAAGGGGCGAGCGAAGGCGCCGGCCTGGGCCACCAGTTCCTGCGCCACCTGCAGCGCACACGGCTGCTGCTGCACATCGTGGACATGGCGCCGTTTGATGACGCTGTGGACCCGGTGGCGCAAGCCCGGGCCATCGTGGCCGAGCTGAAGAAGTACGACAAGGCGCTGCACGACAAACCGCGCTGGCTGGTGCTGAACAAGCTGGACATGGTGCCTGCGCCAGAGCGCCAGGCACGGGTCAATGACTTCGTGAAGCGCCTGCGCTGGAAAGGCCCCGTGTTCGAAATATCCGCCCTCACCCGGGAAGGCTGCGAGCCCCTGGTGCGCGCCATTTATGACCACGTGCGCCATGCCCAGCAGGCCGAAGCACCACCGGCAGAGGCCGACCCGCGCTTTGCCAGTGACGTTGCCGATGCGGATTGATATAAAAACAATAGCTGCTTGCGCCCAATCTGCGGGCGACAGAGCATTTTTAGGTGTGATTCATGAAATCTGAAACCTCGTCCGCCACTTCTTCCGCGCCCGCACCGGTGGGCCTGTTGCGCGAGGCGCGCCGCATCGTCGTCAAAGTGGGCTCCAGCCTCGTTACCAATGAGGGGCGCGGGCTGGACGAAGCCGCCATTGGCGAATGGTGCCGCCAGATGGCTCTGCTGGCGCATGGCGACGCCGGGGCGGGGCTCACGCCGGGGCGGCGCGAAATCATCATGGTGTCCAGCGGCGCCATCGCCGAAGGCATGAAACGGCTGGGCTGGACGCGCCGTCCACATGAGGTCAACGCCCTGCAAGCCGCCGCTGCCGTGGGGCAGATGGGGCTGGCGCAAATGTATGAAAGCAAGCTGCGCGAACACGGCCTGGGCAGCGCCCAGGTGCTGCTCACGCATGCCGACCTGTCTCACCGCGAGCGCTACCTCAACGCCCGTTCTACCCTGCTGACGCTGCTGGAGCACGGCGTGCTGCCCGTCATCAACGAAAACGACACGGTGGTCAACGACGAAATCAAGTTCGGCGACAACGACACGCTGGGCGCGCTAGTGGCCAACCTGATCGAAGCCGACCTGCTCGTCATCCTGACCGACCAGCGCGGCCTTTACACCGCAGACCCTCGCCGCGACCCCGCCGCCGAATTCGTGCACGAGGCGCAGGCGGGCGACGAAGCGCTGGAGCGCATGGCAGGCGGCGCGGGCTCCAGCATTGGCAAGGGCGGCATGCTCACCAAAATCCTGGCGGCCAAGCGCGCGGCCGGCTCCGGCGCTTCCACCGTCATTGCCTGGGGGCGCGAGCCGGATGCCTTGTTGCGCCTGGCGCGCGGTGAGCGTATTGGCACCTTGCTGGTGGCGCCCACGCGCAAGCAGCAGGCGCGCAAGCAGTGGATGATGGATCACCTGCAGCTGCACGGCGCCATCGTCGTGGATGCCGGGGCCGCCGCCAAGCTGCGTGCCGAGGGCAAAAGCCTGCTGCCCATCGGCATGACCGCCGTGCAAGGCCACTTCTCGCGTGGCGATGTGATTGCAATCCGTGACGAAAGCGGTGCGAACGTGGGGCGCGGCCTGGCCAACTATTCCAGCGCCGAGGCGCGCCTGCTGTGCCGCAAGCCCTCCAGCGAAATCGGGGCGCTGCTCGGCTATGCCGCCGAGCCTGAAATGGTGCACCGGGACAATTTGGTGCTGCACCGCTGAACGGTCGGGGCGTTCGCCATTCGCCAAGACTTTGAACAGGTTTTGAAAGCCATTTTTTCAAGGTCTTTCCCCCGTGCCTGTTTGAGCGCTGTTGCCGCGGACACATGGGCGCGCACCTGGCTGCCATCGACGGCGCCCTTGCCCTTGGCGCTTTCGGCACGCTTGGGCTTGCGTTTTGAGCTGGCCAGCTGGAGCCTCACGCGGCTGGCCAGCCTCAGTCATCGGGCCAGCAGCGGCTCGGGGTCTTCGCCCGCCCGCGGCCAGTGCGCGGGTGGCAGCATGCCGCCATAGTCGGCCTGGATGTCCACGGCCAGGGGGTAAGTTGGCACTTCCAATTCGGGGTGGGCACAGCCTTGCACCAGTGCACGCATCACGGCCGCGTGCAGCGAGGGCGCAGCCCCAGCGTGACCAGCAGCATCAGCTCCACCATGCTGGAAAACAGCAGCTGGCGCGGGTACTGGCGCTGGCGATGCGCCTGAAATACCTCGTCGGTCCGGCTGGCGGGCATGGCTTGCTCCAGGGCCAGATACGCCATGACGGCGCCTGGGGCCTGTTGCTCGAATGCTCGAATCGTTCAATGATGGCTTGCCAGGTGGCGGACTCCTGTGGACGGAGCCAGATGCCCGGCAGTCGTGGCGGTTAAGGCGAAGGGGGATAGACCTTGAAAGGGATGGCCCTGAAGCCGCGCCTGCGCCCGGCGCCGGCCGCGCGCCGGGCACGGTGGGCATGGATGGGGGAGAGGCGTGGCGGGCTAGGTAGCGGCGTGGCGCAGCTCGGCCAGCAGGCGCTGGTAGCTGTCCAGGTCGCGCGCGGCCAGGGCTTCGTCCATGCGGCGCTTGAGGGCGTCGCGGCGCTCCTGGCGCAAGATGGCGCGTAGCTCGCCGGGGTCGTTCTGGATGTCTTGCAGCGTGCCCTGCACGGCCTGCACGGCGGCCGCTTCCTGCGGGTGGCCGCGCAGGGCTTCGCGCAGGGCGGCCCAAGGTTGCTCGCCATGTTCGTGGAACTGGCCGTCCAGCCAGACGAACAGCGGGCCGTGGGGGGCGGGCAGCTCGCACAGCAGGTGCTGGTCTTCCGGGCCCAGCGCGGCCCAGACGGCGGGTTCGCTGAACACGATTTGCAGCGCCCGCCCGGCCCGACCGGCCAGCGGCGCCCGCTGTGGCCGCAAGGGTGAGGGTGGTGATTGAAATGGCCTCTGTGGCCTGTGGTTGTAAGTATGTTTGCTATCTTTTTTAGAAAATTGTGGGGGTGCGGGCGGGCGCTGCAAGCCCCACAGTTCCATCAGCTCATGTGTGCCCAGCTGCATTTGCGTGGCGATTTCGCCCAGCAGCTGCCGTGCCAGGGCGCCGGCGGGCAGGGCTTGCCACAGCGGGCGGGCGTTGGCGCCGAAGCGGGCGCGGCCTTCGGGGGTTTGCAGGTCGGCGTCGTCCGCGGCGCTGTCGAGCAGAAAGCGTGAAAGGGGCACGGCGGCGGCCACGGCAGCGCCGAAGGCGTGCGCGCCTTCGGCGCGGATGTAGCTGTCGGGGTCGTGCTCGGGCGGCAGGAACAGAAACTTGACGGTGCGCGTGTCGGTGGCGAAGGGCAGGGCGGCTTCCAGCGCCTTGCGGGCGGCGCGGCGGCCGGCGGCGTCGCCGTCAAAGCTGAAGACGATCTGGTCGGTGAAGCGAAACAGCTTTTGCACATGCTCGGGCGTGCAGGCCGTGCCCAGCGTGGCCACGGCGTTGCCAAAGCCCTGCTGGGCCAGGGCCACCACGTCCATGTAGCCTTCAACGACCAGCGCGCAGCCGTGTTCGCGCAAGGCGGCGCGGGCTTCGAACAGGCCGTACAGCTCGCGCCCCTTGTGGAATACGGGGGTTTCGGGCGAGTTGAGGTATTTGGGTTTTTCGTCGCCCAGCACGCGGCCGCCAAAGCCGATGACCTGGCCCTTGACGTTGCGGATGGGGAACATCACCCGGTCGCGGAAGCGGTCGTAGCGCTTGTCTTCCCCGTCCTCGCCGGTGATGACCAAGCCGCTTTCGGCCAGCAGCGGGTCGGCGTAGTCGGGGAACACGCTGGCCAGCGTGCGCCAGCCTTCGGGCGCGTAGCCCAGGCCGAAGTCGCGCGCCACTTCGCCCGAGAGGCCGCGCGCTTTCAGATAGGCGATGGCGTGCGGCGCGTTTTTCAGGTGCTGGCGGTAGGCGTCGGCGGCCTTGGCCAGCACGTCGCTCAAGGTGGCGCGCTTTTCGCTTTCCTGCGCGGCGCGGGCGCGCTCTTGCGGGCTGCGCTCGTCCTCGGGCACAGGCAGGCCGTATTCCTGCGCCAGCTCATGCACCACCTCGACAAAGCCCGCGCCGGTGTGGGCCATGAGAAAGCCGATGGCGTTGCCGCTCTGGCCGCAGCCAAAGCAGTGATAGAACTGCTTGGCCGGGCTGACGGTGAACGAGGGTGATTTTTCGGCGTGAAACGGGCACAGGCCGGAGAAGTTGGCCCCGGTTTTTTTCAGCGGCACGTAGCGGCCGACGATTTCCACCACGTCGGCGCGCGCTAAAAGCTCCTGAATGAAATGCTGGGGGATGGCCACCGGCCGATTCTCCCACCCCGCCTGGCCACGGCGGGCGGGTGGGGGCATGCCCCTTCAGGCCGTGATCTGCGACGTGCGGCGGGGCGCTGGCTGCGGGGTGTTGATTGCTTCTGAAAATATAGCAAAAAAACGCCGTGCTGATTGCCTGAAAGCCGTTTTTTATCGATTGATCTGGCCTGGCAATGCCCGCCAGGAGCGTGCGACTTCAGCCACCGGGCTGCAGCCGCCCTTGCAGCAGTTGCCACTGGCGGTCGCAGCGGGCGGCCAGTTGCGGGTCATGTGTGACGAGGACGAAGGCGGTGCCCTGTTCGCGCGCCAGTTGCAGCATCAGCGCGAACACGGCGTCGGCGGTGGCGCGGTCGAGGTTGCCGGTGGGCTCGTCGGCCAGCACGCAGGCCGGTTGCGTGACCAGGGCGCGCGCAATGGCCACGCGCTGGCGTTCGCCGCCCGACAGCTCGGCCGGGCGGTGGTGCATGCGTCCGGCCAGGCCGACCTGCGCCAGCATGTGGGCGGCCTGGGCCTGCGCCTGGGCGGGCGGCAGGCGGCGGATCAGCAGCGGCATGGCCACGTTTTCCTGCGCGCTGAACTCGGGCAGCAGGTGGTGAAACTGGTAGATGAAGCCCAGATACTGGTTGCGCAGCGCGCCCTGGGCGGCGGGCGAGAGGCGGGCAAAGTCTTGACCGGCCAGCCGCACGTGGCCGCTGCTGGGCGCGTCCAGCCCGCCCAGCAGGTGCAGCAAGGTGCTTTTGCCGGAACCGGACTGGCCGACGATGGCCAGGGTTTCGCCGGCGCGCACTTGCAGGTCCACACCGTGCAGCACGGTCACGTCCAGCGGGCCTTCCTGAAAGCGTTTGGTCAGCCCCTGGGCGTCCAGTACCACGTGGTCCCTGGCTAGGTCCGTGCGCTCAGCCATGCCATTCATGTCGATCTTTGGCGGGAGGGAGGAGAAAGCGGGCGCCTGTTTATTCATAGCGCAGGGCCTCGGCGGGGTTGACCCGGCTGGCGCGCCAGCTGGGGTAGAGGGTGGCCCCAAAGGCCAGCAGCAGCGAGATCAGGCCAATGGGCACGATGTCGCGCGCCTGCGGGTCGCTGGGCATCTGGCTGATGAGGTACACGTCCTTGGGCAGGAAGGTGGCGTTGAACAGGCGCTCCAGCGCGGGCACGATCACGTCGATGTTGAACGCCACCAGCAGCCCCAGCGCCAGCCCGGCCACGGTGCCGATCACGCCCACCAGCGCGCCCTGCACGACGAAGATGCCCATCACGCTGCGCGGGCTGGCCCCCAGCGTGCGCAAGATGGCGATGTCGGCGCGCTTGTCCTGCACCGTCATCACCAGCGTGCTCACCAGGTTGAAGGCGGCCACCGCCACGATGAGGGTGAGGATGATGAACATCATGCGCTTTTCCAGCTGCACGGCGGCGAACCAGGTGCGGTTTTGGCGCGTCCAGTCCAGCAGCAGCAAATCGCCGCTGAGGCTGCCGGCCAGCGCCTGCGTTACGGCGCGGGCGCGGTGCAGGTCGTCGAGCTTGACGCGGATGCCGGTGGGCCCCTCCAGCCGGTAGATGCGCTGGGCGTCCTGCATGTGGATCATGGCCAGCGCCGAGTCGTATTCATAGTGGCCGCTGCTGAAGGTGCCGGCCACCGTCATCTGCTTCAGGCGAGGCACCACGCCCGCTGGCGTGACCTGGCCGCTGGGGGCCATCAGCGTCACCGTGTCGCCCTCCTGCACGCCCAGGTTGCGCGCCAGATCGGCCCCCAGCAGGATGCCGAACGCGCCCGGCGCCAGCTTTTGCAGCGCCGTGGCCTGCAACTCGGCCGCCACCGGCGTGACCTGCGGCTCCTGCGCCGGGTCAATGCCGCGAATCACCGCGCCTTTCATGGTTTCGCCGCGCGCCAGCAGGCCCTGCTCGCCCACGAAGGGCGCGGCCCCCACCACCTCGGGGTGGCGGCGCACCTCGGCCAGCGTCAGCGCCGGGTCGGGCAGGGCGGCGCCGTCAGGGGTGAACACCTCCAGGTGCGAAATCACGCTGAGCATGCGCCCCGCCACCTCTTTCTGAAAGCCGTTCATCACGCTCAGCACGATGATGAGCGCCGCCACCCCCAGCGCGATGCCCAGCATGGATACCCCGGAAATGAAGGAGATGAAGCCATTTCGCCGCGTGGCCCGGCCAGCCCGCGTGTAGCGCCAGCCCAGCCGCATCTCATAAGGTAGGCGTTGCAGTGAACTCATGCGGCAGCAAACCCTTGATTGGTGAAAACCAGAAACAACCGCTGCGGCCTGTCCCTGCGCGCCCTGTGCAGGCGCTGCAGGCAAGCGGGCCGGCGGCGGCCAAAGGGCGCATTGTGGCCCATACCCGCCGTGGCGGCGGGCGGCGCAACTGGACGAGGCAACGCGGGACGCGGCGTGTCAGCCACCCCGCTAGCAATTCGGGACAATGCGCGCCCTATGTCTGCCTTGCCCGCTCCCCTGGCCCACTTGCTCATTGCCAACGCCCTGCCATGGCCGGGCCAGGCGGCGGGCGATGCCGCCATGCCGCCGGCCCGCCCGCGCCTGCCCCGCGCATGGGCGCGGCGCCTGCCCCATCTGGCCGCGCTGCTGCGCCGCATGCGCGTGCATCACCACGAGGCGCTTGAAGACGACAGCCCGGACACCGCGCTGGAGCGGGCGCTGGCCCAGGCCCACGGCTTGCCTGGCGTCCCCGGCGCCGTCCCCTGGGCCGCGTTTGAAAGCGGCGCGGCGCCCCAGGCGCCCTGTGCCTGGCTCACCCCCTGCCACTGGCAACTGGGGCTGGACCACGTGCGGCTGGCCGACCCCGCCACGCTGGCCCTGTCAGCCCAGGAGGCAGACGCCTTGCATGCCGCCATGGCCCCCTTGCTGGCCGAAGACGGCATCACCTTGCACCGCCGCCTGCCCGCCAGCCACGGCGCGCCGCCGCCAGACCCGCCAGCGGCAGCCACGCTGGCAGCGCCAGGTATGCGCTGGCTGGCGCAGGGCGAGCCGCTGCGCCACTTGCACACCTGCTCCGTGGCGCGTGCCGCCAGCGGCCGCGTCACCCCCGGCCGGCTGGCCCATCCTTTGCCCGAAGCCCCGGCCGGGCAGGCCGCCCGGCTGGCGCGCTTGCAAAACGAAATGCAGATGCTGCTGCACACCCACCCGGTCAACACGGCGCGCGAAGCAGCGGGCCTGCCGCCCGTCAATGCCTTGTGGATCAGCGGCGCAGGCGCGCTGCCCGCACCCCACCCGCCCGCGCCCGGCGTGCGGCTGGAAACCCGTTTGCCCGCAGCGCCCCCCGCCGCACCAGCCCGGCCCGGCGCCGCCGCGAGCATGCCGGATGACGCCACCGCCGCCTGGCAGGCCGTGGACGCCGGTCCCTGCGCGGCGCTGCTGGCAGCCTTGCGCGCAGGGGAGAACGTGCGCCTGACGCTGTGCGGCGAACGCCAAGCCATCACCCTGGCGCCCGCGCGCCACGGCTGGCGCACCTGGCTGGATGCGCTGGGGTGGCGGCGTGTGACTGGGGCAGGCAGGCAGCGGTAGCTGGCCTTTTGCGGGCGCGGCCTGGCATGTCACCGGGCAGCGCGGCACAGGGCCACCGCCTGGACGTGCTTTGGCCGGTCAGGGCATGCGGCGGGGCCGCCGCCGTCAGGCGCCGAAGAAGCTCTTGAGCCGGTCGGTCCAGCTTTCGGCGCTGGGGGAGTGCTTGTCACCGCCTTTTTTCAGCGATTCGTCCAGCTCCTTGAGCAGCTTGCGCTGGTGTTCGGTGAGCTTGACCGGGGTTTCGATGCTGATGTGGCAGTACAGGTCGCCGGGGTAGCTGGAGCGCACGCCCTTGATGCCCTTGCCGCGCAGGCGGAACTGTTTGCCCGCTTGCGTGCCTTCGGGGATGTCGATGGCGGCCTTGCCGGCCAGCGTGGGCACTTCGATCTCGCCGCCCAGCGCGGCAGTGGCGAAGCTGATAGGCACGACGCAGTGCAGGTCGTCGCCGTCACGCTCGAAGATGTCGTGCTTCTTGATGCGGATTTCAATGAACAGGTCGCCTGGCGGGCCGCCGTTGGCGCCGGGCTCGCCGTTGCCGGTGGAGCGGATGCGCATGCCGTCGTCGATGCCGGCGGGAATCTTCACCTCCAGCGTTTTCTGCGTCTTGATCTTGCCCTGGCCGTGACAGCTGCCGCAGGGGTCGCTGATGATCTTGCCGGCGCCGCGGCAGTGCGGGCAGGTTTGCTGCACGCTGAAAAAGCCCTGGCGCATCTGCACCACACCCTGGCCGTGGCAGGTGGTGCAGGTTTTGGCGCTGGTGCCGGGCTTGGCGCCGCTGCCGTGGCAGGTGTCGCAGTCGTCCCAGCTGGGGATGCGGATTTCGGCGTTCTTGCCAGCGGCCGCTTCTTCCAGCGTGATGTCCATGGCGTAGCTGAGGTCGGCGCCACGGTAAACCCGCTGGCCGCCGCGGGCGCCGCCGCCGCGCGAGGCGCCGAAGATGTCGCCAAAGATGTCGCCAAAGGCTTCGGCAAAGCCGCCAAAGCCCTCGGGGCCGCCGCGCATGTTGGGGTCCACGCCGGCATGGCCATACTGGTCGTAGGCGGCTTTTTTCTGCGGCTCGGACAGCACTTCGTAGGCTTCCTTGACTTCCTTGAACTTCAGCTCGGCGCCTTGCGGGTCGCCCTGGTTGCGGTCCGGGTGGTACTTCATCGCCAGCTTGCGATAAGCCTTCTTGATCTCATCGTCGCTGGCGTTCTTGGGAACGCCCAGGACTTCGTAGTAGTCGCGCTTGTTTGCCATGACGGGAATGACCTTCAGCGGCTGCGCCGCTTCAATGATGCAATGACGCTGAGCAGTTGGCTCTGCACGGCATCCAGTTGTTGTTGCAGACGGGAGGGGTCGGCTAGGTAGCCAAGGCGATGGGCAATTTCGAGGTGGGTGTCCAGCTCCGAAAGCGAGCCGTTCGCGATGTACAGGAACTGCAGCAGTTCGGAGGTGCCTTTTCGGGCCGCGCCTTCGGCGATGTTGGCCGGCACAGACACAACCGCCCTGCGAATTTGCGATGTCCGTCCGAATTGTTCGTCGCGCGGAAAGGATTGCGTGACAAAGTAGAAAGCCTCGACGAGCTCCATCGAGGCTTTCCAGAGGGGCAACTGGCGATGCGCCCGCTCTTTCATGTCGTCATCCAGTCGCGAAGCGACGGGTCATCCGGTCATGCATCCTTCTTGACTTCCTTGACCTCGGCATCGACCACGTTATCGTCGGCCGGGGCGCTGGCGGTATGGGCGCCGGCATCGGCGGTGCCTGCACCCGCACCGGCGGCGGCTGCCGCGGCCTGGGCGTCGGCGTAGACCTTTTCGCCCAGCTTCTGGCTGGCGCTCATCAGGGCTTCGGTCTTGGCCTCGATGGCGGCCTTGTCGTCACCCTTGAGGGTTTCTTCCAGCTCTTTCAGCGCGGTTTCGATCTGCTCCTTCTCGCCAGCGTCCAGCTTGTCGCCGTGCTCGCCCAGGGTCTTTCGCACGCTGTGCAGCAGGGCGTCGCCCTGGTTGCGGGCCTGCACCACTTCCAGCTTTTTCTTGTCCTCGGCGGCGTTGAGCTCGGCGTCTTTCACCATTTGCTGGATTTCGGCTTCGCTCAGGCCGGAGTTGGCCTTGATGGTGATCTTGTTTTCCTTGCCCGTGCCCTTGTCTTTGGCGGAGACGTGCAGGATGCCGTTGGCGTCGATGTCGAAGGTCACCTCGATCTGGGGCAGGCCGCGCGGGGCGGGCGGAATGCCTTCCAGGTTGAACTCGCCCAGCAGCTTGTTGCCGCTGGCCATCTCGCGCTCGCCCTGGAAGACCTTGATGGTCACGGCGGGCTGGTTGTCGTCGGCCGTGGAGAAGGTCTGCGCGAACTTGGTCGGGATGGTGGTGTTCTTGGTGATCATCTTGGTCATCACGCCGCCCAGGGTTTCAATGCCCAGGCTGAGCGGGGTGACGTCGAGCAGCAGCACGTCCTTGCGGTCGCCCGAGAGCACCTGGCCCTGGATGGCCGCGCCCACGGCGACGGCTTCATCGGGGTTGACGTCCTTGCGCGGCTCCTTGCCGAAGAACTCCTTCACTTTTTCCTGCACCTTGGGCATGCGGGTCTGGCCGCCGACCAGGATGACGTCGTTGATCTCGCCCACGGAGACGCCGGCATCCTTGATGGCGATGCGGCAGGGCTCGATGGAGCGCTCGATCAGGTCTTCCACCAGGCTCTCGAACTTGGCGCGCGTGAGCTTGATGTTCAGGTGCTTGGGGCCGGAAGCATCGGCCGTGATGTAGGGCAGGTTGATGTCGGTGGCCTGGCTGCTGGACAGCTCGATCTTGGCCTTCTCGGCCGCTTCCTTCAGGCGCTGCAGGGCGAGCACGTCGCTCTTGAGGTCTACGCCCTGTTCTTTCTTGAACTCGCCGATCACGTAGTCGATGATGCGCTGGTCGAAGTCCTCGCCGCCCAGGAAGGTGTCGCCGTTGGTGGAGAGCACCTCGAACTGCTTTTCGCCATCGACGTCGGCGATCTCGATGATGGACACGTCGAACGTGCCGCCGCCCAGGTCATAGACGGCGATCTTGCGGTCGCCCTTGTCCTGCTTGTCCAGGCCGAAGGCCAGGGCCGCGGCGGTGGGTTCGTTGATGATGCGCTTGACTTCCAGCCCGGCGATGCGGCCGGCGTCCTTGGTGGCCTGGCGCTGGCTGTCGTTGAAGTAGGCGGGCACGGTGATGACGGCCTCGGTGACCGGCTCGCCCAGGTAGTCCTCGGCGGTCTTTTTCATCTTGCGCAGGATTTCGGCGCTGATCTGCGGCGGCGCCAGCTTCTGCTCGCGCACCTGCACCCAGGCGTCGCCGTTGTCGGCCTTGATGATCTGGTAAGGCATCAGGTCGATGTCCTTTTGCACCTCTTTCTCGTCGAACTTGCGGCCAATCAGGCGTTTGACGGCGTAGATGGTGTTCTTGGGGTTGGTGACGGCCTGGCGCTTGGCGGGCGCGCCGACGAGGATGTCGCCGTCTTCCTGGTAGGCCACGATGGACGGGGTGGTGCGCCCGCCCTCAGCGTTTTCGATCACCTTGGTGGTGTTGCCTTCCATGACGGACACGCAGCTATTGGTAGTGCCCAGGTCAATACCGATGATTTTTCCCATGTTGGTGTTCTCCGTGATGCTTTGAAAAGAGTGGATGCCCGGAAACTGCGGGCGGCTGCCATGAATTCAAGAGCGCCGGGCGCTTGCCGTGCGGGGCGCCAGGGCGGATCAGGCTCAGGGGGCCGTCATGCAGCGGCGGCCACCGTGACCAGGGCGGGGCGCAGCACGCGATCGGCGATCAGATAGCCCTTTTGCAGCACGCTGACCACGGTGCCGGGCGCCTGATCGGGCGCGGGCGCCATGCTGATGGCCTGCTGGCTGGCGGGGTCGAACTTGTCGCCGGGGGCGGGGTTGACCTCGACGACCTTGTTGCGCTCCAGTGCACTGAGCAGCTGGCGCAGCGTGGCCTCGGTGCCTTCGCGCAGCTGCTCGGCGCTGGCGTTGCCGGCCTTCAGGCCAGCCTCCAGGCTGTCGATCACGGGCAGCAGGCTTTCGGCAAAGCTTTCAATGGCGAACTTGCGGCCCTTGGCAATTTCCTCGTCAGCGCGGCGGCGGGCGTTCTGCGCCTCGGCCTGGGCGCGCAGCGCCTGGTCGGCCAGCTCGGCGTTGCGCGTTTGCAGCGCCGCCAGCTCGGCCTGCAGGTTTTCCAGCTGGGCCAGGGCATCGGCCTCGTTGGCGGCCTGGGCGGCTTCCAGTTCTTCGGGCGAGAAAGGCGCGTCGGACGGGTGGGGGGCTTGGTCAGGATGGGTCATGGGCTATGAAAAAGTTCGTGGCAAACAACGGAAACGAACGGCAGGGCGAGAGAAAGCACGCAACTGAGGCCGTCGGCCGTGTTTTCAAGGCGCGCGGGCGCCGCATCCGGAAAGTGTAGGCAAATGTTCAGGCGATGGATGCGGCGGTGCGGACGGTTTTTTTGTTCCAATTGTCTTGATTGCCTGCCGGGTCGCCAGCGGCGGGACTGGCCGACCGTGAGAAGCCTGTCCATAAATCCCGCGTGTTGCGCGTATCCCCAGGACCGGGTGGTTTGCGGCGTTGCAAAGCTTTGCCCTTTGCCAATGGCACGCGAGCTTCACGACGACTGGGAAGGCAAGGCTCTGAGAAGTGGACTTGTCATGCACGCTTTGCATATCTACGCCGGCCCTGCCGCGCGCCAGCACATCGCCCGCCACGGGCTGGCCCCTGCGGACGTGGCCGTGGTGCCTGCGGCGGCGGGCGGGCCCAAGGGGCTGATTCTGGGGCCGCTTGACCGCTTTGTTTTTGGCCACTGGCTGACGCAAAGCCGCCAGCCGGTCGATCTGGTGGGCGCCAGCATTGGCGCGTGGCGCATGGCGGCGGCTTGCCTGCCGGCGCCCGTGGCGGCCTTCGAGGCGCTGGAGCATGGCTATATCCACGAGGAGATGAAACCTGCGCCGGGCCGCCGGCTGCCCGCGCCGGAACAGGTAAGCGCCGCGTTCGCCGCCAACCTGCGCCGCATGTTCGCGGGGCAGGAGGCCGCCTTGCTGGGCCACCCGCGCTACCGCCTGCATGTGATGACCACGCGCGGGCGCCATGTGCTGGCGCGCGAAGGCCGGCTGCGCACGCCTGCGGGCTACCTGGGCGCGGCGCTCACCAATCTGGGCAGCCGCCGGGCCATGGGCGCGTGGGTTGAACGGGTGGTGTTTTCAGCCACCGGGCCCACAGGCCAGCCCTGGCCCCTGCCTTTTGCCACGCATGACTACCGCACGCGCCAGGTTGCGCTGACACCGGCCAACTTTCATGCGGCCATGCAGGCCAGCGGCTCCATCCCGTTCGTGCTGCGCGCGGTGCATGACATTGAGGGCGCGCCGCGTGGCGCGTACTGGGACGGCGGCATTACCGATTACCACCTGCACCTGGATTATTTTGCTACTGAAAAAGGAGCTGTCTTAGCAGTCGCATCAAGCCCTGAAGGCACAAAAGGCGCACCATCTGGCGGCGGCCTGGTGCTGTACCCGCACTTTCAGCGGGCGGTGGTGCCGGGCTGGCTGGACAAGGCGCTGAAATGGCGCCACCGCGCCACGCCTTTTCTGGACCGCATGGTGCTGCTGGCCCCCAACCCGGACTGGGTGCGCACCTTGCCCGGGGCCAAACTGCCGGACCGGCAGGACTTGACCCGCCTGGCCGCGCCCGAGCGCGTGCAGGCCTGGAGCGCGGCCGTGCAAGCCGCAAGGCAGTTGGCCGATGAGTTCAACCACTGGCTTGCCCGGCCTGACCCGGCGCGCGTGCAACCGCTGTAGGCAGGGCGCTGCCGTGCGGCCTTGGGGCGCCCTATCGAATCAGCTGGAGCTGCGCGGCAGGAAAAGAGGCGGACAGGGCTTGTGAGATTCAGCCCAGCAAAGAGCCGTCGGCGCGGGTGATGCCCAGCTCCACGTAGCGCGAGCCGACATAGGGCTCCTTGCCGCTGTCGTAGCTGACCGTGAAGCCTCCCAGATCAAAGCCCTTGATGCCCGCCAGCGCGGTGCGCAGCCGGTCACGGCTCAGGTCGCGGCCAGCGCGGTTGAGCGCCTCGACCATCAGCCGCATGTTGATATAGCCCTCCATGCTGCTGGCGTTGACCAGGTGGCGGGTGCCGGCGGCTTGCATGGCGGCGTGGAAGTCGCGCACCACGGGCGTTTTCGCCTTGAAAGGATCGGGCATCACGCGCGTGACCGCGATGCCCGCCATGTCACCCTTGAGGTGCTGGGCTGCGTCGGCTGGCAGGCCGACACTGGTGGTCATGACCGGCAGCGCCTGCCGCTGGCGCTTGAGCGCCTGAATGGCCGGAATGATGGAAGAGCCGGCCGTGGCCATGAACACCACGGCTGGATTGGCCGTAATCATTTGCTGGGCCACCGCGTCCGCATTCTGGCCATCCACGGCCATCGGCAGGTTGGCCACCGCTTGCCGTGAAGCCGCAGACAGCGCCTGCATGGCCTGCTTGGCCAGGCCGCGGCCAAAATCATTGTCCGTATGGATGATGCCGATGCGTTGAAACCCCATCTGCGTGATCTGCTGCATCAGCCGTGCCACTTCGCTGGCATAGCTGGCACGGATGTGGAACACGCCGGGGAAATCAGCCGTGCGCAGCTGGTCGGCGCCGGTGTAGGGCGCCAGATAAGGCACGCCGGCCTGTGAAATGAGCGGCAGCACCGCCGCGTTGTGCGGTGTGCCGGTGCAGGACAGGAGGGCGAAAACATTGCCGTCTGCCAGGATTTTCTTGACGTTCTCCACCGCGCGGGGCAGTTCATAGCCGTCGTCAAGCACCTGCAACTCGATCTTTCGGCCATGCACACCGCCCGCGGTATTGACGGCCTTGACCACGGCTTGCATGCCAGCGGCTGTGCCAGTGCCGATGCCGGTCAGGGGGCCGGTCATGCACAGGCTGGTTTTGAGCTGGATGCTGCTGGCTGAAAGTCCTGCCTCGGCCGCTTGTGCAGAACGCAGCAGGGCCGGGGTGAATGTGGATGCGGCCAAAGTGGCCCCGGTGGTCTGGATGAAGTGACGACGCCGCATGATGTTTCGTGATCGAGTGGCCCAACAAACTGAGGTCTAAAGTGTACATACAGTTAAACCAATGGTTACTATCGGTTACCCTGATAAACGAATGGATTGGCGCCGGAAGCCGCTGCCACAATGTCGTTGGCGCCTCATACCGCTGAAAGCGTGACGGTTTGCAAGTGGGCGGGGCAGGGGCGTACGCGCCCCGCGCGCAGGGCTGCGCTCACGTCTTTGGGGGGTACGTTTGGTCGTGAAGCTGCCGCCACTCGGCTTCAGGTCTGAGAACCTGTTCAAAATCTTTTTGCCAATTTGTCTATGCTCGTTGCATGAGAGCGAAATACCCAAGCGATATCAGCCCAGAGCAATTT
>RQYR01000015.1 GCA_003859965.1 Comamonadaceae bacterium OH2545_COT-014 | reverse complement strand
ACTGCGAGCGCCTGCTCAATACCAGCTTGCAGTTCATCCACTTGGCTTTCCTGGCGCTCATCCTCAAAAGATTTTGAACAGGTTCTCAGAAGTTGTCCAGCACCGCGCCCTTGCTGGCGCTGGCGGCATTGAAGGCGAACTTGGCCTGTACGCCGCGCGTGTAGCGCGGGGCGGGGGCTTTCCAGGCGGCGCGGCGCTGGGTTAGCTCCGCCTCGGGTACGTTCAGTTGCAGCAGAAGCTGGTGCGCGTCGATGGTGATGCTGTCGCCTTCATGCACCAGCGCAATAGTGCCGCCGGCGGCGGCCTCGGGGGCCACGTGGCCGACCACCATGCCCCAGGTGCCGCCGGAAAAGCGCCCGTCGGTGATCAGGCCCACGCTTTCGCCCAGGCCGGCGCCGATCAGTGCGCCGGTGGGGGCCAGCATCTCGGGCATGCCGGGGCCGCCCTTGGGCCCCAGGTAGCGCAGCACCATCACGTCGCCCGCCTGGATCTTGCCGTCCAGAATGGCCTTGAGGGCGCTTTGCTCATCGTCGAACACGCGCGCCGGGCCGGTGATGACGGGGTTTTTCAGGCCGGTAATCTTGGCCACGGAGCCTTCGGGCGAGAGGTTGCCTTTGAGGATGGCCAGGTGGCCTTGCGCGTATAGCGGCTGGTCGATGGGGCGGATCACGTCCTGCCCGGCGGGCGGGACGTCGGGCACATCTTTCAGGTTCTCGGCCACGGTCTTGCCGGTGATGGTCAGGCAGTCGCCGTGCAGCAGACCGGCGTTCAGCAGGATCTTCATTACCTGCGGGATGCCGCCGGCGCGGTGCAGGTCAACGGCCAGGTACTTGCCGCTGGGCTTGAGATCGCAAATGACGGGCACCTTCTGGCGGATGCGCTCGAAGTCGTCGATGGTCCATTCCACGCCGGCCGCGTGCGCGATGGCCAGGAAGTGCAGCACGGCATTGGTGGAGCCGCCGGTGGCCATGATGACGGCCACGGCGTTCTCGATGGCCTGGCGGGTCACGATGTCGCGCGGCTTCAGGTCATTCTTGATGGCTTCCATCAGCACTTTGGCCGATTCCTTGGCCGAGTTCTGTTTTTCGTCGTGCGGGTTGGCCATGGTGCTGGAGTAGGGCAGGCTCATGCCCAGCGCCTCGAAGGCCGACGACATGGTGTTGGCCGTGTACATGCCGCCGCAGGAGCCAGTGCCGGGAATGGCGTTCTGCTCGATTTCCTTCAGGTCGGCGTCTGACAGCCGGCCGGCCGCGTTCTGGCCCACGGCTTCGAACACGCTGACGATGTTCAGATCCTGCCCGCGCCACTTGCCCGGCAGGATGGTTCCGCCATAGACGTAAATGGCCGGCACGTTGGCGCGCAGCATGCCCATCATGCCGCCGGGCATGTTCTTGTCGCAGCCGCCGACGACCAGCACGCCGTCCATCCACTGGCCCTGCACGCAGGTTTCGATGCAGTCGGCGATGACTTCGCGGCTGACCAGGCTGTATTTCATGCCCTCGGTGCCCATGGCCATGCCGTCGCTGATGGTGGGGGTGCCGAACACCTGGGCGTTGCCACCGGCTTCCCGGATGCCGGCGATGGCGGCATCGGCCAGCCGCTGCAGGCCGCTGTTGCAGGGCGTGATGGTGCTGTGGCCGTTGGCCACACCGACCATGGGCTTCTTGAAGTCGCCCTCCTGGTAGCCCATGGCGTAGTACATGCTGCGGTTGGGTGCGCGGGACTTGCCTTCGGTGATGTTGGCGCTGCGGCGGTTGATGGCGATGGGCTGGGTGTCGGACATGCGAAAGAACCTCGTGGGATAGGGGCTGCGTGAAAAGGGGGAGCCTGGGAAAACTGGGGGAACTTTGAAAAAGCCGCCCCGAATTCTAGGTGGCCCGTGGCGGCGGTTCGCTGGCGAACGGCGTTTTCCATCATGTGTCCCGTGGGCGGCTGGCGCAGGCGCCGCCAACCGGCTGTGGCGCTGGCTGTGTCACCAGCCGTTCACTGGCTGCGTGATGGCAATTCAGGAGAGTGGTTGGGTGTGCCAGGGGCGGGGCATGGCCGCCAGGGTGGCAAGCTAGGCGCAGCAGGCGGTCAGGGCTGGCCGGGGTGGCCAGGGCGGGCGGCTGTGCGGGTCGCCAAGTGCGCGGGCTGCTTCAGAGTGTGTCCACCAGGCGTGCGAGCTGGCGGGTTTGTTCTTGCCACCGTGCCCAGTCGATCTCGGCTTTTTGCCGGGTGAGCGTGACCAGCAGCATGCCCGTGCCGCAGGGCAGCAGCGTGATGCGGCCGCGTGCGTGCATCATGACCGAGGCGCGCAAATCGCCCAGATCCTGGAACTGGTGAGACAGGCGCTGGTAGAGCCGCCAGTAGTCGCTGGCGGCTTCGGCGAACGTCTGTACGCCTTCGATCTGGCCGGCGTGGTGCCAGACCATGCCCGCTTCAATTTCAACGAGCGCGCAGCCTTCCAGCCCGGGCTGCGCGGCCATGGCCTCCAGCGCGTCGCGCAGGGCTTGCTGCTTGGTGGTCATGCCTCGGCCAGCAGTTTGGCGAACTGGGCCGTGCGGTAAGCCACTTGCGCGAGGATGGCGTTGCCATTGGCAATGACGTTGATGACCAGCTCGGCGTCGTTGCGGTGCACGCTGTAGACCACGGCAAAGCCGGAGTCGGTGTCGATCGTCACGCTCTTGTTGCGGCCCAGGCTGGCTTCCTGCGAGACCACGGCGCTGATGGCGGAGATGGAGCTGGCCATGGCGGCCACGCGCGCGGCGTCGCCAGCGCGCATGGCGGAGGCAACATCGAAGCCGTCCACGGTGGCTACGACCACGGCGGTCACGCCTTCGACTTCGTCAAGAATGCTTTGGGATTCGCGCGCGGCCAGAGCCTTGGCGGCGGCAGACAGATTCAGGTTCACGGACATGGGGTTCACTCTCCAAACATGCCGGCTTCCAGCTGGGCCAGCAAGGTGTCAATCAGCAAAATCACGTCTTCCCGCTTGCGCACATCCACGGCCAGCACAGGGAAGACGCGTTCGTGCCGGGCCAGCTCGTCCACGTAGTCGTCCAGGCTGGGCGCGGCGTGGCTGTCGAGGCGGCCAACGCCGATGGCGCAGGGCATGGTGTCCAGGTCTTCGGAAAAGCCTTCCAGGTAAACGCGCAGGTCCGCCAGCGGGTCGGGGCGGGAGTTGTCAGTCAGGATGATCATGCCGAGCGCGTTCTTGGCCAGGATTTTCCAGAGAAAGTCAAAGCGCGACTGGCCCGGGGTGCCGAACATGCGGATGCGGTCGCCGCTGTCCAGGGTGAATTGCCCGAAGTCCAGCCCAACCGTGGTGCGCTCCTTGGTGTGCGACTGGTCGTTGTTGACCACGTCCGTCACGATGGGCGGGGTTTCGCTCACGGTGCCGATGGCCGTGGTCTTGCCGGCGCCCATCGTGCCGGTGAAAAGAATCTTGTATTCGTTCATGGGGAGCGGAAAGGCTGGGGCGCCGCTTACAGGCCCAGGCGGCGGCGGATGCCGCTGATCAGGCTGCGTGCGAAAGTGGGTTTGGGGGGGCTGGCAACGGCAGGGGCGGGGGCCACCATCGCGGGGGCGCCGCTGTCGCCCGTGCCGGGCATGGGGGCAGGGGCGCCGCTTTGCACATCCACCAGGCCGGTGGTCTGCAGTGTCTGGAGAAATTCCTGGCAGACCGACAGCGGCTGCTGGCTGATGGAGGCCATTTCACTGGCGTTGAGGGCGCGGCGCGACAGCAGCGTGGCCAGGCGGATGCGGGTAGGGTCGCCGCGCAGCAAGCTCGCTGGCGGCCAGCGGCGCAGCTTGAAGCGCAATACCGTGGCTGGCAGTTCGGCGGGCGCCGTTGGGGCGGCCAGGCCGTCACTGGCGCCGAAGGTGGTGGTCATCGGGCGCGTGTCCAGCAGATCATGCTCGGTTTTCTTCAGCCATTCCTGCAAGAGATCGGCGCGGATGGGCCGCTCCAGCGTATTGGCGCCGCCGCCCGCGTTCATGCGCGTCAGGCGCAGCACGGCCTTGGCCATGGCGTCCACGCTGCTGTGCTGGCCTTCGGGCGTGGTGCCGTCGGCGAGCAAGGCGTCGTAGGGCGGTTCGGTGACATAGGTCCAGCGAAAAGCGCCGCCGTGCGAATACAGGCGCAGCAGCGTCTGTACCAGGACGATCTCGGCGGCAGGAAGTTTGTAGGCACCAAGCCTCAGTGTGGACATGTGCGGTGGGTTCTTCTGGAAATTCAGCGGTGTCAAACGGCGCGAAGGAGGCGGGCGAAACCTGCTGGGCCTCTCCACGGCCGTGCCGGGGGCGTGATCCCGGCGTATCACGGTTGACGGACGCGCTGGTGGCAAACGGCCCAGTATATTTTTCAGCGCCTGCATTCCTGTTGCACAAAGTCACATTTACGGGCGATTTGCCAAATAGTGCGCGATCGTGTTTGCCGCCGGGCAGGACAAAACGGGGCGGATGGGCATGGTGTTCAAATTGGGACATTGCTTTTGGGCTGATCCACCGGATGGCCCCGGCGCATTGGCCCTGCCGGCGTTGGCGTTGCCCGCTGCCTGGCTTTTTTGCTTTTTTGATTTGCTTGCCCCCGCGTTTTCACCATGCCCGCTACCGCCTTTGTTCATCTGCGCCTGCATTCCGAGTTTTCCGTGGTGGACAGCACGCTGCGCATCGACGAAGCCGTGGCCGCTGCTGCTGCCAGCGGCCAGCCCGCGCTGGCGCTGACCGATTTCGGCAACCTGTTTGGCGCGGTCAAGTTCTACAAGACAGCGCGAGGCAAGGGCGTGCAGCCCATTCTGGGCGCTGAGGTGCTGCTGGAAGGGCTGGGGGCCGACAAGGCCGCGCATTCGCGCGTGTTGCTGCTGGTGCAAAACCATGCGGGGTATCTCAACTTGTCGGAGCTGCTGGCGCGCGCCTGGACGCAAGGGGTGGTGCGCGGCCAGGCCGTGGTGACCTGGGCATGGCTGCAGGAGCTGGCCGATGGCCTGATCCTGCTTTCAGGCGCACAGGCCGGGCCGGTGGGGCAGGCGCTGCTGCAAGGCGATGCCGCCCGTGCCAGCGAAGTGGCGCTGCAATTGGCCGCCACCTTTCCGCACCGCTTCTATATCGAGCTGCAACGCGCCGGCCGCGCGGATGACGAGGCGCACATCGCCGCTGCCGTGCCGCTGGCCGCCCGCCTGCGTCTGCCGGTGGTGGCCACGCACCCGGTGCAGTTCGCGGCCCAGGAGGGCTTCGAGGCCCATGAAGCGCGCGTGTGCATTGCCGAAGGAGAGATTCTGGGCAACCCGCGCCGCGTGCGCCGCTTCACGCCGCAGCAATACTTCAAAACCAGCGCGCAAATGCGGGAGCTTTTCGCCGATGTGCCGAGCGCGCTGGCCAACACGGTGGAGATTGCGCGGCGCTGCCACCTCACGCTCACGCTGGGCAAGCCGCAGCTGCCCGACTTTCCGGTGCCTGAAGGACACACCATTGCCACCTATTTCCGCCAGGCCTCGCTTGACGGGCTGGAACAGCGCCTGGCGCACCTGTACCCCGACGCCGCCCAGCGCGATGCCGAGCGCCCGCGCTACCTGGAGCGGCTGGAGTTCGAGATCGACACCATCCTCAAGATGGGCTTTCCGGGCTACTTCCTCATCGTGGGCGACTTCATCAACTGGGCCAAGCAAAACGGCTGCCCGGTGGGGCCGGGGCGCGGCTCGGGCGCGGGCTCGCTGGTGGCTTATGCGCTGAAGATCACGGACCTGGACCCGCTGCGCTACAAGCTGCTGTTCGAGCGCTTTCTGAACCCCGAGCGCGTGTCCATGCCTGACTTCGACATCGACTTCTGCCAGGCCAACCGCGACCGCGTGATCGACTACGTGAAGGGCAAATACGGCAAGAACGCCGTCAGCCAGATCGCCACCTTCGGCACCATGGCCGCCAAGGCCGCCATCCGCGACGCCGGCCGCGTGATGGACATGAGCTACACCTTCTGCGACGGCATCAGCAAGCTCGTGCCGGGCAAGCCGGGCCAGACCTACACGCTGGCCTACCCGCCCCACCCCAAGCCGGAAAAGGACAAGAACAACTACGCGCTGGAGCTGGAGCCGCAGCTGGCCGAGCGGGTGAAAAAAGAAGAAGACGTGCGCGCCGTCATCGAGATGGCGCAGCAGCTTGAAGGGCTGACGCGCAACATCGGCATGCACGCTGGCGGCGTGCTGATCGCGCCGGGCAAGCTCACCGACTTCTGCCCGCTCTACCAGCAGCCCGGCAGCGACGCGGCCGTGAGCCAGTACGACAAGGACGACGTGGAGGCCGTGGGCCTGGTCAAGTTCGACTTCCTGGGCCTGGCCACGCTCACCATCCTGGAGATCGCCAAGGAGCTGATCGTGCGGCGCCACCCCGGCCAGCAGGATTTCGCCTTCGAGAACATCCCGCTGGACGACGCCAAGACCTACAAGCTGTTCCAGGACGGGCGCACCGAGGCCGTGTTCCAGTTTGAAAGCCGCGGCATGCAGGGCATGCTGCGCGACGCGCGCCCCACGCGGCTGGAAGACCTGATCGCCCTCAACGCGCTGTATCGCCCCGGCCCCATGGACCTGATCCCCAGCTTCGTGGCGCGCAAGCACGGCAAGGAAAAGGTCGAATACCCGCACCCGCTGGTGGCCGACATGCTGAGCGAGACCTACGGCATCATGGTCTATCAGGAACAGGTGATGCAGACCGCGCAGATCCTGGGCGGCTACAGCCTGGGGGGCGCCGATCTGCTGCGCCGTGCCATGGGCAAGAAAAAGCCCGAGGAGATGGCGCAGCACCGCCTCATCTTCCGCGAGGGCGCAGCCAAGAACGGCATCGGCCAGGACAAGGCCGACGAAGTCTTCGACCTGATGGAGAAGTTCGCCGGCTACGGCTTCAACAAAAGCCACGCCGCCGCCTACTCGCTGCTGGCCTACCACACGGCCTGGCTCAAGGTGCACTACACGGCCGAATTCTTCTGCGCCAACATGACGGTGGAAATGGACAACACCGACAAGCTCAAGGCGCTGCACGAAGACGCGCTGCGCGAAGGCATGCGCTTTGAGCCGCCAGACGTGAACCGTGGCGGCTACCGCTTCGAGCCGGTGACCGACCAGCTCATCCGCTACGGCCTGGGCGCCATCAAAGGCACGGGCCAGCAGGCCATTGAAGCCATTGTGGCCGCCCGCGAAGGCCGGGGCGAGGGCGTGGCGGGCCAGGAAAGCGGGCCGTTCAAGAGCCTGTTCGACTTCTGCCGGCGCGTGGACCGCACCCGCGTCAACAAGCGCACCGTGGAAGCATTGATACGTGCCGGCGCCTTCGACAGTCTGCACCTCAACCGCGCCGCGCTGGCTGCCAGCATCGACCTGGCCTTCGACTACGCCAACGCTTGCGCCGCCAACGTCAACCAGGGCGGCCTGTTCGACCTGATGGACGATGGCCACGGCTCCGGCACGCAGGAGCCGGCGCTGCCCGCCATCACCCCCTGGGGCGTGAAAGAGCGACTCACGCTGGAGAAAACCGCCATCGGCTTCTACCTTTCGGGCCACCTGTTCGACGAAGTGGAGCGCGAAGTGCGCCAGTTCGCGCGCCGCGCCATCGCCGACCTGCGCGACAGCCGCGAGCCGCAGCTGCTGGCCGGCATCGTGGGCGAGCTGCGCATCATCAACGGCCAGCGCGGCAAGCTGGCACTGTTCAAGCTCGACGACAAATCAGCCAGCATCGACGCGCGCGCCGAAGAAAGCCTCATCAACCAGCACCGTCACCTGCTGAAAGACGACGAATTCATC
The DNA here is from genome assembly GCA_003859965.1 of Comamonadaceae bacterium OH2545_COT-014. Lineage (GTDB taxonomy): Bacteria > Pseudomonadota > Gammaproteobacteria > Burkholderiales > Burkholderiaceae_C > Ottowia. The sequence continues at coordinate 70,084 of RQYR01000015.1, read as the reverse complement.
GTCGTCATGGCCAAGGCCATGCCTGACCGCTTCTCCGGCGGGCTGCAACTGAACATTACCCAAATCTGGGACCTGCCCTCTGCCCGCTGCCGCTTCGGAAAATTCCTGCGCGTGGCCGCGGGCACAGGCAAAACGCCCGACGTGCGCCGCTTGCTGGCCGAGCACCCGCCCCGCACGGAAACCACGGAACACGGCGACCTGCTGCGCGGCCTGCCCGTGCGCCTGGTGGTGGAACGCCGGGGCGAAGCGCCAGACGGCGAGCGCATCGGCGTGCTGGCCCAATTGCAACTGGGCGATGGCGCCAGCTTCTTCCCCAGCGACGCCGCCCTGGCCGCCTGGATGGCCGAGGCCGACGAAGGGCGGGCCATGGTGGTTTACGAATAGGTTCGTTCCCAATGCCAACCCATCGTTTGGCCGCCACGCTCACCCGCCGCGTGCGGGCTGGATAGGCTATGGATTAAAAAGGCGGTTTGGGCAGCAACCACGCCATTGGTTGCTATATTTTTTGATAAATTGGCTGAGTGTGCGAAGGTATCCGTTGGCCGCTGTGGCGGCCTCAAGCCAGCCGGTGACTGCTCAGCAGGGCGAGAGGCTGCGCGAAAAGAGCCTGTTCCCAGAGCGTGTCAACGCCGGTTCAGCCCACTGCGGCGGCTGTCGAACGGGGCGAGGAAGGAGTCGGGCTGGCGCCAGCTTTGTTCGGGGTCAGTGGAGCCGTCTTCGCTGCGGCGGCGGTAATCGCGGTTGCGATCCAGGGTTTCGTGCAAGTGGTTGCGCACGTGGCGCAACAAATCGGTATTGCTGGGGTTGGCCGGGCCTTGGGCGGCTGCCGGGGCGCCCAGGAATTCCGCGCGCAGCGTGGTCGTGGCGGGCAACGGTGTGCCGGGGTCAATCGGCAAATAGGCGATGCCGCATTGCTCCAGCAGGGTTTGCTTGAGGTGGCGGTTGGCGGAAGACAGTCCGGCGGGGCCAGCCACATCCACGCAGCCCACCACCCGCCCTTCAGGCGTGCAGACGGCAAACGTGCAATAGATGTTGTTGAGCATCTCGAACCAGTCTTTGGCCTCTTCACGGCTGCGCGGCGTGGTGTAGCGGGTCACGGGCATCTTCACCATGATGATGGCGTCAGGAAACGCTTCCTGCAGGTGCAGCCAGACAGCCCGTTCAGCGGTGTTGACGACCAGACGGGGGTTGAGCGGCCATTGGCGCGGGACCTTGCGGGCTTTGCTGCGTTCGGCCGTTTTCTGCATGCGCCTGAACAGCACCAGACCGGCCGCCGCCAGCAAGGCGGCCAGTATCAGGACGGCAGCCAACGAGCCAGCCCAGCTTGAAGAAGAACCCATGGCAGAAAACTCCCTTGAGGCAACATCGCAGTTTTTTTATTAGTAGGTTTGGAATGGTATCGTCAGGAGCTGACACATTCCTTAACAAACCTTGCTATTGATCCTTTGATTTGGATCATTGTGTCTAATTTTCCACAAAATTTGAGTACAAAAAGTAGTACATGGATAAGTTTATTTGCCTGGATGAATTGTTGTTTGCACAGGGTTTTGGCACGCGCCGCCAGTGCGCCGGGCTGATTGCGCAGGGCAGGGTGAGGGTGGAGGGCGCTGTTTGTACGGACCCGGCGGCAATGCTGGCGGCGCAAGGCACGCGCCTGCAGGTGGATGGCTTGCCGTGGGAGTGCCATGCGCCGGCCTATCTGATGCTGCACAAGCCCACGGGCACCGAATGCTCTCACCGCCCCGGCGCCTGGCCCAGCGTTTACAGCCTGCTGCCTGCGCCGCTGCGTCAGCGGCCGGCGCCAGGCAAAGGCAGGGTGCAGGGGGTGCAGGCCGTGGGGCGTCTGGATCAGGACACCACGGGCCTGCTGCTCCTCAGTGACGATGGCGCGTTCATTCACCGCATGAACTCACCGCGCCGGCATGTGCCCAAGGTGTATGAAGTCACCACCGTGCACCCGGTGGATGCCGCCCAGGTGGCGCGCCTGCTTGAAGGCGTGGTGCTGCACGATGACCCGCGCCCGGTGCGCGCCGCCGCCTGCGAGGCCGTGTCTTCGCAGCATTTGCGGCTGACCCTGACGGAAGGCAAATACCACCAGGTCAAGCGCATGGTGGCCGCCGCGGGCAACCGCGTGGCGGCGCTGCACCGCTCCCGCATTGGCGCCTTGCGCTTGCCGGACGAGTTGGCGCCCGGCCAGTGGCGCTGGCTCACGGAGGCTGAGTTGGCTCTGCTGGCGCCCTAGAAAGCCGCGCTGGGGCCACATCCGTGACATTCACGTTGGGCGTTGGGTGGGGGGAGAGACACTTGTCCCACGCTGCACTGGACAATCTTGTGGACAACGCGGGAGCAGCCTTGTATGGCGATGGCAAGTGATTGAATGACAAAGGGTTTCTCTGGTTTGCCCGTTATTTGGGCAAACGCCTTGGTGCGGGGCTGACAGGCGGGCGTGGCGTTGATGGCAGGCCATGTTTGGGCCTGGCGCGGCCTTGTCAGAGCACTTTTCCCATGTTGCCTTGGACAATGGTGTGGAAAAGCTCGGGTTAGCCCTGTATTTCAAATGCAAGTCATTGATTTTAAAAAAACTTCCTTGGCTTGCCTGTTTTTTGGGCAAGCGCGTTCTTGCAGCCCGTGGCGTACTCGGCCTGTGCCGTTTTGCATGAAGGCGCGACCTTATGCGCGATGTGGGCCAGGGTGAAACCACGTCTCTCTTTGCCCTTCTTCACACGCCTGGCGCCATGACACCGGATGGCGCTCTGGCTGGCGTGCATGTGCACGCAGCCAACAGGCGGAGCCGCCGCCGGGCGTAAACTGGCGGACATCCGCGCGCATGGGCTTTCCCATGCCTTCCGGCGCGCTCAGGCGCGTTTTTCCGCTGCGTCGGCGCGGCACCTTCTTGACCTTTTGTCCCCAATCAGGCCCATGCGCAACCGCTCCCGCTTTGCCCGCCGCCGCCCCATGGCCCGTTTGATGGCGGTCACTTCATTTTTTATAGCTGCTTCGGCAGTATCCACGGGCGCAAAGGCGCAAAATGGGTCATCTTCAAGCTGCCAGCCGCTGTACCTGGTGTTTGATACCGCCCACATGGCGGCCGCGCCGATGGTGGCCGAAAGCCTGCGCCGCCAGGGCGTGCGCGCCACGTTTTTTGGTGGCAACGAAGGCAGCGCGCGGGGCGAAGGCAGCCTCAGCCGCCGCTGGGCGCCATGGTGGAAAGCCCGCGCGGCCGACGGGCATGAGTTCGCCGCGCAAACCTGGGACATGGCACAGTGGCGCGGCGATCTGCCGGGGCGCGAAGCGCGCTTTCGCATCCGCCCCGGAGAAGGCGCTTTTGCCGGACGTGAATTCACCTGGACGGCGGCGAAGTACTGCGAAAACATCGCCTTCACCGCTGAGCGCCTGGCCTACTACAGCGGCAAGCAGCCCTTGCCGCTTTTTCGCGCCGCTGGGGGCAAAACTTCGCCGCGCCTGCTGGCAGCCGCCAAGGCATGCGGCTATCGGCATGTTGAGTGGAAGCCCGTTCACTTTCTGAGCCGCGGCATGCCCGACAGCCAAACGCCGAATGCGGCTTTCATGGAGCAGGCGCTCAAAGGCGTGCAGGCCGGTGATGTGCTGCTGGCCGGCACAAGCACCTGGGCGAGCCAGGAAGCGTGGGCGCCCGCCTTGCTGGGCCCGCTGCTGGCGGGTCTGAAAGCGCGCGGCTTTTGCTTCAGAACCTTGCGCGAACACCCGGATTACCAAGACTGGATAGCCCAGCGCACCTCCCAACCCTGAACCGTGACCACATGAACGCCGTGATTGACGCCGCATGGCGCGCCGCTGCCGATTTGCTGCGCCCGCGCACCATCGCCATGTCGCTGGCGCCGCTGGCCGTGATGCTGCTGCTGTCGGCACTGCTGGCCTGGTGGGCGTGGGCGCCCGCGCTGGCCGCCTTCAGGGGCTGGCTGGAAACCTGGGGCTTTTACGGCACGCTGGGCGCGTGGCTGCAAGGCTGGGGGCTGGGCCGCCTGCACACGGCGCTGGCGCCGCTGCTGCTGGCGCTGCTGCTCACGCCGGTGGCCGTGTTGCTGGCCGTGCTGCTGGCGGCGCTGCTGATGACGCCCGCCATGCTGCGGCTGGTGGCGGCCCGGCGCTTTCCGCAACTGGCGCGACGGGGCCAGGCGCCGCTGGCTCGCTCGCTGGCGTGGTCGGCTGCTTCCACCACGCTGGCGCTATGCGCTCTGCTGTTCACGCTGCCGCTTTGGCTGTTTCTGCCGCCACTGGTGCTGGTGCTGCCACCCCTCATCTGGGGCTGGCTGACTTACCGTGTGACCAGCTTTGATGTGCTGGCGGAACACGCCACGCCCGCAGAGCGGCAGGCGCTGATGCGCCGTGAGCGTGCGCCCTTGCTGGCCATGGGCGTGGCGTGCGGCTTGCTGGGGGCGGCGCCGGGGGTGGCCTGGGCGTCGGGCCTGGTGTTTGCCGCCTTGTTCTGGCTGCTGGTGCCGCTGGCCGTGTGGCTTTATGCGCTGGTATTTGCCTTCACGGCCCTGTGGTTCGCGCATTACTGCCTGGCGGCCTTGCAGGCGCAGCGCGGGGCCCTGGACGCCGGCGTGGGGCACGACGGCGGTCATGCTGGCGGCCCGGGCCAAGCCCCTTTTCCACGTCTACCTTGAAGGTTTTCAACCGATGCATGCGTCTTTGCCCCCCGTCTTTGGCCTCGTGATCGTGGGCGACGAAATTCTTTCAGGCCGCCGCACGGACAAACACTTGGCCAAATGCATCGAGCTGCTGGCCGCGCATGGCCAGGCGCTGGCGTGGGCCGAATACGTGGGTGATGATCCGGCCCGCATTACCGCCGTGCTGCGCCGGGCCTTCGCCTCGGGAGAGGCGGTGTTTTGCACCGGCGGCATTGGCGCCACGCCGGACGACCACACCCGCCAGTGCGCCGCCGCCGCGCTGGGCGTGCCGCTGGCGCTGCACCCCGGGGCCAAGGCGCTGATTGAAGAGCGCATGCGCGAGGTGGCGGCTGAGCAGGGCGGCGCCTACGATCCGCGGCATCCTGACAACCTGCACCGCCTGAACATGGGCGTGTTTCCGCAGGGCGCACGCCTGATTCCCAACCCGTACAACAAAATCCCGGGCTTCAGCTGTGATGGGCCGGGGGGCGGGGCGGTGCACTTTGTCCCCGGTTTTCCGGTGATGGCCTGGCCCATGATGGACTGGGTGCTGACCCACGAATACGCCGGCCGCCTGGCGCGCGGCGAGGGCTGGGAGGAGCGTTCCGTCATCCTCTACGGCGCGATGGAGGCCACACTGACCCCGGTCATGGAGCGCGTGGAGGCCGCGCACCCTCAAGTCAAGGTATTCAGCCTGCCCAGCGTGGACCACGCCGAGCATGGCCGCCATATCGACCTGGGCGTCAAAGGCCCGCCCGCCGCCGTGGCCGCGGCCTATGCCGATCTGCGCGCATGGCTTCAGCCGTTCAACCTGCGCTATGGCCCTGAACTGGTGCGGCCCTGAAGCGGCCGGCCCCTGACCGCCCGCCTGTGCTCTGCGCTGCGGCGCCCTGAATGCGCGCAAGGCGCATGGGGCTGCTGGCGGCGCGGCACAATCCGGGGTGGACACGGGGCCGTGCCGCCTGCCCAGGCTGTGCGCCCAAGCGGGCTTTTTCCGCCCCCTACATTCGATTTACACTTTTTGCCCATAGGAGAGAGCCTTGATGGCCAAGACAGTCGCAGACGTGATGCAGCTCGTGCAGGACGAGGAGTGCAAGTTCGTCGATTTCCGCTTCACCGACACGCGCGGCAAGGAGCAGCACTTCACCGTACCCGCGTCGCACTTCGACGAAGACAAGTTCAGTGAAGGCCATGCGTTTGACGGCTCTTCTATGCCCGGCTGGAAAGGCATCGAGGCGTCCGACATGCTGCTCATGCCCGACCCGGCCACGGCCTACATCGACCCGTTTTTCGAAGAGCCCACGCTGGTGCTGACCTGCGATGTGTTTGAGCCAGGCGACGGCAAGCCCTATGACCGCGACCCGCGCTCCATCGCCAAGCGCGCTGAGGCTTACCTGAAGGCCAGCGGCCTGGGCGACACCGCCTACTTCGGGCCTGAGCCGGAATTCTTCGTCTTTGACGGCGCGCGCTGGAGCACCGAGCCGGGCCACACGTTCTACAAGATCGACGAGTACGAAGCGCCGTGGAACAGCGGCCGCAAGTTCGAAGGCGGCAACCGCGGCCACCGCCCTGGCCCCAAGGGCGGTTACTCGCCCGTGCCGCCCATCGACGGCACGCACGACATGCGCGCCGAAATGGTGCTGGTGCTGGAAAACCTGGGCGTGCCGGTGGAGGTGTTTCACCGGGAGGTTGGCGCCGCCGGGCAAATGGAGATTGGCACCAAGTTCAGCACGCTGGTGGAGCGCGCCGACTGGACGCAGCGCATGAAGTACGTCATCTGGAACGTGGCCAATGCCTATGGCAAGACAGCCACCTTCATGCCCAAGCCCTACCACGGCGACAACGGCAGCGGCATGCACGTGCACCAGTCCATCTGGAAGGGCGGCAAGAACCTGTTTGCCGGCAACGGCTACGGCGGCCTATCGGATACGGCGCTGTACTACATCGGCGGCATCATCAAGCACGCGCGCGCCCTGAACGCCATCACCAACCCCACAACCAACAGCTACAAGCGCCTGGTGCCGCACTTCGAGGCGCCGGTCAAGCTGGCCTACTCGGCGCGCAACCGCTCGGCCTCCATCCGCATCCCGCACGTGGCCAGCGACAAGGCGCGCCGTATCGAGGCGCGCTTTCCCGATCCCATGGCCAACCCCTATCTTTGCTTCTCGGCTTTGCTGATGGCTGGCCTGGACGGCATCGAGAACAAGATCCACCCCGGCGAGGCCGCTACCAAGGACCTCTACCACCTGCCGCCGGAAGAAGACAAGCTGGTGCCCACCGTGTGCCACAGCCTGGATCAGGCGCTGGAAGAGCTGGATCGTGACCGTGCCTTCCTGACCAAAGGCGGCGTGTTTACCGACAGCATGCTCGACGCCTACATCGAGCTGAAGATGGCGGAAGTCAACCGCGTCCGCGTACAGGTCAACCCGGTGGAATACGACATGTATTTCTCGCTGTGACCAGCCGGCACGGCAGCCACCGGGCGGCCTTGCGCACCGGCTTGATACCGGTGTGTTTGTTGCGCCACGGCTGCGCTGCAAATGTAAAAGGACGGCCAGAGCCGTCCTTTTTGGCGTTTGGCGGGGAACACGGCTTGGTGAAAGCCCTCTATTCACCGATACTTGTTCATTATTGTTACAGGCGTTTGCCAAGTTGGCAGGCGCGTGGAGACGCCCTGATGAAATCCATTTCGCTTCTGTTCAGTCTGGCCGCTGTTTGGGCGGGCGCGGGGCTGTTGGCCAGCCAGCCAGCCTTGGCGCAAGACCGCATTTACCGTTGCGGCAATGAGTACACCAACCGCCTGCCCGCCAACCGCAAGGACTGCCGTGTGGTGGAAGGGGGAAACGTCACCGTGGTCAGCGGCACCGTGCCGCGTTTGCCCACACGCCAGCCCGCGGCATCGTCCGGTGGTGGCGGCAGCGGTTCGCCGGCGCGCGTGGTGAGCGCGCCGCCTTCCGCGCCGCGCAATGATTCGCCTGCCCAGCGGGCGCGTGATGCGGATGCCAAGGCCATTCTTGAAAACGAATTGCGCCGTGCCGAAGCCCGGCAGGCCGAGCTGGTCAAGGAATACAACAACGGCGAACCGGACAAGATTGGCGGCGAGGCACGCAACTACCAGAAATATCTGGACCGCGTGGCTGAGATGAAGGCGGCGATCGAACGCAACCAGAGCGATATCGAAGGCATCCGGCGCGAGCTGGCGCGCTTCAGCCGCTGATGCCGCCAGCGTGTGCTGACGCGACTCGCGGCTACCAGGGGCGTTTCACGCCAGTGTCAGTCCGGCGCGGTCACTGTGTGCGGCTTGGCGGTGCTGCAATAACCGGGGTGGCGCGTCAGGCACGCAAAACCGCCCATGGCCCGCCGCGCGCCCTCGGTCTTTCCGCAAAGCGCTCTTTAGCAGGCGTAAAAGGGGCGTAAAGGGGGTGCAAAGGTTGTGAGGGCGGGAAGGGCGTATAAACCCGCGCCGAGCAAGACGACACAGGCCGGCCCCCGGCCTGTTTTCACAGGTGCAATGAATGCGTGCCGCCAGCGGCGTGGGTTGCCGTCAGTCGTGACGTGCCGGATGCGCGCGGGGCTGCCGCTGCGGCGGCCTTGCGGCGGCGTGGCGGGCGGGCGGCTTGTACCTGCTGTTGAATGTGGGCCAACGCCAGTTCCACCTGGTCGATCAGGATCAGGCACAAGTCTCCCGCTGAAAGACGGGCCAGCGCGTGGTCAATGGCGTTCAGCTCACCCTGGATTTCTTCCACATGCCGCGTGCGGTGCGCGCCTTCCAATCCCTGGCGCAGCAGGGCCAGCACTTCACCGTCTGCGCGGCCGCGCTGGCAGGCATCCTGGTAGAGAAACACTTCGTCAAAGGCCGCGCCCAGCAGGCGGGTCTGGGCGCGGATATCTTCGTCGCGCCGGTCGCCCGCACCGCTGATGACCACGCTGCGCTGGCGGGCAGGCAGGTTGTTGACGGCATCAATCAGGGCGGCGATGGCGTCGGGGTTGTGGCCGTAGTCGGCAATCAGCGTGGCGCCACGGTAGTCGAACACGTTGAAGCGGCCGGGCACGCCGTGCGTGTCGCTGATGAAGCTGGCCAGGCCGCGCTGGATGGTGGCCCAGGGCAGGCCCAAGGCCCAGGCGGCGGCCACGGAGGCCATGACGTTCTGCACCTGAAAGCCGATCTGTCCGTCGCGCGTGAGCGGCACCCGGGCCAGCGGCAAGCGTTTGCTGAAGCGCCCTTCGGCGCAGATGATGTCGCCGCGCTCCACGTACACCACGCGCTGGCCTTTTGCGCGGTGGGTGTCGATGACGGGGTGCGTGCCGTCCAGCGCGAAAAAGGTGACGCGGCCCGGGCAGTGCGGGGCCATGGCCGCCACGGCAGGGTCGGCGGCGTTGAGCACGGCCATGCCGCCAGGCGCCACGTTCTTGACGATGACGCGCTTGAGCACCGCCAGGTCTTCGAGCGTGGTGATGTAGTTCAGGCCCAGGTGGTCGCCCGCGCCCATGTTGGTGACGATGGCCACGTCGCAGCGGTCGAAGGCCAGCCCCTCGCGCAGCAGGCCGCCGCGTGCGGTTTCCAGCACGGCGGCATCCACGTCCGGGTGGGCCAGCACGTTGCGCGCGCTGCGCGGGCCGGAGCAGTCGCCGCTGTCGGTCTGGCGGCCATTGACGTACACGCCGTCGGTGTTGGTCATGCCCACGCGCAGGCCGTGGGCCTTGAGCAGATGCGCGGCCAGGCGCACGGTGGTGGTCTTGCCATTGGTGCCGGTGACGGCGATGACGGGAATGCGGCCATTGCCGCCGTCCGGGTACATGTGCTCGATGATGGCGCGGCCCACGTCACGGCCTTTGCCGAAAGAGGGGCTGATGTGCATGCGCAAGCCGGGCGCCGCGTTGACTTCGACGATGCCGCCGCCTTGCGATTCCAGCGGCTGCATCACGCTCTCGCACACCACGTCCACGCCGCAGATGTCCAGACCCACCATTTGCGCCGCTTCCACGGCGCGGGCCGCTACTTCGGGGTGCACGCTGTCGGTTACGTCGGTCGCGGTGCCGCCGGTGGACAGGTTGGCGTTGTTGCGCAAGACCACGCGCTGGCCCTTGGCGGGTACGCTCTCAGGCGTGAGCCCCTGCGCGGCCAGGCGGGCCACGGCGATGTCGTCGATACGAATGCGGGTGAGGGAAGTGCCATGGCCAGCGCCACGGCGCGGGTCGCGGTTGACCTCATCCACCAGTTCACGCACCGTGTGGCGGCCGTCGCCAGTGACCAGCGGCGGATCACGCCGGGCGGCCGCCACCAGTTTGTCGCCCACTACCAGCAGGCGGTAGTCGTGGCCGGGCAGGTAGCGCTCCACCATCACGCCGCCGTAACGCGCAGCAGCCTGGTAGGCCACTTCGAAATGGCCGCGATCGACAATGCCGACGGTAACGCCCTTGCCCTGGTTGCCGTCTTGCGGCTTGACGACAACAGGCAGGCCAATGGCTTGCGCAGCGGCCCAGCCATCTTCCAGACTGGCAACGGGGCGGCCAGCCGGAACGGGCACGCCAGCGGCGTGCAGCAGTTTCTTGGTCAGGTCTTTGTCTTGCGCGATGGATTCGGCGATGACGCTGGTGCCGTCCACCTCCGCAGCCTGAATGCGCCGCTGGTGGCTGCCCCAGCCCAGTTGTACCAGGCTGCCGCGCGTGAGGCGCTTGCAGGGAATGCCGTGCTGCAGCGCAGCATTGACGATGGCGCCCGTGGAAGGGCCGAGGCGTTCGTCCTCATCCAGCTCTCGCAGCTCGGCCAGCGCGGCGGCCAGGTCAAAGGCCGGGCTGTCATCTTCGGCAGCGGGGTTCAGCAGGCGGCTGGCGGCAGCGCGGCACAGCTGCTGCGCCTTTTCAAAGGCCAGCCGGCCCACGGCCTCTTCGGTGTACTGCACCACCACCTGAAAGGCGCCCGGCATCTCAGTGGGCGTGGTGCGGCTGAAGGTGACGGGACAGCCGGCCTGCGCCTGCAGTGCCAGCGCGGTCAGCTCCAGCGCATGGGGCAGGGAAACGGGCACGCCCGGCCGGTTGGAGCGCAAGGCGCCCAGGCCGGGAAAAAGCTCGCGCAGGCGGGCCTCGAAGGCAGGGGTGGCGCTCAGGTCGCGCTCGGGTTCGCTACAGGCCACCACGGCTTCGATAGCCGTGTGGCGGCTCCAGAGGTTGGGGCCGCGCAGTGCGCGGATGCGGGTGATTTCCATGAACTGCTTTCAGGAAGGTGGAGCGCCAGGCAAACGGGACACCAAGAAGGGACCCCAAGAAAACGGGGACACAAAGAAGGCACCAACGGTGCAAATCGGCCCCGTACGGCCGTCGACGCTGAGAACTATGAAAAATATAGCTTCTAACGTCCGTGTCTCAAGCCTTGAAGGTGTTTTTGGCTTGTAAAAAGCGTATGGGGCATCTTGGTCTGGCGGCGGGGCCGGGCATGGCGTTCGGACAGGGCGCTTTCAGGCGCTGGCGCCAAGGGGCTGGCCCTGGCTTTGCAAGCCGGCGCGGATCAGGTCCGGGGCAATGCCAAGCGCCCAGGCCGCGGCGGCGGCGGCCATGACGGCCGGGCGAATGTCATGCGCGCGGGCGGGCTGGTCAGCGCTGGCGGCCAGGTTGGCGAACGCTGCAAACGCCGGAGCTGCCAGGTCAAGCAAGGTGGTTTCGCTGCGGCCTTTGGCCAGGGTGAGCGCACTGCCGTTGGCCAGCACGGCGCGGCCGCCGCTGGCGCGGTGGGCGGCAACGGCGGGGTTGGCGGCATCGGTGGCGTAGAAGATCACGTCGCCATCGCTGTAGCCGGCCAGCTCGGCCACGCCGGGATCGTCGGCGTTGAGCACGGCGCAGCCGCTGGGCAGCACCACGTCCACCTGGGTGCGGATGATGCCGGGCATCTGCCCGGCTTCGGTGATGTACAGGTCATGCAGGCCGGCGGGCGAGGGCATGGCCGTGACCACGCCGATCAGGCAGCGGTCATAAGGCAGCCCTTCGGTGAGGATGTGGCGGGCCGTGGTTTGCAGCACGGCGGCTTGCACGGTGCGGTTGATGAGCATGCGCTCGCCCGCCTCCCAGCCCAGGGAATGGCCTTCGGCAAGCTGGCGCGGGCCGAGGTACAGGCCGTCCGCGCAGGCCAGGGCGGTGAGGCGGCCGCTCAGGTTCAGCAGCCGGGCGATGAGGCGGGCGGCCAGGCTGGCGTGGCCATCGTCCGCGCCGCCGGTGATGCCCACGATGGGGATGCGGCCGTTTTCTCCAGGGGGAAACAAGTGCCCCACGATGGCTTCGCCCACGGGTTGGGCGCGGCCCACGGCTGGTTGCAGGTGCATCAGCAGGCTGGGGCCGGCGTCCACTTCGATGATGGCGCCGCCCTGGGCTGCCAGCGGCTGGCTGATGTCTGGCGTGACCAGGTCGATGCCGGCAATGTCCAGCCCGACGGCGCGCGCGGCCAGGCTGGCCTGGTGCGCCACGTCGGGGTGGACCAGGGCGGTCACGTCGTGTATCAGGTTGCCGGTGCGCTGCACCACGGCGCTGCGGCCCACGGGCAGCACGCTGGCGGCGGTGAGCCCCTGGCGGGCCAGCTCGCGCTGCACGGCGGGGTCTTGCACGTTCAGCGGGGCCAGCGGGCGCCGGGCTTCGGCGCCCCGCCGCGGGTCGGTATTGATTTGCGAGGCGATCAGCCCGGCCACGGAGGTGCGGCCATCGCCATGAATGCGCGCGGTTTCACCGCGGATGGCGGCCACCACCTTGTGGCCCACCACCAGCAGGCGATGCGGCTCACCGGCGATGCAGCGCTCGACCATGACCTCGCCGCCTTCCTGTTCGGCGGCGGTGAAAGCTTCTTCCACCTCCTGGCGCGTGTGCAGGTGCAGCGATACGCCGCGCGCCTGGCTGGCGTCCGACGGCTTGACCACCACCGGCAGGCCGATGTCTTCGGCCGCTTCCCAGGCCTCGGCGCCGCTGTGCACGACGCAGCCCGCCGGCACGGGCACGCCGCAGGCGGACAGCAGCGTCTTGGTCAGCGTCTTGTCGCGGGCAATGCCTTCGGCAATGGCGCTGGTGCAATCGGTTTCGGCGGTCCAGATGCGGCGCTGGGCAGCGCCATGACCGAGCTGAACCAGGTTGCCGCTGTTCAGGCGCAGGGCGGGGATGCCACGTTCGCTGGCGGCTTCAACGATGCTGGCCGTGCTGGGGCCGAGGCAGCGGCGATCCACCATGTCCTTGAGGCGGGCGATGACGGCCGGCACGTCGAACGGCCGGTGGTTGATGGCAGCCATGACGAGATCGCGTGCGGCCTCAATGGCGGCGCGGCCCACGGCCTCATCACGGGTGCGGATCACCACCTTGTACACGCCCTGCTCGTGCGTCATGCGGGCCTTGCCGAAGCCGGTTTTCATGCCGGCCTGGGTTTGCAGCTCCAGCGCCACGTGTTCCAGGATGTGGCCCGGCCAGGTGCCGTCGCGCAGGCGCATCAGAAAGCCGCCGCGCCGGCCCACGCTGCAGCGGTGCTCGATCAGGCCAGGCAGCCAGCGCGTCAGGCGTTCATAAAAACCCGGCAAGGTGTTGGAGGGAAAGTTTTCCAGCTCGCCAATGTCCACCACGGCTTCAATCACCGGCCGGTAGGTCCAGATGCTGGGGCCGCGCAAGTAGGCCATGCGGCGGATCACGATGTCGGCGAAGGGCTGGGCGGGGGCCGCCTCGCCTGCATGGTTCGTGGTGACGGCGCCGGCCACGGCGTCTGGGTTGCCGTGGGCATGAAGAAGATCAGAATCCATGGGACGCATGAGAGATAGGGCGCAGAGTGTGCCTTGTTTGGAGCGTGCTGCGGGTGTCAAGTGTTTACGAAGGTTTGCGCCTTTTGCCGCGGGCGGACGGCGGGCTGGGGCACACTAGGCGGCCTATGTCGTTTCACGTATCTCACGTTTCAGAAGCTGGCGATCCGGCGTCTTTGCCCAGCCCGCCAGAGGCCGTGCCGCTGCGCGCTGACGAGCGCGTCACGGCCAGCCTGAGTATCGATCTGGACGCCCGCCTGCACTTTGCGCCAGGACAGCTACACGTTACAAACCAGCGGCTGCTGGCCTGGTTTCCGGATGAAACAGGCTGGAAATCGTGGAATCTGCACGGTGATTTGACGCTGGCGCACCACGATCACGCCGGCGTGGGCACGCTGGAGCTGCGCGATGCGCAAGGCTTGCTGGCAGCATGGCGCTACACGCTGGGCCGGCAGCCGCAGGCGCTGCGCCTGATGACGCACTTTGAAGCCGCCCGGGCGGCCCTGCAAGGCGGCACGCCCCTGGCGGCGCCGGAAACGGACGACCCGCCAGCCGATGCCGCCGTGGCCGACCAGCCCCCCAGCACCTGGACCCTGCTGCGCCTGTGGCGCTTTGCGCGCCCCTACCGCTGGCAGCTGCTGGGGGCTTTTTTGCTCATGGTGGCGGCCACGGCCGCCACGCTGGTGCCGCCGTACCTGACCATTCCGCTGATGGACAAGGTGCTTATCCCGTTCCAGAGCGGCCAGCCCATCGACCCTGGCCTGGTGGCGTTCTATTTGAGCGGCCTGCTGGGCTCGGCGCTGCTGGCGTGGGTGCTGGGCTGGGCCAAGACGTGGATGCTGGCGCTGGTGTCCGAACGCATCGGCGCCGACCTGCGCACCACCACTTACGAACACCTGCTGCAACTGTCGCTGGAATACTTTGGCGGCCGCCGCACGGGCGACCTGATGGCGCGCATCGGCAGCGAGACGGACCGCATCAACCTCTTTCTCTCGCTGCACCTGCTGGACTTCGCCACCGACGTGCTGATGATCCTGATGACGGCGGTCATTCTGTTCTCCATCAACCCCACGCTGGCGCTGGTCACACTGGTGCCGCTGCCCTTCATCGGCTGGATGATCCACGTGGTGCGCGGCCGCCTGCGCACCGGGTTTGAAAAGATCTCCCGTGTCTGGAGCGAAGTGACCAACGTGCTGGCCGACACCATTCCCGGCATCCGCGTGGTCAAGGCCTTCGCGCAAGAAGAGCGCGAGGCGCGGCGCTTTCAGGATGCCAACCGCCAGAACCTGCAAGTCAATGACCGGCTGAACCGGCTCTGGTCGCTGTTTGCCCCCACCGTCACGCTGCTGACCGAGGCGGGCCTGCTGGTGGTGTGGGCCTTCGGCATCTGGCTGGTCAGCCAGAACGAGGTCACGGTGGGCGTGCTGACAGCCTTTCTGGCCTACATCGGGCGCTTTTACGCGCGGCTGGATTCGATGAGCCGCATCGTTTCCGTCACGCAGAAGGCGGCCACGGCCACCAAGCGCATTTTTGAAATTCTTGACCACAGCTCCAGCGTGCCCGAACCGGCAACCCCCGTGCAGCTGCCGGCCGTGCAAGGGCGCATCACGGTGGAAAACGCCAGCTTCCGCTACGGCAGCCGTGGCATCTTGCGTGGGCTGAACCTGGACATTACCCCCGGCGAATTCGTGGGCCTGGTGGGGCACAGCGGCTCGGGCAAGAGCACGCTGGTGAACCTGATTTGCCGCTTCTATGACGTGACGGGCGGGCGCATCTGCGTGGACGGCATTGACATCCGCGACCTGCGCGTGGCCGACTGGCGCCGCCACATCGGCCTGGTGCTGCAAGAGCCCTTCCTGTTCTTCGGCACCATCGCCGAGAACATCGCCTACGGCAAGCCCGGGGCCACGCGCGCCGAAATCATTGCCGCTGCGCGCGCCGCCCATGCGCATGAATTCATCTTGCGGCTGCCCCAGGGCTATGACTCGCTCGTGGGCGAACGCGGCCAGGGCCTGTCGGGCGGGGAGCGCCAGCGCATCAGCATTGCGCGCGCGCTGTTGATCGACCCGCGCATCCTCATCCTTGATGAAGCCACCTCGTCGGTCGATACCGAGACCGAGAAGGAAATCCAGAAAGCGCTCGACAACCTGGTGCGCGGGCGCACCACCATTGCCATTGCCCACCGCCTGTCCACGCTGCGCAAGGCCGACCGCCTGGTGGTCATGGACAAAGGCAGCAAGGTGGAGGAGGGCAGCCATGCCGAGCTGATGGCCCGGCGCGGCGCCTACTGGCGCCTGTATGAAGCCCAGGCCCGCCAGGAACAGGCCGAGCGCGACCGCCTGGCGGACGCGGCCGCCGGCGGTGCCGAAACGCCCCAGCCGCAGGAGGTACGCGCATGAACACCATGGCCTTTGACTTGCAGCGCGACGCCTTTGGCCGCCTGGTGCTGACGGACGCGCAAGGCCATGTTCACGTGGGTGTGGTGGCCGTGCGCGCTTTCCCCATCCACGCCCCGGACGAATGCGTGAGCCTGGTTGATGCGGATGGCCACGAGCGCGCCTGGATCGAGCGCCTGGACACCCTGCCCGAACCGGCACGCGGCCTGGTGGCCGAGGCGCTGGCGCAGCGCGAATTCATGCCCGTCATCCAGCGCCTGAAAGCCGTCAGCGGCTTCGTCACCCCCTGCACCTGGGAGGTGGACACCGACCGCGGCGCCACCCGCTTCGTGCTCAAGGGCGAGGAGGACATTCGCCGGCTCAACCACCAGCTGCTCATCGTTTGTGATGAACACGGCGTGCAATACCTGGTACGCAACCCGCAAGACATGGATCGTGCCAGCCGCAAGCTGCTGGACCGCTTTCTTTGAGAACCTGTCTGCAAAATCCTCGCGTCATGCTCATCCTTGGGTTAGGCGGTTTGCGGTGCAAGCAAATCTGGCCAATGACACGAGCCATTGTTCGCGCTTGGGCTGTGTTTTGCGCCTTGCACGCATCCCCGTCCTGGGGCGATCGCTATTCACGACGGTTTTGAGGACAGGCTTTGACGCCGTGCACAGGCATTGCTATCAAAAAAGATAGCAACAAACGGCGTGGTTATTGCCTGAATGGCATTTTTCATTGAAAGCCATTGACGCATAAAAAAAGGGCCAGCCTTGCGGCTAGCCCTGGAAGGGATCCCTGAACCCTGTCAAGGGTGTCGAAAGGACCCGAGGAGACAACGGGGGATCAGCGGCCGCTCTTCTTGGCGGCAGCGGAGGCATTCTTGGCCACGTTGGTGGCGCTGGTGGTCACGGCGTTGAAGTTGGCCTCAGCCACTTCGGAGGCCTGCTTGACGGCTTTTTGCACCGACTCGAACGCGTTGTTGGCGGCGGCCACGGCGCTCTTCATCACGGCCACGGCCGTTTCGGAGCCAGCCGGCGCATTGCGGGCGGCGTTGTCCACCAGGTTGGCAAACTGGGCTTGCTGCTCGGCCACCTTGGCTTCGAAAGCCTTGCCGAACTCGGCGCCCGTGCCGGATGCAATGTCGTACAGGTGGCGGCTGTAGGCGGCGGCTTTTTCAGCCAGCGGCTGGAACAGGCTCGCTTGCAGGGCCAGCAGCTCTTGTGCGTCCTTGGCGCTCAGCATGGCCTGGGCGTGCGAGGCGGACTCGTTCAACGCGGCCTTGGTGGCGGTGACGTTCAGGTCGATCAGCTTCTCGACCCCTTCAAAAGCCTTGGCGGTCAGGCCGTACAGAGTTTCCATGTTGGCTTTCTGGGAGGCGATGAGTTGTTCGGGAGTCAGCATGACAAATGTCCTTGGGAAAAGTTGCAAGAGGGCCAGGGGCCGGGCCAGGCTGCTGCTCTGAACACCACTGCTTTTTGTTGCAGTGCAGCATGAGGCGGATTCTAAGGCGCTGGCGCGCGATTGCAAGCCTTTTTTGCTGCGCCGCAACATTTTCATGTGAGAACGTACTTGGCGGAGGCGGCCTGGCGTGGCGCAGGCCCGCACCAGGCGTGTGAAAAAGCGTATGGCCGCTCATTTCGGGCTGGCAGAATGAACAGCTTGCGCTGCTTTCTTGATCTGTTTTTGGAGACCCGCATGTCGCAGCAACTGACCGCCAGAATCGCTGATCCGGCCAGCGTGGATGCCGCCATCGAGAACCGCTTTTCCGTGCGCGCTTTCCTGCCCACGCCCGTGCCGCGCGAAATGCTGGAGAACATCTTGCGCGTGGCCAGCCGTGCGCCGTCGGGCGCCAACGCCCAGCCCTGGAAGGTGTATGTGCTGGAAGGCGCGGCCAAGGACAGCCTGGCCAAGAAGGTCTGCGCCGCGCACGACGAGCTGCGCGAACACCCCGAGCTGGAAACGCGCTACCGCGAGGACTATGACTATTACCCGCGCCACTGGGTCGAGCCTTACCTGTCGCGCCGCCGCCAGAACGGCCTGAGCCTGTACGCGCTGCTCGGCATCGGCAAGGACGACCCGGACGCCCGGCACGCGCAGCGCCAGCGCAACTTTCAGTTCTTTGGCGCGCCTGTCGGGCTGATGGTGACGGTGGACCGTGTGATGGGGCAGGGCAGCTTGTTGGACTGCGGCGCCTTCGTGCAAAACATCATGCTGGCAGCCCGCGCCCGTGGCTTGCACACCTGCCCGCAGGCGGCCTGGAACACCTACGCCAGCATCGTTCTGCCGCATATTGGCGCCACGGCCGAGGAGATGCTGGTGTGCGCCCTGGCGCTGGGCTGGGCCGACGAGAGCGCCCCTGTCAACGCGTTCTTCACGCCGCGCGAGCCGGTTGGCAGCTTTGTGCGCTGGGTGCAGGCGGAGGGCTGAGGACTCTGGCACGCCGGGGCGGCCCCGGGGTCTAGTCCGCCGAACGCTCATCCGGATTGCCTTGCCGGTCAAGGCCGGGGCGGGCGGGGTGTTTTCAGGCGCCGCCAAAGCAGGGTTGGCAGGCGCAGCACAAAGCCGGCCACCAGGCGCAGGTGCATCCAGGTTAGCAAGAGGTTGTCGCGCAGGTACTTGAAGTGTGAAACGCCGCCTTCTTCCGCGCTGAAGTAGCGCACGGGCGCAGGCCGGTTCACGGCCGGCACGCCGGCCCAGGCCAGGCGCACGGCGGCTTCCGGGTCGAAGTCGAAGCGGCGCATGAAGCGTTGCCCCTGCATCACGCGTATCAGCGGCGCGATGGGGTAGACGCGAAAGCCGTAGAGCGAGTCGCCAATGCCCGCGCCCAGTGTTTCCAGGTTGGCCCAGCCATTGGAAATCTTGCGACCCCACACACGTATGCGCGGCGCCTCGGGGCCGAACACGGGCGCGCCCAGCACCATGGCGGCGGGCTGCGCCAGCGAAACGGCCATGAACTCCGCGATCAGTTCCGTGGGGTGCTGGCCGTCGGCGTCCAGCGTCAGGGCGTGGGTGAAGCCTTCGCGCGCGGCCTGCTGCAAACCGGCGAGCACGGCCGCGCCCTTGCCCTGGTTGCTGGGCAAAACGATGAGGCGGAGTTCCGGGTCCTGCCGGGCCAGCTGTCGCAGCACGTCGGTGCTGCCATCGGTGCTGCCGTCGACCACCACCCATACAGGCGACCAGGCTGCGCGCGCGGCCTGCACGGTGGCGGCCGCCTTGGCGCCAGGGTTGTAGCAGGGGATAAGAACGAGATGGGTGGCCGAGGGCGGCTTGCGCGGGGCGTCAGTCATGGGGAAAGGGCGTGGGGCGCGAGAGTTCGTCGCGAAAGTGCACCTCAATGTCTGCGCCGAAGCGTTGCGGGGCGGGCAAGCGGTCAAAGCGCCGGCCCAGCCGCAAGCGGCAGGTGAGCGGCAGGCGTGGCGGCCGCCACAGCGGCCAGCGCTTGCCCAGGTAGGGCGTGCTCATCTCGATGATGAGGGCCTGCACGGCAACGCCGCTGCGGGCGGCGATCAGCCCGGCGGTGGCGGCGCATGGCCCCACGGGCGGCGTGGCGGTGCGGGTGCCTTCGGGGAAGATGATGAGGCTGGCATCGCCCTCGGCCAGTGTGCGGATGGCCTGGCGGATCATGGTGAGCGGCGTGTCGTTGACGATGTAGCGGGCCATGCGCGCGCCCGCGCCCAGCAGGGGGTTGCGCATCAGGCTGCCTTTCATCACGCACACGGCGTTGGGCAGGCAGGCCACAAGCAATACCGCGTCCAGCAGTGAAGGATGGTTGGCCACCACGATGCGCGGCCCCGGCTCGCGCGCCAGGGCTTGCAGGGCAGTCAGGTCAAAGCGGCAGAAGCACAGCCAGCGCAGCAGCGTCAGGTAAAGGCGAAAGCAGACATGGATGGCCGCGCGCCCCGTGCGGCGGGCATGTCGCTCGGGCAGGAGCGGATTGAGCAGCAGCGCAAACGGCGTCCATGCCAGGCAGATGAGCGCCAGCAGGCCAAGGCCGACGACCATGGCCGCCATTTCATAGATGCGCCACGGCCATTGCAGCAAGGGATGCAGCAGGGCGCGCGGGCGCATCATTCGCGGGCGGGGCGGGTCAGGGGGCGCTGGAGGCCGCACGCAGCTGGCGCTGGCGGCGGCGCCAGGCAGACAGCGCCGTTGGCAAGTGGCGCGCCGAGCTGAGGTAATAGATGGCCTTGAAAACGGTCAGCCGGGGCCAGATGGGCGTGCTGCCGTAAATGTCGCCGGCCAGCAGCGACAGCAAGGCCTCTTTCACCCGCAGCGTGTTGCGCGGGCCCATGAACAGCTCGCGCATGACCGGGTTGGTCATGCGGTAGATGAACCAGGAAAATTCGCGCGGGCCGTGTCGCAGGGTCTTGTCCAGCTCGGTCAGCAACGCCGCGCGGCGGGCTGGCTCGGGGGTGGCGAGCCAGCGGTCAATGGCTTCGGCGGCGGCAAAGCCGCCTTGCATGGCCAGCATCACGCCGGAGGAAAACACCGGGTCGATGAAGGCGAAGGCGTCGCCCAGCAGCACGTAGTTGGGGCCATGGGTGCGTTCGCTGGTGTAGGAGAAGTTGCCGGTGGCCTCCACCGCATGCACGCACTGCGCGCCTTGCAGGCGCTCGGCCAGGGCCGGGGCGAGCGCGATGCCATCCAACAGAAACTGGTGCAGGCTGCGCTCGCCGCGCGTTTTCATGAAGGAGGGCCAGGTGACCATGCCCACGCTGGTGATGCCGTCTTGCAGGGGGATGAACCAGAACCAGCCGTGATCGAACCAGAAGATGGTGATGTTGCCCTCGTCACGCCCCGGGTTGCGACGTGCGCCGCTGAAGTGGCCGAACACGGCCACGCTGTTGTGGCGCGGGTTCTTGTGCTTGATCTTCAGGCGGCTGGCCAGAAAGGTGTCGCGCCCGGAAGCATCGACGAGAAAGCGCGGGCGCCATTGCTGCGTGCGTCCGTCAGCGTGGCGGGCCGTGACCAGCGGGCCTTCGTCTTTGCTTTCGCCTTCAAGTGCGACGGCAGTGACTTCGCACTGCTGCGATACCTGTGCGCCGCAACGCTCGGCGTTGCGCAGCAGGGTCAGGTCGAAATCGGAACGGCGCACCTGGTAGGCCATGGGCATGGTCTTGTCCCAGGCGTCGGCAAACAGGAACTGCTGCCGGTGCGTGTGCCAGGGCGAAACGAATTCGGCCGCCCATTTGTCCATGCCGATGGCGCGGATCTCGTCGGCCACGCCCAGCCGTTCGAACAGTGTCAAGTTGGCTGGCAGCAGCGATTCGCCAATATGAAAGCGCGGATGGGCGTCCTTGTCCAGCAGGACGACCTGCCTGCCCTGGCGGGCCAGCAAGGCGGCTACCGTGCTGCCGGCAGGGCCGCCGCCAATGACCAGTACGTCGCAGTTGGCAGGAGGTGGGGGGGCGGCGGTAGGCAACATTCAGGCACTCCGTGAAACGAGCCGGAGCCAGGGCGGGACAACCCCTGCATGGCGGCGCGGCATTATGGCACCGGGGGCGGCGTCATTCGGGTGGATTTCAAAAAACATAGCAATCAACCAAGCATGGTATTGCTGTAAGCGTGTTTTTCATTCGTGCTTGCATGGTGGGACGGAGGCATGGGGCGCCAGGCCATGGCCAGCAGCAAAGCCAGCAGAGCCCCCGGCGCGACGGTGGCGCCTACGGCATGCAGCACGGGCACGGGCGAGAAGGCCAGCACGCCGAAGCCGGTGATCGTGGTCAGGTTGGCCAGAGCCAGAGGAGCGAGCGGGGCCGTCCCCCCTTTGTGACGGACGAGGAACAAGGCGTAGTTGGACCCCACGGCCACGACCAGCAGCAGGCCCACCAGATGCAGCAGCGTCATAGGCACGCCCAGCGCCGCGTGGGCGGCCATGACCCACGCAACGGCGGCCGCCAGCGGCAGCAGCACGCGCGCCAGTGTGGCGGCGCGCCGCAGCGCCCAGGCCAGCAGCAGCGCAATGCCCAGGCACCCCGCCGTGACCAGGCGCAAGGCTTCGTCCAGATAACGGCCAAACATGCGCGCGGTTTGCGCGGGCACGTCCAGAAAATGCAAGGAAGCGCCTGCGCTCAGGCGGGGGGCGGCGCTGGCCAGTGCCTGGCGGATGGCCGCGGCGCTGCGCAGGCGGGTGGCCGCATCGGCCGGCAGCGTCAGCGGCAGCAGGGCTGCCCAGCCGCCGTCATGCGGCAGCAGCAGGGTTTGCACCATCCAGTGAAAGCTGCTGCCTGCCAGGTGGCTGGCCGTGAGCGGTGGCTGTTCGCGCGCCTGGGCCACGTCTTGCACGAAAGGCTCTAGCCGTTCAGCCCGCAGCGGCAGGCCGGCCAATGCGTGCGGCAGGCGTGCGCGCAGCGTGGCTTCGTCAGGCAGGGCGGCGCGGCGTGCCGCCTGCGTGGCGGCGCTGGGCAGCCAGTGGGCCGGGTTCTGAAGATGGGTGATGGCCCCGTTGGCCAGCAAGCCGGCCAGTTGCTGCTGGGCTTGCTCGGCCGTGCGCAAGGCGGCGTCGGCCGTGGGGGCTGTGGCCACGACCAGATGCACCGGATCGGGGGCGCCCAGTGCCTGGCGCAGCTCGGCATCCAGTATCTGCAGGTGGCGCGGGGCCGGGTTCAGGCCGGCCAGCCCTTCGGCCCAGAGCGGGGCGCGGCCATGCCCGCTCAGGGTGAGCAGCACCATGGCCAGTGCGGCCAGCGTCAAACCCGCCAGCGGCCAGCGCAGGCGGGGCAGGGCGTGGTACAGCATGGCCATGCCGGCCCCCAGGCGGGCCAGGCGGCCGGGCGCAACGGGGGCCGCAGGCAGGGCGGGCAGGATAAAGCGCGTGACCAGCGCCGCCGTGAGCAGGCCCGCCAGGGAATACGCGCCCAGCTGGGCCAGCCCCGGAAAGCTGGACAGCAGCAGCACCGCGAACCCGCAGACCGAAGTGGCCACCCCCAGGCGCACGGCAGGCCAGTAGCCGCGTTGCCAGGCATGGCCGCGCCGCGCTTGCGTCAGGTAATAGATGCTGTAGTCCATGGCTTCGCCCATCAGGGTGGTGCCAAAGCCGATGGTGATGGCGTACACGGTGCCAAACCCCAGCGCCACGGCGGCTATGGCGGCGGCTACGCCGGTGGCAATGGGCAGCAGGCCGATCAGCACGTTGCGCGGCGAACGGTAAGCCAGCCACAGCCAGGCGAGCACGCCCAGCCCCCCCAGCATGGACAGGCGCTGGACTTCATGGCGGATGGTGGCCCGGGCATACACCGCCTGAACGGGGCCGCCCGCCAGCGCCAAATGCAGTGCGCTGCCAGGGCTGGCCGCGCGGAAGGCGCTCTGGATGGCCGCCAGCGCGGCGGCCTGAGCGTCGATGTCGGTGCCGTCAGCGGCCAGCAGCGCCACCAGCAGCGCGCGCGCGCCGTCTGCCGTGGCCCACACGCCTTCGTGGCTGGCGGGGGCTTGGCTGGCCCCGGTGGTGCCTGCGGTGGCCAGGGTTTGCGCCAACTCGCCAGTGGGATCGCTGGGCAGCAGGTGCTTGAGGGCCAGGCCGGCGCTGCCGCTCAGGGCCGTGATGCTGGCGGCCACGGCCTGGCGCAGCCCCGCTGCTTCAAAGCGTGCAGGGGTGATCGCGGGACTGAGCACGTAGCGGTGCGCCAGCAGCCATTGCTGGTCGCGCGCGCGGCTGTCGGCATCGCCATTGAGCACGCCCACGAAGCCGGGCATGCTGCGCAAGGCCGCCGCCAGCGCGCGGGAGGTATCGGCGCGCTGCGCGGGGGTGCCGCCGTCAATGCCCAGAAGCACGGTGCGCGAAAGCGCGCCATGCTGGATCTGCTCGACCAGCAAGCGTTCTTGCGCATCGGGGTGGCGCGGCAGGAACGCTGTCATGTCACTGCTGTAACGCGCTTGCAGCGCCACGGCCAGCGCGGCGGCCAGCAAGGCCAGCCACAGGCCCAATGCCCAGGCGCGGCGGGCTGGCGAAGGCATGGGGGCGGGGGCCGTCATCAGCGGGCGGGAGGGCAGGCGCCCGCCGGGCAGGGCGTGATGACGAGCAGGCTGCGGTCGCCGTCGGTCTGGAACGTTTCGATTTGCTGGATGCGCCCCTGCGTGCCTGACACTTCGATCTGCCTGACCCACTGCCGCATGCCCGTGCCTGTCGGGGTGAGCGTGAGCCGCCAGCGGGCGGCCGTGCCGCTCAGGCGCAGGGTGTAGTGCCGCGCCAGCAGGGCGTGGTTGCCCGTGAGCGTGCCGCGCACCGCATCCACAATGGCGCGGGCCTGGGGCTGTTCGGGCAAGTGCAGGGTGTGAACCTGGCCCTGGCGGGTGAGTGTGAGCGTGTCGCCGGCCACGCGCATGGATTCCGCTTGTGGCTGCACGGTGTGCTTTTCCAGCCGGTCTGGCGGGGCATAGACCAGCTCGCCCCGGCTGGTCAAAGGCTGCTCCAGCAGGGCGAGTGTTTTCGTTTCAGTGAAACGGGCATGGCCTGCGGCTTGCTGTCCCAGTGCCTGCATCAGCGTGGCCAGGTTCCAGGCGGCGGCGCTGGCGGGCGTGGCCAGGCACGCTGACAGCAGGGCTGCCAGCCCGTGGCGGGCAAGCAGCAAGCGCTGGCGGGCGGTGGCGCGCAGCATGGCACGTTCAATGCGGCGGTGTGCTGTCAGGCGGGCGGGGCGGGAGGTGCCAGAAGTCATAGAAGTTGAACCAGTTCCACGGGGCTTCACGGCAATTTTGTTCCAGCAGGGCGACAAAGCGCGCCTGCGCCTCGTCCACGGCGGCCGGGCGGTCGGGCGCTTTCACGGCGGAGAAATCGGCCACGGGGGCAAAGCGCAAATGGTAGCGGTTGCCGCCCAGATAAAGCCCGGCCATGAATACCACGGGCGCGCCCAGCATGGCGGCCAGGCGCAGCGGGCCGGTGGGAAAGCGCGCCGCATGGCCCAGAAAGGGCAGGGTGCGGGCCTTGTCATCGCTTTCGTGCAACAGGCGGTCGGCCAGGATGCCGATGCAGCCGCCGCGTGCCAGGTGTTCGCGCACGAGCAAGACCGATTCGGGCCGGCCGAGCGCGATCACGCGGTCAGCCAGCGCCGGGTTGATGGCGGCCAGCGTGGCCGTGACCATGCGGGCGTTGTCGGGGTACATGAGCATTTTCACGTCCAGCGCATGGCGCTCGCCCAGCACGCGCAAGGCTTCGAAACTGCCAAAGTGCGCGCCCAGGAACACGATGCCGCGCCCCTGCTGGCGCAGCGCGCCGAGGTGAGCCTCGCCGCTGACGCGCACGTCGAACAGGTCAAGCCGGCCGCTGAGCCAGTACACGCGGTCATGAATGACGGAGGCGAAGCTCAGCACGTGCCGGAAGCCGTCGGCCAGCACAGGCGGCCGGCCCAGGGCGCGTGCCAGATAGGCTTTGCTGGCGCGCCGCGCCGCAGGGGCAAAACTCACGAAATAGGCGGCGATGGGATAGAGAATGAGCCGACTGGCGCGCCGCCCCAGGCGCAGCGAGAGCCAGCGCATCAGGCGCAGCACGGCGGGGGAGCTGCGTTCCGGGGCGGCGCGCCAGCCGGGTGGGGTGGGTGGGCGCGCAGGTGGTGTGGCCGGCGGTGAAGGCATCGAATCAGTCTTGCAGATCCAGCTGCGCGCTGGCGGCGGCGTGCCAGTCGTCGGGCGTGGTTTGCACCGCAATGACAACGCGGCAGGCGGCGCCCTGGTCTTCGCGGACGTGCAGGCGCAAGGCTTGGCCGGGCAGGACATGCAGGGTGAACTTGGCGTCGCTGACCTGCCGCACGCGGCGGCCTCGCGTGGCTTCGACATGGGCAATGGCTGTGTCCAGCAACAGCGCACCGGGCACGATGGGGTGGCCGGGAAAGTGCCCCACCAGCGCCGGGTGTGCGGGTGGCACGTTCCAGCAGGCTTGCACGGGCCAGTGCGTCCAGCCGTGCGCTGCGGGCCGCACGGGCGATAACGCTGGCGATGGGCAAGACGCGGGAGGTGTGGGGGGCGTGGACATGAGGCGGTGCCGGTTTCAGCCGGTTTGCCGCTGGTTGCGGCGCACGGGCGGCAGCAGGCGCTGCAGATCGGCCAGAACCAGCTTGCCGGTGGCATTGCGGGGCAGGGCGTTCACGAATACCAGCGGGCGGGGCAGAAATACCGGGTCTATCGCCTGCCGCAAGGCATGCCGCACCTGCGCGCTGTTCAGGCCCGGGGCGACCACCAGTGCGGCCAGGCGGGTCACGCCGGCAGGGTTAGCGGGGTCGGCCGGGCTTTCCGGCAGCAGAAAGCAGCCGTCGGTCACGCCGGGGATTGCGCGCAATTGCGCGCTCAGGCTGGCCAGCGACGCACGTTTGCCTGCGATGTTGACCATGTCCGCGTGACGGCCGCGCAGCAAAAAGCGCCCGTCAGGCAATGGCTGGATGCGGTCGGACAAAGCCACGCGCCCTTCCACATGGCCGCCGTGAACCCAGGCGCTACCGGGCTCGTCCGCCATGCCGGGGCCGGTGAGGGCATGGTTCTGGGCCTCGGCGCTTGTTTCCACATGCATTTCCACGCCGGGCAGCAGCTGCCAGGCCGCGTCGTGCCGCAGGCGGCGGCTGGCAATCTGGCCGCTTTCAGTGCAGCCGTAGATTTCGAACAATGGCGCGCCGAACAAGGCTTCGCCACGCTCGGCCAACGCTTCGTGCAGCGGGGCGGTGGCGCATAGCAGCAGGTCACAGGGGGGCGGGGTGAGCTCTGAGGCGATGAAGTTGGAAAGGTGAAACGGCGTGGTCACCAGCATGCGCGGGCGTGGCACGGACGCCAGCGCCGCGGCGATATCGGCGGGGTAGAAAGGGCGCCCGTGCCACAGGCTGGCGCCGCCGTGCAGCGTCATCAGCACGCTGGATTCGAAGCCATACATGTGTTGTGCCGGCACCGTGGCGACGATGGCCCGGCCGGCTGCATTCAGGCGGGCAGCCTCGTTGGCGCCGTTCAGGCACAGCGCGCCCCAGTGCTTGGCATGGGCCGTGGGCGTGCCGGTGGAGCCGGATGTGAACGCCACCACCGCCAGCTGATTGGCGGGAATGTGTGGCATGGGTGCAGCATCGCCCTGCCTGGCGACCGGGGCGACGTGCAGGCCGGGCACACCTTCAGCCCGGGCATGGCCGTCATGCAGGTTCAGCAGCGTGCCGTGGCTTTGCGCCAGCTGGCGCAACACGACCGGGGTGAGGTTGGCCGGCATCAGCGTGACCGCGCCCTGCACCAGTGCAGCGCCCAGGCCCACCATGAAGCCATAGCGGTCCTGGCAGGTGTTCAATACGCCAAAACGCTGGGGGGGCTGCCCAGCCGCAGCCGGTGCAGTGACAGCTTGCGTGGCAAGCTGGGTGGCCAGGCGCATCACGTCAGCGCAGTACTGCGCCGTGGTCACGGCGCCTGTGGCGGTCCAGGCGATCACGCTGTCAGGCGCGTGTGTGCTGAGTGGGCGAGTGGCCATCATGGGTTATGGCGCTTGTTGCGCACGGGCGGCCAGCCGTGCCCGGACAGCGCGCCAGGTGCCGCTGAATCCAACGCGATCCTGCGGCGGCAGGCGCCAGTGGCGGGCCATGTTCTCGGCAATGAACAGCAGACCCGTCAGCAGCGGCGAGATCGCGGTGGAAAAGATCGCCCAGACGCGGGCGGTGGCCCACAGGTAAAGCGCGAGCGACAGGGCAGTGATCAGCACGAAGAAAGCTGTCCAGACCACAGTAACACTGCGCGTGTAGCGGCGCAGCGCCGGGGCATTGATGTCTTCATGAACCCAGCTTGCCATCTCCGTGCACAGGGGCGTGCGGCCCGGCGCCAGCGTGCGGCCAAACACCCAGGCCAGCGCCGCGTGCATTCCGGCGTGCTGCAGCAGGTAGAGCAGGCGCACGTTGTCCATCAGTGGCTGCCAGGCCAGCGGTAGGCCAGCCAGCAAAAGCAGCGCCGGCGCCAGCCGCCATGCCCGGGCGCTTGGACGCACGCCCGGCCGCAAGGCACTGCGTGCCAGCGCCAGGGCACCCCAGGCCAGCGGCAGCAAAGCTGCGAACAGAATGAAAACGGTAGAGCGGTCAGCGCTCCAGTAAGCGGCCAGCGCGTAAAGCGCCGCGAGCACAACGCCTGCGACCAGGCAAAGCGATGACAGGGAAACGGACCAGACGCGCATGGCAAGAAACGGGGCCGCAGCGCCTCGGCTCAGGCCGTCCGGTGGGCTGCGATATAGGCGCTCAGGCTGCGCAAGGATGCGTAGATCGCGGCGTTGTCTTCGTTGTCCGCGCGCAGCTGGAAGCCGTATTTTTTGGAAACGGCCAAGGCCACTTCAAGAATATCGATCGAATCCAGATTCAGACCATCGCCATAAAGGGGAGCGTCAGGATCAATGCTGGAGGGATCCATGTCCAGGTTGAGAGCCGAAACCAGCAGGGCAGCCACTTCGGAGACAAGGTGGTCGGGCGGAGCAATGGAAGAAGGCATGCGCAAGCGTGTGGGAGAAAATTTCAACGGCCAAAATTATGAACCAGCGGCTCTATGCCGCTTTTTCCGAGCAAATCAAGGCAAGGTAGCAGGTGGTGAACCGTTTGGGAGGGGAAAGGGTGCCAAGCCATCTACCGCCGCCACCAGAGGCCAGGCCTGTTTCGGGGCAGTGGCTTGCGCCTATCCGTGAGCCGAAACAGCGATGGGTGAACGCATTTCTGGCACACCTTGTGCTACAATTCGGCTGATTATTCACGACCGAATGGGCGGGTAACCAACCGCCCATTTTTTTTGTTTATTCGCTTTCGTACATCGCGCGTGGCATTGCATCAAATCATCGACGACACGGTTCGTGGTCTGGGTTACGAGCTGGTGGAGCTGGAGCGCTCTGCAGGCGGCTTGCTGCGCGTGACGATTGATTTTCCCTGGCAGCCGGGGCAGCCGCCCGCTGAGCCGGTGACGGTGGACGACTGCGAGCGTGCCACCCGCCAGCTGCAGTACGCGCTGGAGGTGGAGGGCGTGGACTACAAGCGGCTGGAGGTGTCATCGCCCGGCATCGACCGCTTGCTGCGCCACGAGCAGGATTTCGAGCGTTTCGTGGGCGAAGTGGTGGATGTGACGCTGAAAGCGCCCATCGGGGCGGAGGCCGCTGGCGGGCGCGTGAACGCCAATCGCAAGAAGTTTCGCGGCGCCTTGCAGCACGCCGAAAACGGCGGCTGGCAGATCGTCTGGCGTGATGAGCCGGCGCCGGCCAAGCCGGGCCAGCGCGTCAGCGCCAAGCGCCTGGCGGAAGCGCCGCTGAATGTCATGGGTTTTACGCTGGACGAGCTGCGCGAGGCGCGGCTGGCGCCAGTGGTGGATTTCAAGGGCCGGCAGCGCACGCCGGCGCAAGAATGATTGGGTAAGAGCAGACAGGTCAAGCTGAATGCAATCAGGATGGATGGAGCAGGGCTGAAATCATGAACCGCGAACTGTTGATGCTGGTCGAGGCAATCTCGCGTGAAAAGAACGTCGAGCGCGACGTGGTGTTTGGCGCCGTCGAAGCGGCGCTGGCGCAGGCGGCCAAGAAGCTGTACGAAGGCGAGGTGGATCTGCGCGTGGCGATCAACCGCGACACGGGCGAATATGAAACCTTCCGCCGCTGGCACGTGGTGCCGGATGAGGCGGGCCTGCAGCTGCCTGACCAGGAAATCCTGCTGTTCGAAGCGCGCGAGCAGATTCCCGACATTGAGGTGGACGAATACATCGAGGAGCCGGTCGAATCGGTGCCTGTGGGGCGCATCGGCGCGATGGCGGCCAAGCAGGTCATCCTGCAGAAGATCCGCGATGCCGAGCGCGAAATGCTGCTCAATGACTTCATGAGCCGGGGCGAGAAGATTTTCACCGGCACCGTCAAGCGCATGGACAAGGGCGACATCCTGGTCGAATCGGGCCGGGTGGAAGGGCGCCTGCGCCGCAGCGAGATGATTCCGAAGGAAAACCTGCGCAACGGCGACCGCGTGCGCGCCATGATCATGTCGGTGGATCTGACGCTGCGCGGCGCGCCCATTCTGCTGTCGCGCTCGGCGCCGGAGTTTATGGTCGAGCTGTTCCGCCAGGAGGTGCCCGAGATCGAGCAGGGCCTGCTGGAGATCAAGAGCTGCGCGCGCGACCCGGGCAGCCGCGCCAAGATCGCCGTCGTCAGCCACGACAAGCGCATCGACCCCATTGGCACTTGCGTAGGCGTGCGGGGCTCGCGCGTGGGCGCTGTCACCAATGAACTGGCAGGCGAGCGCGTGGATATCGTGCTGTGGAGCGAAGACCCGGCGCAATTCGTCATTGGCGCGCTGGCGCCGGCCAACGTGTCGTCCATTGTGGTGGATGAGGAAAAGCACGCCATGGACGTGGTGGTGGACGAGGAAAACCTGGCCATTGCCATCGGCCGCGGCGGGCAGAACGTGCGCCTGGCCTCCGAGCTGACGGGCTGGAAGATCAACATCATGGACGCGGCCGAATCGGCCCAGAAACAAGCTGAGGAAACCGGCTCCATCCGCCAGCTCTTCATGGAAAAGCTGGATGTGGACGAGGAAATCGCCGACATCCTCATTGAGGAAGGCTTCACCAGCCTGGAAGAAGTGGCCTATGTGCCGCTGCAGGAAATGCTGGAGATCGAGGCCTTCGACGAAGACACCGTCAATGAACTGCGCGCACGCGCCAAGGACGCGCTGCTCACCCTGGAAATTGCGCGCGAGGAAAGCGTGGACACCGTTTCGCAGGATCTGCGCGACCTGGAAGGCCTGACCCCGGAGCTCATTGCCAAGCTGGCCGAGGCTGGCGTGCGCACACGCGACGACCTGGCCGATCTGGCCATTGACGAGCTGACCGACATCACGGGACAGACCGAGGAAGAGGCCCGCGCCCTCATTCTGAAGGCGCGTGAACATTGGTTCAGCGGCCAAGAGTAAGGGCATGGAGGCACGCACAGAATATGTCGAACATCACAGTTGCCGAGTTTGCGAAAGAACTCAAACGCTCCGTTGGCACCCTGCTGGAACAGTTGCAGGCGGCGGGCGTGGCCAAGGCGTCGGCCTCCGATGCCGTGACCGAAATTGACAAGCAGAAACTGCTGGCCTACCTGCAAACCAGCCATGGCACGGCTGGCGCCGCGCGCAAAAAGATCACGCTGACCAAGAAAACCACCAGCGAGATCAAGCAGGCCGACGCCACGGGCAAGGCGCGCACCATTCAGGTGGAAGTGCGCAAGAAGCGCACCTTTATCAAGCGCGATGAGGATTCGGTGATGCCAGCGCCTGCGGCCACGGCGCCTGCGCCGTCTGCCGCTCCGGCTCCCGCGCCTGCGGTTTCCCCTGTCGCATCCCCCGTGATTGACGCTGCTGAAGCCGCCCGCCGCGAAGAGGAAGCGCGCCGTCAAGCCGAGCTGTTGCGCCGCCAGGAAGAAGAAGCGGCTGAAAAACGCCGCCAGCGCGAGGAACAAGAGCGCCAGCGCGCTGCCGCCGATCAGGAGGCCGCCAAGGCGGCCAGCGCGGCAAGCGCTGAAGCGGCGCCAGCGGCCGGTACGCCTGTGGCCGTAACACCCGCGCCTGCCGCCAGTGCCGAGCCGGTGCCTGCCCCTGCGGCGCCTGAGGCTGTGCCGGCCAAGCCCGCGCCTGCCCCTGTCGCCGCGCCGGCGGCCGAGGCGAAAGCGCCCCCTGCCACAGCCAAGGCGGCTGCGCCAGCGCCTGCACAGCCCCAGCCCCGTGCTGAAGATGAAGCCGCCCGCCAGCGAGACCAGGAGGAGCGCCGCCGCAAGGCGCTGGCCGAGGCCGAGGCCATCCGCGCCATGATGAACGCGCCGCGCAAGGTGCTGGTGGCCAAGAAACCCGAGGACAAGAAAGCCGAAGAGGCCAAGAAAGGCACGTTGCACAAGCCCGCAGGAACGGGGACGGGCACGGCCAAGGCGCCTGCGGCTGGGGCGCAAAAGGAAGTCAAGTCGGCCAAGCTCTCGTCGAGCTGGGCGGGCGATCCGGCCAAGAAAAAAGGCATTCCGACCCGGGGCGACAGCTCCGGCGGCGTGGGCCGCAACAACTGGCGCAGCGGGCCCAAGGGCAAACGCGGCGACCGCGGCGGCCGTGGCGAGGAGCAACGCGCCGCGCCCGCACCGGTGGAGCAGCGCGTCATTGAGGTGCACGTGCCCGAAACCATCACCGTGGCCGAGCTGGCGCACAAGATGGCGATCAAGGCCTCCGAGGTCATCAAGGCGCTGATGAAGATGGGCCAGATGGTCACCATCAACCAGCCGCTGGATCAGGACACGGCCATGATCGTCGTCGAGGAAATGGGTCACACCGCCGTGGTGGCCGCGCTGGACGATCCCGAGGCTTTCACCGAGGAAGAAGTGCAGGCCCAGTCGGCCGAGGCGCTGCCGCGCGCGCCCGTGGTCACCGTCATGGGCCACGTGGACCACGGCAAGACCTCGCTGCTGGACTACATCCGTCGCGCCAAGGTGGCGGCGGGCGAGGCCGGCGGCATCACGCAGCACATCGGCGCCTACCACGTCGAAACGCCGCGCGGCATCGTCACCTTCCTGGACACGCCCGGCCACGAGGCCTTCACCGCCATGCGCGCCCGGGGCGCGCAGGCCACCGACATCGTCATCCTGGTTGTGGCCGCTGATGACGGCGTGATGCCGCAGACCAAGGAAGCCATCAAGCATGCCAAGGCAGCCGGCGTGCCCATCGTTGTTGCCATCACCAAGGCCGACAAGCCCGAGGCCAACATCGAGAAGGTCAAGGGCGAACTGGTGGGCGAAGAAGTCGTGCCCGAGGAATTCGGCGGCGATTCGCCCTTCGTGCCTGTTTCCAGCAAGACCGGCATGGGCATTGATGACCTGCTCGAACACGTGCTGCTGCAAGCCGAGGTGCTGGAGCTCAAGGCGCCGGTGGATGCCGCCGCCAAGGGCCTGGTCATCGAAGCGCGCCTAGACAAAGGGCGCGGCCCCGTGGCCACCGTGCTGGTGCAGTCCGGCACGCTCAAGACGGGTGACGTGGTGCTGGCGGGCCAGACCTCCGGCCGCGTGCGCGCCATGCTGGACGAGAACGGCCGCCCCATCAAGACCGCCGGCCCGTCGATTCCCGTGGAAATCCAGGGCCTGGGCGACGTGCCGCAGGCCGGCGACGAATTCATGGTGCTGGCCGACGAGCGCCGCGCCCGCGAAATCGCCACCTACCGCGCCGGCAAGTTCCGCAACACCAAGCTGGCCAAGCAGCAGGCCGCCAAGCTGGAGAACATGTTCTCCGACATGACGGCGGGCGAGGTCAAGCAGCTGCCCATCATCATCAAGGCCGATGTGCAGGGCTCGCAGGAGGCGCTGGCCGCCTCGCTGCTCAAGCTCAGCACCGACGAGGTCAAGGTGCAGATGGTGTACGCCGCCGTGGGCGGCATCAGCGAGAGCGACGTCAACCTGGCCATCGCCTCCAAGGCGCTCATCATCGGCTTCAACACCCGCGCCGAGGCGGGCGCGCGCAAGCTGGCCGAGGCCAACGACGTCGAGATCCGCTACTACAACATCATCTACGACGCCGTGGACGAGCTGAAGGCCGCCATGAGCGGCATGCTGGCGCCCGAGCAGAAGGAAGAAGTCATCGGCATGGCCGAGATCCGCACCGTGTTCGTGGCCTCCAAGATCGGCACCGTGGCCGGCTCCTACGTCACCAGCGGCGTGGTGCGGCGCGACGCCCACTTCCGCCTGCTGCGCGACAACGTGGTCATCTACACCGGCGAGCTGGAGTCGCTCAAGCGCCTCAAGGACGACGTCAAGGAAGTCAAGGAAGGCTTCGAGTGCGGTATCAAACTCAAGAACTACAACGACATCAAGGAAGGCGACCAGCTCGAATTCTTCGAGATCAAGGAGATCGCGCGCACGCTGTAATGGCCTGACCGCCGCCCTGCGCGCCGCGCCGTGGCCCCGGCGCGGCCTGCGCAGCCCCATGCCCCGGACAAGGCCCCGCCGATCTGGCGTGAGTGCCGGGCCGCTCCGGCAGGGCTTTTCCGTCACTTTCTGCTTACCCCCGACCCATGTCCCGCAAGCGCTCCGTTCCCAATCGCGGCTTTCGCGTGGCCGACCAGATCCAGCGCGACCTGTCCGAGCTGATCGCGCGCGAGCTGAAAGACCCGCGCGTCGGCATGGTCACGCTCAACGCCGTGGAAGTCACGCCCGACTACGCCCACGCCAAGGTGTATTTCAGCCTGCTCACCGGCGATGCAGAGCAGACGCAAGACGCCCTCAACCACGCCGCCGGGCACCTGCGCAACCTGCTGTTCAAGCGCCTGCACATCCACACCGTGCCCACGCTGCACTTCATCTTCGACCGCACCACCGAACGCGCGGCCGACATGAACGCGCTGATTGCCAAGGCCGTCGCCTCGCGCGCCAAGCAAGAGGGCGAAGACGCATGACGGCTGCCCCACGCACCCGGGTGCAGCGGCGCCCGGTGCATGGGGTGTTACTGCTCGACAAACCGCTGGGCCTGTCCAGCAACCAGGCGCTGCAAAAAGCCAAGTGGCTGCTGCGCGCCGAAAAGGCCGGCCACACCGGCACGCTCGACCCGCTAGCCAGCGGCGTGCTGCCCCTGTGCTTTGGCGCCGCCACCAAGTTCAGCGCCGGCCATCTGGACGCCGACAAGGCCTATGAAGCCACGCTGCAACTGGGCGTGCGCACCGCCACGGGCGACGCCGAAGGCGAGGTGATCGAACGCCGCCCCGTGCCCGCCATCACGGCCGCGCAGCTCGAAACCGTGCGCCAGCGCTTTCTGGGCCCCATCGCCCAAGTGCCCCCCATGCACAGCGCGCTGAAGAAAGACGGCAAGGCGCTGTACGAATACGCCCGCGCCGGCGTGGAAGTGGCGCGCGAAGCGCGCCAGGTGCAAATTCATGCATTGAATCTGGCTTTAGGGCAGGATGGGCAAGCCCAAGCAGCTATCAAAATTGAAGTAAGGTGCAGCAAAGGCACCTACATCCGCACCCTGGGCGAAGACATTGGCCATGCCCTGGGCTGCGGCGGCCACCTGACGCGCCTGCGCCGCGTGCAAACCGGCCCCTTCAACCAAAGCCAGTGCATCACGTTGAAAACGCTGGAGCAAATGGACGAAGCCCAGCGCCTGGCCTGCCTGCTGCCCATCGAAAGCCTGCTGTCCGGGCATGCCCCCGTCACGCTGCCGTCCGAGGAGGCCGGCCGTTTCCTGAGCGGCATGCGCCGCCGCGGCCCCTGGCCAGACGCGCCGCAGGTGGCCGTGTTCGGCGAGCAGCCCCGCGCCCTGCTGGGCACGGCGCATGTGAGGGCGGGGGAGTTGATCCCCGTGCGCCTGCTCAGTCCGGTGGAGGTGGCGCAAACGCTGCTGCAAAAACCGGTGGAAGGGGCGCCGAATGGCGCGTAAAACGTTCATGACAGCGTTGGAAACCACCCGGCTCGTGCTGCGCCCGCCGCAGCGGCAAGACTTTGAGCGTTACGCCGAGTTGATGGCCGATGAAGCGGCGTGCCGCTTCATCGGCGGGGCACGTGGACGCCATGAAGCTTGGCGCACTTTTTTGCAATTGGGCGGAAGCTGGTTCTTGCAAGCCTTCGGGCCGTTTTCCGTGCTGGATAAAACCAGTGGACGCTGGCTGGGCTACGCGGGGCCGTGGCATCCCCAAGGCTGGCCTTGCCCGGAAGTGATTTATGCCTTGCATCCTGCTCACCAGGGGCAGGGCTTGGCGCGCGAAGCCCTGGCCGCGCTCGCCGATTGGGTGTTCACGCAGCTGGGCTGGGAGAACATCAGCCATTTCATCCATCCAGAGAACATTGCCTCGCAAAGACTGGCGGCCCACTTTGGGGCGCAAAACCAGGGCCCTGGGCAACTGCCTGCGCCCTGGCAGGCGATGCCTTTCGATATTTGGCGCTTGAGCCGTCAGCGGTGGCGGGGCGATCGTTTGCCGCTTGCCCATCCGATGGATGACCCGAGGGCATTTGCATGAGCCATTCCAACACGCCAGCGCCGCGCCTTATCGCCCTCCAGGCCGACATCACCACCCTGGCCGTGGACGCCATCGTCAACGCCGCCAATGCGTCTTTGCTGGGCGGCGGCGGGGTGGATGGGGCCATTCATCGCGCCGCAGGCCCTGAGCTGTTGGCCGAATGCCGCCGGCTGGGCGGCTGCGCCACGGGGCAGGCCAGGATGACCGGCGCCTACCGCCTGCCGTGTCGCCACGTCATTCACGCCGTGGGGCCCATCTGGCGCGGCGGCGCGCAGGGCGAGGCGGATTTGCTGCGCGCCTGCTACACGCACAGCCTGGATCTGGCGGTGCGGCACGGCCTGAAAAGCCTGGCGTTTCCGTGCATCAGCACCGGGGTCTATGGTTATCCGGCCGATCAGGCCGCGCCCATTGCCGTGGCGGCGGTGCGCCAGCACCCGGGGCTGGCGGCGCTGGATCAAGTGGTGTTCTGCTGCTTCAGCGCCGCCCATCTGGCGCTGTACCAGCGGCTGATCTGAACGATTTTTCTTTTTTTCATCACGGTTTTTTTTATGAGTTCCCAAATCCGCAACATCGCCATCATCGCCCACGTGGACCACGGCAAAACCACCATGGTTGACCAGTTGCTGCGTCAGAGCGGCACCTTTGCCGATCACGAAAAAGTGGTCGATACGGTGATGGACAACCACGCCATCGAGCGCGAGCGTGGCATCACCATCCTGGCCAAGAACTGCGCCGTGAACTGGCAGGGCACGCATATCAACATCCTGGATACGCCCGGCCACGCGGACTTTGGCGGCGAGGTGGAGCGCGCCTTGAGCATGGTCGATGGCGTGGTGCTGTTGATTGATGCGCAAGAAGGCCCCATGCCGCAAACGCGCTTCGTCACGAAAAAGGCGCTGGCGCTGGGCCTCAAGCCCATCGTCGTGGTCAACAAGGTGGACAAGCCTGGCGCCAACCCCGACAAGGTGATCAACGCCGCTTTCGATCTGTTCGACAAGCTGGGCGCGACCGACGAACAGCTGGACTTTCCGGTCGTTTACGCCAGCGGCATCAATGGCTGGAGCAGCCTGGAAGAAGGCGCGCCGGGCGAGCAGTGGGGGCCGGACATGTCGGCCCTGTTTGAAACCATCCTGAAGCACGTGCCGCCGCACGAGTGCGACCGCAACGCCCCGCTGCAATTGCAAATTTCGGCGCTGGACTACAACAGTTTCGTGGGCCGCATCGGTGTGGGCCGCATCAATGCGGGCACGCTCAAGCCCGCGCAAGACGTGCTGGTGATGGAAGGGCCGGACGGCAAGCAATACAAGGGCCGCATCAATCAAGTGCTGACCTTTGAGGGGCTGGATCGCGTGCAGGTGAAAGAGGCTTTCCCGGGCGATATCGTGCTTATCAATGGCATTGAGGACATCGGCATCGGCGTGACGATTACCGACCCCGCCAACCCGCAGCCGCTGCCCATGCTCAAGATCGACGAGCCCACGCTCACGATGAACTTCTGCGTCAACACCAGTCCGTTGGCTGGGCGCGAGGGCAAATTCGTCACCAGCCGCCAGATCTGGGACCGCCTGCAAAAAGAGCTGCAAAGCAACGTGGCCCTGCGCGTGAAGGAAACCGACGAAGACGGCGTGTTTGAAGTGAGCGGCCGGGGCGAGCTGCACCTGACCATCCTGCTCGAAGAAATGCGCCGCGAAGGCTACGAACTGGCCGTGAGCAAGCCGCGCGTGATGTTCCAGACCATCAACGGCGAGCGCCACGAGCCGATGGAGCTCGTCACGGCCGACGTGGAAGAAAACCACCAGGGCGGCGTGATGCAGGCGCTGGGCGAGCGCAAGGGTGAGATGGTCAACATGGAGCCTGACGGGCGCGGCCGCGTGCGCCTGGAGTACCGCATCCCCGCCCGCGGGCTGATCGGCTTTTCCAACGAATTTCTCAACCTCACGCGCGGCAGCGGCCTGATCGCCAGCATCTTCGACGGCTACGAGCCCTACAAGGGCGACGTGGGCGGGCGCAAGAACGGTGTGCTCATCAGTATGGACGATGGCGAAATCTTCACCTACGCCTTGGGCAAGCTGGACGATCGCGGCCGCATGTTCGTGAAAGCGGGTGACCCGGTTTACGAAGGCATGATCGTGGGCATCCACAACCGCGACAACGACCTGGTGGTGAACGCCACGCGTACCAAGCAGCTGACCAACTTCCGTGTCAGCGGCAAGGAAGATGCCATCAAGATTACTCCGCCGATTGATCTGACGCTGGAATACGGCGTGGACTTCGTGGAAGACGACGAGCTGGTCGAAATCACGCCCAAGAGCATTCGCCTGCGCAAGCGCTACCTCAAAGAGCACGAGCGCAAGCGCGCCAGCCGCGAAGCGGACTGACCGCCCCAACGCACACGCCTGGTACGCACCGCTTCCCTTATGCCTTGGATGGCTTGCGGGGGAGGCGGCAGCGGACTGCCGCGCGTGTGCTGGCTGGCCGGAAAAAAGGGGCAGGGCTGGCTCCGCCAGATGGGAACAGGCTCAAATTTTCCGCATGCTTTCTTCTCTTCATATGCCCCTCTGCCCAGGGGCTGAATGCCACACCGCCAGCTGTGGCGTTTTTTGGGATTAATATTCCATCATTCGTTTGAATGAAGAAATATCAGATGGACACCACTGCCGCGCCGCCCATGCGCCCGCAAGCGCCTGAAGTCGGCGCCTGCTGCGAACATCCTCCGGCCCATGAATCGCCGCTGGCTTGCACCACCCGCCAGCTGGAGCAGGCGGCGGCCATGTGCCATGCCATGAGCGACCCCGCCCGCATGCGGCTGCTGCTGTGGCTGCAACGCGGAGAGCGCTGCGTGGCCGAGTTGACGGCGCTGGAACAGGGCAAAACCGGCAGCATTTCTGCCCGCCTGCAAACACTGCATGCGGCACGCCTGGTCAGCCGCCGCCGCGAGGCGCGCCATGTCTATTACGCCCTGGCCGACGACCATGTGACAGCCTTGATTGAGAACGTGTTGCGCCATGCCGGTGAAGCCGAAGACCGCCTTCAACCCTAGAGCCGTGGCGTGCCGCCGCAGCCGCATCATGGCTTCGCACTTGTTGCCCGGCCCACGGACTGCGGGAGGCGTACCGCTGCGGCGCGCCCCATGGGCGCCTACCTTTTTCCCAACCCCGGCTTCTTTCATCAGGGCCGGTTTTCCACTGCCAAGGAGCACGCCATGAGCACTTGCCAACACCCCCATCACGCCAACCATGCCCACCAGCACGGCCCTGGCTGCGGCCACACCGCCATTGAGCATGACGGCCATGTGGACTACCTGCACGACGGCCACCTGCATCACCCCCATGGCGACCATGTGGACGAGCACGTCATCGCCGTTTCAGCCACCAACCCGGATGCCTGCACACCTGCCCACCGGTGCGGCGGCCATGAGCCAGGGCATATTCACGGCCCCGGCTGCGGACACCCTGCCGTGCCGCACGGTGACCACGTGGACTATCTGGTCAACGGCCACCTGCACCACCCGCACGGCGATCATTGCGACGACCACGGCCCTGTGACCGTGGTGCAGCAGGCATAAGCTGTCCAAAGGCTGGACACATATCCGCCCAAGTCGCTGGCTGCGGCCTGGTTGGCGGCGCGTGTGGCTGTCCCAACCACGTGGCCCATGCCAGGGGCCACGCAGCGGGTGTTTGAACGGCAAGGCCGTTTCCAGCTTTGTTGTCAAGAGGAGCTGGCGGGGCACGCCACGCGGCCCAGCCAGCCGCAAGCGCGCAAGTAAACTTGGGCGCAACTGGCAGGTCATGTGCAAGGCCGTTGCGCAGGGGTTGGCCTTTCGTGAGGGGCTGGTATTGCCAGCCATTCCTTGGGCGTCTGGCTAGTCCGCTGCCTGCCTGTCCATTCAAGCATTTACCCAAGCGCCGGAGGTTCCCTGACCATGCTGTTCAGCAAGCTGTTGCCCAAGGAAGGCAATTTTTTCGAGCTTTTCAAC
The DNA here is from genome assembly GCA_003859965.1 of Comamonadaceae bacterium OH2545_COT-014. Lineage (GTDB taxonomy): Bacteria > Pseudomonadota > Gammaproteobacteria > Burkholderiales > Burkholderiaceae_C > Ottowia. Next base: position 30,411 of record RQYR01000015.1, on the reverse strand, counting down.
CAGCACGCCGACTGCATTCTGGCGGCCGTGCAGGCCTTTGAGCGTCTGGTCACCCACTATGGGGACGCGCAGCTGCGCGAACAGCACAACCGCGAGGTGGACGAGGCGGAACGCGCGGCGGACCGCGTCACGCATGAAGTCACGCGGCTGATCCACACCACGTTCATTACCCCCATTGACCGCGAGCAGATCCACGGCCTCATCAACCTGATGGATGACGTGGCCGACCTGCTGCAAGACAGCGCCGAAGCCATGGCGCTGTACGACGTGCGCCACATGACGGAGGAAATTTCCCGCCTGGCCAGCCTCTGCGTCAAATGCTGCGAGCGCGTGCGCCACGCCGTCAGCCTGCTGGGCCGCGTGGCCGACCCGGCCATCGCCGAAGCGGCCCTCAAGACCTGCGAGGAAATCGACCGCCTGGAATCCGACGCCGACCGCGTGCTGCGCAGCGCCATGAGCAAGCTCTTCCGTGAAGAAGAAGACGTGCGCGAACTCATCAAGCTCAAGGCCATTTACGAGCTGCTGGAAAGCGTGACCGACAAGTGCGAAGACGTGGCCAACCAGATCGAGGGCGTGATCCTCGAAAACTCCTGACCGGCCCGCCGCCCCTCATTGCGCCCCGCTTGTTAGCCCGCCCGCGCCGTTCACGGCCAGCGCCACGGCCACACCTGTTCCACTTTCAACCCGCTTTCTCCGCATGGAAACCGCACAAGCCGCCCTCTGGGTCATCGCCATGCTCGTCACGCTGGCCATCGTGTTCGACTTCATGAACGGCTTTCATGACGCCGCCAACTCCATCGCCACCGTAGTCTCTACCGGCGTGCTGCGGCCCACGCAGGCGGTGATGTTCGCCGCGTTCTTCAACTTCATCGCCATCTTCATCTTCCACCTCTCGGTGGCCGCCACCGTGGGCAAGGGCATCGTGCAGCCGGGCGTGGTCGATACGCATGTGGTCTTTGGCGCGCTGGTGGGCGCCATCACCTGGAACCTGGTCACCTGGTACTACGGCATTCCCAGCAGCTCGTCGCACGCGCTCATTGGCGGCATCGTCGGCGCGGCCACGGCCAAGGCGGGCACGGGAGTGCTGGTGGCGGGCGGTTTGCTGAAAACCGTGGCGTTCATCTTCGTGTCGCCCCTGCTGGGCTTTCTGCTCGGCTCGCTCATGATGGTGGGCGTGGCCTGGGTGTTCCGCCGCACCCGCCCCAGCAAGGTGGACAAATGGTTCCGCCGCCTGCAACTGGCCTCTGCTGGCGCCTACAGCCTGGGCCACGGCGGCAATGACGCGCAAAAAACCATCGGCATCATCTGGATGCTGCTCATCGCCACCGGCTACAGCGCGGCCGAAAGCAGCGCGCCGCCTGCCTGGGTGGTTGTCAGCTGCTACGTGGCCATTGCCGCCGGCACCATGTTCGGCGGCTGGCGCATCGTCAAAACCATGGGCCAGAAAATCACCAAGCTCAAGCCCGTGGGCGGCTTTTGCGCCGAAACGGGCGGCGCGCTCACGCTGTTTATCGCCACCGCGCTGGGCATACCGGTCTCCACCACGCACACCATCACGGGCGCCATCGTCGGCGTAGGCTCCACCCAGCGCGCCAGCGCCGTGCGCTGGGGCGTGGCGGGCAACATCGTTTGGGCCTGGGTGCTCACCATTCCGGCCAGCGCCTTCGTGGCGGCACTGGCCTATTGGCTGAGCACCGTGCTGTTTTGAAATCATGCGCAGGCGCTAACGCGGCAGGGCGCGTTGGATTGGTCTGGGTTTCAAACAGTCGGTTCGTGCTCTTGAAAGAATAGCGTTTGTGGCATATGGGTATTGCCATAGCGCCATTTTTCCCTTTTTTGGTTGGTTTCCGCAGGGCGCACGGGCCAGCGGGCGGGTGGCTGCCGGCAAGCTGTGAGGCACGGCCACACGCCTTGGGCTGGGCCAAAGGGGCACAGGGAAATACGTGGGCGCGAAGTCTTGTCCTGGCGATTGATGTCCGGCGGATTGGATCGGGGTGAACCCCGCAGCACGGGCTGTTTTCAGCCTCTCAGGGAGCTAGCCGCTCGCGCACCCAGCGGTCCGTGCCGTCATCGCCCGGCGCCAGCCGGTAGCGCAGACGGTCGTGCAGGCGGCTGGGGCGGCCTTGCCAGAACTCCCAGGCGTCAGGCCGCAGGCGGTAGCCGCCCCAATGCGGCGGGCGCGGCGGGTGCAGCAAAAAGCGCGCGGCATATTGCGCCGCCTCCGCCACCAGCCAGGCGCGGCCGGCAATGGGCTGGCTCTGCGGGCTGGCCCAGGCGCCAATGCGGCTTTCCAGCGGGCGGCTGGCAAAGTATTCGTCGCTTTCGGCGTCGCTGACCTTTTCTACCCGGCCTTCAATGCGCACCACGCGTTCCAGCTCCACCCAGTGAAACTGCAGCGCTGCAAAGGGGTTGCCCGCCAGCTCCTGCCCCTTGCGGCTTTGGTAGTTGGTGTACCAGACGATGCCGCGCGCGTCGAAATCCTTGATGAGCACCACCCGCGTGCTGGGCCGCAGGTCACTGCCCACGGTGGCCAGCGTCATGGCGTTGGGCTCGGGTACCTCGCTGCGGCGCGCCTCGTCGAACCACTGGGCAAACTGCGCCAGCGGGTCAGCGTGGGAGGCTTGTTCATTCAGTTCGGCGCGCTCGTAGCTTTTGCGCAGGCGGGCAAGGTCTGTATTCATGGCGGCGCGCAGTATAGGCAGCCCGTGGCGGGTGGCCGGGCGGGCGCGGGCCTTGGCTTGTTCTCCCTCTCCCGCTGGCGGGAGAGGGTGAGGGCTGGGCAGCAAACCGGGCGATGCGCCGCAAGGCGCATTGGCTCGCTTCAGAAGCGGTAATCCACCGTCAGCATCACGCTGCGCGGCGCGCCGTATTGCAGGCGGTCGAAGGCCGAAACGTTGGACAGGTAGCGCTTGTCCAGCACGTTGTTCACGGCCAGGCGCGCGCCCAGTTGCGGGGTGAACTGGTAGCGCGCGCTCAGGTTCAGCAGTGCGTAGGCGTTCTGGCGCAGTTGCTCGGGCGCACCAGTGACCGGGTTTTCCGTGTTTGTGTAAGTGCGGCCTTGCCAGTTCAGGCCGCCGCCCAGCGTGAGCTTGTTCCACGCGCCAGGCAGGCGGTACTGGGTATAGAGCTTGAGCATGCGGCTGGGGTGCTGGGGACGTACACGCGCGCCATCGGCTTCCTTGGTACTCAATTGCGTCCAGCCCAGGCTCACGTCCCAGCCGGGGGCCAGGCGGCCCGTCAGTTCCAGCTCGTAGCCGCGCGTTTTCACGTTGTTGGCGGCGCGGTAGGCCTGTTCGTCCACCGTGCCGGGCACGATCAGGTTGCCGTCTGGCACCGCCAGTTTGTCCTGCGTGGTCTGGAACACGGCCAGGCTGCCGGTGAGCTGGCCGTCCAGCCATTCGGCCTTCAGGCCCGCCTCCAGGTTCCGGCCCTGGAGCGAGGGCAGTGGCTGGCCGTGGCGGTCGCGATCTTCCTGCGGCTTGAAGATGCGCGTGGCGCTGGCATAGGCCGAGTAGCTGCCGCCCAGGTCGTACACCGCGCCGATGTAGGGCGTGAACACGTGTTTGTCGTGCGTCTGGAACGCGTAATGCCAGATGGCCCCGGCGCCGCCGGTGCGCTTGAGGTCGGTCACGCGCGTGCCCACGATGAGCTTGAGCGGCTCGGCCACGTGCAGGCGGGCGGCCACGTAGGCGGCGCGCTGCGTGCTGCGCACATCGCCCATCAGCTCAGGTTCGGCTAGCCGGGGCGGCTCGGGCACCGTGCCGTCAAAGGCCCAGACGTTGGGCAGCGCGTACTCGCCCTCATGGGTTTTTTCAGCCCACCAGCGCTGGCGCGCCCAGATCAGGCCGGTCATCAGCTCGTGGCGGCGGCCCCAGGCATTGAAAGCGCCGTTCAGGCGCAAGCCCAGGTCCTTCTGGTTACGCTCGCTTTGCTGATAGCTGTTGTAAAACTCCACGCCGCCGCCGCTGTGGCGGTCTGGCGCGCCCTCAGGCCAGCTCAGTTTGAGGTCGGCATTGTTGTCGGCGTGCTGGGCGTCCAGCTTCAGCGTCCAGTCGTCGTTGAAGCGGTGCTCCAGCTTGGCGAACAGGGTTTTTTGCGTGCTGGCCCAACCGCCCCAATTGGCCGCGAGGCTGTAGCCGCGCGGCCAATCGGTGATGCGGCGGCCCTCGCTGTCCCAAAGCAACAGGCCGCTCCAAGGTGCGCCGCGCGGCTTGAAGTTTTGCCAATCGCCGCCCAGGGTCAGGCGGGTGGCATCGGAAAGATCGGCCTCGACCGTGCCGTAAAAGAGCTGGCTATCGATGTGCTCGCGGTCGATGAAGGTGTCGCGGCTGGTGGCCTGGGCCACCACGCGGGCGCGCACGCTGCGGCTGGCGTTGAGCGGGGCGGACACATCCGCCATGCCGCTGCGGTGCTGCCACGAACCCAGTTCGCCCTGCACCTGGCCGGTGAACACGTCCGATTCGGCGCGCTTGCGCACCATGTTGATGCTGGCCGAAGGCTCGCCCGCGCCGGTCAGCAGGCCGGTGGCGCCGCGCACCACTTCCACCCGGTCGTACATGGCCAGGTTGTTGCGGGTTTCGCCCGCGTCCCATTGCCGGGGCCAGTTGAGCGACACGCCGTCAATCTGGTAGTTGTTGATTTCAAAGCCGCGCGCGCTCATGCGGTCGCCGCGCGTGTCGTTTGGCATGGTGTGCATGCCTGGCGTGGCCGCCACGGCATCGCTCAAGGTGCCCAGGCCCTGGGCCTCGATGCGCTCGCGCGTGATGACGCTGACCGACTGGGGCGTCTCGCGCGGCGAGAGGGCCAAGCCGGTGGCGCTGGACATGGCGCGGGTGGTGAAGGAGCGCGTGCCTTCGGTGGTGCCGCTCAAATCGGGCGCGGCGGTGACGGTGACGGCGGGCAGGGCTTGGGCCTCGCCCGGCGCGGCGGCAGGGGTGGCGGGGGCGGCAGGCCGGGCCGGGGCCGCGGGCAGGGGGCGCACGGTGACTTCCGCGCCCCGCACATCGGCCGCCAGGCCGCTGCCGGCCAGCAGGCGTTGCAGTGCCTGCCGCGCCGTCAGCCGCCCGGAGACGGCCGGGGCTGTTTTGCCGGCCACCAGTTCGGGGCGCACCAGCAGTTGCAGCCCGGCCTGGCGGGCCAGTTCGTTGAGGGCTTGGCCCAGCGGCTGGGCGGGCAGGTGGATGGCGGCGGCTGTTTCTGCCGGCTGGCCCTGGGCCCAGGCGTGGGGCGCGGCGGCACTGGCAGCCAAGGCCAGGGCAATGGCCAGCGCCAGCGGCGCGGGGCGGGCAGGCGAGGCGGGGTTAACGGAGTTAACGGGGCAAAGGCGCGGTGCGGGCGGGGCGGCGCGTAGGGTGCGCATGGCGGGAGTCTCCTCAACGGTTTGGAAAAAAGCGTGCTGGCTGTGATGACGCACGGGCGCGCGATGTGTTGAGGTGGCTGCGCGCATTTTTTGCGGCGGCTGGCCCGGGGCGGTTGGGCGTGGCGGTGCGCAGGCCGCCAGCAGGCGCTTTGAACAGGCGCTTGAACAGGCGCTTGAACAGGAGCTTAACGCCGCACGATTTCGATCTGTCCGCCGGGGGCGGCTTGCAGGCGCACGGGCAGCACGTGCGGCAAGGCGCGGGCAAAGGCATCGACCCGGTGCAGGCTGAAGCTGCCGTGCACGCGCAGGGCGGCCACGGCCGGGTCGCGAATGATCAGGCGGGTGGGGCCATAGCGTTCGAACTCGGCCAGCGCCTGGGCCAGCGGCTCGCCGCTGAAGCTGACGCGGCCTTCGCGCCAGGCGGCGGCGCTGGCGGCGGGCAGGCGTTGCACGGGGCCCAGCTGGCCGTCGGCCCCGATGGCGATGGCCTGGCCCGCGCCCAGTTCAATGCTGCTCAGGCTGTGCAGGCTTTCCGAGTCGCCTGGGGTGGTCGCGCCAGCAGCGGGCGGGGTGGCGCGGGTGATGTGGGTGACGCGCACGCGGCCTTCTTCCACGGCCACGCTGGCGCCGCCCTGGCCCAGCCCGGTCTGGGTATGGCGCACGGCAAAGCGGGTGCCCAGCACGCTGACGCGCAGCGGCCCGGCCTGCACGTGAAAGGGCTGGCCGGGACGGGCCTGCACGCTGAAGCGGGCCTGCCCTTCGGTCAGCTGAACTTCGCGGCGCTGGCGGTAGTAGGTGACGTTGGCGCGGGTGGCGGTGTCCAGATGCAGGGCGCTGCCGTCGGGCAGGCGGATTTCCTGCTGCTGGCCGCGCGCGGTGGCGTAGTGATGGCTGAAAAGCGGCTGGCGCAGCCAGATTTGCCAGCCCGCGCCGACCACCAGGCTGGCCACGGCGGCCAGGGCCAGGGGGCGCACCAGCGTGGCCAGCCAGCCCGGTTTGGCGGGCCGGCCCGGCGGCGGCATGGGGGCGGCTTGCGGTTTGGGCGGCAGGGGCGAGAGGGCGGGCGGGGCAGGTGGCGCAGCGGCCGTGTCAGGCCAGGCAGGCGCGGCGGCGGGAGCGGCAGGGGTGGCGGGGATGGCGGCATTGCCCGGCGGCGCCAGCGGTGCGGGTGCGGCGGCGCAAGAGGAAGCGGGCAGGGCCGCAGGCAGGTGGGTGCGCAGGGCGTTCACGCCGTCCGGGGGCAGGTCATCCATGCGGCCCCAAACGTCGTTCAGCGCCTGCCAGGCGCGGGCGTGCGCCGGGTCGGCGGCCAGCCAGGCGTCGCGCTCGGCGGTTTCTTCGGGCGTGAGGCCGGCGAGCTGGCGCACCAGCCAGCGGGCGGCGGCGGCGTCTGCCGGGTCTTGCCCGGCGATGAAGCGGGCAAAATCGGCGGCATCGGCGGCATCGGCGGCATCGGCGGCATCGGCGGCATCGGCGGCGTCATCCGTGGGGGAAGGTTCGGGGTAAGGCCCGGGGATATGCGGCTGCGCAAACGGCACGCCTTCGCTGCCGCCAGAGGGGGGCGCTGGCGGCGGGGGCGTGGGTGTGCGGGCGGCGGACATGCGGGCGCGGGGCGGCGGCGCTGTGAAAGGGGCTGTCAGCGCGTACGGCCGTGAAAGCGGTCGTCGCACGCCTTGCAGACGAGCACGGCGCGGATGACATGCTGGGCCACCATGTTGCGCGAGATGCCCATGCGTTCGGCCACTTGCTGCTGCGTCAGCCCGTCGAAACGGTGGAGGACGAACGCCTCGCGGCAGCGCGGGGGCAGGCCTTCAATGGCGGCCAGCATGGCGCTGGCGTACTGGGCAAAGGCGCAAAGCTCGTCCGGCTGCTGGCTGCGCGGCAGCACGGGGCGCTCCGTGGCGGGCAAGTCCTCCAGGCTTTCGCAGGGGCGTGCCTGGCTGCGGCGGTGCTGGTCGGTGATGAGGTTGCGGGCGGTGCGGTAGAGCAGGGCGCGCGGGTCGGCCACGGCTTGCCCATTGCGCAGCACGCCCAGAAAGCGGGCGTAGGTTTCCTGCACCAGATCGGCCGCCGCGTCGCGGTCGTGCAGGTTGCGGGCGCAGAAGTTCAGCAGTTCTCGGTAGTAATGGACAGCCACGGGGCAGCCGTTGGGTAGGTGATGGGAGGCAGGCTTTCTGTGCCAGCACGCGCGGCGGCGCGGCGCGGGCGCCTTGGCGGCAGGTGGATGCGATGCGTTCGCAATTGTAGAAGGCGGGGGTTTATACAATGGCGGCACTTTTTGTGGAGCAAATTCAATGACCAACCAAGACAAGGATGAAGGCCAGGGCGTCGTATGGGCCGTTCTGGTGAGTGTGGTGCTGCTGGCGATCAGCCTGGCCACGGGCGTGGGCCTGTGGCGCACGGCCAAGCCTTCCGGCGCCGCCGTGCCGGCGGTCGCGCCGGCCATGCCGGCGCCGGCTGACACGGCGGTGGCCGCCGCGGGAGCGCAGCCAGCCGTTGGCGATGGCGCCAGCGTGCACGTGGCCGAAGACGTGGTGAAGTTCTACTTTGCCTCCGGCCAGGCCGATCTGGCCGAGGGCGCGCAGGAAGCGCTGGCTGGCATCGTCCGGGGCGTGGCGGCGGGCCGCATGGCGGTGATCAGCGGCTTTCATGACACCACGGGCAACCCGGCCTTCAACGCCGAGCTGGCCAAGCAGCGCGCGCTGGCCGTGCGCAATGCGCTGACGGCGCTGGGCATTGGCGAAGACAAGCTGGAGCTGAAAAAGCCTGAAGTGGCCGAACTGACCAGCGGCAGCAATGCCGAAGCGCGCCGCGTGGAAGTGCGCTTGCAGTAAGAGCCTGTTCAAAGCGCGCCAGGCCGCCCCGTTCGTTCATGACACCCACGGCTTGACCGGCCGTGGGTGTATTTGTTTGGGCGCGGCCCGCCGGGGGCGTCTGGCGCCCTCTCATGCCTCAAGGAGATGAATGGCGATGAAGAAGATGGTTCTTGCATCCAACAACGCGGGCAAGCTGGCTGAGCTGCAAGCCATGCTGGCGCCGCTGGGGCTGACCCTGGTGCGCCAGGCCGATCTGGGGATTGGCGAAGCGCCGGAGCCGCATGTCACCTTCGTGGAAAACGCCTTGTCCAAGGCGCGCCACGCGGCCGCGGCCAGCGGCCTGCCCGCGCTGGCCGATGACGCGGGCCTGTGCGTGCACGCCTTTGGCGGGCAGCCGGGGGTGGACACGGCGTACTACGCCACCCGCTTTGGCTACGAAAAAAGCGATGCCAACAACGTGCGTGCGCTGCTGGAACAAATGCAGGCCGTGGAAGACCGGCGCGCCGCGATGGTCAGCACCCTGGTGGCCGTGCGCTCGCCCGACGACCCGGAGCCGCTGATTGCCACGGGCCGCGTCAGTGGCGAAATCACGCGCGCGCCCAAAGGCGAGGGCGGGTTCGGCTTTGACCCGGTGATGTTCATCCCCGAATTCGGCAAAACCTTTGCCGAGCTGCCGGCCGACGTGAAAAACACCCACAGCCACCGCGGCCGCGCCGCGCAGGCCATGCTGGCGCTGATGCGCGAGCGCTGGCTGTGACCGTGAGCGCCCCCGTGCCCGATCTGCGGCGCTACATGCGCCCTGGCACGCTGCAACTGGCGGCGCTGCCCCCACTGGCTTTGTACGTGCATGTGCCGTGGTGCCTGAAAAAGTGCCCGTACTGCGACTTCAACTCGCACGAACGCGCGCCAGACGGGCTGCCCGAGCAACGCTACGTGGACGCCCTGGTGGCCGACCTGGAGGCCAGTTTGCCGCTGGTATGGGGCCGCCCCGTGGTCAGCGTGTTCGTAGGCGGCGGCACGCCCAGCCTGTTCTCGCCCGACGCCATCGAGCGGCTGCTGGCCGCCGTGCGTGCGCGCCTGCCGCTGCTGCCGGGAGCCGAGATCACGCTGGAGGCCAACCCCGGCACGTTCGAGCGTGAGCGCTTCGCCGCTTTCCGCGCAGCCGGGGTAACGCGCCTTTCCGTGGGCGTGCAAAGCTTTCATGACGCGCACCTGCGCGCCATCGGCCGCGTGCACAGCGGCGCGCAGGCCCGCGCGGCGCTGGAAGAAGCGGCCCGCGCGTTCGATACCTTCAACCTGGACCTGATGTACGCGCTGCCCGGCCAAAGCCTGGCGCAGCTGGAGGCGGATGTGCGCACCGCGCTGGCCTTCGCGCCGCCGCACCTGTCCATCTACCACCTCACGGTGGAGCCCAACACGCTGTTTGCCAAGCATCCGCCCGCCTTGCCCGACGACGACACGGCCTGGGACATGCTGGACCGCCTGACCGAGCTGACCGCCGCCGCCGGGCTGGCGCGTTACGAAGTGTCGGCCTACGCGCGCGAAGGCCACCGCTGCGACCACAACCTGAACTACTGGCAGTTTGGCGACTACCTGGGCATTGGCGCAGGCGCGCACGGCAAGCTGAGCTTTGCGCACCGCGTGGTGCGCCAGACGCGCCACCGCCACCCGCAGCTTTACATGGAAAAGGCGCTGGCAGGCGCGGCCGTGGCGCAAGAGCGCGAAGTGCCCCGCGCTGACCTGCCGTTCGAATTCATGCTCAACGCGCTGCGCTTGCGCGAAGGCTTTGCCATGCGCGACTACACCAGCCGCACCGGCCTGCCACCCGGCAGCGTGGCGGCCGCGCTGGCGCAGGCTGAGCGCCACGGCTGGATCGAGCGCGATGGCGACCAGGTGCGCCCCACGGCGCGCGGTTTCGATTTTTTGAGCGACCTGCAGGCGCTTTTTTTGCCACCGGGCGAATAGGGCGCATCGACCGGGGCGGACAGGGCGCGGACGCGCCGCCTTGCGGGCCATGGCCGGTATGTCACAGAACATGGCCCTGGGTAGGCGCATGCTGACGCAGCCTGCCTGCATGAACCTACCCGCGCCGCGCGGCTGACGCCCTACAGTTGAACCCATCGCACGAGGCGCTGGCTCCACAGGCAGACAGCGCGGGCGATGCACCTTCAACCACCATCCAAGGAGATTGAAAATGAATGAAGACCGCATCAAAGGCAACTGGCTCCAGTTCAAAGGCAAGATCAAGGAACAATGGGGCAAGCTGACCGACGACGATCTGGACGTGATCGCCGGCAAGCGTGACCAGTTGCTGGGCAAGCTGCAAGAGCGCCACGGCATTGCCAAGGAAGAAGCCGAGAAGCAGCTCAAGGACTGGCAAGGCCGCCACCCCGACTACCGCTTTGACGACTAAGCATTTCTAGACGCCCAGCGCAGCCCGCCCCGCCTGTTCAGGTGCGGGTTGCGAGCCGGACGAAAGATGAATGCAGCCGCCTGTGCCCCTTGGGGCGCAGGCGGCTTTTTTGTGCCTGGCGCATAGACCACAAGCGCGAGCGATGCCCGCGCTTGCCTTCTGTGGGACAGCTGCCACCAACGCTGTCATCAACGCAAGCGTGTCAAAATGTTCACATTTTTCGCGTTTTTGACAGGAAAGGCAGGGTAGAACATGACGGAAGTCAAGGCATGGTTTGATGCGATAGGGGGCTGGGTTTGGGGCCCGCCCATGCTGGTGCTGCTGGTGGGTACGGGCATCTGGCTCACGCTGCGGCTGCGGCTGTTGCAGTTCACGATGCTGGGCACGGCCTTGCACCAGGCGTTCAAGCCGCATCCGAAAAAGGCCGATGGCAGTGACCACGAGGGCGACGTATCCCACTTCGGGGCGCTGATGACGGCACTGTCGGCCACCATCGGCACGGGCAACATTGCCGGCGTGGCCACGGCCGTGGTGCTGGGCGGGCCGGGTGCGGTGTTCTGGATGTGGATGACGGCCATCTTCGGCATGGCAACCAAGTACGCCGAAGGCGTGCTGGCCGTGAAATACCGCGTGACCAACAGCCGTGGCGAGATGTCGGGCGGGCCCATGTACTACATCGAGCGCGGGCTGGGCCAGAAGTGGCTGGCGCTGCTGTTCGCGCTGTTTGGCGTGCTGGCCTCGTTCGGCATTGGCAGTTCGGTGCAGTCGAACTCGGTGGCGCAGTCCATCCAGGCCAGCTTCCAGATCGACACCTGGGTGACAGGCGTGGCGCTCACGGCTTTCACCGCGCTGGTGATTCTGGGCGGTATCCGCAGCATTGCGCGTGTGGCGTCGGCCGTGGTGCCGGTCATGGCCGTGGGCTACGTGCTGGGCGGGCTGGTCATCATCGGCCTGCACCTGGATCAGCTGTGGCCGGCCGTGCGGCTGATTTTCTCGGACGCTTTCACCGGCCAGGCCGTGGCCGGTGGCGCGCTGGGCACGGTGATCCGCTACGGCGTGGCGCGCGGCGTCTTTTCCAACGAGGCCGGCATGGGCTCTGCCCCCATTGCGGCCGCGGCGGCCAAGACGGACCACCCGGCGCGCCAGGCGCTGGTGTCGATGACGGGGACGTTTCTGGATACCATCATCGTTTGCTCCATCACCGGCATCGTGCTGGTCATGGGCGGCATGTACACGGGCGGTGAAACAGGCGCGGCGCTGACCACGCACACCTTCGGCAAGATGCTGCCGGGCGTGGGTGGCTGGGTGGTCACGTTCGGCTTGGTGTTTTTTGCCTATTCCACCATCCTGGGTTGGTGCTATTACGGCGAAAAGTGCGCCAGCTACCTGCTGGGCGAAGGCTTTGTGTTGCCCTACCGGCTGATTTACGTGGCCTCGGTGATGGCGGGCACGGTGCTTAGCCTGGATCTGGTGTGGGCGGCGTCGGACGTGTTCAACGGCCTGATGGCCATTCCCAACCTGATTGCGCTGCTGCTGCTGACCGGCGTGGTGGTGGCGGAAACCAACGACTTCATCGAACGCCGCCGCCGGGGCGAGCTGCCTTGAGCGTGCGTTGATTGCCCGCGCCAGACGGCGCAAGGGTAAAAAAGGGTGGTGCAGGCCGGAAGGCGGCACCGCCCTTTTTCATGGCCGCGCTATGGGCGGGGCCAGCCGTGAAGGCGAGCCGCGACGCGCTGACCGGGAGGGATGCCGAGGAAAAGGCGCAGACCTGGCTCTGGGCCGCGCCCTTGCAAGCGTGACCGGCGGATGGTCACGCCCCGCCCGCAGGGCCGGAAGAATCAGCGGCTTGTTCAGGCGCGCGCGGCGGGCAGGGCGGTTCTGGCTGAGTCCAGGGGCGAGGCGGGCGCGCCGCCGCCGGGCGGCAGGGCCTCCTCGCCGGGGTTGCCTGCCATGTAAAGCGTTTGCGTGGGGAAGGCGAATTCGGCGCCGTGGCTGGCCACGATGTCCATGATCTTGAGCAGCACGTCTTCCTTGATGGCGTGAAAGGGCACCCATTCCGTGGTCTTGGTGAAGCAGTACACCATGAAGTTCAGGCTGGAGTCGCCGTAGCCATTGAAGTGGACGATGATGGTCTGGTTCTGCGCGATGTCGGGGTGGGTTTTCAGCATCTGGCGCACGTCGTTGCAGATGGCGGCCATCTTGGCGCTGTCGTCGTAGCGGATGCCCACGGTTTCGTGAATGCGGCGGTGCAGCATGCGCGAGGGGTTTTCCACCACGATGCTGGAAAACAGCGAGTTGGGGATGTACAGCGGCCGCTTGTCGAAGGTGCGGATGCGCGTCATGCGCCAGCCAATGTCCTCCACCGTGCCCTCGATCTGGCGGTCGGGCGAGCGCACCCAGTCGCCCACGACGAAAGGCTTGTCAAGGTAGAGCATCAGCCCGCCGAAGAAGTTGGACAGCATGTCCTTGGCCGCGAAGCCCACGGCCATGCCGCCAATGCCGCCGAAGGCCAGCACGCCTGACACCGAAAAGCCCAGCGTTTGCAGCGCCACCAGCGCCGCCGTGATGAATACCGACAGCCGCAGCAGCTTGCCAACCGCGCGCGCCGTGGTGGCATCCACCGGCCGGTTGGTGCGCTCCGGGTTGATGAGGTTGGTCTCCATGTGGGAGATGAAGCGCGTGAAAAAGAGCGTGCCAATGGCAATCAGCAGCACGCGCCGCACTTCGCTGGCGTGCGCGAACAGCGGGTGCGGGTCGATCGCGTGCAGCAGCGCGGCCGCGGCCGACAGGCCGATGACCCACACCAGCAGGCGCAGCGGCAGGCGGGCGGCTTGCAGCAGGGCATCGTCCCAGATGGAGCGGGTGCTTTGCGTGATGCGGCTGAAAAAGCCCAGGATGCGCAGCAGCACGAAGTTGCAGCACACGGTAAGAAAGACGATGACGAAGAGCTGGACAACCCAGATGCTGGGGTCGGTCGAGATTTGCAGGTAGGACGAAATGAATGACATGAACAACAGAAAAGCTCGGTGGAAAGGGCGCGGGCGGCTTGGCTGGCGGTTTAGCTGGCGTCACGAATGTCGGCCACGGGCTCGGCGCCGAAATCCGGGCGGGCCAGGTACGCCAGTAGGCGGCGCGCGGTGTCTTCGGCACTGGCCAGGTGGCCCTGGTTTTTCAGCGCGGCAAAGCGGCTCTGGTCAGGAAAGTCTTGCGGGCTGGCGCTGCGCAACTGGTGCTGCATGTCGGTATCCACCACGCCGGGGGCGAGCGAGCACACGCGCGCGCCATGGGGGCGGGCAGCCTCTTCCAGCGCCAGGCAGCGCGTGAAATGGTCCATGCCGGCTTTCGCCGCGCAATAAGGGGCTTGCGCCGCCATGGGCCGCCGCCCCAGCCCGGAAGAAATATTGAGCAGCTTGCGCGGCCCGGCCCAGGTGCGTGTGGCATCCAGAAAAGCGGCGGAAAGCAGCAGGGGCGCCTCCAGCCCCACGCGCAGGGCATTGGCCAGATCGGCGGCGTCGGCGTCCATCAGCGCCCCAATGCGGGGAATCACCCCTGCGTTGTTGATGAGCGTGGCGCTGGCATAGGCATTTGGCCCCTGCCCGCGCAGCCAGGCGGCCAGGCGCGCGGCTGCCGCCGGGGCATCGGCCAGGTCTTGCGGCCACTGAATCAGCGTGGCGCCCGCCTGCGCCGCTTCAGCGGCCAGGGCTTGAAGCGGCTGGCGAGAAAGGGTCAGCAGCGTGCCGCCACGCTGGAGAACCTGGCGTGCCAGCGCCAGACCCAGCCCGCGCGAGGCGCCGGTGAGGATGGTGAGTGAGGAGGAAGAAACATCGGTCATGCGCCCGATGATAGAAGGGCAGCGGGCATGCGGCTCGCCGCATCTTGCCGCCGCGTGCGTGAGAGAGCTTTGGGTTGTCAAAAATGCCCTCAAGGCACAATGGGTCTGCCTGAGTCGCTATTGTTTTTGATGATTTATTGAACAGGGCATCTGCTCACACAGATGCGGATGCCACCAGATTGATGCGTGTGGCGCCGATGCTTTTGGCAATTGCACCGCTCAGTGGCTGCCCCCCAACGGGCAAGGGATCTATTGATGGGATGGCGGGAGTCAGCGCTGGGCGCGCGTCAAAACCTTCAATGCAAACGGCAACCAGCCGCAGACAGGCCGCTGCACCCAGGCGACAACAAGCGCGTGCCATGGCAGCAGGCCAAGACAGAGGTGGATACCGGGCATTCCATTACTGCCTGGTTTCTTCGGCTTGTGCCGAGACCGTGAACAGGTTCTTACAAGCCCAGCTGCTGGCGGTAGGCGTAGGCATCACTACGGAAAGTGCCTTCCACGTATTCCACCAGGGTATCTGCGGCGGCGTAGGTGCGACGCTTGAACAGCAGGCAGGGTTGCGGCGCTTCAAAATTGAAAAGCTGCATTTCATCGTGCGAGCTTTGAACGGCTTCCACCGTCTGTTCGGCATGCGTCAGGTTCAGGCCGCCCTGTTGGCGCAAAAAGGTGTGGGCGCAGCTTTGGCCGTCCCAGTCCGCCAGCGCGGGGGCGGCAGTCAGGTCATACCAGGCCAGCTCCCGTGCAATGGGCAGGCCGTCGCCCTCGCGCACACAGAGCACATGCAGAAACTGCGCCCCTGACGGGCGGCCGAACAGGGAGGCAATGCGCCGGTCGCCCACGACGGCGCGGCGCGCCAGGCGGGTGGTGGCCGTCATGCCCAGTTCGCGCATTTCTTCAGCAAAGTGGCTCAACCGCCCGCGCGCCGATGTTGCGTGCGAGGCAGCCGCCTGCAGCACGCTGCCGCCCCGGCCGCGACCGGCCAGCATACCGCGCTGGCGCAGCTCGTCATAGCAACGTTTGACGGTGATGCGGCTCACGCCTAGCGCGTCAGCCATTTCGCGCTCGGCAGGCAAATTCATGCCCTGGCGCAGGGTGCCGGCGGACAGCAAATCGTCGATTTGGTTGAGCAACTGGCGCCACAGGGGCTCATGGGCGTGTTCATCCAGCTTCATGGCGCCGAATGGTCCGGCCAGAGGCGGGTGGGGAGGGGAGGAGGAAAGAGTGGATTCCATGTGGTGCGGCGAAAAAGCAGCAAGGCCGCACTGACGCTGCAGACGGGGTGCGCATGGCCTTGTGATCAAGGCGCGGATTGTGCCGCAAGCTGACACGAAACTTTCGTCACAAGCCGTCACGGGGTGGAACAGGACGTGCCGCTGCGATTGCACCCATGCGTTCGCCAGATTCCGGCGCGGCTGCTGTTGCGGCGTGCATGCCTGTGGGTGTTTTTGGGGGGCGCGTATCAAAACGCCGGCAGGCGCCGCGCCACCGGCTGCGATTTGACGATGGCCGAGTGGGTTTCGGCCAGGTGGGCGATGCGCTCGAGGAGGTGGTCCAGGTGTTCGATGGAGCGCAGGTGCAGGCGGGCGATGAAGCCGTCTTCGCCGGTGACTTTGTCGCATTCGACCAGCTCGGGGATGGTTTGCAGCAGTTTTTCCACTGCCTTGAGCTGGCCGGGCAAGGGCTTGATGCGCACCATGGCCTGCAGCGTGTAGCCCAGCGCGCGCGGTTCGACCTGCACGGTGAAGGCGCGGATCACGCCGCGCTCTTGCAGCTTGCGCAGCCGCTCGGCTGTGGCCGGGGCGGACAGGCCCACTTGTTCGGCCAGGGTTTTGATGGGCAGGCGCGCATCGGTTTGCAGCAGGTGGAGCAGTTGGCGGTCGGTGTCGTCGAGCATCATCGGTTTTTCTGTGGTTTTGCCTTTTTTTCGAATGATTATCTTGCCATTTGCCTTTGATGATGGCTGTTGAATGGGCGGCATGACCGATACATTGCCTGGCTTTGCACAGACGCATTCACACGGCAACAGACAGAACAGGCAGCAAGGCGGCAAGGCAGATGAACAACGTAGAGACGGGGCAGACGGCGCCATGGCGCGGCGGGCTGGAGATGGCGGCGGCGATGACGATCTCCGGCACCATTGGTTGGATGGTGGTGTCCTCGGGCCGGCCGGTGGCGGAGGTGGTGTTCTGGCGCTGCCTGTTTGGCGCGCTGACGCTGCTGCCGGTGTGCCTGGCGCTGGGGCAGTTGCGCCGCGCGGCCTGGCCGGGGGCGCGGCAGCTGGCGCTGGCGGCCTGCGCTGGCGTGGCCATCGTGCTCAATTGGCTGCTGCTGTTTGGCGCCTATGGGCGCACGTCGATTTCGGTGGCAACGGTGGTCTACAACACGCAGCCGTTCATGCTGGTGGCCCTGGGCGCGCTGCTGCTGGGCGAGCGGCCGGGGCTGGCGCGCTGGCTGTGGTTGCTGCTGTCTTTTGGCGGGGTGGCGCTGGTGGCGCAGGCGCGGCCCGGCGGCGCGGGCAGCGCTTATCTGGCCGGGGTGGGCATGGCGCTGGGCGCGGCCTTTTTCTATGCGCTGGCGGCCTTCATCGCCAAGCGGCTGCGCGGCATGCAGCCACAGTTGCTCAGCCTGATGCACACCGTGGTGGGCGCGGCGCTGCTGTGGCCTGCCATGCCGCAGGCCGGGGCCGTGGCGGCGGGCAGCTGGCCCTGGCTGGTGACCCTGGGCGTGGTGCACACGGGGCTGATGTACATCCTGCTGTATGGGGCCATCCAGCGCCTGCCCACGTATTTGACCGGAGCGCTGTCGTTCCTCTACCCGCTGGTGGCGCTGGCGGTCGATGTCTGGGCCTTTGGCCAGTGGCCCGGCCCTCTGCAGTGGCTGGGCGGGGCGCTGGTGCTGCTGGGGGCGGCGGGCATGGTGCTGGGCTGGCATGGGCCAGGGCGCAGAACCAGCGCGGCTTGACGGGGAGAAAGGGCTACTTCATTTTTAATAGCTAATGAGGCACGATGGGTGTGCCCTGAAGCCATTTTTTCTTGATGAGAAATGGTCTGCCATGCCGAAGCCGACAGGACATGCTGGGGGATGAGGGCGTGCGCCAACGGCTTGCGTTGCCCCCAGACGTGCCGGCGTGAACCACTTGGCTGGCATGGACGGCGGCGGGCACGGCACGGGCGCATAGTGCCGGCGTGTGTGAAAGCACGGCCCTGCTTTGGCCGTGCCATGCCTCCGTCAGTGTGGCGCCGGGCAGGCCGAATGGGCCGGGGAAGGCTGGGCGGGTGGGGCCGTCGTGCCAGGCCACAGGATGTGGCGATCGACCTGGTTGAGCTGGGTGTGGCCGCAAAAGGCCATGGTGGTGTCCAGCTCTTTGTGAATGATTTGCAGCGCCCGTGTCACGCCCGCTTCACCCGCGGCGCCCAGCCCCCAGAGGAAGGCGCGGCCGATGTAGGTGCCGCGCGCGCCCAGGGCCCAGGCCTTGAGCACGTCTTGCCCGCTGCGGATGCCGCTGTCCATATGCACTTCGATCTGGCTGCCCACGGCATCGACGATGGCGGGCAGGGCGCGGATGGCGGAGGGCGCGCCGTCCAGCTGGCGGCCGCCGTGGTTGCTGACGACCAGCGCGTCGGCGCCGCTGTCCACGGCCAGGCGGGCGTCTTCCGGCTCCATGATGCCCTTGACGATGAGCTTGCCGCCCCAGCGCCGCTTGATCCATTCCACGTCGCCCCAGTTCAGGCGGGGGTCGAACTGGTCGGCCGTCCAGGCGGCCAGGTTGCCCATGTCGCTCACGCCCTTGACATGGCCGACGATGTTGCCGAACTGGCGCCGCCGGGTGCCCAGCATGCCCATGACCCAGCGCGGCTTGGTGGCCAGGTTGAGCAGGTTGGCCAGGGTGGGCTTGGGGGGCGTGGACAGGCCGTTTTTGATGTCCTTGTGCCGCTGGCCCAGGATTTGCAGATCCAGCGTGAGCACCAGCGCGCCGCAGCCGGCGGCCTTGGCGCGGTCGATCAGGCGTTCGATGAAGTCGCGGTCGCGCATCACGTAAAGCTGGAACCAGAAGCCCTGGCCCGCGTGCGCGGCCACGTCCTCAATGGAGCAGATGCTCATGGTGGAGAGGGTGAAGGGCACGCCAAACGCCTTGGCCGCGCGCGCGGCCAGGATTTCACCGTCGGCGTGCTGCATGCCCGTCAGGCCCGTGGGCGCCAGCGCCACCGGCATGGCCACGGGCTGGCCCGCCATGTGCACAGCGGTGCTGCGGCCTTCCATGTTGATGGCCACGCGCTGGCGCAAAAGGAGGTGTTTGAAATCGTCCTGGTTGGCGCGGTAGGTGCCTTCGGTGTAGCTGCCGGAATCCGCGTAGTCATAGAACATGCGCGGCACGCGGCGCTTGGCCAGCAGGCGCAAATCTTCGATGCAGGTGATCTTGCTGAGGTCGGTCATGTAAAGGGCTGCGGGCAAGGGAAAGGGCGGCTAGGCGTGGAAATTATTGTAAGAACCGGTTCAAAATCCCAGCGCGGCGGGCCATGAGGCGGACTGGGGCGGTCTGCGGCGCCAAGCAAAACGGGCCAATGAAACGGGCTGTCACGCGCCAGGCTATCACGCGCTATTGGCCGCGTCATGAGTACCCCGTAGCGCCTTGCATTCCATCGCAAACCGCTTGCTGCCCAATCGCGCCGAGACTTTGAACAGGTTCTAAGGCGAGGGCGGCTGTGGCAACGGCCGGCCAGGCTGCAGTGGCCAATAAAAAGCCCCGGCAAGCCGGGGCAGGGTGGGGTTGATGGGCTGCGTTGCGGTCAACGGTTCCAGCATTCCTGCGTGGTTTGGCCCGAGGCTTGGCCGCGTGCGCCGGTGTTGGTCAGTGTGAGCGATCCGCATTTGTCACTGGACTGGGCGCCTTGGGGCGCGGCAGTCAGCGTGAATGTGTTCCGGTTGCTGCCCACCGTGACCGAAATGTTGTACCGCCCAGAACTGGTGGTCTTCAGGCTGGCCGGAAAGCGGCTTTCCTCCGGGTAGAGCCCGCCGGCCGTGGCGGCACGCTCCAGCCATTGCGCTGCTTCCAGCAAGGCGCCACGGGCGTCGGCACGGTGGCCCCGGCGGATGTACTCGTTGTAGCTGGGCAGGGCAATGGCAGCCAGGATGGCCACAATCGCCACCACGATCATCACTTCGATCAAGGTGAAGCCACGGGCCTCCAGACGATGCGCCTTTGGCAAGGCGTGACGGTGCGAATAAGGCATGAACATGAAAACGACTCCCTTGATTTACTGCAACTGGCGCCAGCTGGGGCGCAGCATGACGATGGGCAGACGGCGCAGCTCCACGGTTTCGGGCAGGCTGCCTGCTGCCCCACCGCTGTAACGGATGTTGACATCACGCCCGGCGCTGCCGATCTCCACGGGCGCTGCCGTGCTGCGCGAAGCCACGATGCCGGTGGTGACGTTGTCATGTACGGCGTTGAACAGACGGTCGCCATTGACATCCATCACGTTCAGGCCGGGGGCATTGCCCGTTTCAATGTTGATCAGCGTGCGGAAGCCGCGTGCAGCTTGGGGGTTGCCTTCGCAGGACTCTTCCGCCGTGCTGCCGCCCGAGGCGGGGACGATGCTCTTGATCTCGATCAGGCGGCTGCCGTCGTAGAACTCGTTGGAGCGCAGAACGCGCTCGCCAGATTCCGGCAAGTCGAAGTACCAGCCGCGCTTGGCATTGCTGCCCGCGTATTCAACCGGTGCGTTGGTGCTGCCGGAAGACTGCTCTTGCCCCCAGAACTGCAGGCCTGTGGCACCACCGGTGCCAGCCACGCCAGTTGCGGTGTAGGTGCGGCTGACCAGGCTGGTGCGGTCAGTGACGGCCGGGTTGGGCTGGGTCGAGTCGATTTCCACGTTATTGCCCGCAGGCTTGTAGCGGGTCTGGTCCAGCACAGCGTAAAACGATTGGGTCGCGGTATCGGTACGGTCGTTTTCCGTCACGTTGCGGCCTGTGCCAAAAGCCACCATCAGCCCGCCCACGCTGCCATTGGGCTTGACCAGCGGCGCCGACGTGATGGGCTGGCGTGCCCCCGTGGCGCTGACAGCCGTGAACAGGGGGCGCGGCGATCCGCCGAAAGTGGACACTTTCCACTGCGAGGCGTTGTTCGATGAGAGGTCGAACTTCCACAGGTTGCCGCGCAGGTCGCCTGCGTAAACAAAGTCCACCTTGCCGTCGCCGTTCACGTCCAGAGGGCGGGGCGTGGACAGGCCGTTACCCGAGGATTCCGTACCGGTGGTGGCTGCGGAGATCTTGATGGTTTCCTTCGCGCCATCCAGATACTGGACGACAAGCACGGGCTGACCGCTGGCGCTGTTGATGCCGTTGCCGGTAATCAGCGCCCAGCGGCCGTTGGCGCTGCCATCGTTGACCTGCGTGATTTGCAGCGGACGCTGCGGGTTACCCTCTTCTGTCAATGGCTCGCCGAAGATGTGGCCGATATCAGGATCAGCGCCATCGGTTTTGTCCAGCACCACGAGCTGGCTGGCGTTGGCGGCATTGAACGCGGGCGGGCTGTCAGTGCCGGCACCGATGGCGCCACCCGGGTTGGTCACATCCAGCACGAAGTAGCCCTTGCCGCCAGCCGCCAGCGTGCCAACCAGATAGGAGCGCCAGGCGTTTTGTGTGCCGCCGGTCTGTACGTCACCCACAAAGGGCGAACCGTCCACGAAATAGTGGTGGCCGGTGTCGAACTGCGACGATGTCAGGCGAGAGAGATTCTTGTAAACCCCTTGCGGCACGTAGGCGATGAGTTCTTTGCCATCCTTGGCGGAGAAGCCGTGCAGCATGCCGTCGTTGCCGCCCACGTAGATCATGGGGGTGCGCCCGCGCATGCGTTGCGCGAACGCGGGGTAGTTGCCAAAGGCGTAGTCGCTGGCCGGCCCTTCCGCGTACCAAAGCGTGGAGTTCACGATGTCGCCTTGGCGCGAAGTGCGTGCGCGCAGCCCGCTCGTGCCCCCTTCCTTGCTGCGGTCGCCACGCAAGTAGTCCAGCCGGTCTTTGCCAATGGCTGCCGAGGCCGTGGTACCGCCAAGCGCTTGCAGGTCGAGCTTTTGCTGGGGCTTGAGCGCATCCCAGAGAAACGCTCCCGCAGAAAACAGCGGGTTGGCAGGGTTGGTGTAGTCGGTGTAGCTGGTCAGGATCAGGCGGCCCGTGGCAATGTCCGTGCGCTCATCCAGCAGGTCTGCCGTGGTCTTGGCGCGTGCAGGCGAGCCAGTGGTGCCCCACACCATGTCAGGCAGCAGCGAGCCGCTGTTGGAGAGCTTTTGCGCCGCGACATAGCCGCGCCAGTTCTGTCCGGCGTCGTAGCCCGAGTTGTAGAAGTTGGTGCCGTTGCGGCTGAAAGAGGCGGAAGAGGCGGTGAAGCTGGTAATGGGCTTGGTGTTGTCGAGAGCGATCTGGTTGAGAATGGTGGAGAACGCCTTTTTCAAATCCCCAGCCGTTCTTGCGGGAATAAAGCGGCCACGTCCATTGACGGCAGCGTGCCAGAGGTCACTTCGGTGCGCGTCGATGACGCGCTCATTTGGAAAAGTCCATTCCTTATGACCAGTCAATAACCCAACATAATCGCTACTTGTGGTATTGGTTGAGTACATGTCATCGGTGGAGCTTTCCCACTTTGGCGACGAAAATTCAGCAGCATCGCCAAAGCCGATGGTGTAGGTAGACATACCTTGCCAAGTCGATGGATCGTTTTTCGGATTCCAGTAAGGTTGCAACCTCAGCGTGGTGCCATTCATGGAATAAGTTTCATCGCTTTCAACCCGGATAAGTGGTTTAACTTCGTTCGGAACGCCAGGCTGTAAATCGGTGGACCAGTAATGAAAGGCTAGATCCGCCAAAGTTGGTGTGTTGGGAAAATTTTGGTGGCGATTCCCCTCGTAAACATAAGCGTTTGATTGTGTGCTCCGAGGGTCGTAGCTGACATTATCTGGGAGTGTTCTTGGGCGGCTATCTGTGAAGCCAGGGCTTAAACGACTGTTGAAGTTTGAAGTTGAATTCCAACCCCCATCTGTCATAAGAATGTAATACGACTTGCGGCATGCCAGAAACTGGGAACTGGCATCTCCTGGCGTATTAAGCCATGGATTGGCTGAACCTGTGGTTCTCAGATATTCACCGACTTTCTGAAATGCTCCATGGACAGGCGTTCCACCATTTGCGGGAATATTGTTTGCCCATGCCATGAACCTTCCGCGGTGAGATCCCAGGTCGGAGTCTGAGCCCTCAAGGGACTGCATCCAATTGTTATTATTGCATCCCCCACTCATATCAGGAATGTTACGGCATTGGTTCAGCATATTCCAGGCCAACCGGATTCTGCCGTCAGCCACATCCGGATTGGATTGCGAAAAAGTTTCTCGCAAGGCCTGTCTCAGTACGGAAACCCGTGAAGGGTTGGTTTGACTGACATCCCGTGAGGGATTAATACCCCAACTCATGCTGCCCGAGTCATCCAGTGTCAAAATGACGTTAGGTGCTGGTGTCCGTAAAGCCGTACCCGCCGGATATTGAACCAAAGGAAGGTCCTGGGCGAATGCGGGCAGGCTGACCAGCGTGCCAAGGGCTGTGGCGGCGGCTGCGGCCAGGGCGGTGTGCCTGAAGCGGAGTGCGTTGCGTTTTTTCATGTGGTGTGCTCCTTGTGTTTCAGTCGCGGCGTTTTTGCACGAATACGGATTGCAGGACGACTTGTGTGCCGGGTCGGCGGCCTTTGGCGAGTGCGGTAATGCGGTAAACGAACGGGTTGCTGGCGGTGGGGGCGTAAGCGAACATGTTGGCGCCGGGCGTTGAGGACATGAGTACCTTGTTGGCGTCGGCATAGCGCATGACTTCGACCCAGTACCAAGCGCCGCTGCTTGTGCCCCGGTCGTTCAGGATGGGGTTGCTGCTGGTGTTTGACTCTGCGGTCGTGGCGCCGGTGTATTGGCCATAGCGGGCGCCTTGCTCGAGCATGGGATCCAGCGTGCTGCTGTGGCGCCAGAAGTCCTGCACACCGGTGCGCTTTTGGCAAATGCCGTTCTTGCACTTGGTGCCTTCAGCATCCAGCGCGCTCATGAGGGGGCCGAATTCCTTGATTTCATCCGGGAAGAAAATGGCAGATGCGGCCGGGCGGCAGAGCTGGGTGTTGCCAGTGACGGGCTGACAGCGAGCCCCGTCAGCGCGCAGACCCTGAATATCCAGCTCGGCGTCCTGGATCATGGCTTGTGCGGCTTCGAAGGCGCGCTGGTAATCAGCGTCGTTGCCGACGATCATTTCGTTCAGCAGCGCGCTGCGTGAAGCCCAGAGCGCCAGCAGGGTGGAAAGCAGAACCACCACCAGAATGATGAAGAGCGAAATACCGCGCTGCCTGGCAAGGGAAGTTGTGGAGTAAGTGCGCATGATGTGTGAGGCGCTGGTGCGCGTGCGTTATGTGCTTGAAGCCGCTTAGACCGAGCCTTGGCTGCGGATCTGGAAGGTGTTGCGAAACACGAGGTGGAGGCGGTTATTCAGGTCGGCCTGGGTGCCGTCGCACTGGGTGTACTTGGCGCCGGCGGTATCAATGCGCTCCGTGCCCACGAGGTCCAGACACACCTCCACGGCGAAAATCTTGCTCCAGTCGGAGCCCACGGCAGCGGCGTTGACAATCTGGATGCTGGGCGTGCCGCCCACATTGGTTTGTTTCAGATAGCGAACCTGGAAATCACTGACGTTTTGAATGATGGCTTGCGAGCCGCTGCTGTTGTTGGCGCTTCCACAGAGCAATTCATTGTTTTTCAGGCGGAACTGGCTGCGAATGACGGGGTTGGTCGTGCGGGTTCCCGGGTTTTCGCCGATGCAGTTTTTCAGTTGATTGCCTGTGGCTTCCTGGTTGGGGGCCGGCGGATTTCTGTAGAGGGTCTCCTCGACGTTCTGAAAACTTGTGAGCAGCTTGGCCTGTGTGTCGGAGGAAGTGTCGTTGCCGGAAAGCGTGTCGGTTTTGCGGTTGAAACGGTTGTTCGGATCGAAGGCGACACGGGTATAGGCGCCGTCCGCGGCGGGGGCTGTTGACCCCGTTGCGACGATGGGCAGGCCCAAGTCCAGCTCCATGCTGCCCGCCTGCCGTAACTGCTGGCCGATGACGCGGAAGGCATAGGCGGCCTGTTGCTGCAAGGTGGTGGCTTCGCTGACGGTGCCGGTGACGCCGCGCGAAACCATGAGCGCGGCCAGCGCCACAGCCACGGTAAGCAGGCCAATGGTGATGCCAACCAGAAGTTCGATCAGTGAAACACCAGCTTGCCGCATGGGGGAGGCTGTCATGACAACTGGGGCGCGGCGGTGAAGGCGCTGGCTGGCGGCGACGCCATGCTGCGGTGAGTAGGAAAGGACGTGAATCATGGGAGGATGAAGCCTGTGATGGAGTAAAAGCCTGGCTGGGTGTTGTGGTGGATCCCTGGCAGGGCCAATACGTCATGAACCTGGAAAGGAGGGAGTGCCTGTGGCGATTCAGTCAGGGCAGAACACCGGAGTGACGGTAGCCCCGCCAGGCGAGGTGGAGGCGCCAATGGCTGAAGGCAGGCAGCGCTGTGTGGGGCTGATGTATTGCAGGTGGCAGATCAGCCCGGCAGGGCATTGCACTTTGGCCGAGCCCGTGCTCACGGCATTGGTGAAGGGCCATTTGAGAGCCTCGCGGTCGGAGTTTGACTCGCCTTCTTTCTGGCGCTCGTTTTCACGCCAGCCAATCATGACGCCGAGTTGACGGCGGTTGGGCGCCAGCGTGGCATTGCTTTCGTCTCCGGCAAGAAAGACGGTGGCCTTGCCAAGCGGCAGCAAGGCGGCCACGCTGTCTTTCCATTGCTTGAGGTCATGGCTGGCCAGTTGGGCGCTATCGCAGGCCGCCGTGCTGCAATCGGTGCTGGCGGAGAGGGTGTCGTCCCAACCTGTTTGGTAGCTTCCGAGACCAGCCAGACCGTTGGGGCTGACCTTGATGCGCTCGCTCAAGTCTTCGATCAGGCGGACGGCCTGGGCGCGGCGTACGCTGGCCTGCGTGTCGTTCAGGGTGCGCAGCTGAATGCCGAGCAAGGCCAGCCCGCCGAGCGAGAGCACGACAATGGCGACGAGGGATTCGATCAACGCCAAGCCCCGCTGGGCGCGGCGTTGGGGAGATTGGGCGGGGTAATTGCGCATGGTAGAGAGCATTAGCTGCATGAAACGGCTTGACGGCGGGCGTCGATACGACCCCCGGAGCTGACGCAGAGGCGGGTCGTGGAAGGCGATGAAACGCCGGTGGGATGCGGTGAGAACTGGATACCCGCGGTGCCCAGGTTGCTGATCTGCCCCCAGCGGTCCACCCTCAGAAAACGGGCGCCATTGCCCATGATGATGTTGACGTTCTTGGGCGCCGGGGTGATTTGCAGGACTTCTTCGTTGTTATCGAGCGAACCATCGTTGTCGCTGTCCACGAAAATCTGCCAGCCGCAGCTCCATTCCTGATTGGTCTTGGCGAGGGAGCAGTCTGTGCTATTGGCCAGTTTTTGAATGGCCACCAGCCCGTTGCGCTTGATGGCCTCGGAACGGGCCAGGTGGAGGGTGGACTCCATGCCCTTGACGGCCTTGAAAACGCGCCAGCGTTCCATGATGCTGTTGAAGCTGGGCGCCGCCAGCGCGGCCAGGATGGCGATCATGGCAATCACCACCATCAGTTCGATGGCGGTGAAGCCATGCGGCGCGGGCAGGACACCGCGCCGTGCGGCGTGGGCGGAAGAAAGGGGCTTTACCGGACTTTGCATGCGGCCCATGCTAGGGCCGTGCCGGTGGAGAGGAAAGCGTGGCGGGACCAATGGCCGCCCCGCGCCGATGGATGGCGGGGCGAGCGGCTCTTTAGCGGCGTGACACCTGCCGGAGCGTGACAAATTCCTCGGCGCTGGTGGGGTGGATGCCCAGCGTGGCGTCGAACTGCGCCTTGGTGGCGCCGCATTGCAGGGCCACGGCAAAGCCCTGGACGATTTCGCCCGCGTCGGCGCCCACCATGTGCAGGCCCAGCACGCGGTCGCTGGCGTCGTCCACCACCAGCTTGACCAGCGTGCGTTCGGCGCGGCCCGAGAGCGTGTGTTTCAGGGGCCTGAAGTCGCTGCGGTAAACGCGGATGGCGCGCCCGCCTTCGCGCGCCTGCTCTTCGGTCAGCCCCACGGTGCCGATGGGCGGGTGGGTGAATACAGCGGTGGCGATGTTGTCGTAAGCCATGGCGCGGGCGCTCTGGCCGGGGGCGGGGCCAAACAGCGCGTCCACCAGCGCCATGGCTTCGGCCAGGGCCACGGGCGTCAGCGCCATGCGGCCCACCACGTCGCCCACGGCGTAAATGCCGGGCGCGCTGGTGGCAAAGCGTTCGTCCACCTCAATGTGGCCGCCCTTGCCCTGGCGCACGCCGGCTTCGTCCAGGCCCAGGCCGCGGGTGTTGGGGACGCGGCCGGTGGCGTAGAGCACGGCGTCGGCTTCCAGCACGCTGCCGTCGGTGAGGTGAACGCGGCGGGCGGCATGGTCTGCGCCGGCTTCAATGCGGCTGACGTCGCAGCGGGTGCGAATCTGCACGCCGGCCTGCTGCATCTGGGCGGCGATGAAGTCGCGCACTTCGCCGTCAAAGCCGCGCAGGATTTGCTCGCCCCGGTAGACCAGCGTGGTTTGCGCGCCAAGGCCGTGGAAGATGCTGGCCATCTCGCAGCCGATGTAGCCGCCGCCCACCACCAGCAGGCGGCGCGGGAAGGCGGGCAGGTCGAATACCTCGTCGGAGGTGATGGCCAGCTCGCCGCCCGGCACGTCGGGCCGGCGCGGCGTGCCGCCGGTGGCAATGAGGATGTGGCGCGCGCTGTAGGTTTGCGTTTGCCCGTCTTCGCCTTGCACGCTGACCTGGCCGGCGCCGGCCAGGCGGGCGTGGCCGTGCAGGCGGGTGACGCCGGCGCCAGTCATCAGCTGCTCGTAAATGCCGTTCAGGCGCGTGATTTCAGCCGCGCGGGCGGCCTTCAGGGCGGGCCAGTCCAGCGTGGGCGCGGCGGGCAGGCGCCAGCCGAAGCCGCGCGCTTCTTCAAAGGCTTCGGCATAGTGGGCGGCGTAGCTGTAGAGCTTTTTGGGGATGCAGCCCACGTTCACGCAGGTGCCGCCCATGCGGGCGCTTTCGGCCAGCGCCACGCGCGCGCCGCGCTGCGCCGCCATGCGGGCGGCGCGCACGCCGCCGGAGCCGCCGCCGATGACGAAAAGGTCAAAACTCTGTTGCGCTGTCATGAGGGTGTCCGTTCAGGAAGAAGGTGGATGCAAATGCCTTTTTCGGCAATATCGGTCAAGGGGTGATGCTATCAAAATTGAGTTTCCGGGGCGGTGCGATGCTTTTCGCCGCATGGCGTGAGCGGCCCTGGCTCCGGGCAAACCCCCATGCGGTGTGTCAGTAGGCTGTAAGAGCGGCCAGCGAGCATTCCCGGTCGGCATCTGGCAGGGTCGCAGGCTTGGGCGCGGTAAGCTGCGCGGCTGGCCTGTGTGCCATCTTGAGCATCAAAGGAGACAAGTTTTTATGAGCGCCATTGAATCCGTACTGGTTGAAAACCGTGTGTTCCCCCCCGGCGAGGTCAGCATGAAGGGCGCCCGCATTGCGGGCATGGAGGCCTACCAGGCCTTGTGCGCCGAGGCCGAGGCTGACTACGAGGGCTTCTGGCGCCGCCTGGCGCAAGAGAACCTGGTGTGGGCCAAGCCCTTCACGCGCGTGCTGGACGAGTCGGACAAGCCTTTCTACAAGTGGTTCGACGACGGCCAGCTCAACGCCAGCGCCAACTGCCTGGACAAGCACATGGGCACGCCGGTCGAGAACAAGACCGCCATCATCTTCGAGGCCGACGACGGCGCCGTGACCAAGGTGACATACAAGGAGCTGCTGGCGCGCGTGAGCCGCTTCGCCAACGGGCTGAAGGCGCACGGCGTGAAAAAGGGCGACCGCGTGCTGATCTACATGCCCATGACCATCGAGGGCGTGGTGGCCATGCAGGCGTGCGCGCGCATTGGCGCCACGCACAGCGTGGTGTTCGGCGGCTTTTCGGCAAGGGCGGTGCAAGAGCGCATTCAGGACGGCGGCGCGGTGGCCGTGGTCACGGCCAACTACCAGATGCGCGGCGGCAAGGAGCTGGCGCTCAAGAGCATCGTCGATGAAGCCATCGGCATGGGCGGCTGCGAATCGGTGCGCCACGTCTTTGTGTTCGAACGCACGGCCACGCCCTGCAACATGGTGCCGGGGCGCGACAAGACCTTCGCCCAGCTGCTGGAAGGCCAGGGCGAGGACTGCCCGCCCGAGATCGTGGAGGCCGAGCACCCGCTGTTCGTGCTCTACACCAGCGGCTCCACCGGCAAGCCCAAGGGCGTGCAGCACAGCACGGCGGGCTACCTGCTGTGGGCGCGCATGACGATGGAGTGGACCTTCGACGTGCGCCCGGAAGACGTGTTCTGGTGCACCGCCGACATCGGCTGGATCACCGGCCACACCTACGTGGCCTACGGCCCGCTGGCCGCCGGCGCCACGCAAATCGTGTTCGAAGGCGTGCCCACCTACCCGGACGCCGGGCGCTTCTGGCAGATGATTGAGCGCCACCGCTGCACCATCTTCTACACCGCGCCCACGGCCATCCGCTCGCTCATCAAGGCCTCGGAAACCGACGAGAAAGTGCACCCGAAGAACTGGGACCTTTCCAGCCTGCGCCTCATGGGCAGCGTGGGCGAGCCCATCAACCCCGAAGCCTGGATGTGGTACTACAAGAACGTGGGCGGCGAGCGCTGCCCCATTGTGGACACCTTCTGGCAGACCGAAACCGGCGGTCACATGATCACCCCGCTGCCCGGCGCCACGCCGCTGGTGCCCGGCAGCTGCACGCTGCCGCTGCCCGGCATCATGGCCGCCATCGTCGATGAGGCGGGCAACGACATGCCCAACGGCACCGGCGGCATTCTGGTGGTGAAAAAGCCCTGGCCCAGCATGATCCGCACCGTCTGGGGCGACCCGGAGCGTTTCAAGAAAAGCTACTTCCCCGAGGAACTCAAAGGCTACTACCTGGCCGGCGACGGCGCGGTGCGCGATGCCGAGCGCGGCTACTTCCGCATCACCGGCCGCATTGACGACGTGCTCAACGTCTCCGGCCACCGCATGGGCACGATGGAGATCGAATCCGCCCTGGTCGCAAAGACCGACCTGGTGGCCGAGGCCGCCGTGGTGGGCCGCCCGGACGACTTGACGGGCGAGGCCATCTGCGCCTTCATCGTGCTCAAGCGCCCGCTGCCCAGTGGCGACGAGGCCAAGGCCATCGCCAAGGAACTGCGCGACTGGGTGGCCAAGGAAATCGGCCCCATCGCCAAGCCCAAAGACATCCGCTTTGGCGAGAACCTGCCCAAAACGCGCAGCGGCAAGATCATGCGCCGCCTGCTGCGCAGCCTGGCCAAGGGCGAGCAGATCACCCAGGACACCAGCACGCTGGAGAACCCGGCCATCCTCACACAGCTGGACCAGACTTACTGAGCGTGCGTACTGACCGCGCGCGCCCGGCAGCGCGTGCGGCAACGCGCGCTGGGCAAGAAAGGCGCAAGGCTCGCGGCCCTACGAGGGGCCGCGAGCCTTGTTTTTTTGTTTGCTATTGAAAAGGTAGCTGCTCAGGCAGGCGGGGCGTGCCCCGAGGCCAGTTTTTGCTTCTAGAGCGGTTTCGATTCTGATGAAGACATTTCCTGCAAGCGCTGCCTTCTCTCGTTCTCGTCACACCCGCGAAGGCGGGTGTCCCGTGGCGAGGCTGACAGAAGGCGCTGCCGTTGGCCCATCCCCTCTCGTGCACAAGGGGGGCGCTGAATGCCCGCCTTCGCGGGCATGACGAGAGCCGCTTGCGAGATGGCGATAGCCAGTCAGCGGCCCGGTCTTGGATTTGTCAACGTTCGAGCAGAACACGCTCTAAGAACCTGTTCAAAATCTTTTTGCCAATTTGTCTATGCTCGTTGCATGAGA
>RQYR01000014.1 GCA_003859965.1 Comamonadaceae bacterium OH2545_COT-014 | reverse complement strand
TGGCCGTTGACCAGCCGCTGCACGCGCAGCTCCCAGCCGTACCAGGTGTTCGTGTACAGACCCTTGCCTACCACCACCTTCGGGTGGCCTTCCACCTGGTGCAGGCGCAGGCCGATCTTCTCTTTCACGTCCACCACGACAGCCTTGCCAATCAGTCCGGGCGACGCCAGATGCAGCGTGGTCTGCCCCACCTCTTCACCCTTGATCGTCAGCGGCGTCAGGCCGAAAACCTGGCCTTCGGGCACCACGACTTCCTTGGGTGTCACGCTGGCCAGACGGACATCTTCCGTACTGAGCTGCACCGTCACGCCGCCTGCCGGCGCCGCCTTGGACAGCTGCACCCGCCGCCTGAGCGACTGTTCCACGTTCAGCGCCAGGTCGCCCGCTGGCTCGATGTCCAGCGAGATGGCGTCCACCCGCACGGTGGTCTGGGCCCCCTGGTAGCCGTTGGCCGATGCCGTCAGGCGCGTACTGCCCAGCGCCACGCCCTGGATGTTGAAGCGGGCCTGGCTGGCGCCGGCGGGCACGTTCACCGTGGCCGGCACCGTGGCCGTGGCGGTGGAGGCCGAGGCCAGATGAACCGCCAGCCCGGCGGCTGGCGCGGGCTCGGTCAGCTGGATGACGCCCTGTGTCTGCGCCCCGGGCGCCACCACGATGCTGTGGGGCAGCACCAAAGCCTTGCCGCGCACCGTCACCGTGGCCAGGCCCGTGGCCAGCCCTTCGGCCTGGGCGCTCAGGCGGCTCGTGCCGTCAACCAGACCCGTGACCTCGAAATCCACGCTCGTCTGCCCGGCGGGCACGAGCAGGCTGGCGGGCGCGCGCAGCACGGTGTTGTCCGCGTTTTCCAGCGTCACGCCCAAGCCGCCCGCGGGCGCCGCTTGCGGTGTGCGCAGCGTCATCACGTAAGGGCGCTGCACGCCGATGGTGGGATTGCCGGGGGCCAGCTCCAGCGCGGGCAGGTTGACCACTTCGATGAGCGTGGCCGTGGCGCCCAGCGCGGCATGGCTGGCGGTAATGGACGTGGTGCCCACGGCATGGGCCTGCACTTCGACGTCGGTCCCATGCTGGCCGGCGGGCACCGTGGCGCGCGCCGCCGCCGACGCCACGGACGGCACGCTGCTGCTCAGGTCCACGTTCAGGCCGCCCGCAGGCGCGGGCGCACTGGTGGCCAGGCGCAAAATGGCGACCACGCCCGGGCTGAGCCGCAGACGGGCGGGCTCCAGCGACAGTGGCGCCTGCCCCACTTGCACGATGCCTTGCTGCACCAGGTACGGAATGCCCACCAGACCCCACACCACCTGCCCGCGGATGGTGCCTGACGGCACGGCGATGGCGTTCAGGGCGTTGTCGCTGGCGCTGATGTTTCGCCCGGTCGGCGAAGCGGTCAGGTCGATGCGTATGGCCGGGCCACTGTGCCCGCGCAGGCTGACGTGGTTGAGAACCGGCGCGCTGCCCTCGATCACCAGGCCCGCGCCGTGGGACATCTGCACATGCTCCAGAACCGTCTGGGCGCTGCGGGTGCCACTGGTCAGGCGCCACTGGCGCCAGTCACCCGGCGCGGGCGTGGCAGCATCCGAGGCGATGACGATGGGGTTGCTGGCGGTGCCCACGGCCTGCAGCGCGCCACGCCGGAGGGTAAAGCTGGCGCCCGCCGCCATGCGCACTTGTACCCCCGGCTGGATGGTGAGGGTGGCATCGTTGTCCAGCACTACGTCGCCTTGCAGCACGTAGGGCGATTGCGCCGCCGTCCAGGTGGTGTGGCTGGCGATGGTGCCCGCCACGTTGACGGCGGCCTGCGAGGTCTGCCCGGCCAAGCACAGCGCCAGCAGAGCCAGCCATGGCCAGAACCGCCAGGGTTTGCCTGCTTTCTGGCCCTTCGCGGCGATGCGTGACGGCAGGAGGCGCTGGCAGCCAGCCAGCAGGGCCAGAAGCAGCCAGGCTGGCTTGTCGAAAGTGTGATGGGGTGCGGTTTTCATGAAGCGTTTTCCTACAAGCCGCACAGGCGCGGCAGCGGGCGCCCCGCATGGGCGGCCAGGGTTTGCTGATGTTGCCGGTAGTCGGCATAGGCCGGCCAGGCGCCGGAAAGCCAGACGACGGGGGGCAAGGCGGCGTTGCGTGCTGCGGCCTGCTGGCGCCACCAGGCCTGGGCGCGGCGCAGCTGCGCGGCCGATGCGGCGACTATCAGCCAGCGTTGCGGGGACAGGTCTTCGGAGGCGCCAGCGATACGCGCCGCCAGCGCGTCCATGGCCTGCGGCAAGTCGCCCGTGCTGGCCGCGAACGCGACAGTCTGGGGCAGCCGGGCCTGCGCCTGCGCGTCCAGCCCCAGCGTGACGACGCGCCACAGCCCCTGGGTGGCCCCCAGCCAGAATTCCTGTGCGCTGATTTCGTCCGGCGGGACGAGCGCGCTGCCGGCCTGCACGGGCTGCCCGGCCTGGCGCCAGCTGCGCACGCCATGCAGCAGCACGTGCACGCTCTTGAACTGGCCGCTCTGGCGCAGGGCGGCGCAGTGCTGGCTCAGCGCCTTCAGATCCACGCCGGTGCCAATGAGCACCAGCGACTGGTTCCAGAGAAAGGTGCGGGCAGGCACGTCAGCCAGATCGGCGGCCGCCACGCCCGGCAGGCCAAGCTGGCGGCGCGCGCCTTCGTCACGCACGTCCACCCACAAGCCATCCGGGCCTGTGGCCAGCTCGCGCGCATGCGCCCAATCCGCCCAGCAGGCGCGTTCGGCCTCGCTGTAGCTGGCAGTGGCCGCGGCTGCGCCGGTGGCGTTTTGCCAGGACGGCGGCGCCATCAGGCCGTCCGCCTGCCGGTCACAGGTGAATGCGTGCGTGCCGGCCTGCACCGGCGCACATGCCAACGAACATGCCAGCGCGCACGTCAGCACGGCGGCGGACAGGGTGGGCAGTGCGTGCCTCATGGCCGGCCTGCTTCAGTGGCGTGGCGCCCGCAAGCCGCCACGGCGGCGCAGCGCCGTGCCTGCCAGCAAGGCGGCGAGCAGCATCAGCGCCCACTGGCTCAGCGTGGGAATGGCCTGCACGTCGCCGCTGCCGCCGATGACCGGGCCGCCCGGGTCGCGGATCACGCCGTTGACCGTGAGGTCGTCGTCACCCCAGTCGCCATCGCGGATGGTGAAAGTGACGGTGTTGCCCTCGATCTTCAGCCCCTTGGGCGGATACCAGATGGTGCGCCCGCCAGACCAGGGGTGCTGGCCGTGCTTCATGTAGCCGGTGATGCCGCGCAGGTTGGGCCAGGTGGTGCTGATCGTGACCTCGCCGCCGGGCTCGCAGCCCACCAGCTCGAAGTCGAACAAGCCGTGCGGCAGCAGGAACTTCTGCAACGGCGTCCAGATGCCCTCGGGCGGCACCATGCGGGTGGCCGCCGGGTTGAACACGCAGGTGGGGCCACCGCCGCTGAGGGTGGCAGTGACCGTGCCCGTGCCCGTGGCCGTCGTGCCCTGGAACTGCCGCCCGGAGCCGGACGGCGCCAGGTTGGTCAGGCTGGCCTGCAGGGGCTGCGCCGCGCCTTCGGCCACGATGACCGCGCGGAAGCTGCCCTGCTGGCCATTGGCCACGAAGGGGGGCGAGGCCGCCGTGCCGTCATGCGCGGAGGTGACGCGGGCCGTGAGCTGGCCGCCTCCGAAGCTGGCCGATGGGCCGCTGGCGGGCAGGCTGAAGAGCACGGGCACGCCAGGCTTGGGCTGCCCCTGCGCATCCCGCACCTGCACGATCATGCGCTGGCCGTAGGCGGTGTTGACGGGCGCGCTCTGGGTCAGTCCATCGACCGATTGCAGTGCGAGTTCGGGGTCGCTCTGGCTGTTGAACAGGGTGAAGCGCACGCTGCCGGACAGGCCGGCCACGCTGGCGCTGGCTTGGTGCATGCCAGCCGTCTGGTTGGCGCTGAAGGCGGGCGACACGGCCTCGCCCCGTGCATTGGTGCGCACGCTGGCGCTGGCTTGCCCGTTGGCGAAGCGGGCGCTGGCCCCCTGCCCCTGGGCGTCAAAGGCAAAGCGCACCGCCACATCAGGCAAGGGCTGGCCGGATGCGCCCAGCACCTGCACCACCATGGGCGCGCCAAAGGCGGTGCCCACCTGGGCCGTCTGCGCCGTGCCCGAGACCATGCGCAAGGTGGCCGGCGTGTCCGCCGCGCTGGCACGGTTGGTCAGCGCGAAGCTGACGGGCGCCAGGCCATCGGCCTGCGCGGTCACGGCATAGCTGCCCACCGTGTCGTTGGCGGTCAGCGCGCCGCTGCTGGCCAGGCCTTGGGCATCGGTCTTGACCAGCACGCTTTGCGCATGGCCGGCGAAGTGCGCGCTGGCCCCCGTGGCGGGCGCGGTGAAGCGCACGCTGACGCCCGCCACCGCTTGCCCCTGGTCGTCCTCGGCCCTGACTTGCAGCGCCTGGCCAAAGGCCGTGGAGATGGCGGCCGACTGGTCCGCGCCCGCCACCACGACCAGCCTGGCGGGCTGTGGCACGGCGGCAGGCTGCCAGTGCTGCTGGGCCACGCCCATCCAGCGCGCCAAGTCCAGGCGCAGCACGTCGATGGAAAGGCCATGCGGCGCGGCGGCCAGCGTGTCCAGATGGCCTTGCGTCTGCGCCAGCGCCGCCAGCGCCGCAGCCCAGTCGTCACGCTGCTGCGCGGCCTTGGCCTGCGCGGCGGCTGCGCGCGCCTGCTCGATCAATGCCTGGGTTTCGAGCGTGGCACTGTTCAGCGCCGCCAGCGCCTGGCCAACCTGGGGCGTCAGCACGTCCAGCCCCACCACGGCAATGGGCAGGTTCTGCACGTCCAGCACCTCGCCTGCGCCGTTGTCCAGGGTGGTTTGCACCTGCACGGCGCCGGAGGACGAAGGCATGGTCAGGCGCAACTCGCCCGACGCGCTTTGCGCCGGCGCCAGGCGCCAGGCCCATTCAACCCGTTGCGCTTCGCTGCGCACGGGCGCGGGGTCTGCCTCATCGTGGCGCATGCCCGCAGGCAGCTGGACGTGCACGCCAAGGTCCTGCGGCGCGCTGCCGTCCGGCGCGTTGCTGCGCACCACGGCTTTGAAGGGCAGGCGCTCGCCAGCCAGCGCCGGATCGGCGCGCGAGACGGGTGTCAGGGCTTGCAGCTGCTGCCCGGCCTGGGCTCGCCAGAAGGCGGCGGCCGGCCCTTGCGCGGACGCCAGCAGGTCAAAGCCCATCGTCCAGGCCTGGCCATGCCCCCAGGTGGCGCTGGCCATCACGGGCACGTCCGTGCCGGCGGCCACAGCCATGGCTTGCGCCGCTTGCGCTTGCAGGCCGTGCAAGGCGCCTGCCACCGCCTGTGTCACGGGTTCGTTGGGGAACTGGACGGCCGGCTGGGCGCCGCCGTCCGCGATGGGCGCCAGCAGGCGCGCGCCCAGCACGTCGGCCAGCTGGTTGAGGCGGTATTCGCTACCGGCGGCGCCGGGCAGGCCATCGGCCACCAGCGTGGCGCCGCGGCGCACGGCGGCGCGGATTTCCGCCAGCGCCTGCGCATCCAGCTTGTCAGCCCCGCCATGCAGCCACAGGACGTTGTAGGCGCCGCTGCGTTGCGCCGCCTGCCAGGCCGCCAGCGCCGTGACCGTGTGCAACTGCTGGACCGCGCCCGCCACGACGGCCTGGGCACGCCGGGCGGCCTGCGCTTCGCAGTCAGGCTGCGCGGCCGCGTCCGCCTGCGGGCAGCTGAGCAGCATCAGCACGCGCGCCTGGGCGGGCAGCGCCTGCGACATTTCCACGGTGCGGGTCTTGTCGGCCAGCACGGTCAGCCCCAGCAGGGCGCTGTTGTTGCCCGCCTGCGGGTCGGCGGTGCCGGCGCTGACGTTCACAGGCCAGGCGATGGCCTGGTCGCGGCTGCCGGCCACGTCCTTGGCCTTGACGTCCAGGGCCAACGTGGCGCTCTGCCCCTTGGACAGGCCGCCCAGCGTCCACGCGCCGCCTGCGTGGCTGCCCAGGCTGGCCGATGCGTTCTGCAGCGTCAGCCCCTCGGGCACGGTCACCTGGGCGGTCACGCCCTGGGCCGCGGCCTCGCCCGCGTTGCGCACGGTCACGGTGACGCGGGCGGTTTCGCCGCCGCGCAGCTGCGATTGGCTGGCCTGGATGGCGATGGAAACGTCGGCCTGGTGGCCGGTGTTCTGGCCGGCATCGGGCCTGCGCTTGGCAATCAGGTAGCCCGTGGCGCTGGCGCCCGCCGTCAGCACGATGTCCTTGATCAGGCCCGGCTGGGCCACGCCGCCGGCGCTGCCGGCCATCCAGGCGCTATCGATCCAGCCGTCCAGCACGGCGGCTTCCAGCTGGTAACGGCCCGGTGCCAGGCCGGTGAAGCGGAAGGCGCCCGCAGGGTCGGTATGGCCTTGGCGCAGCACGTTCTGGCCATTGGCGTCCACGCCCTTGAGCACGATGCCCAGGTTGCCCTCGGGCGGCTCGCCTGCGTCGCGCACGCCGTTGGCATTGCTGTCGCGCCAAGCGCTGCCAGCCAGGCTGACGCTGGTGCCCTGGCCGAATTCCAGGATGTAGTCGCCCGTGCTGTTGCTGTCGAAGATGTGAAGAAAGTGCGACCAGCTCAAGTCGGCATTGCGGGACTTGGACAGCCAGAAGTTCTGCGCGGGCAGCACCTTGCCGTCGCTGCGCACCACGCGGGCAATGGGCCTGGCGCCGCCAAGGGGATCGGGCAGCTTGGCGTGGATCAGGTTGGTGGTGGCGGGAAAGCTCAGGCGCAGACGGCCGCCCGATACCTGGCTCAGGCGGGCCTGGCGCGAAACGTCGGCCACGTCGGCGTCGCCGCCATGGGAGTCATAGACGCGGTAGCCGCTGCCGAACTCGGCCAGGAAGTCGTAAACGTCGTCGTGCCCGGCCAGATCCACCAGCACGTCGTGCACCAGCTTGTGCGTGCGTACCTCTTTCAGCAGGGAGGTGACGGCGCCGCCGAGGGAATCGGCATGGGTGAAGCTGGCTTCGAACTCGGTAAAACGCCCCGCCAGCGTGGTTTCCATGATCCAGCGGCCGACCTTGGCCCGCTGGCCTGGGATGTCGCCAAAGTCCAGCAGCAGGCTCTTGCCCCGCATGTCGTTGCCGACGTAGCCGCCTAGGATGCGGAAGTCGATCAGCAGGCCCTGACGGTTCTCCACAATCTTCGGCTGGGCCGATTCGATGGTGGTCTTGGCCGAGACACCGGCGCCCACGTTGGCCACGCGCACGCCCAGGGTGAAGGGCTCCACGGGCTCCACTTCCGGAGTCAAGGCATCGTCCGCCTGGACATCGGTTGGCAGGAAGTAGTCCAGCACCAGCAGCGGCTGGGGACGCACGACCACATAGTCAGGGGTCACGTCCACCGTGGTGGTTTCGCCATTGAGGGTGTAAGTAAGCTTGGCGCCGATGTAGTACATGCGGCCATTGGCCGTGTCGCCGCCCGCGCCCTGCGAGGGAATGATGAGCCAGTGGATGTCGGCATGCGTCTTGCCCGCCAGGCTGCCGCCATCCAGGCTGCCAATGCCCGTCATCCGGTCGATGCGCTGGAAGAAGGTGGCGCCCGTGGCGTTGGGATCGGCCGTGGCGGTGACGGGCTGCTGATCCTGGTCTTGAAAGACGAGCTCGACCTTGACGTTGCTGAGCGCCCCATCCAGCCCGTTGCGGATGACCATATGGGCATCGAAGGCCTGCCGCTCCAGCGAGAGCTTTTGCTCAATGACGATCTTGACTTCAGCGCAGTCGGCTTCCTGTGCATGCGTTGCTGCGGTCGCGAAAAGCCAGCCAACCAGCAGCCACAACAGCCAGAGCCCCAAGAAAGCACGCCAAGCCGGTCGTGCAAACCCCGCTGCCCGGTTCCAATGCATACCCCCTCCCTCTGCGCAGTTCCCAAACATGAGGCTTGGCAATTGCCCTCGCCCCCAACGCGGAGAACGAAACAGGCGCCCTTGCTCAGGCACCCCTGCTCACAATGGGCACTATAGCGATAGAATCTTTACAAAAAGCTTACAAACTGGCAACTCAACGCTATTGGCTTTCAAGATCTCGCAAAGCACGGCCTGCGCAGTCAATCCCACATGAACCGAACAGGCACATGAACCCATTGGCTTGCTGGGCGAGCACCATCGCCGGACAGATCCAAATGCCTGCCCTGTACGTATTCGAGTGACAGTTGGTCCAACTGCACGAAACCGCTGGATCGCTGCAATATGGCATCAAGCACATTTCCCCTGGCATCCACCAGCACCCGCAAGACAACGCGATCCGCTTCTCGAAACTTCTTATTTGATCCGCCACCCAACAATTCTGCTGGCCAAATCATCAAATCAGGCAGTTCAGAAGCCAGAAAGGATTTTTCGGACGATTTATGATTTGGTGAATCCCGCCCAGCTTCACGCCCAGCAGAAGATTCCAGTCGAATAGAATCCTGCAATTTTTCAGGGGCGGATCGCAACGTTTCCAATGGCGTATCCGCCACAGCCAGCGTAGAAAGATCCATGACTGAATCTGGACTGGGCAAAGCGCTGGTTTGCAAGGTGGAATTACCAAGTTTTTCAGGCTCCATTGGCTGGGGAGAAGCCACAATCAACTCAACCAGCATGCGTGACTGCACTACTGCTGGATGATGCTTGACAACCAATGCCTTATCAAAATACCAAAATATCAAAACATGAACAAAAACCACCAAGCCAGTGACCAGCACACATCTTGAATAACGGCAACCAGGCAACATAATTCAATTTGTTTTCATCACCGGCGATTCAATCGACTCAACAACTCCAATCACATGCAACCATATTTTTAATAAAAAAGCGCTGACTCAAGACGACCTTCAAAAAGCGATCCAACTTCAAGGTTTTTTCAGTGGGGCGCGTTAGCCTCCACCATGGCCCCCTACCGGGTCTGCAAGCCCTTGAGCTTTTCAAAAGCCGAGGCCATGGCGGTGGCCGCGGGCGCGCCCTGCCCCCGGCCCGGGGAGCCTGCGTGGCTGCCCCGCCTTGCCCCGCGCCCGGCGTGCTCGAAGCGGTTTTCACGCCCTTCGCGCTTGCCTGTGGCGGCGTCCAGCTTCATCGTGAGGCTGATGCGCTTGCGCGGCACGTCCACTTCCAGCACTTTCACTTTCACGATCTGGCCGGTTTTGACGATTTCGCGTGCGTCTTCCACAAATTTGTTGGCCAGTTGCGAAACGTGCACCAAGCCGTCCTGATGCACGCCCAAGTCCACAAACGCGCCAAAGGCGGCCACGTTGCTCACGGTGCCTTCCAGCACCATGCCTTCTTTCAGGTCGGCAATGTCTTCCACGCCTTCGTTGAAGCGGGCCACCTTGAAGTCCGGGCGCGGGTCGCGGCCGGGTTTTTCCAGTTCGGCCAGGATGTCGCGTACGGTGATGGCGCCGAATTGATCGGTGGCGAACTGCTCGGGCTTGAGGGGCTTAAGCAGTTCGCTGCGGCCCATCAATTGGTCAATGGGCTTGCCGGTGCTGACGATGATTTGTTCCACCACCGGATAGGTTTCGGGGTGCACGCCGGTCATGTCCAGCGGGTTGCTGCCGCCGCGTATGCGCAAAAAGCCTGCGCTTTGCTCAAAGGTTTTGGGGCCCAAGCCGCTCACTTCCAGCAGTTGCTGGCGGTTTTGAAAGGCGCCGTGCTGCTCGCGCCAGCGCACCACGGATTTGGCCACGGTGGCGGAAAGGCCGGAGACGCGGGCCAAGAGCGGCGCGCTGGCGGTGTTCAGGTCCACGCCCACGCCGTTCACGCAGTCTTCCACCACGGCATCGAGCGCGCGGGCCAACTCGCTCTGGTTCACGTCGTGCTGGTA
This sequence comes from Comamonadaceae bacterium OH2545_COT-014, assembly GCA_003859965.1. Taxonomy (GTDB): domain Bacteria; phylum Pseudomonadota; class Gammaproteobacteria; order Burkholderiales; family Burkholderiaceae_C; genus Ottowia. Next base: position 83,264 of record RQYR01000014.1, on the reverse strand, counting down.
CTGGCCCACGCCAATGCTCTTGGGGTCGATCTTGACGAGTTCGGCCAGCGGGTCTTGCAGGCGTCGGGCGATGCTGGCCGCGCCGCGCAGGCTCACGTCCACATCGGGCAGTTCCTGGCTAGCGTATTCGGAGGCAGAGTAAACCGATGCGCCGGCTTCGCTGATCACTATCTTTTCGATAGCTTGCAGCGTTTGCCCCGCTTGCGCTGAGGCCATTTTTTGCAAGTATTTGATGACATCGCCCGCGAGCTTGTCCGTCTCGCGGCTGGCGGTGCCGTTACCAATAGCAATGAGCTGCACGCCGTGCTGGGCGATGAGGCGTGCCAGGGTGTGAATGCTGCCGTCCCAGTCCTTGCGCGGCTCATGCGGGTAAACGGTGGCGGTGTCCACCAGCTTGCCGGTGCGATCCACCACGGCCACTTTTACGCCGGTGCGGATGCCGGGGTCCAGCCCCATCACGGCCTTGGCACCGGCGGGTGCGGCCAGCAGCAGGTCGCGCAGGTTGTCGGCAAAGACTTTGATGGCAACTTTTTCGGCCTCTTCGCGCAGGCGGGCGAACAGGTCGCGCTCGGTGCTCAAGCTCAGTTTCACGCGCCAAGTCCAGCTCACGCATTTGCGCAGCAGGTCGTCAGCGGAGCGGCCCTGGTGGCTCCAGCCCAGGTGTTGGGCGATGCGGCCTTCGGCCAGGCTGGTTTTTTCGTCAGCGGCCAAGGGGGGCACTAGTTTGGCGTCCAGAATTTCGAGCTGCCGCCCGCGAAACACCGCCAGCGCGCGGTGGCTGGGCACGCGGCCAATGGGCTCGTCGTAATCGAAATAGTCGCGGAACTTGGCCACTTCGGGGTCGTTTTCGTTCTTGCCCGCAGCCAGCTTGCTTTGCAGCAGGCCCTCGGCCCACAGCCATTCGCGCAGGTTTTGCACCAGCGTGGCGTCTTCGGCCCAGCGCTCGCTCAAGATGTCGCGCACGCCATCGAGCACGGCGGCCACGGTGGTGAAGTCTTCGCCGCCCTCGCCTTTTTCGGCTTTCACAAAAGGTTGGGCGGCTACTTGCGGATCCAGCGTGGGATCGGCAAACAACTGGTCGGCCAACGGTTCGATGCCAAATTCGCGCGCAATCTGGCCCTTGGTGCGGCGCTTGGGTTTGTAGGGCAGGTACAGGTCTTCCAGCTCTTGCTTGGTGGGCGCGGCCTCGATCGCGGCGCGCAGATCGGGCGTGAGCTTGCCTTGTTCCTCAATGCTTTTGAGGATGGTCGCACGGCGCTCGTGCAGCTCGCGCAGGTAGCTCAAGCGCGCTTCAAGCTCGCGCAACTGGGCATCGTCCAGCCCGCCGGTGGCCTCTTTGCGGTAGCGGGCGATGAAGGGCACGGTGGCGCCGCCGTCCAGCAGGTCGATGGCGGCTTGCACCTGCGGCTCGCGCACCTTCAGCTCGGCGGCAATTTGGGAGGAAATGGCTTGGGACATGGAACGAAAAAGCGTGTGTGGATCGGACAGAGGATGCCCGAAAAAGCAGGCAAGTTTGCCACACGCCCCCGTGCCTCGGCCCCATCAACAAGCCATGTCAAAGCAATGACGCGGCGGGGAATCCAAGGCCTGTAAAAACTCTTTTTTGATAGCAACCAGCCCATGCCATACAAACCTGAAATGCTTTTCTCATGATGCATGGACAAGGTGCCGCCGCCCCAATGCCTAGCCTGCCACGATGTAGTGCATCAGGCCCGCTTCACCGCAGGTGAAGGGCCAGTGAAAACTGGCGCCGTTGTCAAAGCCCGGGGCCACCAGGGCCAGCCACTGGGCCACCTCGGCATGACGGCCGGCCAGCTTGGCGCCCAGGGCGATATGCACGTCGGCCGTGCTGTCCGGGCTGACGCGCGTGTGGCGCCAGTGCGGACAGGCGCGCTCCACAACCGGGAAGCCGCCACGTGCGTCAAAGCCGTACATGGCTGGCCAAATCTGGGCGTTGAGATCGGGGTAGCCCGTGCGCATGTTGGGCCAGACCAGGGCGCCATCGGCCTGTTTGCTGCACGCCCATTGCTGGGAAGCTGCGTCATACATGGCGCGGATGGCATCCCCCACTTGCCTGGCCAGGTATTCGGCCAGCGGCAGCAAGTGGGCATTCAGCTCACCGCCGAAGTGGCGCAGCACATCCACGGTGGCTTGCAGGCCGGCCCAGACTTCCACGTTGTCCATCAGGTACTTGACCTGCCAGGAGGCTTTGGCCCAGGTCATGCCGTCAGGCATGTAGAGCTTCATCAGCGCCAGCAAGGGCTCATGCACGCGGGTGCGCAAATCCTCGCTCAGCGCGGCATGGCCATAGCGGGCCAGAAAAGCGCGCAACAGCAAATACCACATGGCGATGTTGCTGTCGGTGGCATCCTCATGGCGGGCGGGCAGCCCTTTGGCATGCGTGGTGGCGGTGCGCTGGCCTTGCACCGGCAGGTAATGGCGCAGCGTGCTGCCGGTGGCGGCATCGCGCCGGGCGAACCACCAGTTCAGCCAGGCGGCCACTTCAGTCTGCAACGCCTGCGGGCTGGCCTGAAAGGCCCAGTACAAGCCCTGCGAGGCGAAGTAAGGCTCCACCATCTGGTAGCGCCCAGCCGCATCGGCCGCAGTGTCATGAACGCAAACCATGCCGTTGACGCACTGGTTCTTCAGCCACTGGAGGTATTTGCTCATGTTCCTGAATGTGGGCGTAGCGGTGGCCACTTGGGCAATGGCGCAAAAGAAAAGGCGCTACAGTTTTTGAACTGTAGCGCCTTGTGTCTGGTGGGTCGTGCAGGATTCGAACCTGCGACCAACGGATTAAAAGTCCGCTGCTCTACCAGCTGAGCTAACGACCCATTTGTTTTTTTACTGCTTTTGCTTCATCGCTGTAGCAAGCCTCGTAGTATAGCACTATTTTTACGGATGGCAAGAAATTTTGTTCAAAAGCCATCCGGCCGCGCAAAAACCGAAGGTGGCGGTGACGGTGACGGCCGAGCCAAAGCCGTGGCAGTTCAGGCTGCCGTCGCCTTGTACGGCGCAGGCGGCGTCTGGCGGGGCCACGCTTTCGCGGCTGAACACGGCCGTGATACCGGACTTGCCGCCGCCCGCCCTGCCCTGCTGTCTTGCGCCAGATGCCTGGCCCGCGCGCGCGGGCTGCCCTTTGGGGATGTGCCCGGCCTGCCGCAGCCGTGCGCGCAGCGTGGCCAGCAGCGGGTCGTGCGTCACGTCGGCCAGGTCAGCGATTTCCACGCGCTCGCCGTGGCGCTTGCCGCCGGCGGCGCCGCAGGTCACAAAGGGCGTGCGCGTTTGCAGCGCCCAGGCGGCCAGGGCCAGCTTGGCGGCGGCCTGATCGCAGGCGTCGATGAGGGCGTCCACTGGCGCGGGCAACAGCGCGGGCCAGTTGGCGGGGCTGGCAAAGTCCTCCACCCGGTGCACCGTGCAGCCGGGGTGAATCAGGGAAATGCGCGCGGCCATGGCATCCACCTTGGGCTGGCCCAGCGTGCCGCTCAGGGCGTGGATCTGGCGGTTCACGTTCGATTCGGCCACGTTGTCCAAATCAATCAGCGTGATCTGGCCCACGCCGCTGCGCGCCAGCGCCTCGGCCGCCCAGGAGCCCACGCCGCCAATGCCCACCACGGCTACATGCGCGGCACGCATGCGCGCCGCGCCGGCCGGGCCGTACAAACGGGCCAGGCCGCCGAAACGGCGCTGCAGATCGTCGTCCATCGCCATCGTTTTCGCCCTGCTCTCTGGTTCAATGAAGAGGCTGGCGTTGCAGCCGCCAGCCCTGGTAGCGCAACGCGGCCACCGCGCCCAGCACCAGCGCGGGCAGCGCCGTGAAGCTGAGCAGGCTCAGCACCGACAGCCCGCTCAGCCCGTGCCCGATGGTGCAGCCCATGGCGGTGACGCCGCCCACGCCCATGAGCAGCGCACCGGCCAGGTGGTTGGCCAGATCTTCGGTGGTGCGAAAGCCTTCCCAGCGGAACTGGCCGGTCAGCACGGCATGCGCCCAGGCGCCGGCCACCACGCCTGCCACCGAGGCCACGCCGATGTTCAGGCGCGTGTGGCGGTCGCTGAACAGCGTGAGCCAGTCCAGCACGTAGGCGGCGGGCGCGGCGAAGGTCAGCCCTTCCATGCGGCCTGAGCGGGCGGCGAGGTAGGCCGCTTCCAGCGTTTCGGGGTGTTCAGGCAAATAGCCCAGCACGCCGCTGGCCCACCACATGGCCACGGCCACGCCGCCCACGCCCAGCCCGGCCAGCAGGGTGATGCCGCGCCGCCCGGCGGGGCGGGCCAGCACCCAGGCGAGCAAAGGCAGTGCCACGGCCAGCGCAGCCAGCAGGCCCGCTTGCGCGGGCGTGATGTTCAGCCAGGCGGCGGCCCAGTGACCCAGCGTGCCCGGCGCCGTGCCTTGCAGCGCCACGCGGTCCACGGTGCTGGCGCGCAGCACGGCCGTGATGCCGCGCAGCGTGGCCTGCGCCGCCAGCCCCATGACCAGCACCACCACCAGCGCCTTCAGGCTGCCGCCGCCCAGACGCACCAGCGCTCTGGCGCCGCAGCCCGAGGCCAGCACCATGCCGAAGCCGAACAGCGCGCCGCCGGCCAGGGCGGACAGCCCCGTCCAGCGCGGCGTGGCGTAAACGGTGTCGGCCGGGCGAATCAGCCCTGCCCATGCCAGCGCCGCTGTACCCAGCATGGCCACGCTGGCAGCCAGCGCCCACTGGCGGGCGCGGGTGAAGTCGCGCATGAGCACCACGTCGCTGATGGCGCCCATGGTGCAAAAGCGGGTGCGGTGCATCACGGCCCCCAGCAGCGCCGAGAGGACAAACACCGCCAGCAGCACGCGCCAGGTGAGCCAGCTCAAGTCAGGTAGAGGGGGCAACATGGGGCGCGATTCTACGAAAAAGCGCCTACGGCAATACCAATCAGGCTTTCAAGCTCTTTTTTTGATAGTAACCATCCAGCAGTGACACCCCGGCCATGACCGCAAAGCCCGCCGGCACCCCGAAAAAGGCGGCCGATACCGGATGAACGCCCAGCCACAGCCCGCCGGGCGCCAGCCCCCACCAGGCGCGCACGGACGCACTGCCCAGCAGCATGTAGCCCACCGTGACGCCCACGCCCGCCAGCATGCCGGCTACCACGCCGCGCCGGGTGGCGCCGGGCCAGAAAATGCCCATGACCAGCGCCGGAAAGAACGTGGCCGCCGCCAGCGAGAACGAGGCCGTGACAAGCGAGAGGATTTCCGCCGGCTTGAGCGCCGCCACCGCCGCAGCCACCGTGGCGGCGGCCAGCAGCGCGAATTTGGAAAGAATGACGCGGTTTTCGGCCATGCGGGGCGTCAGCTCGCGCTGGCGCGACAGGTCATGCACCAGCGCGTTGCTGATGGTCAGCAGCAGCCCGTCGGCCGTGGACAGCGCCGCCGCCAGCCCGCCCGCGGCCACCAGGCCGGAGACGACGTAGGGCAGCCCGCCCAGCTCGGGCGTGGCCAGCATGATCATGTCGGCCCCCAGGCGGATTTCGCCAAACTGCAGCACGCCATCGCCATTGATGTCGGCCACGGAAATCAGCGACGAATCCACCCGCGCCCACTGGGCGATCCAGCTCGGCAGCGCATCAAAGCGGCTGCCCACCAGGTGCTGCATCACCTCGTACTTGACCAGCGCGGCCAGCGCCGGCGTGCTCAAGTACAGCAGGCTGATGAAAAAGAGCGACCAGGCCACCGAGCGGCGCGCTTGCGCCACCGTGGGCGTGGTGTAAAAGCGCGTGAGCAGGTGCGGCAGGCTGGCCGTGCCCACCATCAGGCAGAACATCAGGGCCATGAAATTCAGGCGCGAGGCGTTGAACTCCGCCCGCTCGATTTCGCTGCCATCAGGGTCGCCCATGAAAGCCTGGCCGTGGCGCGGCAGCCCGCCCAGCGGGCGGGCGCGTTCCAGGTTCTCGTACATGCGCGGGCGCCACTGCTCGCGGGCGCTGGCTTCGTCGCGCGGCAGAGCGGCCAAGGCGCGCCGCGCGGCGATGACCTGGGAAAAGTCCGCCTGCGGCCCTTTCAGCTCGCGCAGGCGGTTTTCCAGCAGCTCGCGCTCGCGCCGGATGGCCACGGCCGGATCATCCAGGCGAACGGCGTATTCGGCCGCGCGGCGCAAAAAGGCCGCGCGCACCTGCTGCTCGGCCGGCGAGTCGATCAGGCGCTGCTCCAGCGCCGCGATCTTGGGCAACTGCGCGCCATAGGCCAGCGGGGCCAGCGGCGTGCCCAGCTGCTTGTAGGCCAGCCACGACACGGGAATCAGAAACGCCAGCAGCAGCACCACGTATTGCGCCACTTGCGTCCAGGTGATGGCGCGCATGCCGCCCAGAAACGAACACAGCAGCACCCCGCCCAGCCCCAGCAGAATGCCGATTTCGAACTGCACCCCCGTCAGCCGCGAAGCAATCAGGCCCACGCCATAAATTTGCGCCACCACGTAGAGAAACGAGCAGGCCACCGCCCCCAGCGCCGCCAGCAGGCGCGGCCAGGCGCCGCCAAAGCGCACCGCGAAAAAGTCAGGCACGGTGTACAGCCGCAGGGCGTGCAGGCGCGGCGCGATCAGCAGGCCCACCAGGCAAAAGCCACCCGTCCAGCCCAGCACGTAGGCCAGCCCGCCCGGCTGCGCCGGCGTGCCGGAAAAGCCCTGCAGGTACAGCGCGCCCGACAGGCTGATGAACGAGGCGGCGCTCATCCAGTCAGCCGCCGTGGCCATGCCGTTGTACATGGCCGGCACGCGGCGGCCCGCCACGTAAAAGTCCAGCGGCTCGGTGGTGCGTGCGTAGATGCCGATGGCCGCGTAGATCATCACCGTCGAGAACAGGAAGATCGGCCCGATCCACCCGCGCGACAGCCCGGCCCGCTCCGCCACCCCCACGCCCATGACGAAGACCAAAAAGCCCAGCGTGAACAGGGCCAGCTTGCGATGCGGGCCGCTCAGCACGCCGCCCTCCCGCGGCCTGCAGGGCGAACTTCAGGCATCATGAATAAAAATAGCCTATCAGGCCCTATCCATAAGGCTTTTTTGCTACAAAAAATATAGAAATCAGTGGCCGCTCCAAGGCGCATACCCTGGGCGATGCGGCTTACCGCCCTGCCCGGCCGCCCGGCGGCTGACGCGGCATGCCGCGCATGGCGGCGCGGCCACCGCCACCTCAACGGCCACCACCTGCATGCGCGCAGCCGCCCACGCCACGGCATGCCGTCTTGCGCACGGAAACCGGCGGGCACAGGCTGGCCTCTTGCGGTGTCTGGCTGTGTCTGGTGGATATGGCGCGCGGGCCAGAAACACTCAGCGGCCGCCGCCAGCCGCTGGCGCGCCCTGCTGGCGCGCGCGCCAGGCGGGGGGCGGCTCGGGCGGCCATTTGACGCCCTGGGCCACCATGCGCTCGCGCAGCGTCTCGAACGCGCGCCGCTGGGCGCTGCCCTCGGGCTGGCGCTGCATCAGCAGGTGAACGCCCCAGGCCACGCTGTCGCCATTGGTTTTGGCGGCATGCACGTCGGCGCCGTGGTCTACCAGAAAAAGCGCCTGCTCCGGCTGGAGGGTGGAAACCGCTTTGTCCAAGGCGGTGCCGCCAATGCTGTCGCGCAGGTTCACATTTGCCCCGCGCGCCACCAGCAGGCGCAGGTGCTCGAAGCTGCCATGCATGACGGCGCGCTGGAGCATGGGCAACTGGCCTTCGCCCTGATGGTCGGGCGACAGGCCGCCGTCCAGCATGGCGGCCAGCCAGCGTGTGTCCTGGTTGACAAAGGCGTAATGCAGCGCGCTGCCCAGCCCTTCGGCGATTTGCGCGTCCGGGTCCACGCCGCGCGCCACCAGCGCGCGCACCGCTTCAGGCTGGCCCTGGCCAATGGCCCACCACATCAGCGTCATGCCATCGCGCCCTGGCGCGGCCAGGGTGGCGGACGACAGCGCGGCCAGCGGCGCCGTGTCGCCACGGGCGATGGCGTCGGCCGCTTCCTTGACCGGGCTGGCAAAGTAATGACTGGAAGACTTGACTGACTTCATGGCAGTGGAAAAAGACGAAGCCGAGGCGGAAGGCAGCTTCTGCTCGCAGGCCGCCAAACCCAGCGCGCCAGCCACCACACCCATGCAGCACCAGCGCGCCATGGCCCGTACCCAGCAAGATCCAGGGTAGCCCGCGCATTCTCGCATAGCGCTCATGCCCAATTCCCGACGGGATGGCGCACTGCCCTAGGGCCAGCGCAGCTGCTCGCGCAGGACGTGCTCACTGCCCCGGAGGCGCTCGACAAGCAAGGCCTGCACTTCGTCCATCTTGTGTGAATCAATCAGGCCTTTTGTACCGCCTGTCAGGGCCATCCGCTCCCCCACCACATCGGGCATGGCTGCGGCCAGCAGCACTTTTCCAGCAGCGGCCAAGAGGCCCACTTTCGGGCCGCCCATGCTTGTCCCGGTAGCAAAAGAACCGGCCGTCCCCTTGGCCGACTGGTGCTGCGCAGCGTCCAGAATCTCCCCATCTACGTACCAAGCCTTGATGGGCACACTCTCTGGCGGAACATCGGACAAGCCGCCGTAGCGTTCGACAGTTTTCTTATGCAGGCCGGCAGCGTTGAACGTGGTCGCCGGCAGGCCGCTGGCATGCGCCGCCGCCGATGCCAGGCCGCCGCCCAGCGAATGCCCCACCAGATGGACGTCCACGCCCGAACGGTACAGCGTGTTCCCGATATCCACCGCCTGGCGGTAATACGGCGACTCGATGTTCAGTCCCTGGAACAAGTTGTTCTTCCAGTCGGCCCATGTGCCAGTGGTGCCTTGGAAAACCACCGTCACCTTCATGTCGCTTCCAAGCACCTCGGGATCAGGCGCATACACCTGCGCACGGAAACTGGTGCCCGGAATCTGCAACTGCTCGGGCGTCAGGCCCAGTTCCGCCAGACGGGCACGGTCGTTGCTGACGTTGGTCCAGCCAACGGGTGGCGTCTCCAGCGTGTAGACATTGGCCGCCAGGCGGGCATGCTCCAGCGCCATCGTTTCATCCCGGTAGCGATTCAGGTCACTTTGCAACTGCTCACGCTGCGCACCGGGCGGCAGGCTGTCCAGCTGCGCCTGCGCCTGGCCCAGCAGCGCTTGGCGGCTTTGCCAGTCCGGCCGCGCGGCGGCAGCGCCATGGGCCGGAGCCAGTCCATGCCCTTCCGCGGTCCATATGCCCTGCCCGGGCCCTTGCAACGGCGAAGCGGGGCCATAAAAAAGACCGGCAGACAAAAGACCGGCAGACGAAGTAGCGTTGAAGATGGAAGGCATGGCGTCGCTGTCCGTGCTGTTGATTGGGGCGTATCCGGATACCTGGGCCACCCCAAATGCTGGCGACCCTCATGCAATGGACTCAATGAGCCGGAAAAAGCACGGTTTCACTGTAGCCAGCGCCTTGTCACAACGCCATACGTGCCGTTCCCATTGGTAACGTTACCAATGGCAAGACATGCGCCTCACCTGCACGCCATCAGCAGGCCAGACAAGCAGAAGCAAAGCGAGGCGGCGCCACACCGGCGCACGGGCCGGGGGATGCGGCAGGCCGCGCTCAGTCCAGCCCGTAGCGTGCGGGCACGGCTGTGGCAGCCAGACCTTCGCGCACGGCGGCCAGACGCTGCACGAAGCGTTCGGGCTGGCGCGTGAAGCCGTCTTCATAAGCCACCACGCGCCAGCCAGGGCCAGCGGCCGCAGCGGCGGCCAGCAGTTCGCCGGGGCGCAGCAGAAAGTCCGGGTTGGCGGGACGGCCAATGGTTTCATGCCCTTGGGCAAAGGTTTCGTAGAGCAGCACGCCGCCGTCGGCCACGCTGTCGAACAGCACGGGCAGCAGCGGCCGCCACAGGTAGTTGGTGACGACCACGGCGCCAAAGCGCCGGCCCGGCAGCGGCCAGGGGCCGTTTTCAATGTCGGCCTGCACGGCCTCCACCCGCTTGCCGCCGTCGCACGCGGCAGCCGCCTCAGCCACGGCGGCCACGGCCGCCGGGTCGCGGTCCACGCCCGTGACCGGGTGGCCGCGCCGGGCCAGCCAGCGCAGGTGGCGGCCATGGCCGCAGGCCACGTCAAGCACGGGCGCGCCGGGGGCAATCAGCGGCGCGAAGCGTTCGATCCACGGCGAAGGCGCCGGCGCGGACGGGGGGCAAGTGGCGTGCATGGAGCGTTTTTCTTGGGCGGTGCTGATTGCTATTTAAAACATAGCTACCAAAGCAGAAGGGGCGTGCCTTGAATGCATTTTTTACCCCATACCGGCAAGGCGCGGGCGTGTGGGGCGCCATCTCTATATAAAGCAGCCATTCAGAAGCAGCCCCACACCATGTCGGCCAGCATGACCATCAGGCCCGGCTGCAGGTAGAGCCAGACCACGCCAGCCAGCGCCAGCAGCGCGGCGGCGGCCAGCAGCAGGCGCGGCCAGCGCGTTTTCATGGCGCGGCCACCGGCTGCGGGCGGGCCGTGGCGGCGGCCCGCTGGATGGGCGCATCACGCACCGGCAGGTTGACCAGCGCGGCCAGCACGCCCAGGCCAATGGTGACCTGCCAGGCCAGGTCATAGTTGCCGCCGCGGTCATACAGGTAGCCGCCCAGCCACACGCCCAGAAAGCTGCCAATCTGGTGGCTGAGAAAGGCGAAGCCGCTCAGCATGGACAGGTGCGCCACGCCGAAAATCTGCGCCACCGTGGCATTGGTGGGCGGCACGGTGGACAGCCACAGCAGCCCGATGGCGGCGGAAAAGAGATACACGCTCCACGACGTCAGCGGCGCCAGCAGAAACAGCGTGATGACCACGGCGCGCAGCGCGTAAATGGCTGACAGGATGCGCGGGCGCGGCATCTTCTCGCCCAGCACGCCCACGCTGTAAGTGCCCAGCACGTTGAACAGACCCACCAGCGCCAGCGACAGGCTGGCCACCTGCGGCGCCATGCCGTGGTCCTTCAGGTAGCTGGGCAGGTGCACGCCGATGAACACCACCTGGAAGCCGCAGACAAAGTAGCCCGCCACCAGCAGCAAAAAGCTGGGGTAGCGCAGCGCCTCGCCCAGCGCCTGGGCCACGGTCTGCTCGCGCACGGCATGGCCGGCGGCCAGCTGCGGCTCGCGCAAGCCCCAGCCCAGCGGCACCATGATGAGCACGGCCAGCGCCAGCAGCACCAGCGCCTGCTGCCAGCCAAAGCCGGTAATCAGCCAGCCTTCGATGGGCACCAGCAGAAACTGGCCAAAGGAACCCGCCGCCGCCGCCACGCCCATGGCGCGCGAGCGGCGGCTGGCCGGCACGTTGCGCCCGATCACGCCATACACCACCGCATAGGTGGTGCCCGCCAGCGCCACGCCCAGCAACGCGCCCGCCGTGGCGGCAAAAACCAGGGGCGTGCCCGCCCAGGCCATGCCCAGCAGCCCGCCCGCGTAGCACAGCGCGCCCGCCGCGATCACGCGGAACGCGCCAAAACGGTCGGCCGCCATGCCCGCGAACACGCCCGCCACGCCCCAGGCCAGGTTCTGCACCGCCAGCGCGAAGGCAAAGGTCTCGCGCGTCCAGCCCTGCGCCTGCGTGATTGGCAGCAGCCACAGCCCGAAACCGTGGCGGACTCCCATCGAAAAAACAACAATGCCCGCGCTGCACAGCAGCACTTGCATCATGGGAAGCGGGGCACGGGTAGCGGCATCGTTTGACATGGGCCGCAACTGTAACGGGGTTTGACACCTGCCCGCTGCGTGAGGCACGTGAGGCACACACGCCGCCTTGCACACAACACAGGAAAAGCCCCGAAAAAGCTGTAATTCCATACAGTTTAGAATGCGCCCGACTGCATTTGAGAAGCACCGCGCACACACGATGGCAAGCACCCCTTCCCCCGGTTATTCCGAAGGCTCGATCCGCGTCCTCAAAGGGCTGGAGCCGGTCAAGCAGCGCCCGGGCATGTACACCCGCACCGACAACCCGCTGCACATCATTCAGGAAGTGATCGACAACGCGGCCGACGAGGCGCTGGCCGGTTTTTGCAAAAAGATCAAGGTCACGCTGCACACCGACGGCTCGATAAGCGTAGAAGACGATGGCCGCGGCATCCCCTTCGGCCTGCACCCCGAAGAAAAGGCCCCCGTGGTGGAGCTGGTGTTCACCCGCCTGCACGCGGGTGGCAAGTTCGACAAGGGCAAGGGCGGCGCCTACAGCTTCAGCGGCGGCCTGCACGGCGTGGGCGTGAGCGTGACCAACGCCCTGGCCAAGCGGCTGGAGGCCACCATCTGGCGCGATGGGCAGGTGGCCAAGCTGACGTTTGCGGGCGGCGACGTAATTGAACCGCTGGCCGTCCGCGCCAGTGGCGGCAGCGCTGCGGGCGACCGCAAACAAGGCACCACCGTGCGCGTGTGGCCCGATGCCAAGTATTTCGAGGCCGCCACGCTGCCGCTCAATGAACTGGTGCACCTGCTGCGCAGCAAGGCCGTGCTGATGCCCGGCGTGACCGTAACGCTGGTGGACGAAAAGAAAAAAGAGCAGCAAAGCTGGCAATACAAGGGCGGCCTGCGCGACTACTTGGAGCAGACCCTGCCGTTTGACGCCGTCATCCCGCTATTTGAGGGCGAAGGCTACGCGAGCAAAGACGACGGCAGCTTTGCCGAAGGCGAAGGCGCGCAGTGGGCTGTGGCCTTTACCGAAGAAGGCGCGCCCGTGCGCGAAAGCTACGTCAACCTCATCCCCACCAGCGCGGGCGGCACGCACGACAGCGGCCTGCGCGATGGCCTGTTTCAAGCCGTCAAAAGCTTTATTGAGCTGCACGCCCTGCTGCCCAAGGGCGTGAAGTTGATGCCCGAAGACGTGTTCGCCCGCGCCAGCTATGTGCTCTCGGCCAAGGTGCTGGATCCGCAATTCCAGGGCCAGATCAAAGAGCGCCTCAACAGCCGCGACGCGCTGCGCCTGGTCAGCAACTACGTGCGCCCCGCGCTGGAACTTTGGCTCAACGCCAATGTGGATTACGGCAAGAAGCTGGCCGAGCTGGCCATCAAAGCCGCGCAAACGCGCCAGCGCGCAGGCCAGAAGGTGGAAAAACGCAAAGGCAGCGGCGTGGCCGTGCTGCCCGGCAAGCTCACCGATTGCGAAAGCCGCGACCTGAGCCTGAACGAAGTCTTTCTGGTCGAGGGCGACAGCGCCGGCGGCAGCGCCAAAATGGGCCGCGACAAGGAAACACAGGCCATCCTGCCGCTACGCGGCAAAGTGCTTAACACCTGGGAAGTGGAGCCCGGCCTGCTCTTCAAAAACACCGAGATTCACGACATTGCCGTGGCCATTGGCGTCGATCCGCACGGGCCGGATGACGCGCCCGATCTATCGGGCCTGCGCTACGGCAAGGTCTGCATCCTGAGTGATGCCGACGTGGACGGCTCGCACATTCAGGTGCTGCTGCTCACGCTGTTCTTCCGCCACTTTCCCAAGCTCATCGAAGCTGGGCATGTGTACGTGGCACGCCCGCCGCTGTTTCGCGTGGATGCGCCCGCGCGCGGCAAAAAGCCTGCCGCCAAGCTTTACGCGCTGGACGAAGGCGAGCTTGCCGCCATGCTCGACAAACTGCGTAAAGACGGCGTGCCTGAAGGCAAATGGACCATCAGCCGCTTCAAGGGGCTGGGCGAAATGAGCGCCGCCCAGCTGTGGGAAACCACCCTCAACCCCGACACCCGCCGCCTGCTGCCCGTGCAACTGGGCCACCTGGACTTTGCCCAAACCGCCGCGCACATGACGCGCCTGATGGGCAAAGGCGAAGCCGCCGCCCGCCGCGAGCTGATGGAGCTGCACGGCGATGCGGTGGAGGTGGACATCTGAGCCTGCCCCCGCCCGGCCCCGCGCTTTTCCAACCACGCCGCATGTCGCCCGCCCGCTGCCCGCGCCTTACTCTTTGCCAAAAAAGCCTTTCCGGCTTGATGGGCAAGGTTTTCATGCTATCTTTTTTGATGATCTCGGCGCTACCCGTGCGGGCCGACCTGTGGGCACACCTGGACAGCCAAGGCGCCATCCATTTCGCGGCCGAGCCGCTGGGCGCGCGCGGGCAGATGCGCTTTCCGGGCGCCAGTCTGGAACGCCTGGCCCGCTTCAAGGACGCCACCGCGCGCCTGAAAGAAGTCAACCAGCGGCTGCCACTGCCGCCCGGCTTTGCCGCGCTGGAGCAATCGTCCCGCTACCACGCGGTGCAAGAGCACCTGCACGCCGCCGCGCGCGAGCACGCGCTGGACTACCGGCTGCTCAAGGCCGTGGCGGCGGCCGAATCCAGCTTCAACCCCGCCGCCGTCTCGCGGCGCGGCGCGGTCGGGCTGATGCAGCTCATGCCCGCCACCGCCCGCCAGTACGGCGTGGCGCCCGAACGCCTGGCCGACCCGCGCGCCAACATCGACGCCGGCGCGCGCCACCTCAAGTACCTGATGCAGCGCTTCCAGGGCCGGCTGGCGCTGGCCGTGGCCGCCTACAACGCCGGTGAAGGCGCGGTGCGCCGCGCCGGCAACCAGGTGCCCGGCTACCCCGAAACACAGGGCTACGTGCAAACCGTGATGCAGCTGTACGGCGGCTTTCGCCCGCACCCGGCCAGCGCCGCCCGCCCCTTGTTCAACGCGGCGGCGCGCCCGGCCCCGCCCACGCGGCTGCGCGTGACGCTGCCGCCCGCTTTTTCCTCCCCCGTTCTCCCGCATGAGTGACGACAACCTGACCCTCGACTTCGCCCCCGCCGCCCCCGGCGACGATGGCGACAGCCTGCCGCTGGCCACCTACGCCCAGCGCGCCTATCTGGAATACGCGCTCTCGGTCGTCAAGGGCCGCGCCCTGCCCGACGTGGCCGACGGGCAAAAGCCGGTGCAGCGCCGCATCCTCTACGCCATGAGCCGCATGGGCCTGGGCTTTACCGGGGCCAATGCCAGCAGCGGCGCCAAGCCCGTGAAAAGCGCGCGCGTGGTGGGCGACGTGCTGGGCCGCTTTCACCCGCATGGCGACCAGGCGGCCTACGATGCGCTGGTGCGCATGGCGCAAGACTTTTCGCAGCGCTACCCGCTGATCGACGGCCAGGGCAACTTCGGCAGCCGCGATGGCGACGGCGCCGCCGCCATGCGCTACACCGAAGCGCGCCTGGCCAAGATCACGCAGCTGCTGCTGTCTGAAATCGACGAGGGCACGGTGGACTTTGTGCCCAATTACGACGGCAGCACCGAAGAGCCGCGCCAGCTGCCCGCGCGCCTGCCTTTCGTGCTGCTCAACGGCGCCAGCGGCATTGCCGTGGGCCTGGCTTGCGAAATCCCCAGCCACAACCTGCGCGAAGTGGCCGATGCCTGCATCGCCCTCATCAAGAACGAGAAGCTGGCCGACGAGGAACTGTTCGCCCTGCTGCCCGGGCCGGACTATCCCGGCGGTGGCCAGATCATCAGCCCGGCAGCAGACATTCACGACGCCTACCGCACAGGCCGCGGCAGCCTGAAAGTGCGCGCACGCTGGAAGATCGAAGACCTGGCACGCGGCCAGTGGCAGATGGTCGTCACCGAACTGCCGCCGGGCGTGAGCACGCAAAAGGTGCTTGAAGAAATTGAAGAACTCACCAACCCCAAGGTGAAAGCGGGCAAAAAGGCACTCACGGCCGAACAGACGCAAACCAAGGCCACGCTGCTGGCCGTGCTCGATGAGGTGCGCGACGAATCGAGCAAAGACGCGCCCGTGCGCATCGTGCTTTCGCCCAAGAGCCGCAGTGTGGGGCAAGACGAACTGGCCCACACCCTGCTGGCGCACACCAGCCTGGAAACGTCTGCCCCCATCAACCTCACCATGGTGGGCATTGACGGCAAGCCGGTGCAAAAAACGCTGCGGCAAATGCTGGTGGAGTGGATCACTTTCCGCCAGGGCACCGTCACCCGCCGCAGCCAGCACCGCCTGCAAAAGGTGCTCGATCGCATCCACATTCTCGAGGGGCGGCAACTCGTGCTGCTCAACATCGACGAGGTGATCGCCATCATCCGCGAAAGCGAGGAGCCCAAAGCCGCGCTGATCGAGCGCTTCAAGCTCACGGAGCGGCAGGCTGAAGACATTCTCGACATCCGCCTGCGCCAACTCGCGCGGCTGGAAGCCATCAAGATCGAGCAGGAGCTGGCCGAACTGCGCGCCGAACAAGGCAAGCTCGAAGACATTCTCGGCAGCCCCGCCACCCTGCGCCGCCTGATGGTGAAAGAGATTGAGCTTGATGCCAAACAGTTTGCCGACGCGCGCCGCACGCTGATCCAGGCCGAGAAAAAGGCCGTGGCCGAAGTCAAGGTCATCGACGAACCCGTCACCGTCGTCATCAGCGCCAAAGGCTGGGTGCGCGCGCGCAGCGGCCACGGGCACGATGCGGCGGCCTTCAGCTTCAAGGCGGGCGATGGCCTGTACGGCACCTTTGAATGCCGCACGGTCGATCACCTGCTCAGCTTCGGCAGCAATGGCCGCATCTACAGCACGCCCGTGGCCAGCCTGCCCGGCGCGCGTGGCGACGGCCAGCCCATCACCACCCTGATCGAGCTGGAAGCGGGCACCCAGCCCGTGCACCACTTCGCCGGCCCCGGCAGCGCCACCCTGCTGCTGGCCAGCACCGGCGGCTACGGCTTTTTGGCGCAGGTGGAGCACATGCTCTCGCGCAACAAGGGCGGCAAAAGCTTCATCAGCCTCGGGGCGGGCGACAGCCTGTGCCGCCCTTCGCTCGTGGCATCGGGCCTGACGCAAAAACAGCCCCCAGCGCAGGTGGAACCTGCCTCAGCCGCTTGCATTTCAATCGCAAACACCGAACCCGCCACGCACGTGGCCTGCGTCTCAGCCAGCGGTCGCCTGCTCACCTTCGAGATTGGCGAACTCAAGCTCATGGAAAAAGGCGGCCGCGGCCTCACGCTGATCGACCTGGACAAGAAAGACACGCTGGCTGGTGCGGCCGCCTACACCCGCAGCATCCGTGTCGAAGGCACGGGCCGCGGCGGCAAAGCGCGCGAAGAAACGCTGGAAATCCGCAGCCTGAACAACGCCCGCGCCGCCCGCGCCCGCAAAGGGCGCGACGCCAGCTTCGGCTTCAAGCCGCAGGATGTGCAGCGCGTGCTGTAGGCCCGGGGGCGCTGGTGGCCCAAGCAACGAACGCCTGACACCCCCAGGCCTTGCCTGGTGAGCGGCAGCTTGCGGACTGGCGGACGGCACACACGCCCCACGCCACCCGGCCCCCTGCCGGCCAGCGGCGCCTGGCGCCTCCGGCGCCAGTGATAGAGTTGCCCGCCTTGTTCTGCCCCTGCCTCCGCGTGCCGCTGGCGAGGCGGGCCTTTCCTGGGGGCCGCGCGGCCCTCCGCCCGGTTTTCTTCTGCCCGGTTTTTCACGCGCCGGCCTTTAGCGAGCCGCCCCGCCAACGCCGCAAGCGAGCAGTGGCCATGCCGCGATGGGCCGTGCGCCCCGCCCGTTTTTCTGGAGCTTTTGCTTGCTGTCCCATTTCGAAAAGCGCCTGCCGCCCTACCCCGAGGCCGAGCCCGCCCCGCCCCCGGCCCGGTTCATGGCCTTCGTGTGGGCCTGCACGCAGGGCGTGCGCGGCCCCTTCGCGCTGCTGGCCGCGCTGGGGGCGCTGCGCTCGGTGTACGACGCCATGCTGTTCGCCGTGCTGGGCCACGTGGTGGACTGGCTGGCCGGCACGGCGCCGGCCCGGCTGTGGGCCGAGCGCGGCGCGGCGCTGGGGCTGCTGGCGGCGGTGCTGCTGGCCTCGGTGGCGCTGGTGGGGCTGCACACCGTGGTCAAGCACCAGCTCATCGCCATCAACTTTCCGCTGCGCCTGCGCTGGAACTTCCACCGCCTGATGCTGGGCCAGAGCATGGCCTTCTACGCCGACGAGTTCGCCGGCCGCATCACCACCAAGATCATGCAGACCGCGCTGGCCGTGCGCGACATGCTGTTTACCGCCAGTGACGTGGTGGTGGGCATGAGCGTGTACCTGGTCACCATCTTGCTGCTGGCGGCCGACTTCCATCCCTGGCTGCTGCTGCCCTTCGCGCTGTGGGCGCTGGCCTACGCGCTGTGCTGCTGGTACTTCGTGCCGCGCCTGGGCGCCGTCAGCCGCGCGCAGGCCGACGCGCGCAGCGTGATGACGGGCCGCATCACCGACGCCTACACCAACATCGCCACCGTCAAGCTGTTCTCGCACGCCCGGCGCGAGGCCGCCTTCGCCCGCGCCGCCATGGACGAGTTCAAGCTCACCGGCTACGCGCAGATGCGGCTGGTCAGCCTGTTCGACACCGTGAACCACCTGCTCATCACCCTGCTCATCCTGGGCGCGGGCGGCGGCGCGCTGTGGCTGTGGGCGCATGGCCAGGTGGGCGCGGGCGCGGTGGCCGCCGCCATGGCCATGGCGCTGCGCCTGTCGGGCATGAGCCACTGGGTGATGTGGGAAGTGACCAGCCTGTTCGAAAGCGTGGGCACCGTTCAGGACGGCATCAACACCCTCACGCGCCCGCGCAGCGTGGTCGATGCGCCCGGTGCCCGCCCGCTGGTGGTGACCCAGGGCGACGTGCGCTTCGAGCAGGTGCGCTTTGGCTACCGCGACGGCATGCCGCCCCTCTTTGACGGGCTGAGCCTGCACATCCGCCCCGGCGAGAAAGTGGGCCTGGTCGGCCGTTCCGGCGCGGGCAAGTCCACGCTGGTCAACCTGCTGCTGCGCTTTCACGACGTGCAGGGCGGCCGCATCCTGGTGGACGGGCAGGACATCGCCCACGTCACGCAAGACAGCCTGCGCCAGCACATCGGCATGGTCACGCAGGACACCTCGCTGCTGCACCGCAGCATGCGCGACAACATCCTCTACGGCCGCCCCGACGCCACCGAGGCGCAGATGCACGCCGCCGCCGAACGCGCCCAGGCGCACGGCTTCATCGGCCAGCTCAGCGACCTGCACGGCCGCAGCGGCTACGACGCGCACGTGGGCGAACGCGGCGTCAAGCTCTCCGGCGGCCAGCGCCAGCGCGTGGCCATTGCCCGCGTGATGCTGAAGGACGCCCCCATCCTGCTGCTCGACGAAGCCACCAGCGCGCTCGACTCCGAGGTGGAAGCCGCCATCCAGGACAGCCTGCACACGCTGATGCAGGGCAAGACCGTCATCGCCATCGCCCACCGCCTGTCCACCATCGCCGCGCTCGACCGCCTGGTGGTCATGGACGCCGGCCGCATCGTCGAACAGGGCACGCACGCCGAACTGCTGGCGCGCGGCGGCCTCTACGCCCGCCTGTGGGCGCGCCAGAGCGGCGGCTTTCTGGGCGACGAAGACAGCGGCGGCGCCAGCGCCTGAACCGCGCCGCCACGCCGCCGCTCCCCGGCGGCGGGCGGCATGCTGCCTGGCGTCTGCCGCGCCAGCGGCGCCGCCCCCTTTTCATCCGGCCATGCCACGGGCGCTCCACCGCGCGGGGCCGCGCCCACATCGCCAACCGCCTTGCCGGTTGCCCGGATTCAACGCGCCAGCAGCGCCACCACCGCCAGCATGAACAGCGCCACGAACAGCGTCTCGCTCACCAGCAGCGCCACCGGCCGCCAGCCCAGCGCCAGGATTTTCTGGAACGAGGTTTTCACCCCCAGCGCTGCGATGGAAATCACCAGCGCCCATTGCGAGGCACCGCCCGCCGCCGCCTGCACGGGCGTGGGAATCCAGCCCAGGCTGTTGACCACCACCAGCGCCACGAACACCAGCAAAAACAGCGGCAGCAGCGGCGGGCGGCTGGCCTGCTTGCCCCCGGCGCGGGCGAAGGCCGCCACTTCGTCGCGGAAGATGAGCGCCAACACCAGCACCACAGGCACCAGCATGGCCACGCGCATCATCTTGGCCAGCGTGGCCGCCTGCGCCACCTCGGGCGAGACGATGTTGCCCGCGCCCACCACCTGCGCCACGTCGTGGATGGAGCCGCCCAGAAACAGCCCCGCCAGCGGCACCGGCCAGCCCGCCCATTGCACCAGCAGCGGGTACAGCACCATCACCACGGTGGACAGCGCCGCCACGCCAATGGCCGTCATCAGCGTATAGCGCTCGTTGTCCTCGGTCTGCGGCAGCGTGGCCGAGATGGCCATGGCCGCCGAAATGCCGCAAATGCCCGTGGCCCCGCCGGAGATCAGGCCGAACACCGTGGGCTGCGCCAGCAGGCGCGCCATGAGCAGGCCAAAGCCGATGGTCAGCACCACTGCGCCCGCCAGCGCCGCCACGCCCCAGCCGCCCAGCGCGCTCACGTCGGCCAGGGCAATGCGCGCGCCCAGCAGCGCCACGCCAAAGCGCACCAGCTTCTTGGCCGCGAACTCGATGCCCGCCTGGCAGCGGCCATGCTCGGAGAGGAAATGCAGCGAAATGCCGATCAACAGCGCATACAAAAACTTGGGGCCGCCGTAATGCTCGGCCACGAAAGTGGCGGCCAGCGCCACCACCACGGCCACGGTCAGGCCGGGCAGCAGGGCACGCCCGCCGTGCCAGAACGAGAAGATGCGTGCGCTCATGCCGCGCCCCCTGGGCTTTCTGTGCCTGCCGCCAGTAACTCTTTTTTCAATAGCATTCCAAGACCATGCTGCCTGCCTGAAGCAGCTTTTTTCTTGACAAATATTTCGACCAGCGTCTTGCGGGAATCTGTTCAAAGTTTCGGCGCGCGCGGGCAAGCAGCGGCTGGGAATGGGATGCAAGGCGCAAAACCCCGCAAACTGCCCCCATCCGCTAGTGACACGCCGCGCCGGGACTTCAAACCGTCTCTCGGTGCCGCCCGCCCAGCCGTTTGATCAGCGTGACCACGCCCACCAGCACGGCGCCAGCGGCCAGGCCCACCACGGCGTTCACGGCCATGGACACCGCACCGCCCAGCACGCCGCCGGTGGCGCTGGCCCAGTCATCGGCCAGATGGTGCAGCACCGGCACCCCATGCACCAGGATACCGCCCCCCACCAGGAACATGGCCGCCGTGCCGGCGATGGACAGAAACTTCATCAGCCAAGGCGCCAGCCACAAAATGCCGCGCCCCAGCGCCTGCGCTAGCGCGCTGGCGCGCTGGCTCAGGTACACCCCGGCGTCGTCCAGCTTCACGATGCCGGCCACCAGGCCATAAACGCCCACGGTCATGATGAGCGCGATGCCCGTCAGCACGGCCACCTGCGTCCAGAAAGGCTGGCCCGCCACGGTGCCCAGGGTGATGGCGATGATTTCAGCGGAAAGAATGAAGTCGGTGCGCACCGCGCCCTTGATTTTTTCCTTCTCCATCGCCACCAGGTCCACGTTGGGGTTGGCCAGGGCGCGGGACAGCTCCTCATGGCGCGCCTCATCCTCCGCCGCGCTGTGCAGGAAGCGGTGCGCCAGTTTTTCGGCCCCTTCAAAGCAGAGAAAGGCACCGCCCAGCATCAGCAGCGGCGTGACCAGCCAGGGCGCAAAGGCGCTGATGAGCAGCGCGGCAGGCACCAAAATGGCCTTGTTGAGCAGTGAGCCCTTGGCCACGGCCCAGACCACGGGCAGCTCGCGCTCGGCGCGCACGCCCGTGACCTGCTGCGCATTCAGCGCCAGGTCATCGCCCAGCACACCGGCGGTTTTCTGCATCGAAACCTTGGTAAGCACGGCCACATCGTCGGCCACGGCGGCGCTTTTGCGCGCGGCCACCTTGGTCATCACGGCCACGTCGTCCAGCACGGTGGCAATGTCGTCAAGCAGGGCAAGCAGGCTGGTGGCCATGCGGAAAGTCCTTCCTAGGAAAAAACGGGTGAAAAAGCGGCGCGGCCTGCCGCGCCGGCGGCGGGCGTGGTCTGGCCGAGGTGTTGCAGATACTGTTCGATGCGGGCCGGATCATGCACCAGCCGCAGCGTCTCGAACGCCTCGGCCGCTTCCGGGTAGCGCGTGCGCAAGGCGTGCAGCCATTGCTTGAGGCGCCCGGCCCGGTGGCGCGGCGCCACGCGGGCGCTGACGCCGTGCCAGAAATGGGCGATCAGCGGCAGCAGCGCCACCCACGGCACGGGCGCGCTGCCAGGGCGGGCAATGGCCAGCGCCAGGCCGGGGTCGCGCACCATGCCGCGTCCGATCATGATGGCGTGGCAGCCCGTCACGGCGCGGCAGCGCGCGGCGTCCTCGGCGCTCCAGATGTCGCCGTTGGCCACCACGGGCAGCGCCACGCGGGCGCGGATATCGGCCACGCGCTCCCAGTACGCGGGCGGGCGGTAAGCCTGGGCCTTGGTGCGGGCGTGCACCACCAGCTCGTCCGCGCCGCCGGCCTCGATGGCCTGCGCGCACTCAATGGTGCGCGCGTCGTCATTGAAGCCCAGCCGCATCTTGGCCGACACCGGCACGCCAGCCGGCACGGCGCGGCGCACGGCGGCCACGATGCGGTGCAGCAGCTCCGGCTCGTCCAGCAGCACGGCGCCGCCGCGGTGGCGGTTCACCGTCTTGGCCGGGCAGCCAAAGTTCAGGTCGATGCCGGCCGGCCCCAGCGCGGCCAGACGCGCCGCGTTGTCGGCCAGGCAGGCCGGGTCGGAGCCCAGCAGCTGCGGCCGCACCGGCACGCCGGCCGGCGTGCGGCTGCCGTGCCGCAGCTCGGGCACCAGGCGCGTGAAGCTGCGCACGGGCAGCAGCTGGTCGGTCACGCGGATGAATTCGGACACGCAGCGATCCACCCCGCCCACGCGCGTAAGCACGTCGCGCAGGGTGTGGTCCAGCAAGCCCTCCATGGGCGCGAGCAGAATCGTCAAGATGCGGCTATCAGGGGTTTCGTCACGGCAACGGCCGCCAGTGCGGCGGGGCGGCATTGTCGCGCAAGCTGCGGTAGCATCATCTGTTGCTATATTTTTTTCGATGGAGATGCTTGCATGTTCCTCCCGCCTTTCGCTGCACGGCTGGCCGGGCTCCTGTTGCTGGGCCTGCTGACCACCGCCGCCGCGCAAGAGCCGCCCGCACACACGCCTGCGGCCGCTCCAGCCCCCTTGGCCGAAGCGGCCCAAACGGCCGGCTCGGCCGCCCCGTCTGCCTCCGCACCGCAGCCGCACGAGCCGCCAGCGGCCAGCGCCCCGGCCGCCACAACGGCCGACGCCCGCCTGGGCACTTTCAAGACCGTGCAGGGCGAAGTCACGCTGGCGCAAGGCGGCGTGCGCCGCGCCGCCGTGGTGGGCGAAGGCCTGCTGCGCGGCGACCGCCTGAGCACCGGCCCCGATAGCGCCGTGGCGCTGACCCTGCGCGACGGCACGGTGCTGACCCTGGGCGCCAACAGCGCGCTGGATCTGGCCGAATTCGCCTTCGACACCACCACCCATGAAGGCAACATGCTGGTACGGCTGGCGCGCGGCAGCTTGCGCATGATCACCGGGCTGATTGCCCGGCTCCAGCCCGAGCAGGTCAAGGTCACGACGCCCACCGCCGTGATCGGGGTGCGCGGCACCGACTTCATTGTGGAGGCGCGGCCATGAGCCTGTTTACCCTTTCAAGCCGTGCGCTGCGCACACAGCCCCCTGCCCTGCCTGTCCTTCTGGCCGCTTTGCTGGCGCTGGCAGGGTGCGCCCCGGCCACTCGCGTGGTGCTGCTGCCCCAGCCCCACGGGGCGGCCAGCGCGGTCGATGTGCAAACCGGCCAGGCGCAGACGCGGCTGGACACGCCCTACCAGACCGCGGCCGTCTCCCCGCGCGGCAGCGTCGAGCGCGGCCAGACCGATGCCGACGCCGTGCGCCAGCGCTATGGCCGCGTTCTGGCCGCCACGCCGGCCGCGCCCCTGCATTTCACGTTGCACTTCGTGCAAGGCGCGTCGGATCTGACGCCCGAATCGCAACAGCAGCTGGAACAGGTGCTCACGCAAGCCACGCAGCGCCCCGGCGGCGAAATCATCGTGACTGGCCACACCGACCGCGCGGGCGACCAGGCGCTCAATGACCGCCTGTCGCTGGAGCGCGCCCTGGGGCTGCGCGAGCTGCTGATCCAGCGCGGCTTTCCCGCCCAGCGCGTGCAAGCCGTGGGCCGGGGCGAGCGCGAACCCGCCGTGCCCACCGACGACGGCGTGGCCGAGCCGCGCAACCGCCGCGCCGAAATCACCGTGCGCTGATCCCCTTTCTTTCTGGAGCCCCCTGACACCATGCGCGTTGGAATTCTCACCGGCGGAGGCGACTGCCCCGGCCTGAACGCCGTGATCCGTGCCGTCACCAAGTCGCTGCTGCGCCATGGCGACGCCGAAGTGATCGGCATCGCCGACGGCTTTGCCGGGCTGATGGAGGGCCACGTGCGGCCGCTGGACTGGCGCGCCGTCAGCGGCATCCTGTTTTCAGGCGGCACCATTTTGGGCACCAGCAACCGGGCCGACCCGCTGGCCACGCCGGCGGACACCGAGCGCACCGTGGCCCAGGCCCGCGCCTTGGGGCTGGACGCCATCGTGGCCATTGGCGGCAACGGCACCATGAGCATTGCACACGGCCTGTCCGCGCACGGGCTGGCCTTCGTGGGCGTGCCCAAAACCATCGACAACGACATTGAAGGCTGCGCGCAAAGCTTCGGCTTTGACACGGCGGTGGGCACCGCCACCCGGGCGCTGGAGCAGGTGCAGACCACGGGACAAAGCCACGGCCGCGTGATGATCGTGGAAACCATGGGCCGCTACGCGGGCTGGATTGCGCTGGAAGCCGGCATCGCCGGCGCGGCCGACGCCATTTTGCTGCCCGAGATCGACTTCGACCCCGACGCCCTGGTGCGCCTGTGCCAGGCGCGCCAGCGCCAAAGCGGCTACACCGTCATCTGCATCGCCGAAGGCGCCAAGCCGCGCGGCGGCGCGCTGACGGTGGAGCGCGTCATCGCCGACAGTCCCGACCCCTTGCGCCTGGGCGGCGTGGCGCACACCCTGCGCGCCTTGCTGGAGCCGCACCTGCAAAGCGAAGTGCGCGCCACCGTGCTTGGCCACGTGCAGCGCGGCGGCCCGCCCACCCCTTTTGACCGGGTGCTGGCCACCCGCTTCGGCCACCGCGCCGCCCAAATGGTGCTGGCTGGCGAGTTCAACCGCATGGTCACGCTCGACTGTGAAGTGCCTGGCGCGCCGCTGGGCTCCATCGCCCTGGCCGACGTGGCCGACCGCACCCGCCAAGTGCCTGCCAACCACCCGCTGCTCGTCACCGCCCGCGAAATCGGCGTGTGCCTGGGCGATGACGCCAGGCCCTCATCCGTTCTCCCATCACCCGTCCCCTAACCCGCCCGGCCACGCGCGCGGCAGCGCGGCCGGGCGGTTGCCTGCCTGTTGCCAACCAACTGCCAACCCAATCCCGGAGCCTGGGCGCCAGCCTGTCACTTCGCTTCACGTCATTAACCGCTTGAAACGGTTGCGCCCTGCCATTTTTCGTTACTTTCCTGTCCAACCGCATTGACAAAAGCAGGAAATATTTCAAATGGCTTTTCCCTGGTTCACTTCTTCCAAACCCGCTCCGCTGTCCGAAAAGCGTGACCCGGCGGACGATGCTGCGGGCGACGCCCGCCAAGCCGCCATGCGGGCGCGGCTCCTGCCCGGGCAGGCCAGCCCCCGCACTGGCAGCCCGGCCGATGACGACGGCAGCGTGGCCTGGCAAGAGCTGGCGCGCCACCTTGGCGACGAGGTGGCCAGCGCCCTGCACGCCGCCGCCGGGCAGCTGGACCGGCTCAACCAGCTCGAACCCACCCTGGTGCGCAGCATCGCCCCCATTGCCGAGGCCGTGCAACGCGCCCGCCAGGCCGCCTTGGCCACGCAGCATGTCATGCGGCTGCACGACAACCCGCCCCCCCAGCAGCGCGAACTGATCAACCTGGCCGACATGGCCCGCGCCGTGCTCATGGCCCGCCAGGAGATGCTGGCCACCCAAGGCGTGGCCGTGCGCCCGGCCCTGGCCGGCGCGCGCATTCATGCCGATGCCAGCCTGAGCTACACCTTGCTGGATGAGCTGCTGCTGTGGGCCAGCGGCATCGCCAAGGACATCGCCCTCACGGTGGACAGCTCCAGCCGCAGCGGCCGCGCGCGCCTGAAAATCACCGCCTGGTGCCAGCCCCGGCAGCTGGCCGAATCCGCCTGGCACGGCACGCGCTGGTATCTGTGGCACCAGGTGGTGCGGGCCATGGGCGCACGCACCCGGCTGGAAGTGCAGCCCGATCACATCAAGGTCACCGTCGCCTTCGCCTCGGTCAGCAACGCCCAGCTGGGCACGCGCGAAGACCACGCGCCGCCCTCCAGCGTCAGCGCCGCCGTGCAAGGCTGCCGCGTGCTGGTGATCGCCCACGCGCCCGAGCTGCGCGCCCAGGCCGTGCATGCGCTGGCCGGCTACGGCGCCTTGCTCCAAACCGCCGACAACCTGACCCAGGCCGAGCGCGAGATCGCCCAGCACCTGCCCGACGCCGTGGTGTACGACGACAGCGCCCTGACCGACGCCGAGGCCGCCTGGCTGCGCGAGCGGCTGCTCAAGCAGTCCGGCACGCCGGCCGCCTTCATCGCCATCCACAGCGGCGAGAGCGAAGCGGACTTTCGCGCCTCCACCGTGGGCGCGGTGTCCACCGGCCACGTTTCGGCGGCCGCCATCAGCCAGTCGCTCGGCCCCGCGCTGGTGTTCGAGCTGTGCAAGGTGATGTGAAACGGCCTGGCGGACAAAAGCTATGCTTTTAATAGCTACCAGGGCACAACCGTTCTACCCTGAAGCCACTTTTCAACCATGAACCTGCGCCCCGCCCGTTCCGCCGTCCCCGTTCCGCCAGAGACGCCTGACACGCCGGCGCCGCATGAGCCACGCCTGATGCGGGCGCTGCGCGAGCTGCTGCACAGCCGCCGCACGGCCGCGCTGGGCACGCTGGACGCGGGCAGCGGCCTGCCCTTCGTGTCCATGACGCCCTTCGCCATCGACCCCGCGCTGCCGGGGCTGGTGCTGCACGTCAGCGGGCTGGCCGCCCACACGCGCAACGTGCAGGCCTCGCCATCCGTGTCGCTGCTCATCGCGGCGGCTGAAGCGCCCGGCCAGCCCGTGCATGCGCTGCCGCGCGTCAGCCTGGAGGGCCAGGCGCGCCTGCCCGCCCCCGGCTCGCCAGAAGAGCGCCGCGCCCGCGCCGCGTATCTGGCACGCTTTCCGGAAGCCGAAACCATGACCGCCCTGCCCGACTTCCGCTTCGTCACCGTCCGCCTCGCCCGGGCACGCCATGTGGCTGGCTTTGGCGCCGCCCGCACGGTCGAAGCTGGCGATCTGGCGCACCTTCTGGCCACCCCCGCGTGACCGGCCAGCCCTCCAATCACCCGCCCCGCGTGGTTCATCCGCCCTTGCCTCTGCCCAACGTGCCCGGCCGGCCCCTGGCCGCCCCGCCGCCCCTCTGGCCAGCCCCGCCCGAGCCCGTTTACGCCGACGACACCCTGCTCGTCTTCAACAAGCCTGCCGGCCTGCTGGCCGTGCCGGGCCGCGGCCCGGACAAGGCCGACTGCCTGGCCGCCCGCGTGCAATCGCGCTGGCCCGGCGCGCTCGTCGTCCACCGGCTTGACCAGGCCACCAGCGGCCTCGTGCTGATGGCGCGCCACCCGCACGCCCAGCGCCTGCTGGGCGACGCCTTCGCCCGGCGCCACGTTCACAAGCGTTATGAGGCCGTGGTTGCCGGCGCCCCCCGCCCCTGCGCCGTGGATGCCGACGGCTGGGCCGCCATTGACCTGCCACTGGCCGTGGACTGGCCCAACCGCCCCCGCAGCCATGTGGATCCGGTGCACGGCAAGCCCAGCCTCACGCACTGGCGCGTGGCCGGCCCCGGGCCGCTGGCCGGCACCACGCGCCTGCTGCTGGCCCCCGTCACCGGGCGTTCACACCAACTGCGCGTGCACCTGCTGGCGCTGGGCCACCCCATCGTGGGCGATGCGTTGTACGCGCCCCCCGCTATCCAGGCGCTCGCGCCGCGCCTGCTGCTGCATGCCTGCGCCCTCACGCTGGCGCACCCGGCCAGCGGCCAGCTTCTGCATTTTGAAAGCCCGGCGCCTTTTGCCTCACTGCCGGCCGCCCCGGTCGCACCAGCGACACCAAGCGCACCAACCGCACCGCCAGAAAGCGCGGCCAGCCCTTTCGCCGGCCCTGCCGCCCGTCACCCTGCGCCTCTCACGCCATGACCAGACACGCCATGAAATGGATTGTTCTTGCCCTGCTCGTCTTCACGGCGCTCTCGCTGGCGGCGTTCTGGTCGTGGGGCCAGTTCGCCAGCCGCGCCCTGGGCGCCCCCAGCCGGGCCCTGGCCGTCAGCGCCGACGCTACGGCGCTGGACCGCCTGACCACCCCGCTGCTCGATGCCCACCCCGGCCACAGCGGCGCGGCGCTGGTAGCCGCCAACCTGGACGCCTTCGTGCTGCGCGCCCTCACGGCCCGGCTGGCCCAGCGCAGCCTGGACGTGCAGTACTACCTGTGGCATGACGACCTCACGGGCCGCCTGCTCAAGGACGAGCTGATGGCCGCCGCCGAACGGGGCGTGCGCGTGCGCATGCTCATCGACGACATGAACGGCCTGGGCATGGACGACACCCTGCTCGCCATGGACGCGCACCCCAACCTGCAAGTGCGCCTGTTCAACCCCTCGCGCAACCGCGGCACCGCCTGGCGCCGCGCGCTGGAGATGGCGCTGCGCTTTTTCACCTTCAACCGCCGCATGCACAACAAGGCCTGGGTGGCCGACGGACGGGTCGCCCTGGTGGGCGGACGCAACATCGGCGACGAATATTTCGACGCCGCCGAAAGCGTGAATTTTCAGGACGCCGACCTGCTGCTGCTCGGCCCCGCCGTGTCGCAAACCGAGGCCGTGTTCGACCAGTTCTGGAACAGCACCGCCGTCATCCCCATCCAGGCGCTGCACGGCGACAGCCGCCGCCAGACCGCGCCCGCAGCACTGCAAGCGCAGCGCCAGGCCTGGCGCACTGATGCCGCAGGCAGCCATTACGCACAGGTGCTGGCACGGCGCCTGGGCGGCGCCGAACCGCCCTGGCACGCACTGCGCCTGCACTGGCTGCAAGACCTGCGCGTGGTTTCCGATCCGCCTGAAAAAGCCGGCCCCGTCTCCCTCAACCGCACGCCCGAACGCTGGCTCATGTTCGACGTGCTGCAAACCCTTTTCGCCGCCCGGCGTGAAGTGCGGCTGATCTCGCCCTACTTCGTGCCCGGCGGCCTGGGCACCATGCTCTTCACCGGCCAGGTGGCGCGCGGGGTGAACGTGCGCATCCTCACCAACTCGCTGGCCGCCAACGATGTGCCCGCCGTGCATGCGGGCTACCAGCGTTACCGCGCGCCGCTGCTGGCCGGCGGCGTGCATGTGTGGGAGCTCAAGCCGCAAACGCAAGGCAGCGGCCCTGAAAACAGCGCCAACCTGCTGGGCAGCAGCGGCGCCAGCCTGCATACCAAGGCATTCGTGGTGGATGGCGAACGCGGCTTCGTCGGCTCGTTCAACTTCGACCCCCGCTCCGCCTCGCTCAACACCGAAATGGGCGTGCTGTTTCACCACGCGGCGCTGGGCGCCGAACTGGCGGCCCTGTTCGAGCGGGCGCGCCGCCCCAGCAACGCCTACGCCCTCACGCTGCAAGACGGCCAGCTGCGCTGGCAAGACGCGCACACGGGCCAGACCTGGCAGCGCGAGCCCGAAGCCGGCTGGCTCAAACGCGCCATGGCCCGCGTGCTCGGCTGGCTGCCCATTGAGTCGCACCTTTGAGAGTCGCTCCTTTGCAAGCCCGCGCAGGCGACCGCACACACGACCACGCACAACCACACGCACGGGGCCAGCCCGCACCAAACGCTGAACTGGCGCCCACGCCCAAGCCTTGACGGGTTGAAGGCCCCACTTCCAGCCTTTGGCGGCCATGTTCGACACCCGCTGTCAGACAAGGCCGCGGCCAGCGTTTCAGGGCTTGCGCACGCCGCCGCTCGCGGACACACTGGCCGCTTGTGGCCTGCCGGGCGCCGTGGCCTACTCCGTGGCTTGCTGACAGCGCCAGCGCCGCACCCGCCGGGCCTTTTCCCCATGTCTCCCATCCACGATCCAAGGAGCCGACCCATGATGAACCGCCCCACCTCCCCCTTCCGTGCCCTGGCCCTGTGCGCCGCCGTGGCGCTGGGCGCCACCGCCCTGACCGCCTGCACCACCACCGGCCCTGGCAACCAGGCCTCGCCCGGCACGGCCCGCGCCTCCATGCCCACGCAGGTGGACGCCACCCTCTCCCGCCTTTACAAAGCCGCTCCCGGCAGTCAGGAGCTGGTGGAAAAGTCCGCCGGCGTGCTGGTATTTCCGCAAGTGGTGGGCGGCAGCCTGATCGTCGGCGTGGAGCATGGCCGCGGCGTCTTGCGCGCTGGCGGCCAAACGCTGGACGAGTACACCATCAATGCCGCCTCGCTCGGCCTGCAGGCCGGCGGCCAGTCGAAGTCTCTGGTGTACGTGTTCAACACCGCCGATGCCCTGCAGAAGTTCCGTGACAGCAAAGGCTGGACCGTCGGCGTGGATGCCACCGTGGCCGCCGGCACGCTGGGCGCCAATGGCATGGTGGACACCCGCACCAGCCAGCAGCCGGTGGTCAGCTTCGTGCTCACCAACGTGGGCCTGGAGGCTGGCGTTGCGGTACAAGGCGCCAAAGTCACCCGCGCCGCCAATTAAATTGACCGGCGCGCGGCGCTGCCCGCCGCCAGGCACCAACCCGGCCGGGATAGCCATGGCTTCCCGGCCTTTTCGTTGTGGTTCCGTTGTTGCGGCCACGGGCAATCAAGCCCGCTTCCGCCTTGTCACCTCACGCTTTTGCACGCCGTCAGCGCCACGAAGACAATCGCAAACAGTGGGGCCACCTTCTTTAGGTTCTATCTTTCTTGGCGGGACAGCCGGTCGTGCACCCAGCCTCTCTGTTCCATTAAACAACCCCAGCAACCGCTGGCGATACCACCCGTATCGGCGCAGGGCCAAGTTAGCCCGATGCTCACCGGTCTCCCCATCAAGCCGCGCGCCCCTTTCGGCCAGGGCCATCGCCCTTGCCGCTGCGCTGGCCCGGGCGGCTGGCGCGCAAGGTGCGGCTGAGCAGGATGACGGGTATCAAGCCCACGCCCACCAGCGCCAGCGAAGGCAAGGCCGCTTCGCCCAGGCGCTCGTCGCGGGCGCGGTTGTAGGCTTCCACGGCCAGGGTGTTGGCATTGAAGGGGCGCAGCACCAGCGTGGCGGGCAGCTCTTTCATCACGTCTACGAACACCAGCAGCGCGGCGGCCACGCAGGCGCGCCGCAGCAGCGGCCAGTGCACACGCGCCAGCAGTGCGGGGCCGCGCGCGCCCAGCAGGCGGGCCGATTCATCCAGACTGAGCGGCAGCCGCGCATAGCCGCTTTGCACGGATTGCAGCGCCACCGCGATGAAGCGCACCAGGTAAGCCCACACCAGCCCCATGACGGTGGCCGTGACCAGATAGCCCGCGCCCGGCCACACGCCTTGCGCCCAGCCCACGGGCAGCAGCAGGCCCACCACAATGACCGCCCCCGGCACTGCATAGCCCAGCGAGGCCAGTTGCATCACCCCGCGCGTAAGCGGCCCCGGCAGGCGGCGCGCACCGTAGGCCAGAAACAGCGCGGCCAGCAGGGCCAGCCCGGCGGTGACGGCGCCCAGGCGGATGCTGTTCCACGCCCAGTTGACAAAGTGCATCCACGGCAGCGACTCCCAATCGGCCACCAGCGGGCGCAGCATGAACAGCACGGGCAGCGCGAAGCCCGCCAGCACCGGCGCCAGGCACAGCGCCCAGGCCAGCGCGGCGCGGCGGCCCGCCAGGCGCACAGGCTGGGCATCGGCCGAGCTGGCGCGCGCTGTTTGCGTGCCGGCAAAGCGCATGCGGCGCTGGGCGCGCTGCTCCAGCCACAGCAGCGCCACCACCAGCGCCAGCAGCATGGTGGCGAGCTGGGCGGCGGCAATGCGGTTGTCCATGGCCAGCCAGGCCTTGTAGATACCAGCAGTGAAGGTCTGCACGCCAAAGTAGCTGACCACGCCAAAATCGGCCAGCACCTCCATCAGCGCCAGCGCAGCGCCGGCGGCCACGGCGGGGCGGGCCAGCGGCAGCGCCACTTCGCGCAGGCGGCGGCCCAGCGGCGCGCCCAGCAGGCGCGCGGCCTCCATGAGCTGGGGTGCGCGTTCGGCCAGCGCGGTGCGCGCCAGCAGATAGACGTAGGGATACAGCGAAAACGAAAACACCCAGGCCGCGCCCCAGAGGCTGCGCACCTCGGGCAGCAGACGGCCTTCCAGCCCGAAGGTGGCGCGCAGCCAGGTTTGCAGCGGGCCTGAAAATTGCAGAAAGTCGGTGTAGGCGTAGGCGGTGACGTAGGCAGGCATCGCCAGCGGCAGCAGCAGCAGCCACTCAAAGCTTCGGCGGCCCGGAAAGTCGAACACCGTCACCAGCAGCGCCGCCGGCACCCCCACGGCGATGACGCCTACGCCCGCCATCAGCGCCAGCGCCAGCGTGGCGCCGGTGTATTCGGGCAACACCGTGGCCGCCATTTCGCGCAGGATTTGTGCGCTCTCGGCGTCATAGCCCGCCCAGGCGCCCACCACGGCCAGCACGGGCAGCGTGAGCACGGCGGCCACAACGATCAGCAGAAAAAAGTGAAGCAGGCGCACGGCAGGCAAAAAAAGAATGGAACGGGCCAAAAGGCAGGCAAACGAGAATTGTATGTATTGCTCCTTCCACCCCTTCTACAATCGCGCGCCATGTTCCTGCAGATCGACCACGTTGACGTGCACTACCCCGGCCAGCCGCAGCCCGCGGTGCAGCAGGCCACGCTGGGTCTGGCCGCGGGAGACATTGGCGTGCTCATCGGCCCTTCGGGCTGCGGCAAAACCACGCTGCTGCGCGCCGTGGCCGGGCTGGAGCGCGTGAGCGCGGGTGAAATCCGCCTGGGCGGCGAGCCGGTGAGCTCCGCCCAGACGCACCTGGCGCCCGAGGCGCGGCGCATCGGCATGGTGTTTCAGGACTACGCCCTGTTTCCGCACCTGAGCGTGGCGCGCAACGTGGCCTTCGGCCTGCGCCACCTGCCCCGCGACGAGCGCGCCGCCCGCGTGAGCGAGGTGCTGGAACTGGTCGATTTGCCCGGCAGCGGCGCGCGCTACCCGCACGAACTCTCCGGCGGCCAGCAGCAGCGCGTGGCCCTGGCGCGCGCACTGGCGCCGCGCCCCCGCCTGCTGCTGCTGGACGAGCCGTTTTCCAACCTCGACGTGGACCTGCGCGAGCGCCTGGCCTGCGAGCTGCGCGGCATTCTGAAAAACGCCGGCGCCACGGCGCTGTTCGTCACGCACGACCAGCTCGAAGCCTTCGCCATTGGCGACGCCATCGGCGTCATGCACCAGGGCCGGCTGCACCAGTGGGACGACGCCTACAGCCTCTACCACCGCCCCGCCACGCGCTTCGTGGCCGACTTCATCGGCCACGGCGTTTTCGTGCCCGCGCGCATCGTGCACTGTGAAGACGGCGCCGGCGCGCGCCTGGACACCCCGCTGGGCACCCTGGGCCACCGCAACGACTGCCCCCGGCCGGACGCCTACCCCGCCGGCCGCTGCGACCTGCTGCTGCGCGCCGACGACATCGTTTACGACGCCAACGCCCCCGTCAAAGCCGAAATCCTGCGCAAAGCCTTCCGCGGCTCCGAATACCTGTGCACCCTGCGCCTGGCCAGCGGCGAAACGGTCATGGCCCATGTGCCCAGCCACCACCCGGTGGAAGTCGGCGCGTGGATCGGCATTCGCCCGGAAGTGGTGCACGCCGTCACCTTTCCTGCCGCCTGAGCGCGTGCGACCGTCATAGCCCCCATCCACGGCTTGCCATCTCTTGCCATCTGGCGCGGCCAAGCATGCCTTCGTAGAAAAAAATGCCCGCAAGGCACGGCAGATATACCCTTGCAGCTATACTTTTTGCGGTAAAGACCGCACGCCCTCCCCAAACGGATCCCGCGCGCGGCGCGGCAGCGCCAGCCCGGCAATCCAAGGCGTGCCTGCGTATTGACTGAATTTCGCTGCGCCCTTCATTGCCTGGGATGAACCGCTGCCGTCAAGACACCACGAACAGCCCCGCCCCACCTCCACCCATGCCAACCGCCCCTGTTTCCCCTTTGCCAATGCCCGCCATCACCGCCCTGGTGCTCTGCGGCGGCCAGGGCCGGCGCATGGGCGGGATGGACAAGGGGCTGCAAGCCTTTCGCGGCGTGCCGCTGGCGCTGAACGCGCTGCGGCGGCTGCAGCGGCAAAGCCTGCCGCCGGCGGCCTTCATGCTCAGCGCCAACCGGCATCTGGACGCTTATGCCGCGCTGGGCGCGCCGTTTCAGGCCGCCGTCTGGCCCGACGAGGCGCTGCCCGGCTTTGCCGGCCCGCTGGCCGGTTTCATGAGCGGGCTGCTGCACGCCCGCACCCCGCTGCTGCTCACGGTGCCGTGCGACGTGCCCTGCTTTCCGCTCTCGCTGTGCGAGCGCCTGGCGCACGCGCTGCGGGCGCAGGACGCCGAGATCGCCACCGCCGCCACGCCGGGCGAGGATGGCGGCCTGCACCCGCAGCCCGTGTTCAGCCTGATGCGGCGGGAGTTGCACGACAGCCTGGCCGCCTTCCTCCAGGGCGGCCAGCGCCAGGCCCGCGCCTGGATGGGCGGCCACCGCCAGGCGCTGGTGCCCTTTGCCAGCCCGCCCGGGCTGCCGCACGCCTTCGCCAACGCCAACACGCGGGCCGAGTTGCACGCGCTGGAGGCTGCGGCGGCGGGCCAGGCGCCCTGAAAAGCGGGCGGCGGCCTTCGCTCCGTTGCACGGCCAGGCCATTGCGCGGCCAAGCTATTGCACGGCCCAGCATTCGCCCGTGCCGGACCGGGCGAGCCGCACGGGCGCTGCAAAAGCGGCCCTGGTCTGCGGCCCTACCCCACCCAGCGGCGCGCGTTGTGCCACAGCTGCATCCAGGGGCTGGGCTGGCTTTTGTCGCCAGCGGTCCAGCTCATCTGGATGTGGCGGAACACGCGCTCGGGGTGCGGCATCATGGCGGTGAAGCGCCCGTCGGGCGTAGTCACGGCGGTGAGGCCGCCGGGGCTGCCGTTGGGGTTGAAGGGGTAGGCCTCGGTGGGCTGGCCGTGGTGGTCCACGTAGCGCATGGCGGCAATGGCGCGGGCCGCGTCGCCGCGCTGGCTGAAGTTGGCGAAGCCCTCGCCGTGGGCGACGGCGATCGGCAGGCGGCTGCCGGCCATGCCGTGCAGGAAGAGGCTGGGCGAATCCAGCACTTCGACCAGGCTCAGGCGGGCCTCGTAGCGTTCGCTGCGGTTGGTGGTAAAGCGCGGCCAGGCCTCGGCGCCGGGGATGATGTCGGCCAGCTCGGCGAACATCTGGCAGCCGTTGCACACGCCCAGGCCAAAGGTGTCCGGGCGCTGGAAGAACTGGCGAAACTGCTCGGCCAGCGCGGGGTTGAAGGTGATGGAGCGCGCCCAGCCAATGCCCGCGCCCAGGGTGTCGCCGTAGCTGAAGCCGCCGCAGGCAACCAGGCCGCTGAAGTCGGCCAGGCGGGCGCGGCCGGTTTGCAGGTCGGTCATGTGCACGTCGTAAGCCTCGAAGCCGGCCTGGGTGAAGACCCAGGCCATTTCCACGTGGCTGTTGACGCCCTGCTCGCGCAGGATGGCGACCCTAGGGCGGGCGGTGAGCACGGCTGGGGCGCCGCTGGCGGCTGCTTCGTTTGCTTCTTTTTTGATAGCTTCCTGGGCAGATTGGCCGTACCCTGAAGCCATTTTTTGCTTCAGGGCGTCCGGCAGGTACAGGTGCAGGCCGGGGTCGTCCGGCGCGCCGGCGGCGGCGTGTTCTTCATCGGCGCAGGCAGGGTTGTCGCGCTCGCGGGCGATCTTCCAGCTCACGCTGTCCCACACTTGCTGCAAGTCGAACAGGCTGGCGCTGAAGATTTCGCGCGTGTCGCGCCAGATGGACAGGCGGCCCTTGCCCTGCTCCAGCGGGGCGCTGTCGGGGCGGGTTTTGCCGATGAAGTGGCTGTAGCGGCTCAGGCCGTGCTGGCGCAGGGTGTGCATGACGGCGTCGCGCTCGGCGGTGCGCACTTGCAGCACCACGCCCAGCTCTTCGGCAAACAGCGCGCGCAGGCTCAGCTCCTCGCGCCGGGCGCTGACCTGGCTGGCCCAGTTCTTGGCGTCGCCGGTTTCCATGCGGCTGTCGCTGATGCCGTCGCCTTCGGTGACGAGCAGGTCGATGTTCAGCGCCACGCCCACGCGGCCGGCGAAGGCCATTTCGGCCACGCAGGCCAGCAGGCCGCCGTCGCTGCGGTCGTGGTAGGCGAGGATTTTTCCTTCGGCGCGCAGCTGGTTGACGGCAGCCACCAGGCGCACCAGGTCTTGCGCGTCGTCCAGGTCAGGCACGCGCTCGCCGCTTTGGCCCAGCGCCTGCGCCAGGATGGAGCCGCCCATGCGGTGCTGGCCGCGCCCCAGGTCAATGAGCACGAGCGTGCTGTCGGCTTCGCTCGCGTCCAGCTGCGGGGTGAGGGTGCCGCGCACGTCATCCACGCTGGCGAAGGCGCTGACGATGAGGCTGACGGGCGAAACCACCTTGCGGGCCTTGCCGCTGCCGCCCTCGCCCTGCCGCTCGTCCTGCCTTTCGTCCTGCCATTGCGTGCGCATGGACAGGCTGTCCTTGCCCACGGGGATGGAGATGCCCAGCGCCGGGCACAGCTCCAGGCCCACGGCGCGCACGGTGTCGTACAGCGCGGCGTCTTCGCCCGGCTCGCCGCAGGCGGCCATCCAGTTGGCGCTGAGCTTCACGCGCGGCAGCTCGATGGGCGCGGCCAGCAGGTTGGTGATGGCTTCAGCCACGGCCATGCGGCCGCTGGCGGGCGCATCCAGTGCGGCCAGCGGCGTGCGCTCGCCCATGCTCATGGCCTCGCCGGCAAAGCCGGCAAAGTCGGCCAGGGTGACGGCGCAGTCGGCCACGGGCACCTGCCAGGGGCCGACCATCTGGTCGCGGTGCGTGAGGCCGCCCACGCTGCGGTCGCCAATGGTGACGAGAAAGCGCTTGCTGGCCACGGTGGGGTGGCTGAGCACCTGGATCACCGCGTCTTGCAGCGCCACGCCAGTCAGCGCCAGCGGCGCGCCCTGGCGGGGCACGCGGCGCACGTCGCGCTTCATGCGCGGGGGCTTGCCCAGCAGCACGTCCATGGGCATGTCAACCGGCATGTCGGCTGGCGCGTGCGCGTCGCTCACCTGCAACTGGCGCTCGGCCGTGGCCACGCCCACCACGGCGAAGGGAGCGCGCTCGCGCGCGCAAAGCTGCTCGAACAGCGGCAGCGATTCGGGCGCGATGGCGAGCACGTAGCGCTCCTGGCTTTCGTTGCACCAGATTTCCTTGGGCGCCAGGCCGCTTTCTTCCAGCGGCACGGCGCGCAAGTCGAAGCGCGCGCCGCGCCCGGCGTCGTTGACCAGCTCGGGAAAGGCGTTGGACAGGCCGCCCGCGCCCACGTCGTGAATGGCGAGGATGGGGTTGGCTTCGCCCAGCGCCTGGCAGGCGCTGATGACTTCTTGCGCGCGGCGCTCGATCTCGGGGTTGCCACGCTGCACCGAATCAAAGTCCAGGTGCGCCGCGTTGGCGCCCCCGGCCAGCGAGCTGGCCGCGCCGCCGCCCATGCCGATGCGCATGCCCGGCCCGCCCAGCTGCACCAGCAGCGTGCCGGGGGGAAATTCGATCTTGTGCGTCAGCCGCGCGTCGATGCTGCCCAGGCCGCCCGCGATCATGATGGGCTTGTGGTAGCCGCGCTGCACGCCATCGACCACCTGCTCGTATTCGCGGAAGTAGCCCGCCAGGCAGGGGCGGCCAAACTCGTTGTTGAAAGCCGCGCCGCCCAGCGGCCCCTCGGTCATGATTTGCAGCGGGCTGGCCATGTGGCCGGGCTTGCCGCCAGGCGCATCGGCCAGGCCGCCCCAGAGCTTGCTGACGGTGAAGCCCGTCATGCCCGCCTTGGGCACGGCGCCGCGGCCGGTGGCGCCTTCGTCGCGAATCTCGCCGCCCGCGCCCGTGCTGGCGCCCGGAAAAGGGCTGATGGCCGTGGGGTGGTTGTGCGTTTCCACCTTCATCAGCACGTGGCGCTGCTCGCTACTGTTTTGATAGCTGCCAAGGCTTGATGCATGGGCGCTAGTTGCCGTTTTGGCCTTGAAGGCTTGCACGGTGTGCCCTTCCATCACCGCCGCGTTGTCGCTGTAGGCCACCACGGTGTGCTGCGGGCTTTGCCGCTCGGTGTGGCGGATCATAGCGAACAGGCTGTGCGCCTGCGGCTGGCCGTCGATGCTGAATTCGGCGTTGAAGATCTTGTGGCGGCAGTGCTCGCTGTTGGCCTGGGCGAACATCATCAGCTCCACGTCGGTGGGGTTGCGGCCCAGTTGCGTGAAGGCGGCCA
Source organism: Comamonadaceae bacterium OH2545_COT-014 (assembly GCA_003859965.1). Lineage (GTDB taxonomy): Bacteria > Pseudomonadota > Gammaproteobacteria > Burkholderiales > Burkholderiaceae_C > Ottowia. The sequence goes on along the minus strand of RQYR01000014.1, from coordinate 44,941 downwards.
GCAGGTAGTCGATCTCGTCCGCGCTGAGCGCCAGGCCCCAGCCGGCGTTGGCCGCCTCCAGCGCGGCGCGGCCCGCGCCCAGCACGTCCACCTGCGCCATCGGTTCGGGCGTGAGCGCGGTGAACAGCGCGCGCGCGGCCTCGCGGCTGGGCAGCACGCTTTCGGTCATGCGGTCGTGCAGCAGCGCGGCCACCTGCTCGCGCTGCGCGGCATCCAGCGGCGCGCCCTGCAAGCGCCATTCGGTCACGCGCTCGATGCGATGCACCGCCAGGCCGCAGTTGTGCGCGATGTCCGTGGCCTTGCTGGCCCAGGGCGAAACCGTGCCCAGGCGCGGCGCGGTCACGACCACGTCACCGCCATCGCCGCCCTGCCCCGCGCCGCCCGCCGCCGGCTCGCCGTAGGTCAGCAGCGCGCGCAGCTTGTCCAGCGTGGCGGCGTCGGGCGCGGCGTCGAACGCGGCCAGGTGCACGAAGCGCGCCGTCACGCCCTGCACGCGGGCGTCCACCGCCTGCAGGCGCGGCAGCAGCTGGCGCGCGCGAAACTCGCTCAGGGCGTTGCCGCCTTCGAAAAAATGGATGTGCTGGGTCACGGGAAGTCCGGGGAAAGAGGGGGGAGAAACCAGGGCCAGGGCAGCAGGCGTGGCTGCCAAACGCGGAATTTTAGGAAAGGTCGCGTCCGTCGCCCTGGACAGGCCCGGTGGCCGCGCCCTGCCGGGCGATGGCGGCACGTTTTGTGGCACGGTTTTCTACACTCCGGCGCATGGCCCAATACTTTCATCTCCATCCCGACAATCCGCAGCCGCGCCTGCTCAAGCAGGCGGCTGCCTTGCTGGTGCAAGGCGGTATCCTGGCCGTGCCCACCGATTCCAGCTACGCACTGGCCTGCCATCTGGACGACAAGGCCGCCGCCGACAAGCTGCGCCGCATCCGGCAGGTGGATGACAAGCACCATCTCACGCTGCTGTGCCGCGACCTGAGCGAGCTGGCCAGCTACGCGCGGGTGGACAACGCGCAGTTCCGCCTGCTGAAAACCGGCACGCCCGGCCCCTACACCTTCATTCTGGAGGCCAGCAAGGAAGTGCCGCGCCGCGTCAGCCACCCGCAGCGCAAGACCATTGGCCTGCGCGTGCCGGCCCACAAGGCGCTGCTGGAGCTGCTGGCGCTGCATGGCGCGCCGCTGCTGGCTACCACGCTGATCCTGCCGGGCGATAGCGAGCCACTGAACGACCCGCAAGCCATCCGCGACCAGCTGGAATACCAGCTGGCCGCCGTGGTGGACGCCGGCGCCTGCCCCCTGGCGCCAACCACCGTGGTGGATCTCAGCGGCGCCGCACCCGCCGTGCTGCGCACTGGCGGCGGCGACCCGGCGCGCCTGGGCCTGTGAGGCTGCCCGGCCAGCCCTTCGCTCCATCCGTTCAACCGCTCTTGTCTCTCCCAAGCCTGCTCACGGGCGCACGGCGTTGAAGGGCTCCGCATGCCCGGCGGCTCCCGCACTGTTTGCCAGCAGGCTGGCCGTGCTGCTCTAGGCGCCAAACGCAGTCATGGCTCGCGCCATGGCGAGGCTTTGCAACGGGAGCAGACTGCCCCAGTCCGCTGGCTTGCACGCCGCGCAGGGACACAAGGATTTTGAACAGGTTTTCAGGGCACCAGCGCCAGCGCGCGCAGGTAGGCCGGCGTGCGCATCAGCGCGTCCCACTCTGGTGCGGCGTGGGTAGGCAACAGGGCGCGGCGGCGCGCTTCGCTGGCGGCGCTGGGTTGCCAGCACCCTGTGAGCTGGGCGTGTGCCAGGCCGTCAATGAGTTCGTCCAGCGCCTCGCCGCCATCAAGCGACTGGTTGCAAAGCAAGGCCAGATCGCACCCGGCCTGCAGGGCGGCCAGGGCCGCATCGGCGTGGGTCAGCGCCTGTCCCTCCAGCTGGCGCGCCGCCGCCATGCTGAGGTCGTCGCTGAAGATGGCGCCGCCAAAGCCCAGGCGGCCGCGCAGGATGGCCTGCAACCAGCGTGCGGAAAAGCCGGCCGGCCGGCTGTCCACCTTGGCATAGATCACGTGGGCGGGCATCACGCTGGGCAGCACCGTGCCCAGCCAGCCATACGGGGCCGCATCGTCCTGCAAGATGGCCTTGAGGCTGCGCCGGTCCACCGGCATGTGGGTGTGCGAATCGGCCCGCACGAAACCATGGCCCGGAAAGTGCTTGCCGCAGCCCGACAGCCCCGCCAGCAGCAAGCCATGCAGCACGCTCTTGGCCAGCATGGTGACCACGCGCGCGTCGGCATGGAAGGCGCGGTCGCCAATCACGGTGCTGCCGCCCCAGTCCAGGTCGAGCACGGGGGTAAAGGCCAGGTCCACCCCGCAAGCGCGCAACTCGGCCCCCAGCACGTAGCCGCAGGCGCTGGCGGCGTCTTGCGCACGCAGGGCGTCGCGCATCCAGGCCTCTCCCAGCGCGCGCATGGGCGGCAGGTGGGTAAACCCGTCGGTGCGAAAGCGCTGCACGCGGCCGCCTTCGTGGTCCACGGCAATGAGCAGGTCCGGCCGCAGCGCCTTGATGCTGGCCGTCAGGGCGCATAGCTGGGCGCGGCTTTCCCAGTTGCGCCCGAACAGGATCAGCCCGCCCACCAGCGGGTGCGACAGGCGGCGGCAGTCCGCTTCCGTCAAGCAGGTGCCGGCAATGTCGATGATCAGGGGAGCGTGCAGCGTTTCCATGGGCAGCAAATAGGCAGCAAGTGGCAGCAAAAGCCGGACATTGTGCAGCGCCCCGCCACGCACCTTGGAGGCTGTGCGAACGTTGCAATTTGAAATACGTGCGCTGATGCAACACAAATCGCTGCAATCAGCCCTTGATTCAGGGGGTTGATCCCGCCCGCGCCACTATGGTCTGGCACTTCGCCTGCCGGCCCACTTCTAGAATTTGAAGGCCGTGCCCTGCCGTTTTTGCAGGGCAGCCGGCATGCAGGGCTCGCCAAGCCGTTGAGGCATGGGCCGCTGCGCAAGACAACGCTCTGCCTGCCGTCCGCTGCCTCTGCACCCACAGGCCCGTTTTCAATCGGAGGGGAACTGTGCGCACACCTGACACTTGCCCAACCGTTTGCCTTCCACAGGCTCCGTCAGCGCCTTCGGCTCTGCCAGCGCCCCCCTCCTGTGCTTTCTTCTCGCGCCAGCGGCTGGCTGGTGCTGCTGAAGTTTTTTCCGTGACGTTTCCTTCGCTCCTCTTTTCTAATCGCCCCCTGATCCGTGCCGCCTTGGCGGCCGCGTTACTCACACCGGCCCTGGCGGCTGCGGCCACGCCCCAGGCCGGGTTGCTGCCCGAGCCTTTTTTGCTGGTCTGCCGAACCCTCCTGCTGTTCATCGTGGTGCTGCTGATGGTTTACACAGCCCGGCACTACGCCTTCACGCTGAACCGCCTGTTCACGCGCCAAAACCCTCTGTACGCCAACATCGAACATGCCGAGTGGCCCCGGGTGACGGTCTTCATTGCCGCGCACAACGAGGAAGCCGTGATTGCCGGCTGTATCGAATCGCTGCTGCGCTGCTCTTACCCCAGCGACCGGCTGACCATCATGCCGGTCAATGACCGCTCGACCGACCGCACGCGCGAAATCATCGACAGCTACGTGGAGCGCTACCCCGGCCGCCTGCGCCCTTTTCACCGCACCGGCGGCCAGCCCGGCAAGGCGGCTGCGCTTAAAGACGCTACCGACATCGTGCAGCGTGAAAACCTGGCTGACATCATCGTCATCTTTGATGCGGACTACCTGCCCTCGCGCCAGCTGGTCAAGCAACTGGTCGCCCCCTTCTTCGACCCCGAAGTCGGCGCTGTCATGGGCCGTGTGGTGCCGCAAAACGCCGGGGTCAACCTGCTCACCCGCCTGCTCGACCTGGAGCGCGCCGGCGGTTACCAGGTGGACCAGCAAGCCCGCTTCAACATGGGCGCTGTGCCGCAATACGGCGGCACTGTGGGCGGTATCCGCCTGACGGCGCTGGATGAGGTGGGCGGCTGGCATCCCGATGTGCTGGCCGAGGACACAGATCTCACTTACCGCCTGCTGCTGGCCAACTGGCGCACGGTTTACCTGGGCCACGCCGAATGCTATGAAGAAGTGCCGGAGAGCTGGGCCGTGCGCTTCCGCCAGATTGGGCGCTGGGCCAAGGGGCACAACCAGGCCATGGCGCGATATGCCCGCCATGTGCTGTTTGGCCGCCACCTGTCGCTCACGGAACGGCTGGATGGCCTGGCGCTGCTGGGCGTGTTCATGATGTCGCCCATTCTCATGCTGGGCTGGCTGCTGGCCATCATCGTGGCGGTCACGGGCTCCGGCTTTGATACGCGCTACGCCATGACGCTGGGCTTTCTGATGGCCACCGCCGCCGGCGTTTGCCTGGGCAACTTCGCGGCCTTCTTTGAAGTGGCCGCCGCCGTCCACCTGGACAAGCACCAGCGCCGCATCCGCCTGCTGCCTTTCATGCTCACGGGTTTTCTGGTCAGCACCGTGGCCATTACCAAGTCCACCCTCGACTGGCTGCTGCTGGACCGCCTGTTCAAACGCAGCTTCACCTGGGACAAGACCGTGCGCTACCGCAAGCCCGAGTCGAAAGGCCACAACGCATGAGCCCGAGCTTCGATGCCCTTGCCTGGGGGCTGGGCTGGTCCCTGCTGACACTGGTGGTGTTCGCCCTGCCCCTGTGGCCCGCGTGGCGCGAGCTGCGCAGCGCTACCGACGCCGACCCGCTGCCGATCGACGACCTAGACGACGGCCTTACCAGCTACCGCGCCCGCACCGTGCGCGCCCATTTGCCACGCCTGGAAACCCTGCCGGTCGAAAAACGCTGGCCCCATGCCAACACGCGCGCCGTACGCGTTCAGGAGCCGCTCGTCCTGGGCCAGGGCCAGCGTGCCGAATTGCTGGTTTCCACCAGTGAGGTCACGCTGCAGCCGGGCAGCCGGGTCACGCGCGCGGTGCACGCGCGGCGCCTGCGCAACCAGGGCATGCAATTGCCGCTGCGTGCCAGCGCCGACGAAACCATGGTGCTGGAACCTGGCTCCCGCTTCTTCCGCATCAGCGCTTCGCTGATCCTGACCACGCCATTGGCCGACGCCGCCCCCGCCCTTCCCGATGAGCCGGCCTCGCCCGCCCAGCCCGTAACCGAGCGGCGCTTCCATAAAGGGCCGATGCTGGTTCGCGTGGGCCAGCATGTGCACGCCCATCTCGTCATTGACGGTGATTTGACGCTGGAAGAAAACGCCAGCATCACGGGCGACGTCAAAGTGCATGGCCATGTCCGCCTGGCCAAAGGGGCGTGGCTGGCCGGGGCGCTGTTCACGCAAGGCCACGTGGAGTGCGCGGGCCATAACCGGGTGCAAGGCCCGCTGTGTGCCGAGCAGGCCGTGCATCTGGGCCCCCACTTCCAGGGCGGGCGTTCGGGCTCGCCATGCAGCATCTCCGGGTGGGAGGTTCACCTGGGTGAAAGCGTGCGCGTTTTTGGCAGCATCACCGCCGTCACCGGCGGCCAGGTTCAGGCATGAAAAAAACCTTCTCTTTGCGGCGTGCATTGCTGCTGTTGTGGATGGGCTGCGGCCTGGCACTGCCCGCCGTAGCCTCACTGCCGACCAAGGCAGAGCCCGCGCTGCCCTCGGCCTTTCGCACGCCCGACGGCAGCTACACCATCATGGCCGGTGGTGATGTCACCGACCCGTATTTCGTCAACAAGGCGCTGATCATTGCCCTGGAGTCTGGCCTGGACATGCGCGCCGAGCTGAATGCCTGGCTTGCCTGGCTACTGCCCCGCCAGCGTGCCGACGGCGGTTTCGACCGCTATTGCGGCGCACGCAAGGGCGCTTGGCGCGCCTGCATGCCTGCCGATGCCGACGACTCCATGGCCGCCACCACCATCCATCTGGTGGCGCTGGCCCAGCGCAAGAAGCTGCTGGCCGCCAAGCACGTCAAACCCGCGCAGACCGCCAGCCGCCAAGCCCGCAAGCTGCTGGACACGCTGCGTGATCCGGCCAGCGGGCTGTACCGCGTTTTTGCTGACCGCCCCGTCTATTACCTGATGGACAACGCCGAGGTCTATGAAGCGCTGGCCGCCGTGGGCGACAAACCGGCCGCCGAAGCATTGGTCAAGGCCATCCGCAGCGGCTTTTACAAGGGCGGACGCTGGCTTCCGGCCCTGCCTGGCTACGAAAAAGAGAGCTTTTATCCCCATGTGCTGGCGCACAGCTACCTTTGGCAAGGCGCCATTGCCGACAAGGCCAGCGCGGCCAGCGACATGGCCGGATGGCTGGCCCACCACAGCCGCGCCTGGCTGAGCCGCAGCGACGACCGCTTCGCCTGGGGGCTGGTGGCCTGGAACATTGCCAAGCTGGCTCCGGCCGAAGCCGCTTGCTGGCGCCATTCCGTCAACCCCCTGCCCAAGGACGTGGGCTGGACGGTTCTGGACGCCTTCATCGACCAGGCTCTGGAGCGCCGGGGCATCAAGCCCGCCTGCGCGCGCGCCACGCCGTAAACGCCATCCCCCACCGGGCAAGAAAGGAGTTCAGCGCTTGCTTATCCCAAAATGGTTTCAATGGCGTCACCCTTGGCTGTGGTCAGCCGCCGTGCTGCTGGCCTTGGCACTGGCCTTGATTGGCTGGCGGCAGGTTCGCGACATCAGGGTGTCTCACGATCCTCACCACATCGTGCTACTCATTCCCGACGACATGGGCGAAGACGCGCCTTTGGTTCAGCTCTGGCTGGATGCCGCGTTCGAAGAAGGCGTGTTGTTGCGCCCGCTGCCTATCGGCCAATGGGTGCGCGGCTCCAGCTATGGCGAGACGGGCCGGCGGCCCGTGGGCGTGATCCTGCCGGACACTTTTCACCGCCAGGTCAGCAACGCCGCCGTTTCCATGTTGCAGGAGCATGTGGAACAAGGCGGCCAGTTCATGCTGGTGCGTGACGGCGGCGTTCTTGACGGCTCGGGCACCTATGCGCCCGGCAACTCGCGCCTGTCCGGACTGGCGGGGGTGACTTACGGCAACTACACCCAGGCAGGCGGCAACCTGTCGAGCTTCAGCGCCATTCTTGGCTCTTCCAAGACCATGGAAATGCTGGGCATCCCGCCGGGACGCTACCTTTCCACGCAAACCACACTGCAGGCAGGCGGCGACCTGTTTGGCCAGCACACCGACCAGCCGGTCATGCGCGTGAGCGGCTATTCCAAGGAGTTGCAGCGCTTCCCGCATTTCGACACCAAGGGGCGCTGTCCCGGCACGCTGATGCTGCACACCCCGCAAGGCGATGTGGTGGCCTGCCAGCACCGCGTGGGGCAAGGCCAGTCGCTTTTCGTCAACCTGCCGCTCACCTATCTGAAGCAGCGCACGGACGGCATCTTCCTGCACGGCTTTCTCAAGTATTTCGCGCAGCGCATGGTCGGCCTGCCCACCCTGTCGGCCACACCGGACGGCATTGGCGCCATCGTGCTCAACTGGCACAACGACGACGGCCCGGCAGAGCACTGGATGCGCAAGCTGCAAGAGGCTGGCATCTTCAACTACGGCCGTCACTCCTTTCACTTCACCGCCGGCCCCGACGTGGATGTGGAAGGCGACGGCAAAGGCATGAACCTGCCGCACAACCGCAGCATGCAGCAGCTCATTGACGGCCTGCGCCGCCAGGGCCATGCCATCGCCAGCCATGGCGGCTGGATCCACAACCACTTCGGCCACAACGTCACCGAGGACAACGGCGACGACTTCGTCCATTACCTTGAGCTGAACCACAAAGCCGTCACGGCCGCCAATGGCGGCGTCGAGCCCATTGAATACTCGGCGCCCATGGGCAACCACCCGCTGTGGGCGCACGACTGGATGGCCGAGCACGGCATCATTGGTTACTACTCCGTCGGCAACGTGGGCATGGCCCCCACCCGCCTGTGGATGGGCGAGCGCCGCGTGGACGATGGCTGGGCCTTCCCGGTCATGACCACCGGGCCGGTCGCCACGGCCGAGGAAGCGCATTTCCAGCGGGTGCCCGTGGCCCATTTCAGCGAATGGCTGCGGCAGGTGGTCCGCTTCGTGGAGCAAAGCGGCACCATGCGGCTGGTGTACTTCCATCCAGTGGGCGCGGTGATGTACCTGCCCTCCGTCACCCAGTTCGTCCAGGCCACCGAACGCTGCGTGCAGGCGGGCCGCTGCCAGTGGCAAACCATGACCGAAGGCACGCTGTTTCTCAACCGGCGCCTGCTGACCGACTGGACGCTGGGCCACGTCAACGGCCGCGACGCGCTGCAGGCCACACACCCCGAAACGCTGGCCCGCCTGGCATGGCAGGTGCCCGTCAGGCACTATGCCCGCGTGCAAGTGGCCGAAGGCGACGCCACTGTCACCCGTGAAGGCGACTTCTGGAAGATCCGCGTCAACAAAGGAAAGAGGATGAAAGCATGGCTCACACCGACACAAACACGTCGCTGACGCCCGCGCCCGGCCTGGGCCCTGTCGCCGCCATCATGGGCACGCGGCCTGAAATCATCAAGATGGCGCCCGTGGTGCTGGCCCTGCGCGCGCAAGGCATCCCCACCGAAATCATCCACACCGGCCAGCACGATTCGATGGCCTGGCCGCTGTACGAATTCTTCGGCCTGCGGGTGGATCACGTTCTGCAACTGCAACGCCAAACCCCGGGGCTGGCCGCGCTGTCCAGCGAGCTGCTGACCGGCATTGCCCGCCTGCTTGACGGCATGCGGCCACGCGCCGTGCTGGTGCACGGCGATACCACCAGCGCCTGCATGGGCGCGCTGGCTGCGTTCTATGCGCAACGCCCCATTGGCCACGTGGAAGCGGGCCTGCGCTCCGGTTCGCTGGCCGAGCCTTTCCCTGAAGAAGCCAACCGCAGCCTCATCGGGCGGCTGGCCCGCTGGCACTTCGCCCCTACGCCGGCCGCCGTGCAGAACCTGGCGGGCGAAGGCATCACCACGGGCGTTCACATGGTGGGCAACACCGTGGTCGACGCCGTGCAGATGGCCGCGCGCCATGTGCGCGAACGCCGCAGCGCCGGCCACCCCATCGACAACCCGGACTACCGCTGGTTCGCCGCCTCCGGCCTGCCCCAGCTCGTGCTGGTCACGGCGCACCGCCGTGAAAACTGGGGCGAGCCCATGGCGGGCATTGCGCAAAGCGTGGCCAGCATCCTGCAGGCCCAGCCCCAGGCGGCCGTCGTCTGGCCGCTGCACCCCAACCCGGCCGTGCAGGCCGTGGTGCAGGCGGCGCATGCCGCTGCCAGCCCGTCCGTGCAGGCCCGGTGGCGCCTGTCCCAGCCGGCCGACTACCCGCAGCTGGTGGAGCTGCTGGATGCCGCCACCGTCATCCTCACCGATTCGGGCGGCATTCAGGAAGAAGCCCTCTCCCTGGGCAAGCCTCTGCTCGTGCTGCGCGACGTGACCGAGCGCCCCGAAGTCATCGCCTGCGGCGCAGGCCGTCTGGTGGGCACACGCCCCGATGTCATCGGCGCCACCGTGCAGCAACTGCTGCAAGATGCGGCGTTGCGCGAAGCCATGCGCACCCCGCACAATCCGTTTGGTGACGGGCAGAGCGCCCGCCACATCGCCGAAGCGCTGGCGGCCGATCCGGACATCGGCCTCGCGCCATCGAACCGCCCCACACAACAAGCCCTTTCTCCCACCGCCTGAAGAAACACAAGGCCACACCTGCGAGTCCAGTCATGCCATACCTGCGCCCCTCCACACTCCTCCTGCTGACCACGGCCCTGTCCACGCCTGCCGTCTTTGCACAAACCGCTGCCTCGCCAGCGCCCGCCACGCCTGTCGAGGTGGCTCCTGCCGCCCAAGATGACGCCGGCACGAACAGCCGCGTCGAAGTCGGCTTCAGCGGCGCCCACCTGACCGATGGCAACCGCTCCTGGCGCGACGGCTACGTGCGCGGCCATACCACCCTGCGCCCCGGCACCGTGTTCAACTGGGAGCTGGCCAGCCAGGGCCACTACGGCCAGCGCGGCACACTGGGCGCGGTGTCGGTCACGCAAGACCTCTCTCCCCTGTGGTATGTCTCCGGCGGCCTGAGCGCGGGCAGCGCCGAATTCCAGAACAGCTACCGCATTGATGCCGGCGTGCACCGCAAATGGGGCCCCACGCAGCAATGGGTCACGGGCCTGGCGCTTATGCGCTCGGCCAGCCGCGACCGCATTCACAAAGATTGGGGGCTGACCGGCAGCGTGTCGTACTACTCCACCGACAAATGGGTGGCCGAAGGCGGCCTGGTGCTCAACCACTCCAACCCCGGCGCGGTCAACAGCCACCGTGTGTTTGGCGCGTTCACGCTGGGTGAAGACAAGAAAAACTACCTCACGCTGCGCCTGGACCACGGGCAAGAGGCCTACCTGCCCTCCGGCGCCATTGCCGAGGGCCGCCAGGCCAACGTGCGCTTCAACTCCACCGAAGCCTCCGTGCAATGGCGCCAGTGGATCAGCCCCCGCCTTGGCTACCTGGTGGGTCTGCAGGCCTACCACAACCCCTACTACAACCGCGTAGGCGCCAGCGCCGGCCTGTTCTACGACTTCTGACCCCCATGCCGGGCAAACTGCCGCAAAGCGGCCGGAAAACCAACGTCTCCATCCAGCACCGGGGCGTGCGCAGCTACGCCTGGACGTGGCAGCTTCTGCTGCAAATCGTCCTGCTGCTGGCACTGCAATGGCTGCTGCTGACGGCCGTGTTCGACGCCATCCAGACCGGCTGGCAGCAACTGCTGGCCTGGGCCTGGCCCGGCCTGGGCCTGGGTGAAGCCAGCCAGGTCCGGCTGACCACCCAGTCGCTCTGGGGGCTGGACTGGCTGCTGGTGGAAGTGACCACCGAAACGCCCTTGCCCGAGCTGTGGCAGTGGTGGCTTTCAGTCGCCACCGTTGTCTTGCTGACGGTGGTTTCCCTCGTGCTTACGCGCGAACGGCTGCCACTCATCTACCTGCTGCGGGCGCTGGCCGTGCTGGGGTTCATCAGCCTGATGCTGTACGAGTTTTTCACCAGCGTCTCCAGCCTGACCCTGACGCACATGCTGAACGACCTGCTCAAGATCGGGGCCGTTTTGCTGTGGCTGCTGCCGCCGCTGCATGCGCTGGTGCTCTACATCTTTCCGCTGCCCGCGGGCGTGAAGATCGCCGCCACCCTTACCGCCCTGCTCTTCACGGCCGTCAGCGTGCCGCTGCAAGTGGGCGCCATTGGCTGGCTGGTGCAGCAAACCAGCAGCCTGATGCTGCTGCCGGCGTACATGCTCTGCACCTTCTTGCCGCACATTGCCGCGCAGCTGGGTATTTACGGCTATTTCATGAGCCTGTCCAAAGCGCCGGACTGAGTTCTCCGGCTGAGCGGGGTGAACTCACGCGCGGGGCTTGTGTGTGCGCTACGCCCCGCGCCGCTCCACCACGCAGAAGCTGACGGCGTAATCGCGCTCGTCGCTCAGGCTCAGGTGGGCGGTCAGACCGCGCGCTTCGAACCAGTCTTTCAGATCCCCATGCAGCACGATGCCGGGCGCGCCGCTGGGCTGGCTGGCCACCTCGCACCAACGCCAATGCATGGGCAGGCGCATGCCCAGGCCAATGGCCTTGCTGAACGCCTCCTTGGCTGAAAAGCGCGTGGCCAGATAGCGCACGCCGCGTTCAGGCCAGCGCGCATGGCGGCGTTGCCATTCGGCCAGCTCGGCTTCGGCCAGAATTTTCTGCGCCAGCCGTTCGCCGTGCCGTTCAAAGCTGGCGTGAATGCGCCGCACATCGCAAATGTCCGTGCCGATGCCGTAAATCATCTGTCGCGCGCCCGTGTGGATGTCAGGGCTTTCGCCCCTGGTTGACTATAAAAAACATAGCTGCTGATGGGGCGGGTTGTGCCCCAGGGCCATTTTTCATGCTGGGCCTTCCCCGGCAGCGCCCGGCGGCTGGGCGTGGGTGATGCAGGCCAGATAGGCCCGGGTCGTGGCGGCGTAGCCGGCTTCCAGCGCGTCGGCGATGAAAGCATGGCCAATGCTGACTTCGGCCACGCCGGGCATGGCGCGCAAAAAAGGCGTGAGGTTGTGCTGGTTCAGGTCATGCCCGGCGTTGACTTGCAAGCCGGCGGCCTGCGCGGCGCGGGCCGCTTCGGCGTAGCGGGCGGCTTGCGCCTGGGCGCGAGCGGCGTCGCCGCTGGCGTGCGCGGCGGCGTAGGGTTCGGTGTACAGCTCCACGCGGTCGGCGCCCAGTTCACGGGCCAGGGGCATGTGCGCGGGCAGCGGGTCCATGAACAGGCTGACGCGCACGCCCAGCGCGCGGCATTCGTCAATCAGCGGGGCCAGGCGCTGGCAGGTGGCGGCGTGGGTCAAGTCAAAGCCGTGGTCGCTGGTGAACTGGTCTTCGCTGTCGGGCACGAAGGTGGCCTGTGCAGGGCGCACGGCGCGCACGTAGTCCATGAGGTTTTGCAGCGGGTTGCCTTCGATGTTGTATTCGCGCCCCGGCCAGTCTTGCAGCAGCGCGGCCAGCTCATGCACGTCATGCGGGCGGATGTGGCGCCCGTCCGGACGCGGGTGGACGGTGATGCCATGCGCGCCCGCTTGCAGGCACAGGGCGGCGGCGCGGGCCACGCCGGGAATGCCCAGGTGGCGGGTGTTGCGCACGAGGGCAACTTTGTTGACGTTGACGGAGAGCCGGGTGGCGGTGGTCATGGCAGGAGCTAAGCGCGGCAGAGCGCGCGGGAAAAAGCGGAAATGGAACAGAGCAGGCCGCGCAGCGGGCCACTGTCAGAGGTTTTGCAGGTCCATCAACATCTGCCGCGTGCGCAGGCTGCCCACGCCGCAATGGTAGTGAAGCAGCGTGCGCAGTTGCAGGCGCAGGTGGCCGCGCGCTTCGCCGCCCAGCGTGGCGCAGGCGCGCAAGGTGGCTGAAAAAGGCGCTTCGTCTTGCAGTGCGGCGGCCAGGGCGAGCCAGTGCGCGCCGCCGAGCCAGGCGCGGTCGTCCCCGTGCGCGGCGCGCAGGCCGCCTTCGGCCACCAGGCAGTAGCGCGCCTGGGCCTGCAGCGGGGCGAAGGTGAGGGTTTGGGCGTCCAGCGTGGGCAGGTGGCCGGTTTCGCGCAGCAGCAGCAGCTCAAAAGCGCGCAGCGCGGCATGGCGCGTGTCGCCCTCGGCGCGGGGCGCAGTGGCCAGCACATGCACCAGGGCGGCGTAGGCGTCGAACAGGGCCGGGTGCGCGTCATCGCGCGCCAGCAGGCGCATGAGCAGTTCGTTGGCGTAGTAGCCAGACAGCAGCGCCTCGCCCGTGGGCATGACGTGGCCACCCGCCCATTCGGCGCTTTTCAGGGTGCGGATTTCGGCATCGCCCCCCCAGCCCAGCAGCAGCGGCTGCAGGGGCAGCAGCACGGGGCGGAAGTTGGAGCTGGGCCGCTTGGCGCCCTTGGCCACCAGCGCCACGCGGCCGTGGGCGCGGGTGAAGGTTTCCAGGATGAGGCTGGATTCGCTCCAGTCATAGCGGTGCAGCACGTAGGCTGGCTCATGGGTGATGCGGGCGCTCAGGGGGTGGCTCCTGCCGGCGCGGCATGGCCGGAAACATCAAAAATAATAGCATCAACACTTACAACCATGTGCCTTAACACCCATTTTGGCTCATAGCGCCGGGGAGCCACGTCACGCGCATCCGCCGCTCACGCCTCTTCCGGCCGGGGGGCGTTGCCGCCTTGCAGCACGGGCTGGCGCAGCAGCCAGAGGGCTTCTTCCGTGGCGGCGTGGCCGGGGTAGCGCGCTTGCAGGGTGCGCACGATGGGCTGGGCCTGGTCGGCGCGGCCCAGCCCCTGGATGAGGACGCGCACGGCCAGGGCGTAGGCCTGGGGCGTGAGGTCGGCAGCGCCGGGGCTGTCTTTGTAGCGGCGGTCAAAACCGTTGATAAAGGCCAGCGCCTGCAGCGTTTGCCCGCCTTGCCAGGCGTAGCGGGCCAGGGCCAGGGCATCGGCGCCCTGGCGCAGGGCAAAGGCGGGGTCTTTTTCGCGGCAGGCTTGCCAGACTTCAATGGCCTGGCCTTTTTCGCCATAGCGCATCAGCAGCGCTATGAACTCGTGCGCGTGTTGCAGCAGCGCGGCCGGGTCGTCGGCCAGCAGCAGCACGCGGTGGTAGCGGCGGTGGGCGGCGGCATCGTCGGGGGCCTGGCGCAGATATTCGCTGGCGGCGCGCTCGGCGCCGGCCCAATTGCCCTCGCCCACCAGGCGGCCCACATGCGCGTCGGCCTCGCGGCGCGCGGCCACGGCGGGCGGCAGGCCGATGTCGTTGGCGGCGTGGTTGGTGTCGGGCACGCCGGTGGAGTCGGCATGGCCGTTCAGGCGCTCGGCGCCGGGCAGCAAGTCCAGATCCAGCGCCTCGTGGTACTGGAACATTACATAGCCCATCAGGCTGGCCATGACCCAGGCGAAATAGGCATAGACCACGTGAAAAAGGCCCAGCACCAGCCACTGCGGGCCCAGCGTGAGCGCCAGCCCCATCACGTTCCACAGGCCCACGTTGAGCAGGTACAGAAAGCCGCACAGCAGCGCATAGGGCCACAGGCCGATGGCGCGCACGATCTCGAACAGCCGCAGGGGGTTGAGCGCCGCGAAAAAGCGCCCCGTTTGCACCAGCGCCACCACGCCTGCCGGCGTGGCGAACGACACGGCCAGCGCCGCCAGCCACAGCGCGCGCGGCCCGCCCGCACGGTGCGCGCCTTCCAGCAGCAAGCCGGCGGCCATCGTCAGCGCGAAGAGCTTCAGGGGCATGTATTTCAGGTCGGCGTCCTGGTACTGGCGGCGGAAGTCGGCCGCGCGCATGATGCCGCCCGCCCCCATGGTCATGATGCGCATGGCGTAGAGCACGGTGCCGAACACCAGGCACAGCTCCAGCACGGCAAAACCCAGCAGGCCGCCGAAAAAGGCCATGGCCTGCGCCAGCAGGCCGCCCAGGGCGATCAAACCCAGGCGCACCAGCGCATCGGGCTGGAGCGGAAAGCGGAAAAAATGGTTCAGCCGCTGCCAGAACGGCGCGGGCGCGGGCCGTTGCTGGCCAGCCTCGCCGGTGTAGGTGATGCGGGTGCGGTTATCCATGGGGCGGTCGATCAACTGCCGGATGAAGTGGCGGGGGCGGCAGGCGCTGCCTTGCGGATGGCGCGCGCCGCTTCGGCCACCAGCGCCGGGCCTTTGTAGATGAGGCCGGTGTAAATCTGCACCGCATCGGCGCCGGCTTCGATCTTGGCCACCGCGTCGGCGCCGCTGAGGATGCCGCCCGCGCCAATGATGGGAAAACCCGGCCCCAGCGCTGCACGCAACTGGCGCACCACGCGGTTGCTGGCCTCGCGCACGGGCGCGCCGGACAGGCCGCCCGCCTCCTCGGCATGCGGCATGCCCTGCACGGCATCGCGCGCCAGCGTGGTGTTGGTGGCAATCACGCCGTCCATGCCGTGCTGGCGCAGCGCGGTGGCAATGGCCTGCACCTGCGCCTCGTCCAGATCGGGGGCGATCTTCAGGAACACCGGCACATAGCGGCCATGCTGGTCGGCCAGCTCGCCCTGGCGGGCCTTGAGCGCGGCCAGCAGCGCGTGCAGCGCGTCTTCGGCCTGCAGCTCGCGCAGGTTCTTGGTGTTGGGGCTGGAGATATTGACCGCCACGTAATCGGCGTGCGGGTACACGCCACTCAGCCCGGCCAGGTAATCATCGGTGGCGCGCTCCATGGGCGTGGCCGCGTTCTTGCCGATATTCAGCCCCAGGCACATGGGCGCGCCGCTGGCCTGGCGAAAGCGCGCGCGCTGCACGTTGGCCAGAAAGGCGACCAGCCCCTCGTTGTTGAAGCCCATGCGGTTGATGAGCGCCTGCGCGGCCGGCAGGCGGAACAGGCGCGGGCGCGGGTTGCCCGGCTGCGCCAGCGGGGTCACGGTGCCCACCTCCACAAAGCCGAAGCCCATGCCGGCCAGCGCGTCAATGCATTGCGCGTTCTTGTCCAGCCCGGCGGCCAGGCCCACGCGGTTGGGCAGACGCAACCCCGCCAGCGTGACCGGGTCATTCACGCGCGGGCCGCCCCAGGCCCATTGCAGGGGCGTGCCCTGCCAGCGCGCCAGCAGCGCCACCGCCATCTCGTGGGCGGCCTCCGGGTCCATGCGGAACAAAAAGGGCCGGGCCAGGCCGTAGGGGATCAAAGGCATCGGATAATGGTTTGCAAACGTTACAAAGGCATTGTCTCAAATAAGTACATGACCCAAGACGAACTGAAAACCTTGGTCGGCCAGGCCGCGCTGGCCTATGTGACACCCGGCGAAATCGTGGGCGTGGGCACCGGCTCCACCGTCAACAAGTTCATCGCCGCGCTGGCCGGCATGAAAGCGCGCGTGCGCGGGGCCGTGTCCAGCTCCGAAGCTTCCACCGCGCTGCTGCGCGAAGCCGGCATTGCCGTGCTGCCCGCGCACGAGGCGGGCGAGCTGGCCGTGTACATCGACGGCGCGGACGAGATCGACGGCCGCGGCTGCATGATCAAGGGCGGCGGCGCGGCGCTGACGCGCGAAAAAATCGTGGCCGCACAGGCGCGCCGCTTCATCTGCATTGCCGACGCCTCCAAGCGCGTGGACGTGCTGGGCGCCTTTCCGCTGCCGGTGGAAGTGATTCCCATGGCCGGCGCCCGCATCGCCCGCCAGTTTGCCGCCCTGGGCGGGCAGGCCACGCTGCGCCTGAAGGGCGGCGCGCCGCTGGTTACCGATAACGGCCAGCACATTCTGGACGTGCGCGGCCTGTCCATCACCGACCCGCTGGCGCTGGAAACCGAAGTGAACCAATGGCCCGGCGTGGTCACCGTCGGCATCTTCGCGCGCCAGCGCGCCAGCGTGTGCCTGCTGGGCACCGAAGCCGGGGTGCAGACATTGCACTTTGACTGAAGGCGCGGGCCCCGCCGGTCTGGCGAGATAATCAGCGCCCATGAGCATCACCATCAAAGACGAAGCCGGCATCGCCGCCATGCGCCAGGCGTGCCGGCTGGCCTCGGAAGTGCTGGACGAGCTGACGCCGCACATCCGTCCCGGCATCACCACCCTCGACATTGACCGCCTGTGCGCCGACATCATGCGCCGCCAGGGCACCAAATCGGCCACCATCGGCTACCAGCCCGCGGGCTACCCGCCCTACCCCGGCCACGTCTGCACCTCGGTCAACCAGGTGGTGTGCCACGGCATCCCGAACGACAAGCCGCTGAAAAAAGGCGACATCGTGAACGTGGACGTCACCGTCATCAAGGACGGCTGGTTTGGCGACAACAGCCGCATGTTCGAGATTGGCGAATGCTCCATCGCCGCCCGGCGCCTCAACGCGCTGACGTATGAAGCCATGTGGCTGGGCATCCAGCAAGTGCGCCCCGGCGCGCGGCTGGGCGACATTGGCCATGCCATCCAGAAATTCGCCGAAGGGCACCGCCTGTCGGTGGTGCGCGAGTTCTGCGGCCACGGCATCGGCCAGAAGTTTCACGAAGATCCGCAGGTGCTGCACTACGGCAAGCCAGGCACGGGCGAAGAGCTGCGGCCGGGCATGATCTTCACCATCGAACCCATGATCAACCTGGGCCGGCGCGAGATCAAGGAGCTGCAAGACGGCTGGACCATCGTCACCAAGGACCGCAGCCTCTCCGCCCAGTGGGAACACACCGTGCTCGTCACCCCCACCGGCTACGAAGTGCTCACCCTCTCGGCCGGCAGCCCGCCGCCGCCCGCCTTCATCACCGCCGCCGCGCCCGCCAGCGCCTGAGCGCACGCCGCATGCGGCCCCGTTGGCCACGCGCCCTGCACAAACGGCCCTTGGCATGCGCTTGGCTGACGCGCACCGACCCCCTCGGCTCCGTCATGCAGGCGCCCCGCGCCCAGCCCATGCCGCCTGCCGCCCTGCCATGACCACGCCCACCCCGCGCACTGACTCAACAACCCTGCCAGCGCTGCGCGCCCGCTACGCGCAAGGCAAGCAAGCCCTGTTGGACGAGTTGCTGGCCGACGGCACGCAGGCGCGCGGGCTGAACCGTATTCACAAAACCCTGGCCCGCCTGGCCCGGCTGGCCGATGAGTTGCTGCGCGCCCTGTGGCGCCGCGCCGCGCTGGACGCCACGCCCTGCGCGCTGCTGGCCGTGGGCGGCTTCGGGCGCGGCGAGCTGTTCCCGCATTCCGACGTCGATGTGCTGGTGCTGCTGCCTGACGGCGACGCGCCGCCGCGCGAGGCGCTGGAAGCCTTCATCGCCGCCTGCTGGGACGCTGGGCTGGAAATCGGCTCCAGCGTGCGCACCGTGGCCGACTGCCTGCGCGCCGCGCAGGCAGACGTGACCGTGTGCACCACCCTGGTCGAAGCGCGCCTGGTCACGGGCAACGCCGCGCTGCACGCCGACTTTCAGGCGCGCTTTGCCGCGCAGCTGGACCCGCTGGCCTTTCTGGTGGCCAAGAAGCTGGAGCAGCGCCAGCGCCACGTCAAGCACGAAGACACGCCTTACGCGCTGGAGCCCAACTGCAAGGAATCGCCCGGCGGCCTGCGCGACTTGCACACCATTCGCTGGGTGGCGCGCGCCGCTGGCCTGGGCCAAAGCTGGAAGGAACTGGGCGCCAACGGCCTGGCCACCACGCGCGAGGCGCGCCAGCTCGCGCGCAACGAAAGCCTGCTGAGCCTCATCCGCGCCCACCTACACCTGCTGGCGCGGCGGCGCGAGGACCGGCTGGTGTTCGACTTGCAAACCGCCGTGGCCGAATCCTTCGGCTACCAGAACCGCTTCAGCCCCAGCGGCCGCCTGGCCGAGCGCGCCAGCGAGCAGCTCATGCGCCGCTACTACTGGTGCGCCAAGGCCGTCACCCAGCTCAGCCAGATCCTGATGCAGGTGATCGAGGAGCGCCTGCGCGCCGCCCGCGCGCCGCTGCGGCCCGCGCGCCGCATCAACGCCCACTTTCTCGACAAGGGCAGCGCGCTGGAAGTAGCCAGCGACGACCTCTACCAGCGCCACCCGCACGCCATCTTGCAGACCTTTCTGCTCTACCAGACCGAAGTCGGCATCCGCCACCTGAGCGCCCGCACCCTGCGCGCGCTGTACAACGCGCGCGCGCTGATGGACAGCCGCTTTCGCGCCGACCCGGTCAACCGCGCCACCTTCATGCGCATCCTGCAGCAAGGCTCGGGCATCACCCACGCCTTCCGGCTGATGAACCAGACCAGCGTGCTCGGGCGCTACCTGTGGGTGTTCCGCCGCATCGTGGGGCAAATGCAGCACGACCTGTTTCACGTCTACACCGTCGATCAGCACACGCTGATGGTGCTGCGCAACATGCGGCGCTTTTTCATCCCCGAGCACGCGCACGAATACCCGTTCTGCTCGCAACTGGCCGCCGGCTGGGACAAGCCCTGGCTGCTGTACGTGGCCGCGCTGTTTCACGACATCGCCAAGGGCCGCGGCGGCGACCACAGCGTGCTGGGCGCTCAGGAAGCGCGGCGCTTTTGCCGCCAGCACGGCATTGAAGGCGCCGACGCCGACCTCATCGAATTTCTCGTGCGCGAACACCTGAGCATGAGCCGCGTGGCGCAGAAAGAAGACCTGAGCGACCCCGCCGTCATCACCCGCTTCGCCGCCCAAACCGGCAGCGAGCGGCGCCTGACCGCGCTCTACCTGCTCACCGTGGCCGACATTCGCGGCACCAGCCCCAAGGTGTGGAACGCCTGGAAAGGCAAGCTCCTGCAAGACCTGTACCGGGCCGCCGTACACGCCCTGGGCGGCCGCGCCCCCGACCCCGGCGCGCTGGTCGAATCACGCAAGCGCGAAGCCCTGGCCCTGCTGCACCAGAGCGCGCCGCCCACCCCCGAGGCCGACGCCGCCCGCCAAGCCCTGTGGCAGACCTTTGACATGGGCTACTTCATGCGCCACGACGCGGGCGAAATCGCCTGGCACGCCCGCACCCTGGTGCAGGCCGCAGCGCCGATTGCTACCAAAAAAATAGCGCAAAGCCTTACAACCACCTGCCTGGAAGCCCAAAAAGAACAGGAAACAGCGCCCTCTGCCAGCCTGCCCGCGCTGGTGCGCGCGCGCCGCTCGCCTGCCGGCGAAGGGCTGCAAGTGCTGGTGTATGCGGCCGACCGGCCTGACCTGTTCTCGCGCCTGTGCGGCTGGTTCGACCGCGCCGGCTTTTCCATTCTGGACGCCCGCATCCACACCACGCTGAACGGCTGGGCGCTGGACACCTTCCAGATTGTCCGCGCCACCGCCTGCGGCGAAGCGCACGAATGGATCGCGCAAGTCGAGGCCGAACTGCCCGCCGCCATTGGCAGCACCGCCGCCCTGCCCCCGCCGCGCCTGGGCCGCCAGTCGCGCCGCGTGCGCAGCTTTCCCATCACCCCGCGCATCGAGCTGCAACCCGACGACAAGGCCCAGCGCTGGCTGCTCAGCATCTCCGCCAGCGACCGCACCGGCCTGCTCTACGGCATCAGCCGCGTGCTGGCCCGCCACGGCATCAGCCTGGAGCTGGCCAAGATCAGCACCTTGGGCGAGCGCGTGGAAGACACCTTTTTACTGCACGGCCCCGGCTTGCAACACGCCAAGGCGCAACTGGCCTTTGAGCAGGAGCTGCTGGCCGTGCTGGCGAGCGCGAGAAGCGCCTAAGCCAAGGCCGGCCCATGCCGGCAAACGGTTTGATAAAGAAACCCGTCCAGCGCCCCGGCATCGCCCTGCGGCGCAGGAGCCTGTAGCGGGCTGGCGGCATGGCGCGCCAGCTCGGCCGTGATGAAGGCGTGCAGCGCCTCGCGGCGCGGGCCCACGGCGGCCTCGCCCGCGCGCATCTTCAGGGCCAGCAGATCGCGAATGGCGGCAATCAACGCAGCATCTTGCGCCGGGTGCAGCACCTCAGCAGCCAGCGTGGCAAAAACCATGGGTGGTTCGCTCTGGGCGTGTTGCTCGATCCAGCGCGCGGCCAACAGCGGGCACAGTACGTACAGGTATTTCTTGGTACGCACCTGCTCACCCTGCAGATATTCGCGAAAGTTCTTTTTAGCCATGCTGGCATAGTGATGCCAGGCGCGCACGCGCGAGAAATGGCTGCGCGCCAGCGCATGAAAGCTGGCCATGGCCGACTCATCCTGCTGGTAAACGATGGGCGAGCGCAGCCACTCCAGCAATGTGGGATTCGATTCGCGCAACAGGCCGAGCGCCTTGCGCAAGTCCCAGCCGCTGACATCCAGCACGTCATCAATCGGCAACTCAATCACGTCGCGCCGGGGCGTAACGCTGACGTACCACGGCAGGCGATGCACGTAGATGAAACGCACGTCGTAGTCACTGTCAGGCGAGGCAAAGCCCCAGCCACGGCTGCCCGATTCGCAGGCGAATGGCACGCGCACTTCGTTCTCACGCTCAATCCGAGCCAGCGTGGCCAGGATGCGCTGGCGCTGGGCAGGCTCGACGGGGTGGGCAACAGGGATGGCAGTCATTCAGATAGTTCCTCGCACCGTTCGAAACGTGGATGAAGGGCGAACATGAGGGGGCATGCGGGCTGGTTGCCGCACAAGAAAAAGGCCATGCGCTGGCATATAGCGCATGGCCCTGGCTGGTAGAGCCCCGATTGAGCTGGGGCTGCAAAGCCCCAACGCATCAGTTCTTGCTCTTGTCCACCAGCTTGTTGGCCTTGATCCAGGGCATCATGGCGCGCAACTTCTCACCTACGACTTCAATGGGGTGCTCGGCAGTGAGGCGGCGGCGGGCGGTCATGCTGGGGTAGTTCAGGCGGCCTTCCTGGATGAACATCTTGGCGTAGTCGCCGTTCTGGATGCGCTTGAGGGCATGGCGCATGGCTTCGCGGCTTTGTTCGTTGATGACTTCGGGGCCGGTCACGTATTCGCCGTATTCGGCGTTGTTGCTGATGGAGTAGTTCATGTTGGCGATGCCGCCCTCATAAATCAGGTCCACGATCAGCTTGAGCTCGTGCAGGCACTCGAAGTAGGCCATCTCGGGCGAGTAGCCGGCTTCCACCAGCGTCTCGAAGCCCATCTTCACCAGCTCCACGGCGCCGCCGCACAGCACGGCCTGTTCGCCGAACAGGTCGGTCTCGGTTTCTTCCTTGAAGTTGGTTTCGATGATGCCGGCCTTGCCGCCGCCGTTGGCCATGGCATAGCTCAGGGCCAGGTCGCGCGCCTTGCCGCTCTGGTCCTGGTGCACGGCCACCAGGTGCGGCACGCCGCCGCCTTGCTTGTAGGTGCTGCGCACGGTATGGCCGGGCGCCTTGGGGGCCACCATCCACACGTCCAGGTCGGCGCGTGGCACCACCTGGTTGTAGTGCACGTTGAAGCCGTGGGCAAAGGCCAGCGCGGCGCCTTGCTTGATGTGGGGCTCCACGTTGTTCTTGTAGACGGCGGCGATTTCCTCGTCGGGCAGCAGAATCATCACCACGTCGGCGGCCTTGACGGCTTCGTCCACCTCTTTCACCGTCAGGCCCGCGCCTTCGGCCTTGGCCCAGCTGGCGCCGCCTTTGCGCAGGCCGACGACAACTTTCACGCCGCTGTCATTGAGGTTTTGCGCGTGGGCGTGGCCCTGGCTGCCGTAGCCGATGATGGCCACGGTCTTGCCCTTGATGAGGCTCAGGTCGCAGTCTTTGTCGTAGAACACTTTCATGGTTTTCTCCTAGGCACAAGTTTGGTGAATCTCGAAAAGGATGCCCGTCGCGCCATGAGCGGCCGCGCGGGCGCCTGGCGCGGCTGTCACACCCGCAGTACCCGCTCGCCGCGCCCGATGCCGCTGGCGCCGGTGCGCACGGTTTCCAGGATGGCGCTGCGGTCGATGGCGTTCAGAAAGGCGTCGTTCTTTTCCTGGTCGCCCGTCAGCTCGATGGTGTAGCCCTTGTCGGTGACGTCGATGATGCGGCCGCGGAAGATGTCAGTGGTGCGCTTGATTTCCTCGCGCTCCTTGCCCACGGCGCGCACCTTGACCATCATGTGCTCGCGCTCGATGTAGCTGCCTTCGGTCAGGTCCACCACCTTCACGACTTCGATCAGGCGGTTCAGGTGCTTGGTGATCTGCTCGATGGTTTCGTCCGAGCCGCGCGTCTGGATGGTCATGCGCGAGAGGCTTTCGTCCTCGGTGGGGGCGACGATGAGCGATTCGATGTTGTAGCCCCGGGCCGAGAACAGGCCCACCACGCGCGAGAGTGCGCCCGCTTCGTTCTCGATCAGTACGGCGATGATGTGTTTCATGGTTCTCCAGATTCCTCTTTTCGCCGCCCTCACCCGCTGCCGGTAAGCAGCGGGCCTGGCGGGCAATAGATTCGTCTTGCTATTGATTCAGGAGCTATTCAGGCCGTATCCACGGCCTAAACAGCAGTTTTCAGCGCTTTCAGCCTTCAAGGTCGTCCGGGCCCAGCAGCATCTCGGTGATGCCCTTGCCGGCCTGCACCATGGGGAAGACGTTCTCCGTGGGGTCGGTGCGGAAGTCCATGAACACGGTGCGGTCCTTGAGCTTGCGCGCTTCGCGCAGGGCGGGCTCCACGTCCTTGGGGTCTTCGATCAGCATGCCCACGTGCCCATAGGCTTCGGCCAGCTTCACGAAGTTGGGCAGCGCGTCCATGTAGCTGTGGCTGTAGCGGCCGGAGTATTCGATCTCCTGCCACTGGCGCACCATGCCGAGATAGCGGTTGTTGAGCGAGAGGATCTTGATGGGCGTGTCGTGCTGCAGGCAGGTGGACAGCTCCTGGATGCACATCTGTACCGAGCCTTCGCCGGTGATGCAAAACACCTCGCTCTCGGGCCGGGCCAGCTTGATGCCCATGGCGTAGGGAATGCCCACGCCCATGGTGCCCAGGCCGCCGGAGTTGATCCAGCGGCGCGGCTCGTCGAACTTGTAGTACTGCGCGGCCCACATCTGGTGCTGGCCCACATCGCTGGTGATGTAGGCGTCGGCGTCGCGGGTCATGTTCCACAGCGTTTCCACCACGTACTGCGGCTTGATGACTTCCTTGTTCGCACGGTCGTACTTCAGGCAGTCGCGCGCGCGCCAGCCCTCGATCTGCTGCCACCAGGCGGCCAGCGCCTTCTCGTCGGGCCGGGTGTCGGATTCGCGCAGCATCGCGATCATTTCCTGCAGCACTTCGCGCGCGTCGCCAACAATGGGCACGTCCGCCTTCACGCGCTTGGCGATGCTGGAGGGGTCCACGTCAATGTGGATGATCTTGCGCTCTTGTTGCGCGAAGTGCTTGGGGTTGCCAATCACGCGGTCGTCAAAACGCGCGCCCACGGCCAGCAGCACGTCGCAGTGCTGCATGGCGTTGTTGGCCTCCCAGGTACCATGCATGCCCAGCATGCCGACGAAGCGCCGGTCGGTGGCAGGGAACGCCCCCAGGCCCATCAGCGTGTGGGTGACGGGGTAATTGAGCATGTTCACCAGCGTGCGCAGCTCTTCGCAGGCCCCTGCCAGCAGCACGCCGCCGCCGGTGTAGATGTAAGGGCGCTTGGCGCTCAGCAGCAGTTGCAGCGCCTTGCGGATCTGGCCGCTGTGGCCCTTGCGCACCGGGTTGTAGGAGCGCATGTGCACGGTTTCGGGGTAGCCGGCGAAGGGCGCCTTGTGAAAGGACACGTCCTTCGGAATGTCCACCACCACCGGGCCGGGACGGCCCGAGCGGGCGATGTGGAAGGCTTTTTTCATCACCTCGGCGATCTGCCGCGCGTCTTTCACCAGGAAGTTGTGCTTGACGATGGGGCGCGTGATGCCCACCGTGTCGCACTCCTGGAATGCGTCTTGCCCGATGGCGGTGGCCGGCACCTGGCCGCAGATGACCACCAGCGGGATCGAGTCCATGTAGGCCGTGGCGATGCCGGTCACGGCGTTGGTCAGGCCGGGGCCGGAAGTGACCAGCGCCACGCCCACATCGCCCGTGGCGCGCGCATAGCCGTCGGCCGCGTGCACGGCGGCCTGCTCATGGCGCACCAGCACGTGCTGAATGGTGTCTTGCTTGTAGAAGGCGTCGTAGATGTGCAGCACCGCCCCGCCGGGGTAGCCCCAGACGTGCTTGACGCCTTCAGCCTGCAATGCCTTGACGAGAATTTCAGCGCCGCGCAATTCCGGCGTTCTGCCGCGAGCGGTGGCTGCGGCGCCTGCGCTGGCCGAAGCGGATTCGGCTTTGGAGACTTTCATTTGTCGATCAACCTTTCGAGAATTTCTCTGACGAAAAACCTTGGGTGCCCCTTGCCAGCCCTTGTGGAGCCGCGCCAGGACTTGAGGCCAGCGGCCATGGGCGGGCTCTGTTTCGATAGAGGGGCGCCGCCGTGCCTTGACCCGTTTGCCTTGTTGAAATGCAGCCCGGCATTATGCACAGCTCATGAAACGCCCCGCCAGCCGCGCCGCGCCCGGGGCAGCCCAGCCAGCGAAGCGCCCCTGGCAGGGCCTAAAGCAAAAAGGCCATTCAGGCTGAATACACGCCATTTATCGCTTTCATTTTAATAGCAACCCACACACAAATGCGGGTGCCATAATGCACCCGACCTCTTCCCGCGACCTTCTTTTTCTGCCTGTTCCTTGGCCACCGAGCAAGAACTTTCCGACTTCCTCAAAAGCGTGGAAAAGCGGGCTTTCAAGCGCGCGCTCTATCACGTGCGCGACGAGGAGGCGGCGCTGGACATCGTGCAGGACAGCATGATGAAGCTGGCCGAACGCTATGGCGACAAGCCCGCCGCCGAGCTGCCCCTGCTGTTTCAGCGCATCCTGTCCAACCAGACGATGGACTGGTTCCGCCGCCAGAAAACGCGCCAGGCGCTGTTTACCAACTTCGGCGACTTCGACACGCCAGGCGGTGATGGCGATGGCGATTTCGACTGGCTGGAAATCTTTGCCGGCGCCCAGGCCCAGGGCGGCGCCGAAAGCGCCGAAGACAGCCTGCGCCGCACCGAAACCCTGCGCCAGATTGAAGCGCAGATACAGGCGCTACCACCGCGTCAACGCGAAGCCTTTCTGATGCGTTACTGGGAAGAAATGGACGTTGCCGAGACCGCGGCGGCCATGGGCTGCTCGATCGGCAGTGTCAAAACGCACTGCTCACGCGCTGTCCAGGCGCTGGCCAAGGCCTTGCAAGCCAGGGGAATCACGCCATGACCGCGCACTGCCACTGCCAACACCACCGCCTTCACCACCCAGCCACGGCCGACGCCCTGCGCAACCGCTACGCCTTGCGCGTGGCTGCCCGCCTTTCATCCGGCGCACAAAGCCTGCCGCCCGACATCAGCGAACGCCTGCGCGCCGCGCGCGAACAAGCGCTGGCGCGCCGCAAACCGGCGGCCCGCGTGGCCACGCCGTGGCGCAAACTGGCGCTCTTTCTCTCGCGCCCCACGGCGGCGGACTCGGCGGATGACGCCCTGGGCTTCTGGGGCCGGCTCGGCTCGGCCCTGGTGCTGGCCGTCATGGTGGCGGGCCTGGTCACCATTCATGAAATGCAAGACCAGGGCCACACCACCGAACTGGCCGCGCTGGACGCTGCCCTGCTCACCGACGAACTGCCCCCCGCCGCCTACGCCGACCCCGGCTTTGTCCAGTTTCTGAAAACCCGCCACGCCAGCGGCGAAGGCCACGTTTACTGACCCGGCCGCGCCCCTGCCATGCCACCCTTCGCCACCCTCTTCCCCGCGCTCGCCGCTGCCCTGCCCGCCATTGCGCCGCTCATGCCCCTGCTAGCGGCGCTGGCGCCCCAGCCTGCGCACGCGCAGCCGCACCCGCCCGCCATCGTGCTGGCCCAAGCGCCCGGCAGCGTTTCCTGGCAAGCGCTGAGCGCCGGGCAACAAGCCGCGCTGGCGCCGCTGGCGGGCCTGTGGCACACCATGAGCGATGAGCAGCAACGCCAGTGGATGGCCCTGGCGCGCAACTACCGCCAGCTCAGCCCGGACGGGCAAGCCACGCTGCAAGCCCGCATGGCGGAATGGGCCGCGCTCACCCCGCAGCAGCGCACCCAGGCGCGCCTGAACTTTGGCGAAACGCGCCGTGTGCCCGCAGACGAAAAAAAGGCCCAATGGCAGGCCTACCAGGCCCTCCCACCCGAAGAGCGCCGCCGCCTCGCCCAAGACCACCCCGCACCACCGGGCGGCACCGCCCCCGCCCTGCACCCCACGCCCCCCAGCCAGCTGCCACGCCTGTCTGGCCCGTCTGCTCACCCGGCGCATGGCGCCCCCAACCACATCGACCAGAACACCTTGCTGCCGCGCCAGCCGCGCTGACCGCACAAAGGCCAGCGGCCGCTGCGCCACCAACGGCCGCCCTTGCCCACACCGATTGGCCTGCTTGGCCTCCTTGCCCCGCCCGCCGGCCCCAAACCAGCCTAAGCCCCGCCTCAAGCCACGGGGCTTCGCGCCAGTGGGACAATCGCCCTCCTATGCGAATCCTCCACACCATGCTCCGCGTGGGCAACCTCGACCGCTCCATCCAGTTCTACACCCAGGTGCTCGGCATGACGCTGCTGCGCCGCTCGGAAAACCCCGAGTACAAATATTCGCTGGCCTTCCTCGGCTTCGAAGGCGGCAACCCCGCCCAGGCCGAAATCGAGCTGACCTACAACTGGGGCACCACCGAATACGACATGGGCACCGCCTACGGCCACATCGCCATCGGCGTGCCCGATGCCTACGCCGCCTGTGAACGCATCAAAGCCGCCGGCGGCAACGTCACCCGCGAAGCCGGGCCAGTCAAAGGCGGCGCCACCGTCATCGCCTTCGTGACCGACCCCGACGGCTACAAGATCGAACTGATCCAGCGCAGCGACGACCACGCCAGCGGCCAGGGGCTGCGCTGAACACCACCAACACCCCGCCCGACCCTTACGAATATGGAATATGGTTCGGGTACTTGGCCTCTCTGTCAAAATTGCTGCTTTGTGGCGGGTTGCCGTTGCATCTTCACCAATGTGGCCTTATCCCATATGGCTGAAGGCAAACCACCGGCCACCTCAGCCCGCATTTCAAAAGAAGAAGGTAAAAACCATGAAACACACCACTCATGCTCTGGCCGCGGCAGCCCTGTTTGGCGCTGCCATTTCAGCCCATGCGCAGGCCGCGCTAACGCTGGCTTGCCCCACAGCTGCCGCAGGCCCAGCCACGCCGCTGGAATTCGCTACCGGCCCCGGCTGGGAATTCAAGAAAACGACGGATGCTGCCTGGGCTCCCGCCCACACGGGCTACAAGCACAACAACTGGTATCCCGCCGGCAGCAACCCTGCATTGGGTACATGGCTGACGGTTTCCGATCCGGCGACCCCGGTGAACACCGACGCACCGTTTGACTTCCGCTCGCCCAGCATCACCATTGATCCGCGCATCGACCTGACCACCGTCGTCACCACCGTCGAGCGAACTGCTGACAACCATCACGATGATGTTGGTGTGGTCAACAACGGCACGCCACCTGCCGGCACCTTTGCGAACGCAGGCACTTACAGCGGCTTTGGCGCCCTGCAGTCCATCACGCCTGCACTGGCCTGGGCGACTGGTGCCAACCAGCTGTTGCTGCGCATTCGCAATGCCGAAAACATTCACACCACGAACCCCGACCCGGACATCAATACGCCCCCTTCACACGGCCCCATGGGGGTTTATACCAAGGTAACGCTGAACGCCACCTGCAAGGCTGCTCCGCCATCCTCCGCTTCGGTACAGGCCGTGCCCGTGGACAACCCCTGGGCGCTCATGCTGGTAGCGCTGGGCGTTGGTGGCCTGGCTGCCCGCAAGATGCGCCAGCGCCGCCACGACTAAAGCCCGTGTCTCGAGGCCTGGCCGGCTCTGGCCCTGGCCTTGCGGGGCTTGGCCGGTGTTTGGCCTTCTCGCACACCAGCGAGGGGCAACAGGCTCATGTGGTTTCCAACCGCTGCCATGCTGGCGGCAGCGGTTTTTACCCGCACGATTCGCGGCTTGGCATTGGCCCGAGGATGCAACAGTCACCCGCCCCGGCGTGGCGCCTTGGGCTGCACACGGCAACAAGCCCCTTTCTCTCTCCTGCACCTTTTCCCCTCGCTGCCATGAGCGCTTTCGCCCCCGTCACCATCGGCATCGTCTCCATCAGCGACCGCGCCAGCCGCGGCGTTTATCAAGACCAGGGCCTGCCCGCCTTGCAGGACTGGCTGGCGCGGGCGCTGCAAAACCCCATCCGGTTCGAGCCGCGCCTGATCGCGGATGAGCAGGCACTCATCAGCCGCACGCTGGTGGAACTGGCCGATGACGCCGGCTGCGCGCTGGTGCTCACCACCGGCGGCACCGGCCCCGCCCCGCGCGATGTCACGCCCGAGGCCACGCTGGCCGTGGCCGACCGCGAAATGCCCGGCTTTGGCGAGCAGATGCGCCAGATCAGCCTGCGCTTCGTGCCCACGGCCATCCTGTCGCGGCAGGTGGCCGTCATTCGCGGCCAGTGCCTCATCATCAACCTGCCCGGCCAGCCCAAAGCCATCGCCGAAACGCTGGAAGGACTGAAAGACGCCGCCGGCCAGACGCTCACGCCCGGCATCTTCGCCGCCGTGCCCTACTGCATCGACCTGATTGGCGGCCCCTACCTGCAAACGCACGAGGCCGTGTGCCAGGCCTTCCGCCCCAAATCCGCCCAGCGCCCGCCACGCGCGGCCACATAGCCATGCCTGGCCCTGCCTACGAGCACCGCCAGCGCTGGCTTTTTGTGCACCGCTTGCACCGGCGGCATGCCTATCACCAGGCCATACGGGCCGCCATCACCGCCGTGGTTTACCCGCCCTGCCCACGGCAATGGCGCGGTGCGCCGCATCCAAAAAAGCGCCGCCCCATGTCCACACCCCCGCTGACACGATGACAATACGGCCCGTCGCCATTTGAAAGGAGTTGTGTCATGTTGCGTTTTGATTTGCCCCCCGTCTGGTCGAACGTGGCCCGTGCCGAGGCTTTCGTGACCTTTGCGCTCAGCGGCCTGTCGCTGCTGCTGGGCGCGCCTTGGCCGATGCTGCTGCTGGTGCTGCAAGGCACGGTGCGGGGCTTTTTCGGGCATTACCGCTGCCCTTCGCACCGCTTCATGGCGGCGCGCTTCGAGGCGCGCGGCTGGGGCGGCAAGCGCGAGGATGCGGGCGCCAAGATGTTCGCCAACAAGATCGCCGTGGCCGCCAGCCTGGTGGCGCTGGTGGCCTATTTCATGGGCAGCAGCTTCTGGAAAGTGCCTTGCGCGGTGCTGGTGGTGTTCAGCACGCTGGAATGGGCGCTGTCTTTTTGCGCCGCCTGCTGGGCCTACAACCTGTGGTACCGCTTCTTCCCGCCCAAGAGCGCCTGAGCTGAACAACGCCTGACCAGGCAGCAGGCCCAATAGCGCCCGCCAGACGCAAGGCGCCGGGTTTGGGCTCCTCCGGCTCAGCGCGTCAGCCGTGAAAAGCGCCCTTGGCCGTCGTCGCGGCGGCGGCGCAGCACATCCAGCCAGCCGCGCCAGGCGCCCAGGCCGTAGCCCAGGTGGTAAGCGGCGACGACGGCGGGCAGCCGTGCCAGCAGGCCCGCATGCACCCGGCCCTGGCCCGCCTGCCGGGCGGCGGCCAGTGAGGCGGCCAGCACATAGGCCGCGTAACTGCCCAGCAGCAGCGCCAGCGGCCAGGTCTGCCAGGGCGCGGCCAGCGCGCCTGCCAGCAGGGCGGCCACCAGCAGCATGGGCGCCAGCTGGCGCAGCGAGCCGGGCTGGCCGTGCTTGCGCATGACGAAGGGCCGCCAGTAGCCGTATTGGTATTGCTGCGCGAAGAGCTGGCGCAGCGAGCCGCGCGGCTGGTAGGCGGAGCGGATGCGCGCGCTTTGCCAGATGCGTCCGCCGCCCCGGCGGATGCGCAGGTTGTGTTCGTCGTCCTGGTTGCGCACCAGCGCTTCGTCAAAGCCGCCAAAGCGCTCGAACGCCTCGCGCCGCCAGCAGCCCAGGTAAACGGTGTCCACCGCGCCTTCATACGCAGCGTTGCGCGAGCGCGCGCCGCCCACCACCCAGCGGCACTGAAAAGCCGCCGCAATGGCGCGGCCCATACGGCCCTGCCCCTGCGCCACCCAGGGGCCGCCCACGTTGTCGGCGCCGGTGCGCGCCAGCGCGGCCAGGCATTCGGCCACGTAGTCGGGGGCGAAATGGGTGTGCACGTCCAGGCGCACGATGACTTCGCCGCGCGCGCGCGCCAGGCAGGCATTGAGCCCGGTGGAGACGATGCGGCCAGGGTTGTCCAGCGGGTGCAGGCGCGCGTCTTGCGCGGCGCGGGCGTCCAGCCGCTGGCGCGTGCCGTCGTCGCTGCAACCGTCGGCCACGAGCACTTCCATGCGCCAGCCGGCGGGCAGCCGCTGGGCCAGGGCGGCGTCGCAAAAGGCGTCGATGGCGGCGCGCTCGTTGCGGCACGGCACGATGAGGCTGACCAGGTTCTGGCTCACGGGCGCGCGCATGGGGGAGGTTATGGGGCCGGTCATGGCATGTTACGGGTGGGGGCGCCCGCCAGCGGCTTGGCCGCATGGCTGCCGCCGGCGCCTGGCCGCGTTTCGTCGCCCAGCAGCGCGCGGTACAGCGCGTCCACCCGGTCCATTTGCAGGCGGCGGTCGCCTTCAAGGGCGATGCGCCGGGCATTGGCCTGGCCTGCCGCTGCGGCGCGGGCTTCGTTTTGCATCAGCGCCCGCCAGGCGGCGGCCAGCGCGTTGGCGTCGCCTGCTGGCACCAGGGCGTTACCGTTGGTCGCGCTGGTCGCGCTGGCGGAAGCAGACGCGCCGGGCGGCGCGGCCAGCCAGTGGCGGTTGGCGGGCAGGTCGCTGGCGATGACGGCCAGGCCGCAGGCCATGCTTTCCAGCAGCGAGACGGAGGTGGCGTCGCTGTGCGGCACGGTGATGGCCAGCTTGCAGCGCGCCAGCACGGCGGCCATGCCCGCATCGTCTTGCCGTCCGTGCCAGCGCAGGGCGCTTTCGTCCAGGCCCAGGCGGGCGGCCTGGACGCGCAGCGCGGCTTCTTGCGGGCCGCCGCCCAGCAGGTGCAGCACGGCGCCGGGCTGCTGGCGGCGCACTTGCGCCAGCGCATCGAGGATGGTTCCGATGGCGTAGTTGGGCGCCCAGCTGCGCAGGCTCACGGCCTCAAAGCCGGGCTTGGCCGCCCAGGGCGCGGGGGCGAAG
This sequence comes from Comamonadaceae bacterium OH2545_COT-014, assembly GCA_003859965.1. Taxonomy (GTDB): domain Bacteria; phylum Pseudomonadota; class Gammaproteobacteria; order Burkholderiales; family Burkholderiaceae_C; genus Ottowia. The sequence goes on along the minus strand of RQYR01000014.1, from coordinate 12,875 downwards.
CGGGCGCGCTCCACGCCCCAGTGAACCAGTTCGGTGCGCACGCGCGGGCACAGGCGGCGGGCGGCTTGCAGCAAATCGGCCGAATCGCCGGTGAGCAGGCGGGCTTGCGCCAGCGTCCAGGCCGTCAGCCGGGCGATGAGCGGGTGGCGGCGCGGGGTCAGCAGCAAATCACTGCCCCAGGCGGTGAGCATGAGCGGCAGGCCGCTGGCGCGGGCCGCACGGGCGCCCAGGTAGCCGTAAGAGGTGACGTAGTGCGCGTGCAGCAAATCAGGCCGCAGCGCGGCCACCGCGCGCCGCGCCGCGCCAGTGCGCCAGAGCCAGTCGGCGCTGCGGCGCACGGGCGGCAGCACATGCTGGGCCACGCCCGCAGGCAGCGCCCCCGCTTCGGCCGGGCGCGCGGTGATGAGCGACAGCCGCCAGCCGCGCACGGCCATCTCGTGCGCCCAGCGCTGCACATGCACGCTGTTGCCATCGCCCAGCAGGGCGATGTGGCGGCGGGGCGCGGCGCTTAGCACCAGGCAACCCCCCACACGCCTTGCCCTGCCCTGCCCTGGCAGCCCAGGCTGTGGCCCGCCGTGGTGGCGAAGCACATCAAAAAATGGCTTTGGGGCAGATGGTTGTAAGGCATTTAGCTATTGTTTTGATAGTTATTGCGTGCGGATGCCCCGCCGTGGCGTTATGGGCTAGCGGTGTGGCGCGCTGCGCCAGCGCCGGGCCACACCGCGTCCGCCTCAGTCACTGGCGGCCGCCAGGCGGGCCAGCGCCTGCGCCAGCGCCTGGGCGTCTGCCGGCGGCTCCAGCACGTCTTGCAGCGCAGGCAGCGCCGCTGCGCCTTCGGTTTGCAGGCGCTTGACGGCCTGGCCCGCGTCGCGCGGCGAGGCAAAGCCCCGGCTTTGCAGCAGCACGCGGGCGCCGCTGGTGAGCTTGAAGTAGAACTGGCCGTCCGGCTCGCGGTATTGCTTGAACTGGGGCAGCGCCTCGCCCGGCGCGGCGGCGGCGGCGCGGGTGGCGGCGGCCGCCGCGCCATCCAGCGACGCCAGCCCCACGGCGCGGCGCAGCGTGTGCATGAAGGGCGTAGCGGCGGCGCGGGCCTTGGCGGCGCCGGCTTGTAGGATGGCCTCGACCTCCCCGGGGTGGGTCATCAGGTGCTGGTAGCGCTCGCGCATGGGGGCGATTTCGGCGTCGATGCGCTCGAACAGGCGCTGCTTGGCCTCGCCCCAGGCGATGCCCTGGGCAAAGTCCTGCGCGAAGGCGGCGCTTTCTTCGGGCGTGGCGAAGGCGCGGTAGATGGCGAACAAGGCCGAGCCTTCGGTTTCCTTGGGTTCGCCGGGCGCGCGCGAGTCGGTGACGATGCCCATGATGAGCTTGCGCAGCTGCTCGCGCGGGGCGAACAGGGGGATAGTGTTGTCGTAGCTCTTGCTCATCTTGCGCCCGTCCAGGCCGGGCAGCAGGGCCACGTGTTCGTCCACCTGCGCCTCGGGCAGCGTGAACAGCTCGCGCCCGCCGCCGTACAGGTGGTTAAAGCTGGCGGCCATGTCGCGCGCCATTTCGATGTGCTGCACCTGGTCACGCCCCACGGGCACGCGATGCGCGCCGAACATGAGGATGTCGGCGCCCATGAGCACGGGGTACATGAACAGGCCGGCGGTCACGCCGTCGTCGGCCTCGCGCCCGGCGGCGGCGTTCTTGTCCTGCGCGGCCTTGTAGGCATGGGCGCGGTTGAGCAGGCCCTTGCCGGTAACGCAGGTCAGCAGCCAGCACAGCTCGGGGATTTCGGGGATGTCGCTCTGGCGGTAGAAGGTGACTTGTTGCGGATCCAGCCCGGCGGCCAGCCAGCAGGCGGCAATCTCCAGCGTGCTGCGCTGCACGCGGGCCGGGTCGTCGCACTTGATGAGCGCGTGGTAGTTGGCCAGAAACAGAAAGCTCTCGGTGCCCGCCTGGCGGCTGGCCTGCACAGTGGGGCGGATGGCGCCCACGTAGTTGCCCAGGTGGGGCGTGCCCGTGGTGGTGATGCCGGTGAGCACGCGGGTGGTGGCGCGGGTAGTGGTCATGAAAGGCGAAAAAGCGTGAAAGCGAAAAGGATGAAGGCGCGCGGGTTGGGAACAGCGCCGTGGCGAAGACCTGCCAAGGCCCGGTCAGCGCAGCAGAAAGGACAGCGGCATCAGCAACAGGTGAATGGCCTGGGAAGCCAGCGCCATGACCGGCTGCATCCACCAGGTGGAAAGCACGCCCGCCACCACCAGCCCCATCACGATGAAAAAGCCGAACGGCTCCACGCGCGCCAGCGCGGACGCCGGGCCGGGCGGCAGCAAGCCCGCCAGCACGCGCCCGCCATCGAGCGGCGGCAACGGAAACATGTTGAGCGCGAACATGATGAGGTTCACCACCACGCCGGCCTGGCACATGCCCAGGAAAAACATCTCCTGCACGCCCAGCGCTCTCAGCAGCAGCAAGCCCAGCGCCCAGCCCAGCGCCATGACGAAATTGCTGGCCGGTCCGGCCAGCGCAACCCAGATCATGTCGCGCCGGGGATGGCGCAAATTGCGAAACAGCACCGGCACCGGCTTGGCATAGCCGAACAGGAACGCACCGCTGGTGGCCACGTAAAGCAGCAGCGGCATCGCAATGGTGCCCAGCGGATCAATGTGCTTGAGCGGGTTGAGCGTGACACGGCCCAGCATGGCTGCCGTCGGGTCGCCAAAATGCCGCGCCACGTAGCCATGCGCCGCCTCGTGCACCGTGATGGCGAACAGCACGGGCAAGGCATAGACGGCAATGGTCTGAATGATGTTGCTGATATCCACGCGGCCGATTCTCGCAGGAAGGAAAAGCAGGAGCTGCGGCCAGCGTGCACGCCACCGCTGTGAGTGGACAGTGGCGCCCGTGCCCGACCGGAGCCGATGGCGGCCCATTGCCCAGCGGATGCACCGCAAAAGTCCGGCCATGAAAAAAGCCGCTTCTAGCGTCTAGATGCGGCTTTCGATTCAGAAACTGGCGGAGAGAGCGGGATTCGAACCCGCGGTGGGCTATTAACCCACACACGCTTTCCAGGCGTGCGACTTAAACCACTCATCCATCTCTCCGGAAGCCGATTATTGTAACCTGCTTCGGGCACTGTGCATGCGCGTTCGCATACTTTGCATGACAAACCACCTGGCGTGACAGGGCCGGGCGGCGGGCGGGGCGGGGCCTCAGGCGCTGCTGGCGGGGCCGCCCAGTGCTTCGCGCACGCTGCCCATTTGACGGCGCGAAACCATCAGCACTTCGCTCACGCCCGCCAGGCGCACGGCCCAGCCGTCGCCTTCATCCGGGTCGCGGTGGCGCACCAGGGCGCGCAGCGCGGCGGGCGCTACCAGCGCGTTGCGGTGGATGCGCAGAAACCGCTGGGGATACTTTTCTTCAAGCTGGCTCAGGCTGCCGTCCAGCAGGTAAGTGGCGCTGGCGGTGCGCACGGTGATGTATTTCAGCTCGGCCTTGAAGTACAGCACCTCGTCCAGGGGCACGCGCCGGGTGCCGCCGCGCTCGTGAATGAGCAGCCATTCACGGCATTCGCCAGGCTCGGCGCGGCGCTGCAAATCCCGCAGGCGCTGCGCTTTTTGCAGCGCGGCTTGCAGACGTTCCAGCCGCACGGGTTTGGTCAGGTAGTCCAGCGCCTCGATTTCAAAGGCTTCCAGCGCGTGCTCAGGGTGTGCGGTGACAAAGATGACCAGCGGCGGCTCTGGCCGCTCCCGCAACGCGCGCGCCAGTTGCACGCCGCTGGCGCCGGGCATGTGGATGTCCAGCAGCGCCACGTCAAAGCGTTGCTGCGTCAGGCATGCCATGGCGGCCGGGGCGTCACCGGCTTCGGCAGCGGCAACGGCTTGCGGGTCACGGCAATCGGCCAGCAGCGTGGCCAGTCGGGAACGGGCCAGCGGTTCGTCATCGACGATGAGCACTTGCAAAGGGGTTTCGTTCATGGCCAGTCAGCGTTCATGGCGTGGGCGGCGGGCTGGGCGCGGGCGAAGAACGTCGGCCGGCACGGGCACTTCCAGGCGGGCCTGGTATTTGTCGTCGACCAGCGCGGTACGAAAGCTGCCTTCCATGTCGTGCAGCAGCTTGAGACGGTCGCGCACGTTGGCCAGCGCCATGCCGTGGCCCTTGCGCCCTTGGCCAGCCGGCACGGTGTTGGTGACTTTCACTACGGCCACATGCCCGCGCAGGCGGGTGGAGATGCGCAGTTCGGCGCCCGTGGGGCTGGGCTCTACGCCGTGCTTGACTGCGTTTTCCACCAGCGGCTGCAAGATGAGTGGCGGCAGGCGCGCGGCGTTGACGCGCTCGTCCAGCGCCCATTCCACGCGCAGGCGCGGGCCAAAACGGGCTTGTTCGATCTCCAGGTAGCGCCGCGCCAGCTCGATCTCCTGGCCCAGCGTGGCGCTGTCGCCCTGCTCCTTGAGCGCGTGGCGGAACAGGTCGGCCAAATCTTCCAGCACGCGCTCGGCACGGGCGGGCTCGCTGCGCACCAGGGCAATGGCCGTGTTGAGGGTGTTAAACAGAAAGTGCGGACGAATGCGCGATTGCAGCTCCACCAGCCGCGCCGTGGTGGCCGCCGGAGCGCGCCCACGCACGCGCCACACCAGCGCCGCTACCAGCGCCGCCGCCATGAGCGCCCCCGCCAGGGCACTGGCCAGCCAGGGCAGCGCGGGGACATCGCCGTCCACCAGCCAGGCCAGCGCGCCACAGGCGCACAGCCCGGCCAGCGCACCCAAGGCCACGCCCGCGGCCATCTGGCCCGCCACGGGCAGACGGGCCAGCGGCCGCTTCAAACTGCACCCCGCCACCAGCCACAGCAGCGTGGCCGGCAGCGTACCGGCCGTGACCGTTGCCACGCGCAGCAGCCAGCCGCCCGGGCTGGCAGCGTCAAACATGAGCGCCACCGCCACCACCGCCTGCACATACAGCACGGCGCGCAGCACCATGCCCACATGACACACGTCAAACACCAGTGGCGGGGCAGCGCGCGACACGGCCGCCGCCGCGCGCTGGCGCTGCCGGCGGTCCATCAGGGTCGATAGAATTTGCGAGTCTTTCAAGGGGCGCAAAAAGCGGGGGGAAACTTCAGCCTGTATAGCCAGCGATTATTCGTGATTCACCCGGTTGGGCCGCCCCTTTTCCCGCACCTTCTTCGTTTTTCCGCCCAGCGGTTGCCCCGGCCCTCCAGCCGGCGCAAGCCTTCTTCGCCTTTTCTGCACTTTCCATGAGCAGCAATCAACTCGACAAAAAATCCCAAGCCTGGTCCGCCCTGTTTTCCGAGCCCATGAGCGAGCTCGTGCAGCGCTACACCGCCAGCGTGTTCTTTGACAAGCGCCTGGCCGATGCCGACATCACCGGCAGCCTGGCGCACGCCGACATGCTGGCCGCGCAAGGCATCATCAGCGCCGACGACCTGGCCGCCATCCAAAAAGGCATGGCGCAAATCCGCGAAGAAATTGCCAACGGCCAGTTCGAATGGAAGCTGGCGCTGGAAGACGTGCACCTGAACATCGAAGCGCGCCTGACGCAACTGGTGGGCGACGCAGGCAAGCGCCTGCACACGGGCCGCAGCCGCAACGATCAGGTGGCCACCGACATTCGCCTGTGGCTGCGCGGCGAAATTGACCTCGTCACCGGCCTGCTGCGCGAGCTGCAAACCGCGCTGGTGGACGTGGCCGCGCAGAACGTGGATGTGATCCTGCCCGGCTTTACCCACCTGCAAGTGGCCCAGCCCGTGAGCTTTGCCCACCACCTGCTGGCCTACGTGGAAATGTTTGCGCGCGACGAGCAGCGCATGCAAGACGTGCGCCGCCGCGTGAACCAACTGCCGCTGGGCAGCGCCGCGCTGGCGGGCACCACCTACCCGCTGGACCGCGAGCGCGTAGCCCGCACGCTGGGCATGGAAGGCGTTTGCCAAAACAGCCTGGACGCTGTGAGCGACCGCGACTTCGCCATCGAATTTGCCGCCGCCGCCAGCCTGGTCATGGTGCACATCAGCCGCCTGAGTGAAGAGCTGATTTTGTGGATGAGCCAGAACTTCGCTTTCATCCGCATAGCCGACCGCTTCACCACCGGCTCTTCCATCATGCCGCAGAAGAAGAACCCCGACGTGCCGGAGCTGGCGCGCGGCAAGACCGGCCGCGTGGTGGGCCACCTGATGGGCCTCATCACCCTGATGAAAGGCCAGCCTCTGGCCTACAACAAGGACAACCAGGAAGACAAAGAGCCGCTGTTCGACACCGTGGACACCCTGCGCGACACCCTGCGCATCTTTGTCGAGATGATTGGCGGCCAGCCCAACACGCAAACCGGCGCCAAGGAAAGCGGCATCAGCGTCAACGCCGACGCCATGCGCGCCGCCGCCAGCCGCGGCTACGCCACCGCCACCGACCTGGCCGACTACCTGGTGAAAAAGGGCCTGCCCTTTCGCGATGCGCACGAAGTCGTGGCCCACGCCGTCAAAACCGCGCAAGACCAGGGCGTCGATCTGGCCGAGCTGCCCCTGGCCACCCTGCAAGGCTTTGACGCCCGCATCGGCGCCGACGTGTTCGAGCAGGCGCTGACGCTGCAAGCCTCGCTGGGCGCCCGGGGCACCCTGGGCGGCACCGCCCCCGCGCAAGTGCAGGCGCAAATGGCGCGGCACCGGGCGCGGCTGGCGGGCTGAAAACGGGCGCGCTTACCCCTTGCCGTGCAGGCGGCGCCGGGTACGCGCCGCCACATCCTGCAGCCAGGGCGCGCGCTGCCAGTGCTGACCGGCAAAGCGCCGGATAGCGGGCAGGCTCTCCAGCGTCAGGCCCAGCGTGTCCACCCCTTGCAGCAACATGCGCTGATGGCGCGCCGACAGCTGAAAGCAGGCCGTGTGGCCGGGGCTGCACACCTGGCGCTGACGCAGGTCCAGTGTCAGTGGCAGCGGGCCGGACAGGGTCTGCGCCTGCCGCATGAAAGCCTGTGCATCGGCTTCAGACACCACGGCCAGCAGCAGGCCGTTGCCCAGCGCGTTGGAATAAAAGATTTCACCGAAGCTGCTGGCCACGATGGCGCGAATGCCGTATTGCCGCAGGCCCCACACGGCGTGCTCGCGGCTGGAGCCGCAGCCGAAGTTGGGGCCCGCCAGCAGCATGTCCACCCCCTGGTAGGCGGGCTGGTTCAACACGAAACCGGGCCGCAGGCGGCCCGCGCCGTCGTGGCGCAGGTCGTACAGCACGCCGGCGGCCAGGCCCGATTTGTCGATACCGCGCAGGAACTGCTTGGGCATGATCTGGTCGGTGTCCAGGTTGGGCGTGGGCAGGGGCGCGGCGCGGCCTTGCCAGATGTGCCAGAGGGCGGGGTCAGTCATGAACAGGCTCCAGTTGCCGGACGTCGGTGAGGCGGCCCGTGACGGCGGCGGCGGCGGCCATGGGCGGGCTCATCAGGTGCGTGATGGCGCCGCGTCCCTGGCGGCCCTCGAAATTGCGGTTGGTGGTGCTGGCGCAGCGCACGCCTTCGGCCAGCACGTCGTCGTTCATGGCCAGGCACATGGAGCAGCCGGGCTGGCGCCACTCGAAGCCCGCGTCCAGAAAAATGCGCGCCAGTCCTTCGGCCTCGGCCTGCCGGCGCACGGCGCCGGAGCCGGGCACGACCATCGCACGCACACCCTTGGCTACTTGCCGCCCGCGCACGATGGCGGCGGCGGCGCGCAAGTCCTCGATGCGCCCGTTGGTGCACGAGCCGATGAAGACGTGCTCAATGGGCGTGCCCGCCAGCGGCGCGCCGGCGCGCAGCTTCGTGTAGGCCAGCGCCTGCCGCGCGCCCTGGCGCGCCACGGGGTCGGCCATGTCATCCGGATCGGGAACGCAGGCGTCGATGGGCGCCGCCTGGTCGGGACTGGTGCCCCATGTCACGGTAGGCACCACTTCGCTGGCATGCAGGCGGTGTTCGACGGCAAAGCGCGCCTGCGCGTCGCTGCGCAACTGCCGCCACTGCGCCAGCGCCTGGCGGCGCCAGGGGTGGCCAGCGGCCAGGTCCGGCGCACGCGCCAGCACGTAATCAATGGCCTTGCCGTCCGGCGCGATCAACGCGCCGCGCGCCCCGGCCTCCACCGTCATGTTGCACAGGGTCAGGCGCGCTTCGACGGACAGCGCGTCGATCGCGCTGCCCACGTACTCCACCACGAAGCCACGCGCGCCCTGCGCGCCCACGCGGGCGATGAGGTGCAGCACCAGGTCTTTGGCCGTCACGCCTGCGCCCAGCGCGCCGTCCACGGTGACGCGCATGTCCTGCGCCAGCCGGTACACCAGCGTTTGCGTGGCCAGCACGTGTTCGACTTCGGTCGTACCGATGCCAAAGCCCAGCGCGCCCAATGCGCCGTAAGTGGTGGTGTGGCTGTCGCCACAGATCACGACCATGCCAGGGCGTATCAGGCCATGCTCGGGCGCGATGACGTGCTCAATGCCTTGCAGCGGATCGTTGGCGCCGAACAGCGCGATGCCGTGGCGCGCGCAGTTCTGCTTCAGGAAGCGGGCCTGCCGCGCCGAGGCCGGATCGGCAATGACGCGCACCGCCTCCGGATGCGTGGGAATGATGTGGCTGACCACCGCCAGGTTCTGGCCCGGCATGCCCACCGGCAGGCCCCGCGCGTGCAACCCGGCAAACGCCTGCGGGCTGGTGTATTCGTTCATCAGGTGCAGGTCGCAAAACAGCAGCACGTGGTCGGCGTCAATCGCCTCGACAGTGTGGCTGTCCACCAGCTTGCGGTAAAGGGTGCGGGCCGGTGCGTTCATGGCGCAGAGAAGAAAGGCTGCACGCGCGCGAGCAGCGCCTCGGGCGCTTCCTCGGCGATGTAGTGGCCGCAAGGCAAGGCGCCGCCTTGCACGTCAAGGGCCACGCGGCGCCACTCCCGCAGGGGATCGAAGCAGCGCGCGATCACGCCCTGCCCGCCCCACAGGGCCAGCAAGGGCGTGCCCAGCTTGCGCCCGGCCTCGCGGTCGGCCTGCTCGTGTTGCAGATCGATGCTGGCGGCCGCCCGGTAGTCCTCGCACACGCCGTGCGCGGCGCCGGGCAGGGCCAGGCAGCGCTGGTATTCGGCCAGCGCGCGCGCATCGAAAGGCGCCAGGCCGGCGCTGCGCGCGCCCATCAGGTCGGTAACGTAGCGCGCGGGATCCGCCTCGATCAGGCGCTCGGGCAGCGGCGCGGGCTGGATCAGGAAGAACCAGTGCCAATAAGCGCGCGCGAAAGCCTGGGAGGTCTGCTCGTACATGGCCAGCGTGGGCACGATGTCCAGTGTGACCAGGCGGCGCACGGCCTGCGGATGATCCATGCCCAGCCGGTGCGCCACGCGCGCGCCACGGTCGTGCGCCATCACGTCAAAGCGTGCATGGCCTAGCGCCTGCATCAGTACCAGCAGGTCCCGCGCCATCACGCGCTTGCTGTAGTTGGCGTGATACGGCGTGCCTGCGGGCTTGTCCGAATCGCCATAACCGCGCAAGTCCGCCAGCACCAGCGTGTGCGTGCGCGCCAGCGCCGGGGCCACCTTGTGCCAGATGGCCAGCGTTTGCGGATGGCCGTGCAACAGCAGCAAGGGCGGGCCGCTGCCGCCCGTCAGGGCGTGAATGTGCACGCCATGGCCCACGGGTATGCGCTGCGGCGCGAAGCCCGGGAACAAGGCGCGCAAGGTGTCGGAGGCAAAAAAATCAGGCATGCGTTCATTCCGGCGGCTGAAAAGGCAGGTGCATCCTATGACGCCTGTCCGGCGCAATAAATGGCCTGAAAATCAATTCATCCGTTATCTGAATGCATCAATGCCACATGAATGCCCACAGGGATGCTTTTTCCGACCTGGCTTTTTTCTCGCTGCTCAACCAGCAGGGCAGCCTGACCGCCACGGCCCAGCACATGGGCGTGACGCCACCCGCGGTCAGCCGCCGCCTGGCGGCGCTGGAGGCGCGCCTGGGCGCGCGGCTGATGCACCGCAGCACGCGACGCATCAGCCTGACCCCCGAGGGCGAAACCTACTTGCTGGAAGGCGCGCGCGTGCTGGCCGACCTGCAGGCACTGGAGCAGCGCGTGGGCCACGCCCAAGCGCAGCCGCGCGGCCTGATCCGTGTGGCCGCCACGCTGGGCTTTGGCCGCCACAAGCTCGCGCCCGCCCTGGCGGCTTTTTCGGCGCGGTATCCGGACGTGGGCATCCAGCTCGTGCTGACGGACCGGCCCGTCAACCTGGTGGAGCAGGGCTTTGACGCCGCCATCCGCTTTGGCGAGCTGCCCGATTCCCGCCTGATTGCGCGCCGCCTGCTGCCGAACACGCGCATGCTGTGCGCCGCCCCCGGCTATCTGGCGCGGGCGGGCGCGCCCGCCCGGCCTGCCGATTTGCCGCGCCATGCCTGCATCGTGCTGCGGGAAAGCGATGACACTTACGGCACCTGGCATCTGGTGCGCGGCCAGCGCCAAGAAAGCATCAAGGTGCGCGGCCCCCTGACCACCAACGACGGGGAAACCGCCACCGCATGGGCGCTGGCCGGTTGCGGCATCGTGCTGCGTTCGGGCTGGGACGTGATCCCGCATCTGGCGGCCGGGCGGCTGGTACGGCTGCTGCCCGAGTGGCAAGCGCCCAACGCCGACGTGCACTTCGTCTACCCCGCCGCCACAGCCGTGCCCGCCAAGCTCCGCGTCCTGCGGGATTTCCTGTGCCAGTGGTTCGGGGCGGAGCCGTCCCCCGCTCAGCGCAGCACGAAATAGCCCCAGGCCGCCAGCACGATGATGCACACCGCGTTCAGCACCGCGCCGGCGCGCAACATGTCGCGCTGGGCGATCTTGCCGGTGCCGTAAACAATGGCGTTGGGCGGCGTGGCCACGGGCAGCATGAAGGCGCAGGACGCGCCCAGGCCGATCATCAGCACCAGGATCTGTGGCGGCAGGCCCATGCGCTCGGCAATGGCGGCGAACACCGGCACCAGCAGCGCGGCCGAGGCGGTGTTGCTGGTGAACTCGGTCAGGATGACGATAAAGGCCGTCACCCCCAGGATGACCATGAAGGGGCTGGCCCCGGTGAGAAAGCCGGCGACCGCATCGCCCAGCACGGCTGAGGCGCCGGAGCTGCGCATGACGTTGGACAGCGTGATGCCGCCGCCAAACAGAAAGAGCACGCCCCAGTCGGTGTTGTCCGATATCTGGCGCCAACTGGCCAGGCCCAGCACGCCCACCGCGATGGCGGCGGCCACGGCCACGAAAGTATCGGGACTGCTCACCCCCAGCCAGGTGGCGATTTTTTTCCCGAACACCCAGGCCAGGGCCGTGACGACGAACAGCCCCATGGCCAGCAGGCGGCGCGGCGTCCAGGCGATGTGCTCGCGCGGCACCTGGATACGGCGGTTCAGGCGGGGACGGAGCATCAGCCACAGCGTGAGCGCCATCAGCGGCAGCAGCGCCAGCATCACTGGCAGGCCCACCCGCATCCAGCCTGCGAAATCCAGGCCGATGGCTTTGGCCGCGATGGCGTTGGGGGGCGAGCCCACCAGCGTGCCCAGCCCGCCGATGCTGGCCGAATAGGCGATGCCCAGCAGCATGAAGACAAAAACGGGGCGATCCTGCTCCTCGTCCAGATGGCTCATGAGGCCCAGCGCCAGCGGCAGCATCATGGCGGCGGTGGCGGTGTTGCTGATCCACATGGACAGGCCCGCCGTCACGGCAAACAGCAGCAGCGCCGACACGCCCAGGTGCGCGCCCGACAGCGACATGACCCAGAACGCAATCTTGCGGTCGAGCTTTTGCACGTGCAGCGCCGTGGCCAGGGCAAAGCCGCCGAAGAACAGAAAGATGATGGGGTCGGCGAACGTGGCCAGCGCCTTGGCGGTATTCACCTGCGGAATGCCCAGCAGCACCGCGCCCACGGGCACCATCAGCGCCGTGAGCGTGATATGCACTGCCTCGGTCAGCCACAGCACCGCCACAAAGAGCAGCAGCGCCAGGCCCTTCTTGGCCGCTGGCTCGTAAGGCAGCCACGCGTACAGCCAGGCGGACGCCGCCAGCGCGGCAGCGATGATCAGCAACCCGCGCCAGACACTGGCGCGCTGCGGCGCGGGCCCCTGCCCTTCATCCGCCAAAGGGTGCATCAGATACGCGTCTTGGGCGTGACCGCGTGATTCGGGCAAAGCAGGCAGATTCATCGAATGTCTCCTGGAAAAGGCGCAGGCGCGCCACTCATGCAAGCGGGCCTTGTGGCCGCAGGCAACAGCGGCAGGCAACGCGCCGCCCGCAAAAATGGTAATGGCTGGGCCGGATCGTGCAACGCCCATCTGCAAGAAACTGCCGCCTGGGCAGCGCACGCCGGCGCTTTCGCTGCCGGCCCGCAAGGCCCCTCGGGGCTGCGAGCTACGCATGCCTGGCCCGGCGGCAGGCCGCACCTTGCGTTCCTCTGCGCCTTGTCCATACGCCGGCAGGCCCTACGCCATGCACGGTGCAATAAGGCCTCTTTTCGTCATCCACGTCTTGCCCGAAGGGGAGTTTCGCTATGCCCATCCAAACCCGCCCACACCACCGCCCCCGCGCAGGTGCAGATTGCACGGCACCGGGCACGATTGACAGACTGACGGCTTGTAGCGCGCGCTGGCGGCGCGGCACGCCCCACGCCGCGCAAAGAAAAAGGGCCGGCGCTCTACCACCCCGGCGTCAGCCGGCTCATAAACCGCGCCCGGCCCGCCCCTTGGCTGACTGGCCCTGGCAGGGCCAGCCGTGCTCACTGCATGAAGGGGAGTTTGGTGAACACCTGCAGCACCGCCGCATTCACCAAATCAATGAAGAAAGCGCCCACCATGGGCACGATGAGAAAGGCCTTGGGCGAGGCGCCAAAGCGGTCTGTCACCGCCTGCATGTTGGCAATGGCCGTGGGCGTG
>RQYR01000013.1 GCA_003859965.1 Comamonadaceae bacterium OH2545_COT-014 | reverse complement strand
ACGCCGCTGCTTGCGGCGTGGCGAATGTGCTTTCTTCCATCTCCTGCCTGCCTTGCTTGCCGCAGGCGCTGGCTGCCGCTGCCGCCAGCAGGGCCAGTGTCAGCACGTACCTGCGCATGAAACGTGTTCCGTGATAAGTGGTGTCCGGGGCTGGAGCGTATCAGCCGCCTTGCCCTTTGCTTTGAAGCCGTGCACCGGCCGATCACCAGTTGGCCGGGTTGAGATGCTGCCCCAACCAGCGGCCGGCGTCGGTCATGCGCTCGCCGACCCAACGCCCACCTTCCACGGCCTTGCCGGTGGCCCAGCGCGCTCCGGAAGCGGCCTTGTCCACCACCCATTGCGTGCCGTCCGCCACTTTCTCTGCTGTCCAGCGGGCGCCTTCGACGGTTTTTTCTGCCACCCATTGGGCGCCTGCCACGGTTTTTTCCTTGGCCCATTGCATGCCGGCGGCCGCGCGGTCAGTCAACCATTCGGCCGCGTCGCCCGCTTTGTCCAAGGCCCATGCACTGTGCCGGCCCGCCGCGTCGATCAAGGCATTGGCCTTTTCCCCGCCGTTTTCGACGACGGAGGCCATACGGTTGAACAACGCCTTGTCTCCTGTCAGGCCGCCCACGCCGCGCAGCATGTTGCCGCCCAGGGCGCCGGCTTCCCTGACCACGTCGCCGGCAAAGTCTGCCGTCTCCCGCACCGCGCCGGCGCCAATGTCAAGCGCGCCATCGGCCAGCTCGCCGGCCAGGCGTGTGCTGCCCTGCACCACGCGGCCCTGGGCGAAATCGCTGCGCATGAGTTCGCCAATTTCCGTGCTTTTCTGCCCAACGGCCTGACCGGCCTGCGTGATGACCTCGAACGAATGGATACCGAAGGACACCGTGGCCTTGCCGGCGGATTCGGCGATCTGCTCTGTCGTGCGAACCAGCGTTGATGTTGGCGGACGGTAAGCCATGTTTTCGCGCAGCGCCTCCACGTAAGCCGGCTGCTTGCCCCCGCCGCCATGCATTTCGACCGGGTTCCACCAGTGGCTGCCAGCCGGGGCCGCCACGCGCAGCTCGTGCCCCACGGCATCCGGTGGAAACAGCGCGCCTTGCTGGATGCCCGTGAGCAGATCGCCCTCCACGTTGTAGCGGCGGATCTGGCCGCTGGCCGCCGCTTCCTCGCGGATGGCGTTGGGAGATGACTGCAGGTTGAGGCGGCGCAAGGTGTTGTCGCTCAGGCCCGCCGCGTTGAAGGTGACGCCGGGCGTGCCTGTGGCCAGCATGGCCGCCGATGCCAGCCCGCCGCCCAGCGAATGGCCGGTGATGACGACATTGCCTTCGCCAAACACCTCCAGCGCCCGCATTGCCAAACCGGTAGCTTGTTGATACTGATCTGTGGCCAAGCCAATCGCCTGTCCCCCATTGGTCGTCGCATCCCCTCCCGGGCCCAAACGCCAGCTATCCGTCCCCCGGTAAGCCACCACGTACTGGCCTTCGGCGTTCTGGTAGATGGCGGCATCGAAACCCGTTTTCGGGTCGTGCAGCATGTCGGGCCGGATTGGGATCTGGTTACCCATGGCATCGACCAAGTGACCGTCCACCGGGCGCAGGCGGTGCCAGCCGGCTTGGGCCAGTTCGCGCTCGGACGGTGTGCCCGTCGCCCCCTGGGCATTGAGGTGATAGGCGTCGTTGGCCATCAGGGCGAAGTGCAGGTCACGCCGGGGCTGCGGCGCCGTGCCCTTCACTTCACTGGCGAAGGAGCCATCTCCCCTGGGGTAGGTTTTGTTCGGGTGGGCCGGCCCGCCCGTTGCCACGTCGGCGGAAGGCGGCTCCCAACGCGCCCGGTTTGCCTGGAAATAGCCGCCTACTGCCGAGATGCCCGTCATGATCCGCCCCATTCAAAACAGAAAAGTGACGCAACCATAGCGCCGCTGCCAGGCCATTCCAAGCTGGTAGCGTTACCAGTGCCGCGTTCGCGGCCATAGGTCGTGTTACTGACTCTGTGGCGCTGGCGGCTCCAGCGGATCCAGCGGCGCGGGCCGCACGGGCTGCAACCGGTCGTCGGCCAGGCCCACCAGCAGCGCGCGGCCGTCGGGCAGCACGCGGAATTCGCCAAAGCGGGCCTGCCGCAAGGGCGCGCCCCAGCCTTCGGGGAAATAGAAGGCGTCGCTGGCCAGCACCCAGCGGCCGGCCTTGCGCTGGACGGGCAGCCGCCGCTCGTCCGCCGCCAGCGCCTCGCCCGGACGAAGCACACGGCGCACGGTGGCCACGCCGCGCGCATCCAGCGTGACGGCCACATGGGCCGTGCGGGTGTCGGCGTCTTGCAGCGCGGCGCTGGCGGCCGCCAGGTCAAACGCCAACGCCATGTAGTCGCCCTGCATGAGCGAGCGCGGATCCACCGGCCTCAGGGCCAGGTACACACGCTCGCCGTGGGCAATCAGGCGCTCCTTGCCGCGCACGTCCCACTGCACCAGGCCCGTGGCCAGCAGCGCGCCGACCAGCAGCAGCGCGCCGGCCCAGACGGGGGGCCGCGCGGCTGGCGCGGGCGCGCCATCGTGCATCCGCGCGTCGCCAGCGGCATCGCGCCCCAGAAAACGGCGCCCAGCCCACAGCGCCAGCGCCAGGGCCGCGCCCGTACCGGCCAGCAGCGCCGCCTTGTGAGCCAGCGGCCAGGCCAGCGCGTAATAAAACCCGGCCAGCCCGGCCAGCAACACCGTCAGGGCCAGCGCCAGCATGGCGCGGCGCCCGGTGCCCAAGGCCACCGCGCCCGCCAGCGCCATCACGCCCGCGTCGGGCAGAACCAGGCAGGCCAGCAGCAGCACGCCGGCCACCAGCGCCAGCAGGCCTGCCACGGCGGCGCTTTGGCGCTGGCTTGGCCCATGCGCGTGCAGCCCTTGTTGCCACTTTTCATGCAGGCGCCAATGCCAGGCCAGCCACGCAGCGGCGGCCAGCACCAGCGCCATGTGCAGCAGCGTCCAGGCGTCCAGGCTGAACAGGCGCGCCTGGCCAGCCCCCGCTGCATCGGCCGAGCCGGTGGCGCTGCCGGTCAGCGCATGCACCAGCAGAAAGTGCTTGGTGCTGCCCCAGGCCACGGCCAGCAGCATGGCCACGCCCGCGCCGCTGGTCAGCGCGTGGATCACGCGGCGCCAGCGCGCGCCGGGCCGGCGGGCTTCGCCAGCCGTCCATGCGGCCCACAGCAGGGCCAGCAGCACGGTGTTCAGGGGCAGCGGAAAGACGTCAAAGTGCGTGAAGCCGCCAGGCATGAAGGCTTGCGCGTCATGCCGCCGCCACCACAGCAGCTCCGGCCCCACCAGCAGCCACGCCAGCGCCGCCAGAAAGCCCAGCACGGCCTGCACCCAGGGCATGCGCACGCCCCAGGCCATGGCGATCAGGGCGACGGCCGTGAGCAGCAGGGCCGTGTTATTCAGGCGCAGATCCAGCGCCACCCACAGCAAAACCAGCGCGGCCAGCAAGGCGCCCAGGCCCAGCTGCGCCGCAAACATGCCTGGCTGGCCGCGCAACAGCGCCAGCGCGCCGGCCGCCAGCGCCGCGCTGGTCGCGAACGCGCCGGGGGCCTGGAGAAACAGAGCCCAGTCCCACAGCCCCAGAAAGCCCAGAAACGGCAGCACCACGAGCTGCGCACCCACGAAGTTCAGCGCCACCAGCGCCCACGAAGGAGCCGCTGGCCCGGCCGCCACGGCAAGGGCTTGCGGGGGCAGCACGCCTTCGGCCTGGGCGGCGGCCAGCCAGTGCGCCCGCGGCGCATCGGGCAAAGCGATGTCTGCCTGGCCGGAACGGCCGGGGCGGCGCGTGGCGTCGTCACGCTGCAGCCGGTACAGCCAGCGGCCGCTCAGGCCCAGGCTGACGGCGGTGGCCACCGTGAGCAGCAGCAGGCTCAGCACGCCATCGCCGCCCTGGCGCAGCAGCAGATGGCCCAGGCCGCCCATCAGCAGCGCATTGGCCGCCAGCACGGCCAGCGCCAGCGCCATCACATCACGCGGACGCTGCCGCCAGGCCAGCGCGCCCGTGCCCGCCACCAGCAGCGCGCACAGGCCAAATACGTCCCCGCGCTCGTGCGCCAGCAGCGCCGTCAGTCCCATGACGCACCACGCCGCCAGCGCCAGCAGCGCCGCCACCCGCTGGCTCAGCCGCGCCGGTTCCGGCCCGGCCAGTTTCAGCGTGGGCAGCAGCCACGCCCATGCCAGCAGCAAGGCCCAACCGCCCGGCATCAGCCACAGCGCCGCCGGGCGCTGGCCTGCCAGCAGGCGCCACCAGTCGCCAGAGCCCCACCCCGCCCACAGCGCCAGTCCGGCTCCGGCCACCAGCACCCACAGCGCCCACAGGCCGTCATGGCGTGCGGCCAGCATCCACGCCAGCGACAGCGCGGCCCAGGCCGCGAAAAGCTGCCAGGGGTCGGCCCCGGTCTGGTAGGTCTGCCCCACAAAGGCCAGCAGCCCGCCCAGCGCCAGCGTGGCCAGCAGCAGCAAGGCGGTGCGCCCGCGCGGCCAGGCCAGCGCGCCCAGGGCGCTGGCCAGCACAGCGGCTTGCAGCAGGTGCAGCTTGACGCCGCGGCCCAAGTGCGGCCAGTTGGCCGCCACCCAGAAGATCAGCCCCGCGCCCAGCAGCAGCGCCGCCAGCACGGCCAGGCCACGGCCCAGCCACGGGCCCAGCCGGGGCGGCATCTGGTGCAGGCCCGAGAGCTGCCACAGCCGCTGCGTGGCGGCGGCGTTGAGGCGGAAACGATCCGCCAGTTGGTGGATCAGTGCGTGCGTGGCGGTTGGCATGTTCTTCAGCGTTTCTTGACCAGGCGGTTCAATGCCGCCGCAGCGGCACGGGCAGGCCGCCACGGCCGGTCGATGGCATCAAAAACGGCTCTATGGCATACCAGACGCGCCCAGATAGCTATAAAAAAATAGCACCCATGGAAGGAGGCCGGCCATCGGCGGTTAGCGGCCTGCCGCTGCCAACCGTCGCCAATCGCCGCCAGCCGCGCCACGCGATGACCGGGCCGTGAAAGCCCGCGCGGCGCACTCGTGCGCGCCTGTGGGGCGTCCCGCGTCTTGTGGCCATCCCCATGGCGATCACGGCCACGGGTTGGGAACAGCGCGCAAGGTGCACGTCATCCATAGCAAGGGCGTGCTTGCAGCGACAGACGGGATTGCGGCAGAAGGCCCGCATCCATGCGTGGCGCAGGCCGCCAGCGCAGCCGCCGCTTCAATCCACGCGCGCGCCAGACTGGCGCACCACGCTCTCGTAGCGTGCACGTTCGCGCGCAGCCAGCTCGCCAAACTGCGCGGGCGTGCCGGGGGCCGGCTCGGCCAGCAGGGCGGCAAAGCGCTGCCGGGTTTCGGGCGTGCGCAGGGCGTCGGCAAAGGCCTGGCTCAGCGTGGCCACCACCTCGGGCGGCGTGCCGGCGGGGGCCACCAGGCCCCACCAGGTGTCGATCTCGAAGCCCTTGAGCGTGTCGCCCAGCGGCGGCACGCCGGGCAAGGCGGGGCTGGCGCTGGCGCTGGTGACAGCCAGCGCCTTCAGCTTGCCGGCCCGGATGTTGGGGGCGGCGGTGGCCAGGTTGTCGATGTTGAAGTCCACGTGCCCGGCCAGCAGGGCCAATTGGGCCGGGTTGCCGCCGCTGTAGGGAATGTGGGTGGCAAAGATGCCCGCCTGCCGTTTGAACATTTCACCGGCCAAGTGCCCGGCGCTGCCGTTGCCGCCAGAGCCGTAGTTGAGCTTGCCGGGGTTTTTCTTGGCGTAGGCAATCAGGTCAGCCACGCTGCCGATGCCCAGGCGCTCGGCGGTGGCGGCGTTCATCACCAGCACATTGGGCACGCGCGCCATCTGCGTCAGGGGGGCGAAATCGCGCGCTGCGTCGTAGGGCATCTTGGCGTACAGCCACGGGTTGATGGCCAGCGTGGCCACGGCGGCTACGCCGATGGTGCGACCGTCGGGCGCGGCGCGGGCCACGCTGGCCAGGCCGATGTTGCCGCCCGCGCCGGGCTTGTTCTCGATGATGATGGCGCCCAGCCGGGCCTTGGCCTGCTCGGCCAGGGCGCGCGCCGTCACGTCCAGCGGGCCGCCGGGCGGGTACGGCACGACGAGGCGGATGGGCTCTTGCGCGGCGGCCAGCGGGGCGGCGCAGGCGGCGGCCAGCGTCAGGGCGGCGGCCAGCAGGGATCGGCGGCGGGGCATCATGGCTTCAAGGCTCCTTGCGGTTGCGTTCAATCAAAAAAACGGGGCGGCGCCTTCCGGGGCCGGCATCAGCCGCCATGCTTGTCGGCTTCGCTGGTGAAAGCGTCGGCGTAGAACTCCTCGGGCGGCAGCCCGGCCTGGGCGCTGAAGTCGCGCCGCGCGGCATCGACCATGACGGGCGCGCCGCAGGCATAGACCTGGTGGCCCGACAGGTCGGGCCAGTCCTGCAACACGGCCTGGTGCACGAAGCCGGTGCGCCCTTGCCAGCCGTCCTCGGGCAAGGCGTCGGACACCACGGGCACGTAGCGCAGCTGGGGCATTTCGGCGGCGCGGGCCACGGCCCATTCGTGCATGTACAAATCGTGCGGGCGGCGGCCGCCCCAGTACAGCACAGCCGGGCGCGTGATGCCCTGGTGCTGCATGTGCTCGATGATGGCCTTCAGCGGCGCAAAGCCCGTGCCGGAGGCCAGCAGCACGATGGGCTTGGCCGAATCCTCGCGCAAAAAGAAGCTGCCCAGCGGCCCCTCAATACGCAGGATTTCCTTTTCCTTCATGGCGCCGAACACGTGGTCGGTGAACTTGCCGCCGGGCATGTGGCGGATGTGCAGGTCGGTCATGGGCGCGCCATTGGCCAGCACCGTGTGCGGCGCGCTGGCCATGCTGTAGCTGCGGCGCGCGCCGTCGCGCAGAATGAATTCGATGAACTGGCCGGCGTGGTACTGCATCACGTCGTTGGCCGGCAGTTGCAGGCGCACGCGCATCACGTCGGGCGAGAGCTTTTGCAGCCCGGCCACGCGCGCCGGCATCTTCTTGACCGGGTGCAGCCCCGCCTCCGTCACCTGGCGCGACTCCAGCACCACATCGGTCTGGGCCGTGCCGCAGCAGGTCAGCACGTAGCCCTGCGCGGCCTCCTCGGGCGACAGCGCCTTGTCCTGGTGCGGGCCGTGCGTGACGCGGCCCGACAGCAGCTTGCACTTGCACGAGCCGCAAGCGCCGTCCTTGCAGCCATAGGGCAAGCCAATGCCCTGGCGGATGGCGGCAGCCAGCAGGGTTTCGTCAGGCCCGGCCTCGAACTGGCGGCCACTGGGTTGAACCGTGATGGAAAAGGACATGGCGTTCGCTATTCTTCGTGGGTTTTCGCACAGACAAAGAGAGCCGATTTTGCCCGCAAACCACCTGCACCCCGGCGCCCTGCCCGCGCGCTTTCGCCGCCCGCGCGTGCTCATCGTCGGCTGTGGCGATGTGGGCCTGCGCGCCGCGCGCCTGCTGGCCCCGCGCGTGCGCCTGCTGGCTTTGAGTCGCGACGCCACGCGCCCGCCCGCGTTGCGCGCGCAGCGCATCACCCCGCTGGCGGGCGATCTGGACCAGCCCGCCACCCTCGCGCGCCTGGCCGGCCTGGCCACCCACGTGCTGCACCTGGCCCCGCCGCCCCGCGAAGGCGCGGGCGACGCCCGCACCCAGGCGCTGGCCCGCGCCCTGCGCCGCCGCAGCCCGCCCGCCGCCCTGGTCTATGGCTCCACCACCGGCGTTTATGGCGACGCCCAGGGCGCACGCGTGGCCGAAAGCCGCCCGCCGCGCCCGCAAACCGGCCGCGCCCAGCGCCGCGCGGCCGCCGAACGTGCCGTGCGCGCCCTGGGCCGCGGCGGCGTGCGCGCGGCCATCCTGCGCATTGCCGGCATCTACGCGCCCGACCGTCCCAACGGCAACCCGCGCCCCCGCCTGCTGCGCGGCGACCCCATGCTGGCCGCCCCTGACGACGTGTACATCGCCCACATCCACGCCGACGACCTGGCCCGCGCCTGCGCCCTGGCCCTGTGGCGCGGCGCGCCCCAGCGCGCCTATAACGTGTGCGACGACAGCGCCATGAAGATGGGCGAATACTTCGACCTGGCAGCCCGCCTCTACACCCTGCCTCCGCTGCCGCGCGTCTCCCGCGCCGAGGCCGAGGCGCAGCTTTCACCCGCATTCATGAGCTACCTGCGCGAATCGCGCCGCATGGACAACCGCCGCCTGAAGCGCGAGCTGCGGCTGGCGCTGCGGCACCCCACGCCCGCCACCGGATTGATCTCCCAGCCATAGGCGCGACCGGCCGCCCCCGCCCCCTGCCGGCGGCGCCACCGCCCGGCCGGCCGCGGCCCTGCCGAATCATCAAAAAACATAGCAAACTTACATTACCTGCTCTGCCATGAGCCATCATTCAGACATGCACCAAAACGCCCTCGTCCTGTTTTCCGGCGGGCAGGATTCCGCCACCTGCCTGGCCCACGCCCTCGCGCGCTATGCGCGCGTGGAAACCATTGGTTTTGACTACGGCCAGCGCCACCGCGTGGAGCTCGCGCAGCGCCTCGTCGTGCTGCGCGAGCTGCGCGCGCGCTTTCCCGCCTGGGCCGCGCGGCTGGGCGAAGACCACGTGCTCGACCTGGCCGTGCTCGGCCAGGTGAGCGACACCGCGCTCACCCGCGACACCGCCATCGCCATGCAGGCCAGCGGCCTGCCCAACACCTTCGTGCCCGGGCGCAACCTGCTGTTTCTAACCCTGGCCGCCGCCCTCGCCTACCGGCGCGGCCACAGCGTCATCGTCACTGGCGTGTGCGAAACCGACTTTTCCGGCTACCCCGACTGCCGCGACGACACCATGAAAGCCCTGCAAGTGGCCTTGTCGCTAGGCATGGACCGGCGCTTTCTCATCGACACCCCGCTGATGTGGCTGGACAAGGCCGCCACCTGGCAGCTGGCGCATGCGCTGGGCCAGGCCGCCGACCCCCACGGCGGCGGCCCCGCCCTCACCGCGCTGATTGCCGAGCACACCCACACCTGCTACCTGGGCGAACGCCGCCAGCGCCACCCCTGGGGCTGGGGCTGCGGCCAGTGCCCGGCCTGCGAGTTGCGCGCCAGCGGCTGGGCGCGCTGGCCGCAACGCCCCGAACCGGACTGATATCGGGCTGATGCGTGACCCAGATCACGCGAAACACTTTTTCACGCCATAGACATTTTTTAGAATTCCACCGTTTCGCATGGGAGCCTTGGAGGCTGCCTCTCGTTTTCAAAGAGGTTAAGAAGGGTTAAGAAATGACAAAACCGTTTTTCAAGTTGCACGCTGCGGCGCTGGCCGCCTTGCTTTGTGCGGCTGGCACTGCCCAGGCCAAGACCTGGGTGCTGTCCACCGGTGAAACCAACGCCACCTACAGGAACGCCGTTTACGACGCCTTCGCGGCCGCTTCCGGCGGCGGCGCCAACGTGGTTGATGGCCGAGCCCAGCTGGCCGCCGGCAACAACACGCCGCTGGCCTTGCCTGCCGATGTGGATGTGATCGCCGTGGGCATGCTGGGCCCTCACGAGCCGGCCCGCGTGGACGAAGTGCTGGCCCTGCTTGCCAATCCACCACGAGACCTGACCGTCGTGTTCTTCAGCGATGGTGCAGCAGCCAACAACACCGCACCCAAGCCCCTTTCCAGCGGCGAAATCGCCAACAAGAAAATCCTCGACGCCATGAATGTGCAGCTGGGCCTGGGCGGCGGCGAAGCGCTTGGTATCAACTACGTTGGCCTGGGCGGCCGTTATTACCTGAACACCAACTCGCCGTTCGCGCAAGGCTTTCCCGAGTCCCTGGGCGGCGGCGACTATGACGCCTACA
Source organism: Comamonadaceae bacterium OH2545_COT-014 (assembly GCA_003859965.1). Lineage (GTDB taxonomy): Bacteria > Pseudomonadota > Gammaproteobacteria > Burkholderiales > Burkholderiaceae_C > Ottowia. The sequence goes on along the minus strand of RQYR01000013.1, from coordinate 83,311 downwards.
CCAATGTCCCCGGCGCCTACGCCCTGTACATGGCTGGCAACAACGGCAACACCAAGCCAGCCATGCCCGGCGCCACTGACAAGGTAGAAGCGTATGGACTGTTCGCCCCGCGCGCGGCCACGCAGAACCAGAAGACCTGTGTGTTTGCCTTTGGCGACATCAGCCCGTTCTCCGGCGGTGCGGCCTCACCCCAAATCACGGGCCTGACGCAGCGCATCATGCACATGGCCACTGATCCCAATGGCGCCTGCCAGAGCAAGACCGTGGCCACGCCCGACCTGGTGCCTACCGTCACACCGCTCTCGTTGAGCATGGGCGCCGCGGGCGCCGTGCAGGTGCAGGTCAGCAACAATGGCCTGACCCCCAATATCAATGGCCAGATCGTGATTGACCTGCCCGCCGGGCTGGAGGTGCCCGCCAGCGCTACGCTGCCGCCCGGCTGCACCCGCAACAGCGCCGCCCGGGTCACCTGCACGGTGCCTATCATCCCCAACGGCACGCCCCTGTCCCTGCCCATCCCGGTGCAAGCCACCGCCATCACCGCGCCCGGCGTGCAAATCAGTGCCGCCATCAGCGGCAATACGGGCGAGCTGGCGCCGCAGCAAGTCAACAACACGACCATGGCCCCGGTTGCCGTCACCGCCGCCCCAGCACCGGTGGCCGTGCCCACGCTGGACATCTGGGGCCTGGGCGCGCTGGCCGCCCTGCTGGGCACGGCTGGTCTGCATCGTCAGCGTCCGGGCAAACGCAACGGCTAATGGCCCGTTTCGGCACCACAAGCGTGCCGGCCTGCCAACGGCGCCTAGACAGGCGCCGTTTTTCAGCCGTCAAGAATGCACTCATTGCACTTACCCCCGCAAGCGGGCCAGTGTTTTGGGTGCTGTTCAGGCCTGTAGCCTCCTCAGTCATTCCCGTCAACACAGAAGATCCAACATGACAAAACCGTTTTTCAAGTTGCACGCCGCCGCATTCGCTGCATTGCTCTGTGCTACCGGCGCAGCTTCGGCAAAAACCTGGGTGCTCTCGTCCGACAAGAGCGGCCTTTCCACTTATGTCGCCGGCCACAATATCGTCAACTCCATCTACAACACGTTCGAGGCCGCCTCCGGCGGCGCGGGTGAAATCGTGGATGGCCGCGGCCTGCTGCACACCAGCGCCAATGCCGCACTGCCCGCCGTGCCGGCTGGCGTGGATGTGGTGGTGGTCGCCACCGTGCAGCCTGAAACACCCCCACCGCCACAGACGCCGCTGCACGGCGTCAACACGGCGCGCTTTGCCGAGGTGATGAACCTGGTCAAGACCCGTCCCGATCTGACATTCGTCTTCCTCAACGACGGCTGCTGCCGCCGCCCGGATAACACCGCCGTGGCCAGCGCATTGAACGATGCCCTGGGCCTGACCGGCCCTAACGCCATTGCCTCCACCGGCAGCAGCGGCTCACTGGGTAAATCGTTTTTCCTGAACACCAACTCGCCCTACGAAAACAGCTTCAGCAGTCAGCCCTCCCTGAACGGCGAGGTGTACGGCCGCTACACCAACGTGCCCGCGCCTTACGCCATCTACCTGGCCGGCAACGCCACCAACACGCCCCCGGCCATGCCTGCCGCTACGGACAAGGTGGAAGCCTATGGCTTGGTCATCCCGCGCGCGGCCACCAATGGCGGCGCCTGCGTCATCGCCTTTGGCGACACCAGCCAGTTCATGCTCGACCGCCCTGCCCAGCCTGAGCAATTGGCCAAAAACATCATGCACGCCGCCAAACAAGCCGACGGCGCCTGCCAGAACCTGACTGTGGCCACCGTTGATCTGAAGCCCACCGTCGACCTGCCCGCAGCGCTGTTGGTCGGCGGCACGGCTACTGCCAAGATCACTGTTGCCAATCAGGGCCTGACGCCCAGTACAGGCGGCAAGCTGGAAATTCTTTTGCCCAACAACGTGGAGCTAGCCGGCCCGCTGCCAGCCGGCTGTACTCTCGCTGCCCCGTTGCAAGTGGACTGCACGCTGAACGCCATGGCCGCTGGCGCCAACGTGGAGTTCACACTGCCCATCAAGGCCAAAGCCAATGGCGCCCTCGTCTTCAGCGCCGAAATCGTCGGCGCCACGGGGGAGCTGGCGCCCCTGCAGCGCAATAACAGCACCACCACCACCCAGCCGGTTGTGCCTGAACCCACTGCCATGGTAGCCGGCCCCGCCACCGCAACGGCCGCCGCCGCCACCACTGTCACCGGCTCAACCGCCAATCTGGCAGACGGCACCGTCATCGATGTCACCGTCAACGGCGCCACTGTGCAGGCCACAGTCAATGGAGGTCAGTTCTCGGCCAGCTTTCCCAATGGCTTCCCCGTGGGCATGTATCCCGTGACCATCACCGGCCCTGGCCCGCTGAAAATGACCGCGCCGTACACCATTGACGTCCAGGCAGCCCCTGCCACAGCCACCATCAACGGCCCAGCCAACGCCATCGCCAATGAGGCCGCCACCGTCACCGGCACCACCGCCCACGTGCCCGATGGTACGGTCATCGATGTCACCGTCAACGGCACCACTGTGCAGGCCACGGTCAATGGCGGCCAGTTCTCGGCCAGCTTCCCCAATGGCTTCCCTGTAGGCACCCATGCCGTCACCATCACCGGCCCTGGTGGCCAGAACCTGCCGCTGACTGCACCGCACAGCATCAACGTCACGGCGCGCATGCCAGGCAACGTGACAGCCGTCCCCACGCTGGACATCTGGGGCCTGGGCGCGCTGGCTGCCTTGCTGGGTGCCATGGGCTTGCGCCAGCGTCGCCGCAGCGCACGCTGACGCCCTTTTGCCATTGCATCGGCAGCGATGACAGGCACACCGCCCATTGGTGTGCCGTGCTGCTGCACAACTACGGCACCATGGCGGTGCCGTTTTTCATTTCATCGAAAGCCCGCGCGGACGCACTTGACGCACTTGCAATGTGCCGTCAACAGGCCCAGCCTGGAGCTTTGGCAGGCCATTGAGACGCTCTCTGCTTGATGCCTTGCGTGCAGAAAGGTTTTGAACAGATTCTCAGGTCACGCCAAGAAGCCCTGTTTACATGCCTGGCGCCAGCCGCGCCACGGCGCTGGCGTGCAGGCAGATGGCGGCGGCGGCGCCCACGTTCAGCGATTCTTCGCCGCCCGGCTGGGCAATGCGCACTTGCTGCGCGGCGCGCTGCATCAGCGCCGCGCCCACGCCCTGCCCTTCGTGGCCCATGACCCAGGCGCAGGGCCAGGGCAGGCGGGCGCGGTGCAGCCATTCGCCCTGGTGCGAGCTGGTGGCCAGCAGCGGCGCTTGCAGCGCGTCCACATCTTCCGGGCGCAGCCCTTCGATCAGCCGCAGGCCAAAGTGCGCGCCCATGCCGGCGCGCAGCACCTTGGGGCCCCACAGCGCGGCTGTGCCTTGCATGGCCAGCACCTGGGTGAAGCCGAAGGCGGCAGCGCTGCGCAGCATGGCGCCCACGTTGCCGGCGTCCTGCACGCGGTCGAGCACGAGGCTGGGCGCATCGGGCCGCAGCGCGGGCGCGGGCGGCAGAGGGAGCACCACGCCCATGCGCGCGGGCGACTCCAGCGTGCTCAGGGTGGCGAACAGGGCATCGTCCAACACTATGTTTTTCATAGCTGCCTGCGCCCATTGGGCGTGCCCTGACTGCCAAAATGACGCTGAAAACACGGCCAGCGCCGGGGTTTGCCCGCGCGCCAGCGCCGCGCGCGCCAGGTGGTCGCCTTCCAGCCACACGCGGCCCTGCTTGCGGTAGGCGGCGTTGTCGTGCGCCAGGCGGCGCAGGTCTTTCAGCAGCGCGTTGGCCGCCGACTGGATGTGGACGACGGGCGCGGCTTTCGCGGGCTCGGTGTTCACGGGCGCGGCGTTTGTCATGCCGCGCCCTTTCGCGCCGCGCTGGCGGCCAGCGCGGCGGCCACGGGGGCAAAGCTGCGGCGGTGGTGGCCGCTGGCGCCGTGCGCGCGCAGCGCGGCCAGGTGGGCGGCGGTGCCGTAGCCTTTGTGGGCGGCAAAGCCGTACTGGGGCAGCTCAGCGTCCACCTGCTGGCACCAGCGGTCGCGGTGCACCTTGGCCAGGATGGAGGCGGCGGAGATGGCGGGCACGCACGCATCGCCGCCCACCACGGCCTCGGCCAGCATGGGCAGGCGCGGCAGGCGGTTGCCATCGACCAGCACCTTGGCCGGGGCCAGCCGCAGCCCGGCCACGGCGCGCTGCATGGCCAGCAGCGTGGCTTGCAGGATGTTGAGGCGGTCGATCTCTTCCACCGTGGCCTGGCCAATGGCGCAGCACAGCGCCTTGTCGCAGATCTGGTCGAACAGCTGCTCGCGCCGGCGCGCGCTGAGTTTTTTGGAGTCGGCCAGCCCGGCGATGGGCTGGCGCGGGTCCAGGATGACGGCCGCCGCCACCACGGGCCCGGCCAGCGGGCCGCGCCCGGCTTCGTCCACCCCGGCCAGCAGGCCGGGGGCGTCCCAGTCCAGCCGGGCCTGCCGGGTGGCCGTTGCTTGGGCGGCCGCTGTGGTGGCTGGCGGGGTGGCCTGGGTGGCGCGGGCAGCGGAATCAGCGCGCAAGCAGCGTCTGGATGGCATCGGTGGCAAGGCGGGCGGTGTCGCGCCGCAGTTCGTGGTGCAGCGCGGTGAAGCGGTTTTGCAGGGCGGCGATTTTCTCCGGCGCGGCCAGCCAGTCAAGCACGGCGGCGGCCAAGGCGGGCGGCGTGGCGGCGTGCTGGAGCAGCTCGGGCACGGCAAAGGGCGCGTCCGCCGCGTCGGCAAAGGCGTGCGGGTGCACGCCGGGCGGGCGGCGCAGGCGCCCGGGCGGCGCGCACAGCACGTTGGGCAGGCCCACCCAGGGCAGCTGGCGCTGGCGGCGCATGAGCCAGTGGCTGAGCGGCGGCATGGCGTAGGCGATGACCATGGGGCGTTTGAACAGCGCGGCTTCCAGCGTGGCGGTGCCGCTGGCGATCAGCGTCACGTCGCACGCGGCCAGCGCGGCGTGCGACTGGCCGGGCAGCACGGTAAGCGCCGCGCCCAGGCCGCTGGCGGCGGCCAGCGCCTGCAGGCGCGCGCGCAGGTGCGGCACCGCGGGCACGATGAAGCGCGCGCCGGGCCGCGCCTGCCGTATGCGCGCGGCGGCCTGGAAAAAGCGCGGGGCCAGGTGTTCCACCTCCGCCGCGCGGCTGCCGGGCAGCAGGGCGATGACGGCGCCCTCGGGCGGCAGGCCCAGCGCGCGGCGGGCGGCGGCCTGGTCCGGCTGCAAGGGAATGGCCGCCGCCAGCGGATGGCCCACGTAGGTGGCGGCAATGCCATGTTCGGTCAGCAGGGCCGGCTCGAACGGAAACAGGCACAGCACGTGGTCGGCCGCGGCGCGCAGCGCATGCAGCTTCTCCGGCCGCCAGGCCCAGAACGAGGGGCTGACGAAGTGCAGGGTTTTGATGCCCGCGCGCCGCAAGCGCCCTTCCAGGCCAAAGTTGAAGTCGGGCGCATCCACGCCTATGAACAAATCGGGCTTTTGGGCAAGCAGTTTCTGCCTGAGGCGCTCTCTTATCAATAGCAATTCAGGCAGGCGGGGCAGCACCTCGGCGTAGCCGCGGACGGAGAGTTTTTCAATGGGCCACCAGGCTTGGAAACCGCGCGCGGCCAAGTGCGCGCCGCCAATGCCCGCCGCGCGCAGGCCGGGCCAGCGCTCTCGCAGCGCATCCAGCAGGTGGCCGGCCAGCAAGTCGCCCGACGGCTCGGCCGCCACCAGGGCAAAAAACGGGTGGGCAGCGGCGGTCATGTGCGCCGAAACCGTGTGGCCAGCGGGCTGGCATAAGCCAGCGCCAGCGCCGCGCCCCAAAGCATGCCGGACAGCTCCAACAACGCCAAGGCGGGGCCAGACATCATGAGCGGCCCCAGCCATGCCGCCAGCGGCAGCATCAGCAGCGTGCCCCACAGCGACACACGGCGCCCCCAGGGCTGAAACCGGCACAGGGCCACCGCGGCCGCCACAAGCGCCAGCAGCAGGGCGCCAGGCAAGGCCAGCATCAGCACCGGCGGCTCGCCAGACGCGGGCATCCACGGCAGCTCGGCGCTTTCATACAGCGCCAGCCAGGACGGCGGCAGCAACGAGGGCCACAGCACATCCAGCAGGGCCGCCGCCAGGCTGGCCAGCCAGCTGCTCAGCACCAGGGCGCGAAATAACGAGGGGGAGACAGTGATCATGGATACAAGCGTGATTTCTAGCGTGTGTTCTGCTCGAACAACGTTGACAAATCCAAGAGTTGGCCGCTGACTGGCATCGCCATCTCGCAGGTGGCTCTCGTCATGCCCGCGAAGGCGGGCATCCAGCGCCACCCTTGCGCACGGGAGGGAGTTGGCAAACGGCAGCCGCCTGCTGTCAGCGCCGCCACTGGACACCCGCCTTCGCGGGTGTGACGAGAACGAGAGAAGGCGGCGCTGACAGGAAATGTCTTCATCAGAATCGAAACTGCTCTAGCCGCAAAGCGCCTGATGACGGAGCGCGCCAGAGGCGATGCCGCGGCAAGCCGCAAGTCAGGTTTCAAAGGCCAATTGGAGTGCCATGGGCGGAAAAATGAAGGCGGGCGGGAGCGGACAAAGCACCCGGGCAAGCAAGGCGGCGTGGGGCTCCTGGGCGCCAAAAACCTGTTCAAAGAGCCTGGCACTTTGGATGGTGTAGCCCCCTGCCCTGCTGGCGTCCACCCTCGCCGTTTTCAAGGCGCGGCCGAAGCCGCCGGCGCGGGTACAGGCGGTGTGGCGGCTTTGGCCTCGGCCAAGGCTGCTTTCATGGCGGCCTGCATGCGCGGAAACAGCGTGCGCATCTGCTGCTGCGTCATCTCCATGGAGCGTTGCATGACCTGCGGCATTTTTTCAATCACCGCCTGCCCGGCGGGCGAGCGGTAGAAGGCCAGCTGGCCTTGCAGCTCTTCTTGCGTGAACACATCGCGGTAAATGGCCATCATCTGCGGCTTCATCACGGCCCAGGAGAGTTCTTCACGCATCACGCTGGCGAATTGGGCGGGAAAGGCGTCCAGTGCCCGCTGCTGCGCGGGCGTGAGCTTTTCGGCGCGGACCGCCTCGGCCATGCTTTGGCGCATGAGCTGCTCGGCGCTGGCGTAGGTCGAATCGAGCATGGATTCGGTACGGGTGAGGGTGAGCAGCTCTTCGATCTGCACGTCCGTGGCAGGCGCGGCCACCGCGCCGACGCACAGGCAGGCGGCGGCCAGGGTCAGGATGGTTTTGTTCTTCATGACTGAAAGCTTTCTCGCGTCTGGTTTGCTCAAGGGAGGGAACCGGTCAAGGCCAGGCCCAGCCTGGCTTATAGGACAAGACCGCCGGGGGCGCGGGGGGCGTGCGCCAGTCTAGAGCCTGCCATGCCTGGGGCCCCCTTGGGCCGTCTGCAGCATCAACTGCCCTGTAGCGCCGCGCGGCTTGAGCCGCGCGGCGGATATAGCGGCCAAGGCGGCGCTTCAGCGCACGATGCCACGCTCGGCCTGCGCCAGAAAGTCAAGCATCAGCGCCACATCTTCATCGCCCTGCGGCGCCGCGCCACGCAATGCCGTCACGGCCTCCAGGGCTTGCGCCAGCGTGTATTGCTCACGGTACAGCAGGCGGTACATGCGTTTGATGACAGCCATCCGCTCGGCGCTGAAGCCGCGCCGGCGCAGCCCTTCGGCATTGATGCCCTGCGCCTGCGCCGGGTTGCCTACCGCCGTCACGAAGGGCGGCAGGTCTTGCGCCAGCCGCGTCTGAAAACCGGCCATGGCGTGCGCGCCCACGCGCACGAACTGGTGCACGCCGGTCAGGCCGCCCAGCACCGCCCAGTCGCCCACGTGCACATGGCCGGCCAGCTGCACGGCATTGGCCAGAATGGTGTGGCTGCCCACCTGGCAGTCATGCGCGATGTGGACGTAGGCCATGATCCAGTTGTCATCGCCCAGGCGGGTCACGCCGCCATCTTGCACGGTGCCGGTGTTGATGGTGACGAATTCGCGGATGGTGTTGCCCGCGCCGATTTCAAGGCGCGTTGGCTCGCCCGCGTATTTTTTGTCCTGCGGCGCCGCGCCCAGGCTGGCGAACTGGAAGACGCGGTTGTCCGCGCCCAGGGTGGTGTGCCCTTCAATGACACAGTGGGCGCCAATGCGGCAGCCATCGCCAATGCGAACATGCGGGCCGATCACGGCGAACGGGCCAATTTGCACGCCCTCGCCCAGTTCGGCGGCCGGGTCAACCAGGGCGCTGGGATGAATGTGGGTCACGGCAAGGCTCTCCGGCCAAGGGGGCTGGGCCGCATTACCGCCCCTGGCTGCGGTGCCCAGGGCTGTTGCGGCGCCAGCGGTCGGGAAGCGGCCGTCATTGGACCTTGCGCATGGTGCACATGAGCGAGGCTTCCACGGCCAGATCGTCATCTACCGTGGCCTTGCAGTTGAACTTGTAGATGCCGGCGCGCACGCGGTCGAACGCGGTGTGCAGCACGAGCTGATCGCCCGGTTCGACCGGGCGCTTGAAGCGCACGCCGTCCACGCCCACGAAGTAGAAAAGCGTATCGGGCGCCAGCGAAATGCCTTCCACCGTGAACGCCAGCAGCGCTGACGACTGGGCCAGCGCTTCCAGCATCAGCACCCCAGGCATCACGGGCCGCGACGGAAAGTGGCCCGTGAAGAAGGGTTCGTTGATGGTGATGTTTTTCAGCGCACGCAGTGACTTGGCCTGCACGTCCACGTCCAGAATGCGGTCAACCAGCAAAAAAGGGTAGCGGTGCGGCAGTTTGTCGAGGATGTGGTGAATGTCCATGTTGTGAGACCGATGCTTTTGTTTTGATAGCTTCAAACGCCGCAGAATCAGGCGAAAGACGTTCTTTTATTGCTTTTGCGGAAGGGTGTCGCCCGCCGCCGGGCGCGATGCCTGGGCCACGGCTTTCTCCAGCATGCGCACCCGTTCGCGCAAGGTGTGAATGTGCTTGAGGGTGGCGGCGTTCTTTTCCCAGGTGGCATTGTCATCGATGGGAAAAAAGCCGGTGTACTGACCCGGCCGGGTGATGGAGCGCGCCACCATGGAGGCGGCGGAAATGTGCACATGATCGGCAATTTCCAGATGCCCCAGGATCATGCCCGCCCCGCCCACGGTGCAGTGCGCGCCGATGCGCGCGCTGCCCGCCACGCCCACGCAGCCAGCCATGGCGGTGTGGCGGCCAATGTGGCAGTTGTGGCCAATCTGGATCAGGTTGTCGAGCTTGACGCCGTCCTCGATCACGGTGTCCTCCAGCGCGCCGCGGTCAATGCAGGTGTTGGCGCCAATTTCCACATCGTCGCCAATGCGCACGCCACCCAGCTGTTCGATCTTGACCCAGGCGCCCTCGTGTGGCGCAAAGCCGAAACCGTCGCCGCCAATCACGGCGCCGCTTTCGATCAGGCAGCGCGCGCCAATGACGCAGCCCTCGGCCACGGTGACACGCTCGCGCAACACGGTGTGCGCGCCAATGCGCGCGCCGCGCCCCACGAAGCAGAGCGCGCCCACATGGGCGGTGGGGTCGATACTGGCGCCTTCTTCCACGACGGCGCTGGGGTGAATGCCGGGCGCCCGAAAAGGGCCATGCTCCTTTTTCCAGAGCTGGGTCAGGCGCGCGAAATAAAGATAGGGGTCTGGCGTGACGATGCAGTCGCCACGCGCCAGCGCCGCCTCGCGCATGGCAGGCGCCACGATGACACAGCCTGCCCGCGTGCGCGCCAGCAAGCCAGCCAGCCGGGGGTTGGGTACCAGAAAACTCAGCGCTTCCGGCCCCGCGCTTTCCAGAGGGGCCAGGCGCTCCACCACACGGCCGGCGTCACCGTGAAGTTCGCCGCCAAGGGCTTCAACAATGGCGGCAAGACGCAGGCTCACGGCAGCAGCTTCCAGCGGGCAGGCCCGCGCTTACTTGGACGCGTTGAGCGCCTTGATCACCTTGTCGGTGATGTCGAGCTGGGGGTTGAGGTAAACCGCTTCCTGCAGGATGACGTCGTACTTCTCAGCCTCGGCCACCTGCTTGACCACACGGTTGGCGCGGTCAAGCACGGCTTGCAGCTCCTCGTTGCGGCGTGCGTTCAGGTCTTCCTGGAATTCGCGGGTCTTGCGCTGCAGCTCGCGGTCTTGCTCCAGCAACTGGCGCTGGCGCTGCGTGCGCTGGCTGTCGGACATGGTGGGCGCTTCGCGCTCGAACTTCTCGGTGGCGGCTTTCAGCGCGTTGCCGGCAGCGCTCAGGTCTTTCTCGCGGCGCGAAAACTCTTGCTCAAGCTTGGCCTGGGCGGCCTTGGCGGGCTCGGCTTCTCGCAGCATGCGGTCGGAGTCGACAAAGCCGATGCGCGCGCCTTGCGCCTGCGCCCAGGCGGGCGCGGCCAGCGCCATGCCAACAGCAATCAACGATGCACGCAACACGCGGCTGGATGTGGCAAAAGAAGTCATCAGAAAGAAGTCCCGATCTGGAATTGGAATTTTTCAATTCTATCGCCCGTCTTCTTGCGCACGGGCACGGCAAAGGCAAAGCGCAGCGGGCCCAGCGGAGAGATCCAGCTCACGCCGACACCGGCCGACGCCCGGAAGCCATCGCCCGCCATTTTCTCGCCATCGCCGAAGAGCGCGCCCGCGTCAACAAAGCCGAACATGCGCAGCGTGCGGTCGTTGCCCGCACCGGGGAAAGGCGTGATGAATTCAGCGTTCAGCGTGATCTTGCGCGTGCCGCCAATGTAGGCGCCAGTCACGTCGCGCGGGCCCAGCGTGGACTGCTCGAAACCGCGCACCGACCCCAGACCGCCGGAGAAGAAGTTCTTGAACACCGGGAAAGGCTGGCCCGACAGCCCCTTGCCCCAGCCCAGTTCGCCGTTGAATGCCAGCGTGTATTGCTTGTTCAGCGGCACGTACTGCTGGATCTGGTAGTTGGTTTTGACGTAGCGCGCATCGCCCAGCAGGCCCAGTTCGCCAGACAGGCGCTGGTAACGGCCGTCATTAGGCGCCAGGGCGCTGTCGCGCGTGTCACGCGACCAGCCCACCGTGAGCGGGAACGAAGTGCTCTTGTAGCCAAAGCGCTCCGCGTAGGCCAGGTAGGCGGCAGGGATGTTGGTGCCCGGCTTGATCTCGGTGCGCTCGGCGTTGAGGCCCAGATAGACCGTGTCCATCTCGGTCACGGGCACACCGAACTTCAGGCCGCCGCCCATGGTGATGAGCGTGTAGTTGCCGCCCTGGTCCTGATAAGGCTTGGCGCTGCGGTAATACGCTTCAACGGTGCGCGAAATGCCGTCGGCCGTGAAGTAAGGGTCTGTCGCGCCTACCACCAGCGTGCGGTTGAATTTGCCGGTGTTGAGCTGCAGGTCAAGCCGGTTACCGGAGCCGAAGGCGTTGTCTTGCGTGAGTCCGAACGTCAGCGCCAGTTTCTCGGCCGATGAGTAGCCGGCGCCAATTTGCACGCTGCCGGTGGGCTTTTCCTTAACTTCGACATTCAGATCCACCTGGTCCGGCGCGCCAGGCACCTCGGCGGTGGTGATGCTCACATCGGTGAAAAAGCCCAGGCGGTCCACGCGGTCGCGCGAGAGCTTGATTTTCTCGCCGTCGTACCAGGATGACTCGAACTGGCGGAACTCGCGCCGGATGACTTCATCGCGCGTTTTGGTGTTGCCTTGGATGTTGATGCGGCGCACGTAGGCACGGCGCGACGGATTGGCCTTGAGCACGAAGGCCACGCGGCGGCTGGCGCTGTCCACTTCGGTGTCGGCGTCCACCGAGGCGAAGGCGTAGCCGTAGTTGCCGAACTGGTCGGTGAAGGCCTTGACGGTTTCGGCCACCTGGTCGGCGTTGTAGGCCTCGCCCGGCTTGATGGTGACCAGAGACTTGAACTCGTCTTCCTTGTCCAGGTAATTGCCTTCCAGCCGCACGCCGGATACCACGAAGCGCTCGCCCTCGCTGATGTTGACCGTGATCGACATCGACTCCTTGTCGGGTGACATGGCCACTTGCGTGCTGTCGATCTTGAAGTCCAGATAGCCGCGCGTGAGGTAGAAGGCGCGCAGCGCCTCCAGGTCGGCGTTGAGCTTGGCGCGCGAGTACTGGTTGCTCTTGGTGTACCAGCTCAGCCAGCCGCCGGTATCCAGCTCGAACAGGTCTTTCAGGCGGCTTTCGCTGAAGGCCTTGTTGCCGACGATGTGAATGTCCTTGATGCGCGCCGGCTGCCCTTCGGTAATGTTGAACGCCAGGTTGACCTGGTTGCGCGCCACCGGCGTCACCGTGGTCTGCACTTCGGCGCCGTAGAGGCTGCGGTTGATGTACTGGCGCTTGAGCTCCTGCTCCGCACGGTCGATCAGCGCTTTGTCATAAGGCCGGCCAGCGGCCATGCCGGCGTCACGCAGCGCGCCTTGCAGCACTTCCTTGGTGAACTCGCGGTTGCCCGCAAACTCGATCTGCGCCACCGTGGGCCGCTCTTCCACGATGACCACCAGCACGTCGCCGCTGGCTTCCAGCCGCACATCGTTGAACAGCCCCAGGCCGAACAGCGCCCGGATGGCGGCCGCGCCTTTTTCGTCGTTATAGGTGTCGCCCACGCGCAGCGGCAGCGATCCGAACACCGTGCCCGGCTCCACGCGCTGCAGCCCCTCGACGCGGATGTCGCGCACGGTGAACGGATCGACGGCCAGCGCCAGTTGGGAGGCCAGGGCCGCGGCCACGAAAACGGCCGTGGAACGCAGGCGGGTGCGGTGCAGCAAGGGTGTCATGGAAACAAGCTACTTCTGCCGGGGCGCGCCCGGCGCGGGGAAATGGACGGTTTGCAATAGCGGGGATTAGCCGAGCAGGCGGGCCATGTCATTGAACAGGGCCAGCGCCATCATGGCCAGCAGCAGGGCCATGCCCCCGCGTTGCAGGCGTTCCAGCCACGCATCGGACACCGGCCTGCCGGTCACGGCCTCCCAAAGATAATACATGAGGTGCCCCCCATCGAGGACGGGCAGCGGCAGCAGATTCAGCACGCCCAAGCTCACGCTGACGAAGGCCATGAAGCCCAGGAAATACGTCAGCCCCAGGCTGGCGGACTTGCCGGCGTAATCCGCAATCGTGAGCGGCCCGCTGATGTTCTTGAGCGACAGCTCACCCACCAGCATGCGGCCCATCAGGCGCAGCGTCAGGGTGGAAACCTCCCACACGCGCACCGCGCCTGCCCACAGCCCTTGCAGCGGCCCGCGGCGCACCAGCGCCATCTCCGGCGCGGCGCCCACGTAGGCGCCGATGCGGCCCATGCGCTGGCCGTCGGCTTCGCGCAGCTCGGGCTGCACTGTCAGCGTCAGGCGCTGGCCGGCGCGTTCAAGCAGCCAGGCTTCGGCCTTGGGCGTGCCGTCGCGCGCCGAAGCGCGGATCCACTCGCGCAGCTGCTGGCCATCGGCCATGGCCACGCCACCGGCTTGCAGCACCAGATCGCCCGCCCGCAGGCCCGCGCGCTCGGCCGCGCCGCCGGGCATGACCTCGCCGATTTCCGCGCGTGTCATCGGGCTCACGATGCCGATGGCGCGAAACAGTTGGGCGTCCACGTCACGCACGTTCAGCCCGGCCAGCTGCAGGCGCACTTCGCGCGCGGGGGCGTCAGGCGTGCGCGCCACTTCCAGCCACAGGTTTTCACGGTCGAGCGCGCCGCGCGTGAGCAGCCAGCGCAGGGTTTCAAACGAGGCGACGTCTTGCCAATTGGGCGCGGCCGCGGCTTCGTGCCCTTCGGCCACCAGGGCGGCGCGGCGTACCAGGTCACCGCCTTGCAGGCCCGCCTTTTCGGCCAGCGATCCGGCCACGGGGGGCGCCAGCACGGCGCGCGGCTCCTGCACGCCTATCCAGCTCACCAGGGCATACAGCAGCACGGCCAGCAGCAAGTTGGCCAGCGGCCCGGCGGCCACGATCAGCGCGCGCGCGCGCAGCGGCTGGGTGTTGAAGGCGAGGTGGCGCTCGTGCGGCGCCACGGCGCCTTCGCGCTCGTCCAGCATCTTGACGTAGCCGCCGAAGGGGAAGGCGCCGATGACGAACTCGGTGTCCTGCCCCGGCCGCTGCTGGCGCGGCTTGAAGCGCCACAGCGCTTTGCCGAAGCCGATCGAAAAGCGCTGCACTTTCACGCCGCAGGCCACGGCCATGCGGTAGTGGCCCCATTCGTGCACGGCAATCAGCACGCCCAGCACGACGATGAATGACACCACGGTGGTCAGCAACATGCGGTGGTTTCCTTCTCCGGATTCAAAAGGTTGAAGTGCGAATGGCGGCCCGCAAGCCGCCGCGCCGCGCCAGCAAGGCCCGAGGCTGCTGCACGGTCTGCGTGGCAACCCCGCCGGGGCCGCCAGGCCATGCGTGCATCTCTTGTGCGTGTGGCACGCCTTATGACGTGGCGGCATTGTTTCGTTTTTTGCCATCCGGCGGGCAGGCCAGCGGGGCGGGCCACGGCGGCAGGCTTTCGCTTTGAATAAAAAAGAGGCTTTGGGCAGCATGGGCCTGCCTTGAAAGCTATCAAACAAATAGCAACCGGCTGCATGCTGCGTCATTCAGACGCCTGGCGCGCTCAGCCCTGCCGGGCGCACTGCGCCTGGGCGGCGGCGCGGGCCTGTTCGTCCAGCGCCAGCAGATCGGCCAGGCTGGCAGGACGCGCGGGCGCCACGGCGGCCAGCGTGGCCTCATTGACGGCGTGGATCTGGTCAAACCGCAGGCGGCCCGCCAGAAAAGCGGCCACCGCCACTTCATTGGCGGCATTGAGCACGGCGCATGTGCCTTCGGGGGCGCGCAAGGCATCCCAGGCGAGGAACAGGCCGGGATAGCGTTCGCGGGTGGGCGCTTCGAACGTGAGGCCCGCCAGCGTGGCGAAGTCCAGCCGCTCGGCGCCGCTTTCAATGCGTTCCGGCCAAGACAGGCCGTAGGCAATGGGCACGCGCATGTCGGGCGTGCCCAGTTGGGCCAGGATGGAGGCGTCCTTGAACTGCACCATGGAGTGAATGATCTGCTGCGGGTGCACCACCACTTCAATCTGCCGGGGCGTCAGGTTGAAGAGCCAGCGTGCTTCGATCACTTCCAGCGCCTTGTTCATCATGGTGGCCGAGTCCACCGAAATCTTGCGGCCCATGCGGAAATTGGGGTGCGCGCAGGCTTGATCGGGCGTCATGCGCCGCAGCTCGGCCAGCGGCGTCTGGCGGAACGGACCGCCGGACGAAGTGAGGTGAATGCGGTCGATGCGCGCACCCCACTGCGTCGCGTCTTCAGGCAGGCACTGGAAGATGGCCGAGTGCTCGCTGTCAATGGGCAGCAGCGTGGCGCCGCCTTCTTGCACCGCCTGCATGAACAGCGCGCCGCCCACCACCAGCGCCTCCTTGTTGGCCAGCAGCAGGCGCTTGCCCGCGCGCGCCGCCGCCAGGCAGGGCGCCAGGCCGGCGGCGCCGACGATGGCGGCCATCACCACATCGGCCCGCTCGTCACTGGCCACACTGGCAATGGCCTGCGGCCCCGCCCGCACCGCCGTGGGCAGGCCTTTGCCCTGAAGCTGGCGCGCCAGCGCCTCGGCATGCGGGGCGCTGGCCATCACGGCCACCTGCGGGCGGAAACGCTCGCACTGCGCCAGCATGGCATCCACCTGCGTGGCCGCCGTCAGGGCAAAAACCTCAAACCGGTCGGGGTGGCGCGCCAGCACGTCCAGCGTGTTCACGCCAATGGAGCCGGTGGAACCCAGCACCGTCACACCTTGTTTTTTCATGCTCTCTTTCATGCCATGCCTGCCAGTGCCAAGGCCAGCGGCAGCGTGGGCAGCAGCGCATCCACGCGGTCCAGCACGCCGCCGTGGCCGGGCAGCAGTTGGCTGGAATCCTTGACGCCCGCCGCCCGCTTGACCAGCGATTCAAGCAAATCGCCCGCCACGCTCAGCGCCACCAGCGCCACCACGCCCGCCGCCAGCCAGGCCCAGCCGCCCTGCCCCAGCAGGCGCGTGTACAGGCTGGCGCTCCAGCCAGCCGGCTGGCCCCAGAAACGGTCAATCGCCACCCACGCCACGGCCAGCAGCAACGCCCCGGCCACGCCGCCCAGCGCGCCTTCCCAGCTCTTGTTGGGGCTAATGCTGGGGGCCAGCTTGCGGCTGATAAAGCGCCCGCCCAGCGCCCGGCCGGCGAAATAGGCCGCCACATCGGCCGCCCACACCAGCGCCATGGCCGACAGCAGGTAGTTCACCCCCAGCAGACGCGACTGCGCCAGCGCCAGCCAGGCGGCCCACAGCGCCGCCAGCCCCAAAGCCAGCCGCAACACTTGCGGCAGGCGGGGCCACCCGGGCACCCCCATGCGCAGCAGCGCCACGCTGGCTGCCAGCCAGGCCAGCGCCGCCAGCCACGCGCCGGTTTGCAGCGCCCCGGCCGGCGCCCCATGCAGCGCGCCCATGCCCACGCTGGCGACACACATGGCCAGCATCACTGCGGCCAGCCCCAGTGCGGCCGCGCCCTGCACGCCGTTCAGGCGCGCCCATTCCCAGGCGGCCGCAGCCAGCGCCAAGCCGCCCAGACCGATGAAGGGCCAGGGTGACGGCGCAGCCAGCGCGGCCAGCACAACGGCCAGCAGAATCAAGGCGGTGATGACTCGTTGTTTCAGCATGGCGCTTGAGATGATGTGGATGAAAAAGATGCGTGGTGGAAATGCCGTGAAGCGCGTGCCCGGCCCCGCCTGGCCTTAGCCTGCCCGGGCCCGCGGGCCGGTGTCATGCACGGCCGGCATCTGCCGCGCCTGCGCCTTGGGCCGACACCTGGGCAGAGGTCTGGCCAAACCGCCGTTCGCGCCGGGCGTAGGCGGCCAGCGCTTCGTCCAGCGCGGCTTCGTCGAAGTCCGGCCACAGATGGTCGCTGAAAAAAAGCTCGCTGTACGCCGCCTGCCACAGCAGGAAGTTGCTGAGCCGCTGCTCACCACCGGTGCGGATGAGCAAGTCGGGATCAGGCACATGGGCCAGGGCCAGGGCGCTGGCAATGGCCTGCTCGGTCACCGGCTGGCCGCTGGCGGCCACGCGCGCGGCGGCCTGGGCCATGTCCCAGCGCCCGCCGTAGTTGAAGCACACGTTGAGCACCAGGCGGACGCCGCCTTCCGTGGCCTTCTCTGCCTGCGCCAAGCCGGCGCGCACCCGTTCGGACAGGCCGTTTCGCTCTCCCACGAAATGCAGGCGCACGCCTGCCTCCTGCAGCGTGGGCACTTCGCGCGAAAGCGCGTTGGCCAGCAGATCCATCAGGCCACTGACTTCTTCAGCCGGGCGGCGCCAGTTTTCGGACGAAAACGCGAAAACCGTCAGCACCTGCACACCGCGCGCAGCCGCGGCACGGATGCAGCGGCGCAGCGATTCCACGCCTTGCCGGTGGCCGGCCACGCGCGGCAGCAAGCGCCGCTTGGCCCAGCGGCCATTGCCGTCCATCACGATCGCCACATGGCGTGGCGCCGTGTCAGCAGAAAAAGCGTGTGAGGCCATGCGGTGCAGCAGCGAGAAAGGGAAAGGAGATCAAGACGTGACGTTAGTGCACGAAAAGCAAGCGCACCGTGTGTGGGCGGCCCATGGGCTGTACCACCGCACTGCCCTGTCCCGGTTCAGCCGGGGCAGCTTCGCCAGGGATGGCAAGCCATGGAGACGGCGCCAATGGAGCGGCACGCGGGATCATGCGTACAGCCGTTTCACCGCAGCGCCCCAGGCAAGCCAGTGGCGGCCCATGGATATTTGCCTGTTCATGATCCGGGAGCAGCCCGCAAAAACCGGCCCTGGGCGACTCATGGCTGTAGCCTGCCCGCCGCCCCGCCTTTCGGGCCGCCTCCTCGACCATGCCCAGGCGCTTACACCGCCATGATGTCCTTTTCCTTGTCCACCACGAGCGCATCGATCTCGGCGATGTGCTTGTCGGTGGCCTTCTGGATGTCGGCCTCGGTGCGCTTTTGGTCGTCTTCGGTGGCTTCCTTGTCCTTGACGAGCTTTTTCACCGCTTCGTTGGCGTCGCGGCGCAGGTTGCGGATGGCGATCTTGGCCTGTTCACCCTCGGCGCGCACCAGCTTGGTCATTTCCTTGCGGCGCTCCTCGCTCATGGGCGGCATGGGCACGCGGATCAGATCACCCATGCTGGCCGGGTTCAGGCCCAGGTCGCTCTCGCGGATGGCTTTTTCGATCTTGGCGGCCATGCCTTTTTCCCACGGCTGCACGCTGATGGTGCGTGCATCCAGCAGCGACACGTTGGCCACCTGGGACAGCGGCACATGGTTGCCGTAGTACTCGACATGGATCGTGTCCAGCAGCGCCGGGTTGGCGCGCCCTGTGCGGATCTTGGTGAGGTTGTTCTTGAAGGCCAGGATGGACTGGTCCATCTTGGCCTGGGTGTTTTTCTTGATGTCGGCAATGCTCATGGCAAAACTCCTTCAGTCGGCGGGATATTCCGTCAGCCCCTGTGCGCGATGCAATTCGCCTTGGCCCATGGACGCTGATGGCCCATCTCCTGCAGCAGCCAAAAAGAAGCGTATTCGTGCGCTTGGGGGAGCGGTGGTGATCGATCAGACATGCACCAGCGTGCCTTCGTCGGCGCCCATGACCACAGCCTTGAGCGCGCCAGGCTTGAAAATGGAAAACACCTTGATGGGCAGCTTCTGGTCGCGGCATAGCGCGAATGCCGTGGCATCCATGATGCCCAGGTTCTGCGCCATCGCTTCATCGAAACTCAGCCGCGCATAGCGCGTGGCCTTGGGGTCTTTTTTCGGGTCGGCCGTGTAAACGCCATCGACCTTGGTGGCCTTGAGCACCAGCGCGGCCCCGATTTCGGCGCCACGCAGCGCGGCGGCGGTATCGGTGGTGAAGAAGGGGTTGCCCGTACCGGCGGCAAACACCACCACCTTGCCCTCCTCCAAGTATTGCAGCGCCTTGGGGCGCACGTAGGGCTCCACCACCTGCTCGATGCCGATGGCGCTCATCACGCGGGCTGTCAGACCGGCCTTGTCCATGGCGTCGGCCAGGGCCAGCGCGTTCATCACGGTCGCCAGCATGCCCATGTAATCAGCCGTGGCGCGATCCATGCCGGCCGAGCCGCCAGCCACGCCACGGAAGATGTTGCCGCCGCCAATCACCACGGCCACTTCAACCCCCATGCGGGTGACCTCGGCAATCTCGGCCACGATGCGTTCGATGGTGGCCCGGTTGATGCCGAAAGCATCGTCACCCATCAGCGCTTCGCCGGAGAGCTTGAGCAAAATGCGCTTGTGGGCTGGTTTGGCTTTGGTCATCGGCTGTGGCTCCAAAAAGTGAAAGCGGGCAAAAACAACAGGGCCGCTCCACATATCCAGACCACGGAGCAGGCCATTACAACGCCGCTGGCACCGTTGCGATGACTGGCCGCCAGCGGCTTCTCTCCCCTGAAAGAGGGAAACAAAGAAAAGAAACGAAGCGCCCGTCACAGGGCGCCCCGCGGGGGATCACCGAAGTCTCACCCTTTTTGCGCAGCCGCCACCTGGGCTGCCACTTCAGCAGCAAAGTCGTCCGCTTTTTTCTCGATACCTTCGCCCACCACATAAAGGGTAAACCCTTTCACGGTGGTGTTCTTTTCTTTCAGCATCTGCTCGACCGTTTGCTTGTCGTTCTTGACGAAGGGCTGGCTGAACAGGGCCACTTCCTTCAGATACTTCTGCACGGAGCCTTCCACCATCTTGGCGGCGATGTCGGCCGGCTTGCCCGATTCCTGCGCTTTGGCGGCGGCCACGCTGCGCTCTTTCTCAATCATTTCGGCCGGCACATCGGCGCTGGTCAGCGCCACCGGCTTCATGGCGGCCACGTGCATGGCCACGTCCTTGGCGGCAGCGGCGTCACCCTCGTACTCCACCAGCACGCCAATGCGCGTGCCGTGCAGGTAACTGGCCACCTTGCCGCCAGACTTGCGCACCAGGCGGCGGAAGCTCATGTTCTCGCCAATCTTGCCGATCAGGCCCACGCGCACGTCTTCGAGCGTGGGGCCAAAGCCGTCCTGGCTGTAAGGCAGCGCGCCCAGGGCGGCCACGTCGGCGGGGTTGTGCTCAGCGGCCAGCTTGGCGGCGGCGTTGGCCATGGCCATGAACATGTCGTTCTTGGTCACGAAGTCGGTTTCGCAGTTGACCTCGACCATGGCGCCTGTGTCGCCATCAATGAACGCGGCCACCACGCCTTCGGCGGTGACGCGGCTGGCCGCCTTGCCGGCCTTGGTGCCCAGCTTGACGCGCAGCAACTCCTCAGCCTTGGCCATGTCGCCATCGGCCTCGGACAGGGCTTTCTTGCATTCCATCATGGGGGCGTCGGTCTTGGCGCGCAGTTCGGCGACCATGCTTGCAGTGATTGCTGCCATTTGCTGTTACTCCGTTTGTTCAGGTTTTCAAAGACAGGCGCCATGGCCTGCCGGAAAAGAAACTTAAAAAAAAGGGGCTTTTCAGGCCCCTTTGCTGTCATCCCGCCCGGCCGCCAAAACGGGCCAGGCAGGGTGCGAGCCGTCAGGCGGCGCTTTCGTCCTTGACTTCGACGAACTCGTCGTCCCCTTCGGCCGCCACGGCTTGCAGCACGTCATTGACGGCGTTGGCCTTGCCTTCCAAGATGGCATCGGCCATGCCACGGGCATACAGGGTCACGGCCTTGGCCGAGTCGTCATTGCCGGGAATCACGTAATCAATGCCATCGGGGTTGTGGTTGGAGTCCACCACGCCGATCAGCGGAATGCCCAGTTTCTTGGCCTCGGCCACGGCGATCTTGTGGTAGCCCACGTCGATCACGAAGATGGCGTCGGGCAACGCGGTCATGTCTTGAATACCGCCGATATCCTTTTCCAGCTTCTCCAGCTCCCGATTGAACATGAGCTGCTCTTTCTTGCTCATGCTGTCCAGGCCGGCTTCGAGCTGGGCCTTCATGTCCTTCAGGCGCTTGATGGAGGTCTTGACGGTCTTGAAGTTGGTCAGCATGCCACCCAGCCAGCGCTGCTCAACATAGGGCATGCCGGCGCGGCGGGCCTCCTCGGCCACGATCTCGCGCGCCTGGCGCTTGGTGCCCACGAACAAAATGGTGCCGCGGTTGGATGCCAGCTGCTTGGCGAACTTCTGCGCCTCCTGGAACATCGGCAACGATTTTTCCAGGTTGATGATGTGGATCTTGTTGCGATGGCCGAAGATGAAAGGGGCCATCTTGGGGTTCCAGAAGCGCGTCTGGTGACCAAAGTGGACACCGGCTTCCAGCATTTGACGCATGGTCACGGACATGGATAAAGCCTTATCAAGTCAAGGTTGGTTCTTGAAGCCAGCCCGAGATCGCCGCGTGAGTGCCTGACGTGCAGGCCTATAGCGGGACACCTCGCAAGGGCTGGTTCGGGATTTGCCCTGCTCCAGTCCAGCCGCCCATGACGCCACGGGCACGGCTGCACAAAGCAGAACCTGCGGATTATAGCGTGCAAGACATCCGGCTTGGCCTTGGCTGATGCGTCCAAGTGCTTGCCAAGAACCCTAAAACCGCGCTCCAGTGCGCGGACCCGCCATTCCGCTCTGGCTTTGGGCTGGCTCCCTCTGTGCACTCCCCCTTGCCCATAATGCCGCATGCCCAACCTGCTGCCCCTGTATGCACCTGGTCGCCCTGTCCCACTTTTCAGCGCGGCCGCCACGCGCCGCATCGAACAGGCTGCCGCGGCCAGCCTGCCGCCGCACACCTTGATGCGGCGCGCTGGCCTGGCTGTAGCACGGCTGGCCCTGGCCCTGGCGCCGCATGCACGCACGGTATGGCTGGCCTGCGGCCCGGGCAACAACGGTGGCGATGGCCTGGAAGCCGCCATGCATCTGCGCCAGTGGGGCGGGCAGCCCGTGGTGACCTGGCTGGGCGATGAAGCCCGGCTGCCGCCAGACGCCTTGGCCTCGCTCCGCCGCGCGCGCGCCGCTGGCGTGGCCTTTGCCGATGGGGCGCCGCCCCTCGGCCCGCAAGACTTGTGCATCGATGCCCTGCTGGGACTGGGCGTAACCCGCGCCCCCACCGGCCGCCTGCTTGACGTGCTGAGCCGGCTGCACAGCAGCGCCGCGCCCCTGCTGGCGGTAGACATGCCCACCGGCCTGGATGCGGACACTGGCGTACTGCACCAACCAAACGCTTCCAAATCAATAGCAATCAACAAAGATCCAGCCTGCCTGAACACATTTTTTTACCATCAGCCACGCCACACCCTCAGCCTGCTTACGCTCAAGCCTGGGCTGCTGACTGCCCACGGACGGGATGCCTGCGGCACCTTGTGGTTTGACGATCTGGGGGTGAGCCCCACGGCAGAAGAAACACCGGCCGCCTGGCTGAACGCCCCGTCACCACTGGCCTGTCGCCCACACGACAGCCACAAAGGCCGTTTTGGCGATGTGGCCATCATTGGCGGCGAAAGCAATGCCACACGCGGCCATGCCATGACCGGCGCGGCCCTGTTGGCCGCCAGTGCCGCGCTGCACGGCGGCGCTGGCCGCGTGTACCTGGCCCTGCTGGGCCATGACCGGCCCGCGTTCGACACGGGCCTGCCCGAGCTGATGCAGCGCCACGTGGATGCACTGGCGCTGGGGGCGCTTACCGTTGTCTGTGGTTGCGGCGGAGGCCAGGCAGTTCAAGCCGTCCTTCCTGCCGTGCTGGCACAAGCTCCGCGCCTGGTGCTGGATGCCGATGCCCTCAACGCCGTGGCACAAGACCCCACCTTGCAAACTGCGCTGGCTACACGCCACGTCCGCGCACAGGCCACCGTGCTGACCCCCCATCCGCTGGAAGCCGCGCGCCTGCTGGCGGCTCAAGTGCATCAGGTGCAGGCCGACCGCCTTGGCGCCGCGCAGGCTCTGGCCGACCGTTTCCGCTGCACTGTTGTGCTCAAAGGCAGCGGCACGGTCATCGCCGGGCCAGGTGAAACGCCGCGCCTCAATCCCACCGGCAATGCCCGCCTGGCCACGGCGGGCACGGGGGACGTGCTGGCCGGCCTGACGGGCGCCCGCCTGGCCGCAGGCCTTGCAGCCTTCGAAGCTGCTTGCCATGCTGCTTTTCAGCACGGCGCCGCCGCCGACACCTGGCCGTCAGATCAGGCGCTCACCGCTGGCGCACTGGCCAGGCGGCTGACGCCTTGAAGCTCCAAGGTGACTGGCGCAGCCATTGGGACCCATCAGTTCATCGCGGCTTTGCATCTTCTGGCCCTCATCATGAACAGCCCTGCGCTTGCCCGGACAACAAGCTTTTGAACCGTGAACGGCATCGCCGCCTGAACAAACCCGCTGGCAAACAAATGAAATGCGCCAGAAAAACAAAAAACCCCGCACGCCTGAACAGGCGAAACGGGGTCATGGGGACGGTCAGCGCACGCACTCAACAAGCTGCGCGCTGCCGCTTGCTCAACGGCAAAAGCACATGGCTCAGGCCGAAACCTCCTTGGCCTTGTCCACGTATTCCTCGATCTGGTCGAAGTTCATGTAGCGGTACACGCTGGCCTTGTCGGCGTCGATCACGCCCATTTCCTTGAGGTATTCCTCGGGCGTGGGCAGGTAGCCCAGGCGCGAGGCGATGGCCGCCAGCTCGGCGCTGCCCAGGTAGACGTTGGTGTTCTTGCCCAGGCGGTTGGGGAAGTTGCGCGTGCTGGTGGAGATCACCGTCGCGCCCTCGCGCACCTGCGCCTGGTTGCCCATGCACAGCGAGCAGCCGGGCATTTCGGTGCGCGCGCCAGCGGTGCCGAAGGCGGCGTAGTGGCCTTCCTTGATGAGCTCGTTCTGGTCCATCTTGGTGGGCGGGGCCACCCACAGCTTGACGGGGATGTCGCGCTGGCCGCCCAGCAGCTTGGCCGCAGCGCGGAAGTGGCCGATGTTGGTCATGCACGAGCCGATGAAGGCTTCGTCGATCTTCTCGCCCGCCACTTCGGAGAGGAACTTGGCGTCGTCCGGGTCGTTGGGGCAGCAGACGATGGGCTCCTTGATCTCGTTCATGTCGATCTCGATCACGGCGGCGTACTCAGCGTCGGCGTCGGCTTCCAACAGCTGCGGGTTGGCCAGCCATTGCTCCACTTTCTCGATGCGGCGCGCCAGGGTTTTGGCGTCCTCGTAGCCATCGGCGATCATGTTTTTCATGAGCACGATGTTGGAGGTCAGGTACTCGATGATCGGCTCTTTGTTGAGCTTGATGGTGCAACCGGCGGCCGAGCGCTCGGCGCTGGCGTCGGAGAGCTCAAAGGCTTGTTCGACCTTCAGGTCGGGCAGGCCCTCGATCTCCAGGATGCGGCCGGAGAAGATGTTTTTCTTGCCAGCCTTGGCCACCGTCAGCAGCCCGGCCTTGATGGCGTACAGCGGGATGGCGTGCACCAGGTCACGCAGGGTGACGCCCGGTTGCAGCTCGCCCTTGAAGCGCACCAGCACGCTCTCGGGCATGTCCAGCGGCATCACGCCAGTCGCTGCGCCAAAGGCGACCAGGCCGGAGCCTGCGGGGAAGCTGATGCCGATCGGGAAGCGCGTGTGGCTGTCGCCGCCCGTGCCCACGGTGTCGGGCAGCAGCAAGCGGTTGAGCCAGGAGTGGATCACGCCATCGCCCGGGCGCAGGGCCACGCCGCCGCGGTTGCTGATGAAGGCGGGCAGCTCGCGGTGCGTCTTCACGTCAACCGGCTTCGGATAGGCGGCGGTGTGGCAGAAGGACTGCATCACCATGTCGGCGGAAAAGCCCAGGCAGGCCAGGTCTTTGAGCTCGTCGCGCGTCATGGGGCCGGTGGTGTCCTGGCTGCCCACGGTGGTCATGCGCGGCTCGCAGTAGGTGCCGGGGCGGATGCCCTGGCCTTCGGGCAGGCCGCAGGCGCGGCCGACCATTTTCTGCGCCAGCGTAAAGCCCTTGCCGGTATCGACCGGGGCCTTGGGCAGGCGGAATTCGGTGGAGGCG
Organism: Comamonadaceae bacterium OH2545_COT-014; assembly: GCA_003859965.1. Classification (GTDB taxonomy): domain Bacteria; phylum Pseudomonadota; class Gammaproteobacteria; order Burkholderiales; family Burkholderiaceae_C; genus Ottowia. Next base: position 58,429 of record RQYR01000013.1, on the reverse strand, counting down.
GGCAGGCCCAGGGCCTCGCGCGCCTTGGCCGTGAGCGAGCGGCCGATGATGAGGTTGATGCGGCCGCCGGCCTGCACTTCGTCCAGCAGCACTTCGCTCTTGAGCTGGAAGTCGGCGATCTTCTGGCCGTTTTTCTCGATCTTGCCCTCGTAGGGGAAGATGTCGATCACATCGCCCATTTCCATCTGGCTCACATCCACCTCGATGGGCAGCGCGCCGGAGTCCTCCTGCGTGTTGAAGAAGATGGGCGCGATCTTGCCGCCCAGCGTCACACCGCCGAAGCGCTTGTTGGGCACGAAGGGGATGTCCTGACCCGTGGCCCAGATCACGCTGTTGGTGGCCGACTTGCGCGACGAGCCGGTGCCCACCACGTCGCCCACGTAGGCGACCAGGTGGCCTTTCTTCTTCAGGTTCTCGATGAACTGGATGGGGCCGCGCTTGCCGTCTTCCTCGGGCTTGAAGGCCGCGTCAGGCCGGGTGTTCTTCAGCATGGCCAGGTAGTGCAGCGGGATGTCCGGGCGGCTCCAGGCGTCGGGCGCGGGCGAGAGGTCGTCGGTGTTGGTCTCGCCGGGCACCTTGAACACGGTGACGGTGATCTTCTCCTCCACCTTGGGGCGGCTGGTGAACCACTCGGCATCGGCCCAGCTTTGCATCACTTCCTTGGCCTTGGCGTTGCCGGCCTTGGCTTTTTCGGCCACGTCGTTGAAGAAGTCGAACATCAAGAGCGTCTTCTTCAGCGCTTCGGCGGCCACGTTGGCCACTTCGGCGTCGTCCAGCAGCTCGATCAGCGGGTGCACGTTGTAGCCGCCCACCATGGTGCCCAGCAGCTCGGTGGCCTTGGCCTTGGAGATCAGGCCCACCTGGATGTCGCCATGCGCCACGGCGGCCAGGAAGCTGGCCTTGACCTTGGCCGCATCGTCCACGCCCGGCGGCACGCGGTGCGTGAGCAGCTCCATCAGGAATTCTTCTTCACCTGCGGGCGGGTTCTTGATGAGCTCGATCAGCTCGGCGGTCTGCTTGGCGTCCAGCGGCAGCGGCGGGATGCCGAGCGCGGCGCGCTCGGCGGCGTGGTCACGGTAGGCTTTCAACATGTGGGTTTTCTCCTGGATAACGGTAAATGTCCTGGTATCTGTTTTTTCTTTGGCTCAAGAATGCGTGACCACGTTGCGCTGCCTGCCAGCAGCACTGGCAGGCGCGTTGCAGCCGCTCAGGGCTGGCCGAGCAAGCTGCCTTCTTTCGGCTGGTTGCCCAGCTGGGCCGCAAATTCACGCTGGGCCGGGGCGGCACATTCGTCTGCCACGCGCTGGCCACGCTTTTGATCCATCAGCATGGACTTGTTGCCCAACTGCAGCCACATGGCGCCTGCGCGGTTGTCTTCAAGACGGATGGCTCCCGTGCGGCTTTCCACCGGGTGCATGTAATAGCGCTGCTTGCCAGCGCTGACGTGGAAGAAGCCGGGATTCTTCTCATCCGCAGTGACCGTGACGTTGGCGCCCAGTGCGCACTGGATGCGGCCTGTATGAATGTACTGGGCGATGGCCAGCTCGGCAGGCGTCAGTCGCTGCGTGAGCGACTGCACCGGCGTGACCTTTTCAACTGCCTTGGCCGTCTTGGCGGGCACGCGCCGCTTGGCTGAAGCGCTCTTTTTCTTGGCGGTGGCCTTTTTGGCAGGCGCCTTCTTCGCGCTGGCCGCAGCAGGTTTCTTGGCAGCGCCGGCTGACTGCGCCTGGGCAGCCCCCATGGGCAGGGTCAGCGCGAGAGCAGCGGCAAGAAGCATCGGTTTCATATGACAAAAGCCTTCAAAAAGGGAAAGGGCGGCAATGATGGCATGCGCCGCCACTTTCTGCTGAAACCCGCCCGAAGGCATGTGGTGAAAAAGGCGCTTAGAACCACGCTTTCGCTTCCGCAGGCAAAGCGCGGCCGGTGGCATGGGCACGCTCCAGCAATTGCCAGAAATGCCGGTAGCTCGCCCGGTCATGCAAGCGCCCCTGGTAACTGATGGGCGCCCACCCTGCCCGCTGTGCAGACAGCAGAATGGCCACCGCCTCATCCACTTGCCGATCGCCAGGGGAAAAGGCTTGCAGAATGGGGCGAATCTGGTCCGGGTGAATGCTCCACATGCGCGTGTAGCCGAATTCGCACGCCGCACGGCGCGCTGCATCGCGCAAGGCCGCCGTGTCCTTGAATTCGGTCACCACGCCGTGCGAAGGCACCTTGCCGAACGCATGGGCGGCAGAGGCAATTTCCAGCTTGGCCCGGCGCACCAGCGGGTGGCTGAACTGGCCGTGAATGCCCATGCCCTCCGCCGGTATGGCGCCCGCATGTGCCGACACGAAATCCATCAGCCCGAAGCTGAGCGACTGCACGCGCGCATGGGCCGCAATATCGAACGCACGGTGCACTGCGCCGGGCGACTCGATCAGCACATGCAACGGCAGCCCTGCGGGAAAGGCGTCCAGCAAGGCCTGCTCCGCGCGCTGCACTTCATGCACCGTTTCGACCTTGGGCACCATCAAATAGGCCAGGCGATGGCCAGCGCTTCCCGCGATGGTGGCCACGTCATTCGCGAATGCGGGGTGATCGACCGGATGCACGCGCACCCCGACGCGGGCGCCATCCGGCGCGGAAAGCGCCAACTCGCTGACAAGAAGCGCGTGCTCGGCCTCGCCGCCCACGGGCGCGCCGTCTTCGCAGTCCAGCGTCACGTCGAACACGCAGGCGCCAAATTCCTGCCGCATTTCGGCCTGCAGCTGAAGACTTTTGCGCATACGCGCTTCAACGCCACTGTAGTGGTCACAAACGGGCAGCAAGCCTGCACTGGCTTGCGCCCCCAGCAGCACATCGCGTGGATGAGTCACGGCAGAAGAGATCAATCGCCCAAAAAAGCAAATCAAACAGGCGCCACCGCCCACCAATCGGGCGCAAGAAGCTACTTAATTCATAGCAACTTAGCTTGCCACCCAAGAGCCGGCGGGGGCGCATATCCGGTTTACAGCAGGTGCTTGACGCCGTCCTTCTCGCCTTCCAGCTCGGCCAGCGTCTTGTCGATGCACTCTTGGCTGAAAGCGTCGATTTCCAGACCCTCGACCACCTTGTACTCGCCGTTTTCGCAAGTGACGGGGAAGCCGAACATCACGTCCTTCGGAATGCCGTACCAGCCCTGCGAAGGAATGCCCATGGTGACCCACTCGCCATTCGTGCCCAGCGCCCAGTCGCGCATGTGGTCGATGGCGGCATTGGCCGCGCTGGCGGCAGAGGACAGGCCGCGCGCCTCAATGATGGCGGCGCCGCGCTTGCCCACGGTGGGCAGGAACACGTTCTTGTTCCATTCCTGGTCGTTGATCATGTCCTTGACGCTCTGGCCATCGATGGTGGCGAAGCGGTAGTCGGCGTACATGGTCGGGCTGTGGTTGCCCCAGACGGCGAGCTTCTTGATGTCCTTGACGGGCTTGCCGGTCTTGGCGGCAATCTGGCTGGCGGCGCGGTTGTGATCCAGACGCAGCATGGCGGTGAAGTTCTTGGCCGGCAGGTCGGGCGCGGACTTCATGGCGATGTAGGCATTGGTGTTGGCCGGGTTGCCCACCACCAGCACCTTCACGTTGCGGCTGGCCACGGCGTTGAGCGCCTTGCCTTGGGCCGTGAAGATCTGGGCGTTGGCGGCCAGCAGGTCGGCGCGCTCCATGCCGGGGCCGCGCGGGCGGGCGCCCACGAGCAGCGCGTAGTCGGTGTCCTTGAAGGCGGTCATGGGGTCGCTGTGCGCCTCCATGCCGGCCAGCAGCGGGAAGGCGCAGTCTTCCAGCTCCATCATCACGCCCTTGAGCGCCTTTTGCGCTTTCTCGTCGGGGATTTCCAGCAGCTGCAGGATCACCGGCTGATCCTTGCCCAGCATTTCGCCGGAGGCAATGCGGAACAGCAGGGCGTAACCGATCTGGCCAGCAGCGCCAGTGACGGCGACGCGAACGGGTTTCTTGCTCATAAGGGAAATCTCCTGAGTTGATGATCGTGCATGAAAAGATGCCACCCGGTTGGTGGCGGCACGCCGGGCCGGGTCGTTCAACGACAGCCTCCAGCGCCGGCAGATTGGCGCACGCTCTTGCGTTCTCACAAGTCACAAGCCACGCGCGGACAGCCGAATTCTGCCCGCAAGTGTATCCGCGAACCCCGGGCCGGTCAATTTGTCTTGTGTCTTATATAAGATATGATTGCGCGGTTTTCAAAGCCGCTCCAGCAATTCGCAAATCACGCCAGCCCGCATGGCCACCGCCCCCCCCTCCCCCACTGACAACGACGCGGCCACCGGCGCGGGAACGCCTGCCTTCAGCCCGCTTTACCAGCAAATCAAGCAGCTCATACTGCACAGCCTGCAGCAAGGCGAGTGGAAGCCCGGCGAAGTCATCCCCAGCGAACTGGAGCTGGCCGCGCGCTTTCGCGTCAGCCAAGGCACCGTGCGCAAAGCCATTGACGAGCTCGCCGCCGAGCATTTGCTGGTGCGCCGCCAGGGGCGTGGCACTTTCGTGGCCACCCATGCCGAGCGGCATGTCCAATACCGTTTTCTGCGTCTGGTGCCCGACGGCGACAGCCCCACGGACCAGCCCGCGCAGCGCACCGTGGTCGAATGCCGGCGCCAGCGCGCCAGCGCCGACGTAGCCCGCGCCCTTGCACTGCGCACAGGCGATGCGGTCTTTCAGCTCCGGCGCGTGCTGGCATTCGGCGGCGTGCCCACCATTTTGGAAGACCTGTGGCTGCCGGGCGGCCCTTTCAAGGGCTTGACGGCAGAGCGCCTGTCAGCCTGCCAGGGGCCGATGTATGCCTTTTTCGAAACCGAGTTTGGCGTGCGCATGGTGCGCGCCGATGAAAAAATCCGCGCCGTGCTGCCAGATCCGGGCCAGGCCAAGCTACTGGGAGTAACCCCGGCCACCCCCCTGCTCAGTGTTGAGCGCATCGCCTGCACCTACAACGATCTGCCCATGGAACTGCGCCGGGGGCTTTACCGCACCGATACGCGCCACTATCACAACCGCCTGAGCTGAAGGCCCCTTGCCGCCGCCTCGCGCGCCCCACGAAGATGACTCCGGACAAAGCCCCTTTCCGCCCAGTGCCCCACCCGCCCGCCAAGCCGCTGGCAGCATTGCAATAGAATTTACAGATTGTCCCGCACGGGACAAACGCCCCCGCCCCAGCGCATACACCGCCCACGAAAAAGGAAGTGACGCCCATGAGTGAAGCCGCCCGCAAACGGCCTGAATTCCGCAACATCAACATCCTGAACGACGTGCGCACCTACCGGCTCCCGCCGGCAGGCATCGTGTCGATTCTGCATCGCGTCAGCGGTGCGCTGATGTTCTTTCTGCTGCCGTTCATTATCTGGCTGTTCGACAAATCCGTTTCCTCGGAAATCTCGTTCCTGCAGTTCACTGCCGCATTCGACCACGGCATCTGGGTCTTTCCCGGCTGGTTCGTCAAGCTGGTGGCGCTGGGCCTCATCTGGGCCTACCTGCACCACCTGATCGCTGGTGTGCGCCACCTGTACATGGACGCTTCCCACGCCGTCAGCAAGGAGTTCGGCAAAACCTCGGCGGTTGCCACCCTGGTGCTCAGCATTGTCCTGACGGTTGCACTGGGCGCCAAGCTGTTCGGCTTGTACTGAAACGCATTGGACCAACAAGAGGAAATCGAAAAATGGCAGTGAACTACGGCTCCAAGCGCACGGTCGTCGGCGCGCACTATGGCCTGCGCGACTGGCTCGTGCAACGCATCACCGGCGCCCTGATGGCGCTGTTCACCCTGGTGCTGCTGGCACAAGTGCTGCTGGCCAGCGGCCCCATCGGCTACGACACCTGGGCCGGCATCTTCTCCACGCAGTGGATGAAGGTGCTGACCTTCGCCGTCATCGTCGCGATGATCTGGCACATCTGGGTTGGCGTGCGCGACATCTGGATGGACTACGTCAAGCCCGTCGGTCTGCGCCTGGCGCTCCAGGTCTTCACCATCGTCTGGCTGGTCGGCTGCGCCGGCTGGGCCATCCAGGTTCTGTGGCGCCTGTGACCGCCGCGCCCCGACTTATCGCATCGTCCCCACGAACATGACATACACCAAAGACAACATCACCGTCCGCAAGTTTGACGTGGTCATCGTCGGCGCTGGCGGTTCCGGCATGCGCGCCTCGCTGCAACTGGCGCGCGCGGGCCTGCAAGTGGCCGTGCTCTCCAAGGTTTTTCCCACCCGCTCGCACACCGTGGCCGCGCAAGGCGGCGTCGGCGCATCGCTGGGCAACATGAGCGAGGACAACTGGCACTACCACTTCTACGACACCATCAAGGGCAGCGACTGGCTGGGTGACCAGGACGCCATCGAATTCATGTGCCGCGAGGCGCCGGCCGTGGTCTATGACCTGGAGCACATGGGCATGCCGTTCGACCGCAACCCCGATGGCACCATCTACCAGCGCCCCTTCGGGGGGCACACCGCCAACTACGGCGAAAAGCCCGTGCAGCGCGCCTGCGCCGCCGCCGACCGCACGGGTCACGCCATGCTGCACACGCTGTACCAGCAGAACGTGAAGGCGCGCACCAGCTTCTTCGTCGAATGGATGGCGCTGGACCTGATCCGCGACGCCGAGGGCGACGTGGTGGGCGTGACCGCGCTCGAGATGGAAACCGGCGACCTCTACATTCTGCACGCAAAAACCGTGCTGCTGGCCACCGGCGGCGCGGGCCGCATCTTCGCGGCCAGCACCAACGCCTTCATCAACACCGGCGACGGCCTGGGCATGGCCGCGCGCGCCGGCATTCCGCTGCAGGACATGGAGTTCTGGCAGTTCCACCCCACCGGCGTGGCTGGCGCGGGCGTGCTGCTGACCGAGGGCTGCCGTGGCGAAGGCGCCATCTTGCTCAACAGCAATGGCGAGCGCTTTATGGAGCGCTACGCCCCCACCCTGAAAGACCTGGCGCCGCGCGACTTCGTTTCGCGCTCCATGGACCAGGAGATCAAGGAAGGGCGCGGCTGCGGCCCCAACAAGGACTACGTGGTGCTCAAGCTCGACCACCTGGGCGCCGAAACCATCCACAAGCGCCTGCCCTCGGTGTACGAGATCGGCATCAACTTCGCCAACGTGGACATCACCAAGGAACCCATTCCCGTGGTGCCCACCATCCATTACCAGATGGGCGGCATCCCGACCAACATCAACGGGCAGGTCGCCATCCAGACCGCCAGCGCCGACAACGAGGTTGTCAATGGCCTGTACGCCGTGGGCGAATGCTCCTGCGTCAGCGTGCACGGCGCCAACCGCCTGGGCACCAACTCGCTGCTGGACCTGCTGGTGTTCGGCCGCGCGGCGGGCAACCACATCATCAAGTTCCACGAAAAAGGCGCGCACAAGCCGCTGCCGGCCGACGCGGCCGACTTCTCGCTGGCCCGCCTGAACAAGATCGAATCCAACGACAGCGGCGAATACTCGCAAACCGTGGCCAACGACATCCGCAACACCATGCAGCAGCACGCGGGCGTGTTCCGCACGCAGGCCAGCATGAACGAAGGCGTGACCAAGGTCGCTGCCCTGCGCGAGCGCGCCATGGCCATCGGGCTGAAAGACCATTCCAAGGTATTCAACACCGCCCGCATTGAGGCGCTGGAGGTGGAAAACCTGATCGAAGTGGCCCAGGCCACCATGGTCTCCGCCGCTGCCCGCACCGAATGCCGCGGCGCCCACACCGTGCTTGACTACGAGCGCCCGGCCGACGACCCCGTGGCTCCCCTGGGCCGTGACGACGCCAACTGGATGAAGCACACACTGTGGCACAGCGCCAGCAACAGCCTGAGCTACAAGCCCGTGCGCACCAAGCCGCTCACCGTGGACACCGTGCCGCCCAAGGTTCGCACGTTCTGATCTCCCGTCCGGTCACAAGGAAAAAACACGATGCAAAAACGCACTTTCAAGATCTACCGCTACGACCCGGACAAGGACGCCAAGCCGCGCATGGAAACCATCGAGATCGAACTCGAAGGCAACGAGCGCATGCTGCTGGACGCGCTGGTCAAGCTCAAGGCCAAGGATCCCTCGCTGTCGTTTCGCCGCTCGTGCCGCGAAGGCGTGTGCGGCTCCGACGCCATGAACATCAACGGCAAGAACGGCCTGGCCTGCCTGACCAACCTGCGCACGCTGAAGGATCCCATCGTCCTCAAACCCCTGCCCGGCCTGCCCGTGGTGCGCGACCTGATCGTGGACATGACGCAGTTCTTCGCGCAGTACGACTCCATCAAGCCCTACCTCATCAACGACACGCCGCCGCCCGAAAAAGAGCGCCTGCAGTCACCCGAGGAGCGCGAGGAGCTCAACGGCCTGTACGAATGCATTCTGTGCGCCAGCTGCTCCACCAGCTGCCCCAGCTTCTGGTGGAACCCCGACAAGTTCGTCGGCCCCGCCGGCTTGCTGCAGGCTTACCGCTTCATCGCCGACAGCCGTGACCAGGCCACGGGCGCCCGTCTTGACAACCTGGAAGACCCCTACCGCCTGTTCCGCTGCCACACCATCATGAACTGCGTGGACGTGTGCCCCAAGGGTTTGAACCCCACGCGCGCCATCGGCAAAATCAAGGAGTTGATGGTGCGCCGCGCCGTCTGACGTCCTGCCCCCATCGCCATGCAGCACAGCGAAGAAGAACGCCTCGACGCGCACCAGCTCGGCAAGCTCCAGTGGCGGTGCCGCCGAGGCATGCTTGAAAACGATTTGCTGATCGAGGGCTTCTTCACCCGCCACGGCGCCGCCCTCACCGCCACGCAGGCCCAGGCGCTGATGCAGCTGATGGATCTGCCCGACAACGAGCTGCTGGATCTGCTGCTGGCCCGCACCGAGTTGACGGGCCCGCTAGACACGCCGCCGGTGCGGCAAATACTGGGCATGCTGCGCGCCTGAAGCGCGCCCCCGCCCTGCCTCCGCACCGCCTTTTTCCATCGACACCTCCGAGGAGACGATTCATGAAACTTTCCGACAACAAGGCGACGCTGTCGTTTGCCAGCGGCACCCCCGGCAACGTCGAGCTTCCCATCTACCAGGGCACCATCGGCCCCGACGTGATCGACATCCGCAAGCTCTACGCGCAAACCGGCATGTTCACGTACGACCCGGGCTTTCTGTCCACCGCGTCGTGCCAGTCCGCCATCACCTACATCGACGGCGACAAGGGCGAGCTGCTCTACCGCGGCTACCCCATCGAGCAGCTGGCCGAAAAGTGCGATTACCTCGACACCTGCTACCTGCTGCTCAAGGGCGAGCTGCCCAACGCCCAGCAACGTGAAGACTTCCACCAGCTCGTGCTCAAGCACACCATGGTGAACGAGCAGATGCAGTTCTTCCTGCGCGGCTTCCGCCGCGACGCGCATCCCATGGCCGTGCTCACCGGCCTGGTGGGCGGCATGTCGGCCTTCTACCACGAGAACACCGACATCCATAACCCCGAGCACCGCGACCGCGCCGCCATCCAGCTCATCGCCAAGCTGCCCACGCTGGTGGCCATGGCCTACAAGTACGGCAAGGGCGAGCCGTACATGTACCCGCAAAACCACCTGAGCTACGCCGGCAACTTCCTGCGCATGATGTTCGGCACCCCGTGCGAGGAATACAAGGTCAACCCGGTGATTGAAAAGGCGCTGGACCGTATCTTCATCCTGCACGCCGACCACGAGCAGAACGCCTCCACCTCCACCGTGCGCCTGTGCGGCTCCTCGGGCACCAACCCGTTCGCCGCCATCGCCGCTGGCGTGGCCTGCCTGTGGGGCCCGGCCCACGGCGGCGCCAACGAGGCCTGCCTGAACATGCTGGAAGACATCCAGCGCATGGGCGGCGTGGCCAAGGTGGGCGAGTTCATGGAAAAGGTCAAGGACAAGAACTCCGGCGTGCGCCTGATGGGCTTTGGCCACCGCGTCTACAAGAACTACGATCCGCGCGCCAAGCTGATGCAGGAAACCTGCAACGAGGTGCTGGCCGAACTGGGTCTGGAAAACGACCCGCTGTTCGCCCTGGCCAAGAAGCTGGAGCAAATCGCGCTGGAGGACGACTACTTCGTGCAGCGCAAGCTCTACCCGAACGTGGACTTCTACTCCGGCATCGTGCAGCGCGCCATCGGCATCCCGGTCAACCTGTTCACCGGCATCTTCGCGCTGGCGCGCACCGTGGGCTGGATCGCCCAGCTCAACGAGATGATTGCCGATCCCGAATACAAGATCGGCCGCCCGCGCCAGCTTTACACCGGCCCCGCCCGCCGCGACGTCCAGCTGCCCGGCTAATCAATCGCCGCCCATCACCCGCTCACGCTCCGGGCGTGCGGGTACGGGTAAGAACCAAACGGCAAAAAGCGCCTGCCTCCGGCTTCTCGGGGCAGGCGCTTTTTTTCTTGCACTTCTTTTGAGAAACCCGTTCAAGATGTCGGCGCGATTGGGCAAAAAAGGCTTGAGACAGGCTGCAAGGCGCTACCTTGGTACACATCACGCTTGGTTGGCGCCGCAAATCTGCGCCCAAGTCCGCTTGATCGCCCGCCGCGCAGGGGGTTTGAACAGGCTCCGAGGGCTTGGCTGTCGCTGCTCCGCGTTTCCCCTTAAAGCAGCACGCTCAAAAAACTCCGCTGCGCTACCCGCTCAAACACCCTCCAACACGCAAGGCCCAGGCGCGCCCCTTTGGCGGCCCTTTGGCGGCCCCGTGCGCGGCTATACAGCCCAAGGCATGGGAGCCCACAGCTTGCCCGCTGTTATTAAACCTTGGTAGCGACTCGCCCCAAACTCAAGCGGGGAGCCACTGTTGAGGTAACGAGCGGCCAAATCCGATGCCGCCCCATAGAGCCAGCAAACAACTGCTTCTGATTTTGCGTGCCCCTGATACCGCACAGAGCACAAGCCCCGGCCTTGCATTGGCCGGCCGGCGCTTTCACCTGCACGCCGCGTCGGCCCTGCTCAGCCGCGTTGCCGCCGCGCTTCGTACAGGCACACCCCGCTGGCCACGGAGACATTCAGGCTTTCCACCGCGCCATGCATCGGAATACGCACCAGCTGGTCACACGTCTTGCGCGTCAGCTGGCGCATGCCCGGGCCTTCCGCCCCCAGCACCAGCGCGGCCGGGCCCGTCAAATCCACCTCGTACAGCGTGCGCTCGGCCTCGCCTGCCGTACCGGTGATCCAGATGTGGCGTTCCTTCAGCTCGTTCAGCGTGCGCGCCAGGTTGGTCACCATGAAATACGGCACCGTCTCCGCCGCGCCGCTGGCCACCTTGGCCACCGTGGCATTGATGCCCGCCGCGTGGTCCTTGGGCGCAATCACCGCATGCGCGCCTGCGCCATCGGCCACACGCAGGCAGGCGCCCAGGTTGTGCGGATCGGTCACGCCATCAAGCACCAGCAGCAGCGGCGGCTCGTCCAGTGCGTCCAGCAAATCGTCCAGCGACCGGGCCTGCGCCACCGGCTGCACGCGCGCGGCCACGCCCTGGTGGCCGGCACTGCCCGCCAGCCGGGTCAGCCGCAAGGCGTCGGCCTCAATCACGCGCACCCGCGCCTCCTGTGCACGGGCCAGAAACTGCTTCATGCGCGCGTCACGCCGGGAAGCATCCACATAAACCTCTTGCACCGAAGCCGGCGCCGTTTTCAGGCGCACGCCTACGGCGTGAAAGCCGAACAGAATCTTGGAATGGCTGGACATGGGGGGCGATTATCCGCAGCCTGCGCGCCACGCCGTGGCCGCGTGCGCCGCGATACGGTACTGACTCACCATGCATGCGCCTGCACACATGACCAGGTGGATTGCCCCGGCGTTACGCATTCAGCCAAACAGGCCTTTGAGGCTGTTTATACGGCCTAGGTCGCTATGTTTTTTGATGCACCCCGGCACTTTATGCACAGTTTCGCTGCCCGGCTCGTGGCCGATCGCATGGCGGCTGGCCCTAAAAAAATAAGCACCAAGGCAGATGGATACTGCCCCAGGCGCTATTGTTTTTGAATTATCGGCACTGGATCATCGAACCGGACGGGTGCCCGGCCGCCCCGCCTCAGCGCAGGTTGCCCACCATGTTGGCGGGCACGACCCAGGCGTCGAACTGCTCGGCCGTGAGGTGGCCGCTGGCAATCGCCGCTTCACGCAGGCTGCTGCCTTCCTTGTGCGCCTTCTTGGCGATGAAGGCGGCCTTGTCGTAGCCGATGTGCGGGTTGAGCGCGGTCACCAGCATGAGCGAGCGCTGCACCAGCTCGGCGATGCGCTCGCGGTTGGGCTCGATGCCCACGGCGCAATGGTCATTGAAGCTGTTCATGCCATCGGCCAGCAGGCGCACGCTTTGCAGGAAGTTGTGCGCCACCAGCGGGCGGAACACGTTCAGTTCGAAGTTGCCGCTGGCGCCGCCGACGTTGATGGCCACGTCGTTGCCCAGCACCTGCGCGGCCAGCATGGTCACGGCCTCGCTCTGCGTGGGGTTGACCTTGCCGGGCATGATGGACGAGCCGGGCTCGTTCTCGGGGATGCTGATCTCGCCAATGCCGCTGCGCGGGCCGCTGGCCAGCCAGCGCACGTCGTTGGCGATCTTCATCATGCTGGCGGCCAGGGTCTTGAGCGCGCCATGGGCGAACACCAGCGCATCGCAGCTGGCCAGCGATTCGAACTTGTTGGGCGAGGTGACGAAGGGGTACTGCGTGATCCGCGCCAGCTCCTCGGCCACGCCCTCGGCATAGCCTTTGGGCGCGTTCAGGCCGGTGCCCACGGCGGTGCCGCCCAGGGCCAGCTCGTGCAGGTGCGGCAGGGCCGAGCGCAGGTGCTTCTCGCCGTGGTCGAGCTGCGCCACCCAGCCGGAAAACTCCTGCCCCAGCGTCAGCGGCGTGGCATCTTGCAGGTGGGTGCGGCCGATCTTGACGATGTCGGCAAAGGCTTGGCTCTTGCCCTGCAGCGTGGCGCGCAGCCGGGCAATGGCGGGCAGCAGGCGGCTTTCGATGGCGGTGACGGCGGCCACGTGCATGGCGGTGGGATACACGTCGTTGCTGGACTGGCTCTTGTTCACGTCGTCGTTGGGGTGCACCAGGCGGGCCTCGCCGCGCACGCCGCCCAGCAGCTCGCTGGCGCGGTTGGCCAGCACTTCGTTGACGTTCATGTTGGTTTGCGTGCCCGAGCCGGTTTGCCACACCACCAGCGGAAATTCGTCGGGGTGCCGGCCGGCGATCACTTCGTCGGCGGCGGCGATGATGGCGGCGGCCTTCTTCTCATCCAGCAGGCCCAGGCGCTGGTTGACGGCGGCCGAGGCGCGCTTGACCTGCGCCAGCGCATGAATGATCTCGCGCGGCTGCTGCTCGCCGCTGATGTCGAAGTTCTGCAGCGAGCGCTGCGTCTGCGCGCCCCACAGCCTGTCGGCGGGCACGTCGATGGGGCCGAAAGTGTCTTTTTCCTGGCGGGTGGCGGTCATGAAGCGGGTCTCCTCGTCGCGTTTGGGATTCAAGGCCGGTGCCACAGGATGCAGCAGGCGCGGCGGGCGCAGATTCTAGCCACCAGATGAAACTGGTTCGCATTTGCAATGCTTGGCATGCGCCGTTGCGCCCTGGCGCACGGCGATAATTCCGCCGCCCTGCCGCCCCGGCAGGCGCAGGCTTTTCATCATCACAACACCCCACGACTCCCACGCCATGACCACCATTACCCAAGACGCGCTGATCGAGTCGATCAGCGCCGCGCTGCAATACATCAGCTACTACCACCCGGCCGACTACATCCAGCACCTGGCGCGCGCCTACGAGCGCGAGGCTTCGCCCGCCGCCAAGGATGCGATGGCGCAAATCCTCACCAACAGCAAGATGGCCGCCTTCGGCCACCGCCCCATCTGCCAGGACACGGGCATCGTCAACGTCTTCCTGAAAGTGGGCATGGACGTGCGCTGGGAGGGCTTTACCGGCAGCCTGGAAGACGCCATCAACGAAGGCGTGCGCCGTGGCTACAACCACCCGGACAACACCCTGCGCGCCTCCGTCGTGGCCGACCCGCACTTTGCGCGCAAGAACACGCGCGACAACACCCCGGCCGTCATCGTCACCGAGATCGTGCCCGGCAACACCGTCGATGTGACCGTCGCCGCCAAGGGCGGCGGCAGCGAGAACAAGAGCAAGATGGTCATGCTCAACCCCAGCGACAGCCTGGTGGACTGGGTGCTCAAGACCGTGCCCACCATGGGCGCGGGCTGGTGCCCGCCGGGCATGCTGGGCATCGGCATCGGCGGCACGGCCGAAAAAGCCGTGCTGCTGGCCAAGCAAAGCCTGATGGAAGACCTGAACATGTACGAGCTGCAGGCCAAGGCCGCGCGCGGCGAAAAGCTCACCCAGGTCGAGGAACTGCGCCTGGAGCTTTATGAAAAAGTCAACGCCTTAGGGATAGGCGCGCAGGGCCTGGGCGGCCTGACCACCGTGCTGGACGTGAAGATCGCCATGTACCCCACGCACGCGGCCAGCAAGCCCGTGGCCATGATCCCCAACTGCGCCGCCACGCGCCACGCGCACTTCGTGCTCGACGGCAGCGGCCCCGTGCATCTGGAGCCGCCCTCCATCGACCTGTGGCCCAAGCTGGACTGGCAGCCCAACACCGAAACCAGCCAGCGCGTGGACCTCAACACCCTCACCAAAGAGCAAGTCGCCAGCTGGAAGCCCGGCCAGACCCTGCTGCTCAGCGGCAAGATGCTCACCGGCCGCGACGCCGCGCACAAGCGCATTCAGGACATGCTGGCCAAGGGCGAAAAGCTGCCGGTGGACTTCACCAACCGCGTCATCTACTACGTCGGCCCGGTCGATCCCGTGGGCGATGAAGCCGTCGGCCCCGCCGGCCCAACGACGGCCACGCGCATGGACAAGTTCACCGACATGATGCTGGCCAATACCGGCCTGATCGCCATGATCGGCAAGGCCGAGCGCGGCCCTGCCGCCATCGAGGCCATCAAAAAGCACCAAAGCGCCTACCTCATGGCCGTGGGCGGCGCGGCCTACCTGGTCAGCAAGGCTATCAAGACGGCCAAGGTCGTCGGCTTTGAAGACTTAGGGATGGAAGCCATCTACGAATTCGACGTAGTGGACATGCCCGTCACCGTAGCCGTGGACGCCGGCGGCACCAGCGCCCACATCACCGGCCCGGCCGAATGGCAAAAGCGCATCGCCAGCGGCGAGTTCAAGGGCGTGCCCATCACCGCCTGAGCGCTCCCGCCCGCCGCCAACCGCCACATGACGCTGCCCGCCACCGCCCCGCCGCCCTGCCCCGCCGCCCTGGCCGCGCTGGCGGCGGCGCGGCCCATCGGCGTGTTCGACAGCGGCATTGGCGGCCTCTCCGTGCTGCGCGCCCTGCGCGCCGAGCTGCCGCGCGAACATTTCATCTACGTGGCCGACAGCGCCCACGCCCCCTACGGCCAGCGGGGCGATGCCTTCGTGGCCGCGCGCAGCCTGGCCATTGGCTCGGCGCTGCTGGCGGCTGACGGCATCAAGGCGCTGGTCATCGCCTGCAACACCGCCACCGCCGCCGCCGCGCAGGCGCTGCGCGCCGCGCACCCGCACCTGCCCATCGTGGGCGTGGAGCCGGCCCTCAAGCCCGCCGCCGCGCTCACCCGCACCGGCCGCGTGGGCGTGCTGGCCACCCAGGGCACGCTGCAAAGCCAGCGCTACCGCCTGCTGCAGGCCGCCCAGCCGGCCCATGTGCAGTTCATCGCGCTGGCTTGCAACGGGCTGGCTGACGCGATCGAGGCCGAGGCGTCCAGCCTGGCGCCCGCAGGCGCCAGCGCCAGCCACCTGATTGAACAGTATTTGGGCCAGCTCGGGCCGCTGGGCATGCAGCCCGGCGCCATTGACACCCTGGTGCTCGGCTGCACCCATTACCCGCTGGCCGAAGCCGCCTGGCGCCAGCACGCCGGGCCGCACATCGCCTTGCTCGAACCCGGCCCCCCGGTGGCCCGCCAGACCCGGCGCCTGCTGGCCGAGCGCGGCCTGCTGCGCCCCCCAACAGACGCCGCCCCCGGCCATCTGGCGCTGCGCGCCACCGGCGACGCCAGCGCCCTTCACGCCGCCGCGCGCCAGCTGGGCCTGGCGGCCTGAGCGCCTGTTTTCCCCTGCACGGCGGGTAATGAAGCGGATGGGGACGGTCTGCTTCTGTTGCAAAGCCTCGCCATGGCACAAGCCATGGCTGCATGGCGGGAGCAAGGAGTGGCGCCTGGCCAGCACACCCCAAGCCGCTTGAGTGCCCGCCGCGCAAGGACTTTGAACAGGTTTTCAGGAAACAAAGCGCTGCGGGCGCGCCCTGCCCGAACGGTGGCGCGACCGGATGCCTATCCATGCCCGCGGTGCACCCGGCAACCAGCCGCCAGGGCGTCAGTACAGCGCCGGGGCCCTGTGCCTGGCTTGGTTCGCCGTACTGCCAGCGCGGCGGCGGCCTGCCGGGCTTGTTGGCGGGAGGCCCGCGCCGCCGCGGCCCCCCGCCTGCCCCGTGTCAGCCCTTGCGCAGCAGCGCCTTGAGGGCGCTTTGCAGGCGGCGGGCGCTGGCCTCGTCGTGCGCGGCGGCGAACACCGCGGCCGTGTCTTGCGCCCAGGTGGCAGCGGGGGCCGGGTCGTTACGGCGGGTGAGCAACTGCAATTGCAGGGCGCGGCGGGCATCCAGGTGTTCGGCCGGCGTGGGCACTTCGGCCGCCATTTCCAGGCGCAGCAGGGCTTCGGCCGCCGGGTTGCCCGCTGGGGCCGCGCCAATGGCCTGCGCCCAGGCGCTGCGGGTGGCGCCCGTCACGCCACGGCCCAGCTCCTGCGCGCTGGGCAGTTGCGCCGCATCGCGCTGCTGCCAGGCGCCCAGCAGTTGCGCCAGCGCCTCGCCGTGTGCTTGCGCGGCCAGCTTCTTGAGGGTGGCCTGCGCCTGATCGAGCGCATGGCGCTGGGCGCGGAAGGCGGTGTCGCCCAGGCGGGGGGCGCGGTCATGGCGCTGACCCCGCTCACTTCGCTCCCCCCGGTCGGGGCGGGAGCCGCGTTCACCTGCGCGGTCGCGGCCTGCGCCACGGGCATCGCCACGGCCTGCGCCGGCCTTGCCGCCGCGCGCGGGGGCGGCGGGTTCCGCCTTTTTCATGCCGGGGCGGTCGTCGCCGCGCATGGCGATCAGGGGCTTGGCGGGGGTGGCGGCAGGTTGGGGAGCAGGCGCCGGGGGGGCGGTGTCGGCGCCAGCGGCACCGTCCGCCGCGCTTTCCGCGGGAGCGGGGGCGGCGTCTGCTGCGGCCTGGCCCGATGACGCAGCGGCGTCAGCGGGCGCAGCTTCCGTGGCCGGGGCCGATGCGGGCGTGGCCGCTGGCTGGCCGCGCAGCGCGGCTTCCAGCGCGGTCATGGCGGCGCGGATTTGCGCGGCATCGCCGCTGGCGTTGGCGGCTTCCAGCGCCTGGGCGGCGGCCAGCACGGCCTGGTCATGGGCGCTGGTGGCGGCTTGCTGCTTTTCGCGTTCGGCGCTCTTGCGGTTGAAGGCGTCGTCAATGGGTTTGCGGAAGGCGTCCCACAGCCTGGTTTCGTGCTTGCGCTCCAGTGGCACGGCCTGGGCTTCGGCCTGCCAGCGCTGTTGCAGGGCTTTGACGGCGTCAACGCGCAGGCTGGGCGCGGCGCCCAGGGTCTGCGCTTCCTCGATCAGCGCCTGGCGGCGCGCCATGCTTTGTTTTTGCGCGGCTTCCAGCGGCGCGGCGGCGGTGTGGATGGCCTCTTTCCACAGCGGTTGCAGCTCGGCAAAGGCTTTCTCGGACAGGTGCCCTGCGGCGCGCCAGCGTTCGGAGAACTGGTGGATCTGGCGGCCAAAGGCTTTCCAGTCGGTGCGGGCCTGGGCGCCGCCAGCCTCGATGGCTTGCGCCTGCGCGGCGCCCCAGGCTTTGACTTCATCAATCAGGGCCTGGCGTTCGGCCTTGTGGGCGGCGGCTTCGGTGCGCACCTTGTCCAGCCATTGTTCGACGAAGCGGTGCGCTTCGTTGCAGGCGCGGTCAAAGCGCTTCCAGAGCGCGTGGTTGGGGGCGCCGCCCTGGTCGGCGGCTTTCCATTCTTCGCGCAGTTTGCGCAAGGTGTCTTGCAGCTTGCGGCCGCTGACGGCAGGAACGGTTTCCCAGCCCTCGTCTTCGGCAGGCGGGGCGGCCTGGGGTGTTACGGTTTCTTCGGTGTTTTCAGCCGTTTGGGCCGTATTTTCGGCCTGAGAAGCTATGCTTTCAATAGCATCCGGGGTGGCGGCAGGCACTTCGGCTGGCGGTGTGCCTGGCGCGGCCGGGGTGGGCGACGCCCCGGCGGCCCCGGCGGCCCCGGCGGCCCCGGCAGTTTCCGCCGCATCGGCTGTTGGCGCCGCTTCGGCTGCTTTGGCTGTTTTGGCCGAGGCGCCTTTGACGCGGCGCTTGACCAACAGGGCTTCAGCCTTGGCCACGAGCTGTTCGCGCAGCTGGTCGGCGCTCCAGCGCTGCCAGCCTTCCAGCTCGCCGGCGGAAACCAGCGCGGCGTGCACGCGCGCGGCCAGCGCGTCGTCAACCAGGCGGCCGTGCGTCTTGAGTGCCTGGCGCAGCGCGGCGGCGGCGCTGTGGGTGTTCTTGGTGTGGCCGGCGGTGACGGCCTGCTCCAGCAGCATCACGCCGGCCTGCACGGCCTGGGTGGCGGCGGCGCGCTGTTCGGCGCTGGCCTTGGGCTTGGCGGACGCCGCTTTTTCGTTCGCGTCGGCCTGGCTGGCCGTTTCAGGCGGCAGGCCGCGCGCCACGCGCAGCTCGTCAGCCCACACGGGCACGGAAGGCAGGGGGGCGTTGGCGTCCTGCGCGGCGGCGCGGGTTTGGGCCAGGGCGGCGCCAAAGGCGTCCCACACGGCGGCCAGCTGCGCCTGGGCGGCTTCGATCTGGGGCGGGTAGCGCATGTCCACGCTGCCCCACTGGGCATCGGCCTGCAGGGCGGCGGATTGTTCGCGCCAGTGGGCCACGTCCGTTTCCAGACCGGCCTGGGCGGCATCGGCGTCGCGCCAGGGCTTGGTGGACAGCAGCTCAATGCGCTGGGCCAGCAGCACGGCGGCTTCGCGCTGCACCATCACGCGCTGCTGCAGGTCTTCCACGGTCTTGATGCGCTCGGCCAGCTGGCTGCGCAGGCCGGCCAGCGGCTCGCGCGACAGCGGCGCCCCGGCGCGGGCGGCGTCGCGCTGCCAGGCCAGGGCATCGGCCACGTTCAGGCGGGCGGCTTGCAGCAGCGCCTCGGCCTTGGCGGCCCAGTCGGCGGCCAGGGCCTCCTGGTGGCGGGCGCGCTTGAGTTCGTCGAGCTTTTCACGCAGGGCCTTGGCCGCGCCCTTGTCCTTGGCGGCCAGCTCCTTGTAAACCTCCTGCATCTGTTCGGGCGTGGGTTGCGTAGCCAGCCAGGCACGAATGCGCGCCGCACGCTCGCCCGATGTGGCGGCGGAAAACGCGCCGCCGGTCAGGGCGTCCAGCGGATGAGCTTCAGCGGCCTTGGGCGCGGCGGGCGCGGGAGTTTCAGGCGTATCTTTGCGTTCGCGGAAAAAAGGGAACATGGCAATGGCCGCCGTGGCGGCGGGAAAAACGGAAAAAGAAAAAGTGGAATACAGCGTCTATTGTCCCCGCTTTTGCACACCCCGCTTCCGGGGGGCAGCCACAGCGCTTCCATGTGCCGTGTGCATGGGCGGCCACGGGCGACAACCCATCTTTCATAACAAAAAAGTTATTTAGAATAAATTCATTAGTGTTGACTGGGTATTTACAAGCTCCCTAGAATGCGCCGTATTGCAACCTCTAGGGGGAAACCCTGATATGGCTACCTTTCCCTGGTAGCCATTTTTTTAATGGAGAGCGGCTTTGCAAAGGGTGCATGCTGTCTAGGCACCCCCGCTCAGGCAGAGGTCTTGCCGCGCTAGCCGCGCTGGCTCACACCCTGCCCTTTCACGATGAGGGCGCGGCGCCTGTCCGCCATTGGACACGCCCCGCGCCCGGCTGAAAAGGAATGGCAATGACAGTGTCCGCCAAGCTCACCGCCTTGCAGCGGGGCACACGCACTTTTGTGGGCGATGTGGCCGAGGGCTTTTTCGAAATCACGCACAACGGCTTTGCCCTGGTGGGGCTGACGGTGGTGTGCGCCGCCGCCATGCTGGCCGCCCGGCCCGACCTGCGCCAGCAGGGCGAGGAGCAGCTGGCCGCCTGGGCTATGGCACGGCAGGTGGCCATGAACGGCTTTGAAACCGACCTGGGCGCCATTGACCGCGCCACCGCCGCCAACCCGCGTGATCTGCCGCGTGAGCAAGCCAACGTGGCGCTGTGGATCAGCAAGAAATACAAGGTGGCTCCCGAGCCGCTGGCCGCCCTGGTGGCCGAGGCCTATCAAGTCGGCCAGCGCGTCAAGCTCGACCCCACGCTCATCCTGGCCGTGATGGCGGTGGAGTCCAGCTTCAACCCCTTTGCCCAAAGCCCGGTAGGCGCACAAGGGCTGATGCAGGTGATGACGCACATCCACGCCGACAAATACCAGGGCTTTGGCGGCCACTTCGCCGCTTTCGACCCAGTGACCAACCTGCGCGTGGGCGTGCAGGTGCTCAAGGAATGCATCGCGCGTGCCGGCTCCATTGAAGGCGGTCTCAAGCATTACGTGGGCGCGGCCAATCTGCCCACCGACGGCGGCTATGCCGCCAAGGTGATGGCCGAGCACGCCCGCCTCTATCAGGCCGCCAAGGGCCGCCCCTTGCCCCTGCCGGCCGACGCGGGCTTGCGCGCCGCCTCGCAGCAGCCCGCGCCTCCCGCCGCGCCGCAGGCTGCACCATCGGCAGAAGGCATCAAGGTCGCGGCGCTGTAACGCCGCCTTCACCCCAGGTCAGCCGTGCCCATGCCCGGCGCCCTTGGGGAGCAGGCAAATCAGGCGCTGAAAACAGCTTTTTCAATAGCAACCAATCCCCCGCACCCGCAGCCCCCATTCGCCCCCCCAAAAAGCTGGCACTTGCCAGCTTTTTTCATGCGCCTGCCACCAAAGCACCCGCCGCCCGGGTGAGTACCGGCAGCAGCGGGCACGGCACGGCGTCAGAAGCATGCCGGCCAAATCAAGAATCTCATAAAACAAAACCACGTCCCCAGCTTGCCCGGCTCGCTGCGGATGCAGAGAGTGCGCCTTGCCCACATCCAAACACTTTGGGCCCACTCGCAGCCAGTTCGCGCGCCAAGACTCTTTCGGGCAAGCCTTTTACCGTGATCATCACCACGGCCGATCGGAAAACCGGAGCACTGGGCCACATCACCACCGCCACCATCAGCAATTGCGCTGCTGGCGGCAGCATCGTGAGCAACAGCACCGTGGCTGCGCCAGCGGGCGAGCGCCTGCCTACAGTGCCGCAAAACTTTGCGGCCACGCCGGGCGACGGTCAGACCACCCTCCACTGGGATGCCCCCGCCAGCGCCGGCAGCAGCCCCATCACCGGCTATTACGTGCTGTACAACATGATGGGGTGCGGGGGGAGTCACCTCGTCCCAGGCTGCTCACCCACCAAAAGTACCCAGTGCACCATCAGCGGGCTGGACAATGGCACGTCCTACGAGTTCCGCGTGCGCGCCGCCAACGCCGTGGGCAAAGGCGATGCCCCCCCCCGAAGTAGTCGCCACGCCCAAT
Organism: Comamonadaceae bacterium OH2545_COT-014; assembly: GCA_003859965.1. GTDB lineage: Bacteria > Pseudomonadota > Gammaproteobacteria > Burkholderiales > Burkholderiaceae_C > Ottowia. Next base: position 36,821 of record RQYR01000013.1, on the reverse strand, counting down.
GGCCCCGCCAGCGCACACCAGATCGTGACCTGGGTCCGCCCCAATGCGAGCGGCGCCGTCAGCTGCACGCCCCACCCCGTGCCCCACGGCGGCAGTACCCATTACACCGCCAGCGCCAACCCGGGCTACATCTTTACCGGGTTCTTTCAAGACTGCGCCAACAAGACTTGCGACCTGACGAATGTCACCACGGCCAAACAGGTCACGGCCAACTTCGATCCGGTCGTCACCACCAGCGTCAACCCCACGGGCGGCGGAACGGTCTCATGTTCGCCAAAGCAGGTGAGCTATGGTTACCCGGTGGTTTGCACGGCCGTCGCCAATCCCGGCTACGTTTTCAAAGGTTTCAGCGGCAGTTGCAGCGGCGACACCTGCTCCAGGACGAGCGTCACCGCCCCCATGACGGTCACGGCCAATTTCGCCGCCGTCGGGCCTGTCTGGCACTCCATCAACACCAGCGTCAGCCCCACAGGCAGCGGCGCGGTAACTTGCACGCCCAACCCGGTGCCCCATGGCTACAACGCTTCCTGCACGGCCAGCCCCAACCCCGGCTATGTCTTTGACCGCTTTGACGGCGCTTGCAACGGCAACACCTGCGACTTGAGCGACGTCACCGCGCCCCGGAACGTGGTGGCGCACTTCAAGCCCGGCTTCACGGGCACGACGGTGCCTTCCGGCGGCGCGGCCGGCACAGCGGTGGCCACATTCACCGGCGGCGGGCCAACGTGCGCTTTCGACCCAGCCCGGACGGCCTTCGACGCGGCCCCTGCCCCGCTGCCGCCCGGGCAAACGCTGCCGCAAGGCATATTTCGCTTTGTCCTGAAGGGCTGCGATGCCACGGAGGTCACGATGAAGGTGACGTGGCCGCAGCCGGTGGCCGGCGTGATCAAGTACGGCAAGGCCAGCAAAGCGGCCACGGCCGATACGTATTTCACGCTCCCGGACGCACAAGCCCAGGTCTCGGACCACACGACAACCGTCGTGCTGCGGGACGGGCAGCTGGGTGATAACGATCGGGCCGTGAAAGGCGAGATCGTGGACCCGCACGGGCCCATCGTGGCCAAGCCCCTTGGATGCATCGGTCACGCCCGTTCCGGCGCTGGGCCACGGGGCGCTGGCCCTGCTGGGGGTGGCCGCGGCGGCGCTGGGCTTGCGCCGGCTGCGCCGGGAGTAAAGAGCCGGTAAGGGCTCCGCCCATCACCCAAAACAGGCCTGGCCCTGGGTTCTTCAAGGCCAGGCCGGGGCGTCAAACACCCTGCCGGGCTGGCTGGCTTGGCGGGGGGCCTGGTTCGGAGAGTGGGGGACCAGACGCCCCAGACACGTATCACGCTTATCACCCCAAGGCGCTTGGGCGCGCCTGGCGGCCCCGCCATGGCCTTGGTCATGCCACAACGGCGCGCCCCGATAATCGCCGCCCCATGAACCCCCTGCTTTCCCGTCTTCAGCCCTACCCGTTCGAGCGGCTGCGCCAGCTTTTCGCTGGCGTCACGCCGCCCGCCCACCTGCCGCCCATCAGCCTGGGCATTGGCGAGCCGCGCCATGCCACGCCCGCTTTCATCCGGCAGGCGCTGGCCGATGCGCTGGATGGCGGCCTGGCCGGCTACCCCGCCACCGCCGGCACGCCCGCGCTGCGCGCCGCCTGCGCCGGCTGGCTGCAACGCCGCTATGACGTGACGGTGGACCCCGCCACCCAGGTGCTGCCGGCGCTGGGCACGCGCGAGGCGCTGTTCGCGCTGGCGCAGACGGTGGTGGATGCGCGCCAGCCCGGCGCCACCGTGGTCTGCCCCAATCCCTTCTACCAAATCTACGAAGGCGCGGCCCTGCTGGCCGGGGCCACGCCGCACTACGTGGCCAGCGACCCGGCGCGCAACTTCGCGCCGCGCTGGGACCAGGTGCCGCCCGAGGTGTGGGCGCGCACGCAACTGGTGTACGTGTGCTCGCCCGGCAACCCCACGGGCGCGGTGATGCCGCTGGCCGAATGGCGGATGCTGTTCGAGCTGAGCGACCGCCACGGCTTCGTCATTGCCGCCGACGAGTGCTACAGCGAAATCTATTTCGACGACGCCGCCCCGCCGCTGGGCGGCCTGCAGGCGGCCACGCAACTGGGGCGCGCGGATTTCAAGAACCTCGTCATGCTCACCAGCCTGTCCAAGCGCAGCAACGTGCCGGGCCTGCGCTCGGGCTTTGTGGCCGGTGATGCGGCGCTCATCCAGCAGTTTCTGCGCTACCGCACCTACCACGGCAGCGCCATGGGCGCGGCGGTGCAGGCCGCCAGCGTAGCCGCGTGGGGCGACGAGGCGCACGTGCAAGACAACCGCCGCCTGTACCGCGAAAAATTCGCGCAGGTGCTACCGCTGCTGGCGCCGTGGCTGGACGTGCGCCTGCCCGACGCGGGCTTTTACCTGTGGGCCGGCGTGCCCGCGGTGTGGGAAGGCAGCGACACCGCCTTCGCGCGCGCGCTATACGCTCAATACAATGTTACGGTTCTGCCGGGCAGTTACCTGGCGCGCGACGATGCCGCCAGCGGCCACAACCCCGGCTCGGGCCGCGTGCGCATGGCGCTGGTGGCCGAAAGCGCCGAATGCCTGGAGGCCGCCCGCCGCATCGCCCGCTTCATTGAAGAAACCGACAACACACCCCGTCACCCCTGAATCACCGTTCCATGACCCAACAGCTGCAAACCATCATCGACACCGCCTGGGAAAACCGCGCCGACATCTCCCCCGCCAAGGCCAGCGCCGAAGTGCGCGAAGCCGTGGAACACGTGCTGGCCGACCTGAACGCCGGCCGCCTGCGCGTGGCCACGCGCCAGGGCGTGGGCCAGTGGACGGTGCACCAGTGGATCAAGAAAGCCGTGCTGCTGTCCTTCCGCCTGGCCGACAACGCGCCGATGCAAGCGGGCGAGCTGGCCTTTTTCGACAAGGTGAAAACCAAGTTCGGCGGCCTGGCCGCCGACGAGCTGGCCGCCACCGGCGTGCGTGTGGTGCCGCCCGCCGTGGCGCGCCACGGCAGCTACATCGCCAAGGGCGCGGTGCTCATGCCCTCTTACGTGAACATTGGCGCCTACGTGGACGAAGGCGCCATGGTGGACACCTGGGCCACCGTGGGCAGCTGCGCGCAGGTGGGCAAGAACGTGCACCTGTCCGGCGGCGTGGGGCTGGGCGGCGTGCTGGAGCCGCTGCAAGCCAACCCCACCATCATTGAGGACAACTGCTTCATCGGCGCGCGCTCCGAAGTGGTGGAAGGCGTCATCGTCGAGGAAAACGCCGTGCTCGGCATGGGCGTGTACCTGGGCCAGAGCACGCCCATCTTCAACCGTGAAACGGGCGAGATCAGTTACGGCCGCGTGCCCGCCGGCAGCGTGGTCATCAGCGGCAGCCTGCCCAAGAAAACCGCCAGCGGGCAAGACTACGCCACCTACGCGGCCATCATCGTCAAGACGGTGGACGCGCAAACGCGCGCCAAGACCAGCCTGAACGAGCTGCTGCGGCCCTGAACCGCCGCATGGGCCGCCCGCCATGTTTTCCGCCTGCCGCGCACGGCTTTTTTGTGATGTAGCCTGAGCGTGCTTGCCGCGGCCGCTTCCCGTTTTTCCCCTCACGCAAAGGAGCTCTTCCATGCCCGCTGCCACCGCCACCACCATGATGGAGCGCATCCTCCACCTGATGGCAGAGAAGAAAGCCTCGGACGTGTACCTCTCGCCACGCGCGCCGGCCACCATCAAGATCAACGGTGAATACCTGTCCATCCACTCGCAGCCGCTGCCAGTGGACGGGCCGATGAACCTGCTGATGGACGTGGTGCCGCCCAACCGCATCGAGGAGCTGAAGGAAACCGGCGAACTGAACATGGCCATCCCCATGCACGGGGTGGGCAACTTCCGTCTGTCGGCCATGCGCCAGCGCGGCATGTATTCGGCCGTCATCCGCTTCATCAGCCCCGAGATTCCGGCGCTGGACACGCTCAACCTGCCCAGCATCCTCGCCAACCTGGTGATGGAAAAGCGCGGCCTCATCCTGATGGTGGGCGCCACCGGCGCGGGCAAGTCCACCACGCTGGCGGCCATGCTCGACCACCGCAACCAGAACACCACCGGCCACATCCTCACCATTGAGGATCCGATGGAATACATGTTCACCAACAAGAAGTCGATCATCAACCAGCGCGAAGTGGGCAGCGACACGGCCAGCCTGCAAATTGGCCTGAAAAACGCGCTGCGCCAGGCGCCCGACGTCATCATGATCGGCGAGATCCGCGACCGCGAAACCATGAGCGCCGCCATCGCCTACGCCCAGTCCGGCCACCTGTGCCTGGCCACGCTGCACGCCAACAACAGCTACCAGGCGCTCAACCGCATTCTGTCGTTCTACCCCGTCGAAGTGCGGCCCACGCTGCTGGGCGACCTGGCTGCCGCGCTCAAGTCCGTCGTCTCGCAACGCCTGGTGCGCACGCTGGACGGCCAGCGCGTGCCAGCCGTGGAAGTGATGCTCAACACCCGGCTGGTGGCTGAACTCATCGAGAAAAGCGACTTCTCCGGCGTCAAGGAAGCCATGGACAACTCCATCGCCGAAGGCTCGCAGACCTTCGAGCAGGATCTGGCCCGCCTCATCAATGAAGGCCGCATCGACCGCAAGGAAGGCCTGGCCAACGCCGACTCGCCCACCAACTTGCTGTGGCGCCTGCAAAACGACACCGGCCGCCACATGGCCGAACAGCGCGGCGAGCCGGGCGAAGAAGCAGTCAGCGACGAACCCTCGTTCACCGAAATCACGCTGGACGTGCACCAAAGCGGCTACGGCAGCACGGGCTTTGGCCGCACCGGGTTTGGCCGCACCGGATTTGACAGCACAGGCTTCGGCTCGTCGGGCTTTCATGAGTCCAAAACCGGCAGCCTGTCCGACAACCGGCTCGACAGCGTCTGAGACGCCGGCTCAAACCCTCGGCGCGGCCGCATCGCATTCCCCCGCCGGCGGCCCAGTGGCCACAGCGGCCGCACGCATGGCGGCAGGCGCCACCGGCAGACACCGGCCTACACCGGCCGCACGCATCCGCCGCCGTGGCTGCCACACGCCGCGCCGCGCATGGCCCCGGGCCTTCGCTGGCTACAGCCCCCCGCCTGCCGTCGCGCTTTTTCCTGCACTTTGATTCAAGGTTTGCTGCAACATCCTCCGCCCCGGCGTTTGTCCGGCCTGTCGCCCGCTGGCGCCAACGGCCGCAATGGCCCCAGCGCCCAGGCTCAAGCAGCCGCTCTTTCACCACACCCGCGGCCCGCGCGCCGCGCTCTCTTTCGTCCCCACGCATGACCACTCCCACCCGCCAGCTGGCCGAAGCCCTCATCGCCCGCCCCTCCGTCACCCCGCAAGACGCCGGCTGCATCGACCTCATCGTCCAGCGCCTGGCGCCGCTGGGCTTCGTGCCTGAAATCATCGACAGCGGCCCGGCCGAGGCGCGCGTGCGCAACCTCTGGGCCAAACGGCCCGCAGCGCCCACGGGGTCTGCCCAAGGCGCTATCAAAACCATTGTGTTCGCGGGCCATACCGACGTGGTGCCCACCGGCCCGCTGGAACAATGGAGCAGCCCGCCCTTCACCCCTGCCGAGCGCGACGGCAAGCTCTACGGCCGTGGCGCCAGCGACATGAAAACCTCCATCGCCGCCTTCGTCGTGGCGGTGGAGCAGTTTCTGGCCGCCCAGCCCGGCGCGCCCCTGAACATCGCCTTTTTGCTCACCAGCGACGAGGAAGGCCCGGCCGTGGACGGCACCGTCGTCGTCTGCGACGCGCTCAAGGCGCGCGGCGAGCCGCTCGACTACTGCATCGTCGGCGAACCCACCAGCGTGCAGCGCACCGGCGACATGATCAAGAACGGCCGCCGCGGCACCCTCTCCGGCAAGCTGGCCGTGCTGGGCGTGCAAGGCCACATCGCCTACCCGCACCTGGCGCGCAACCCCATTCACGAGCTGGCCCCCGCGCTGGCCGAGCTGGTCGCCATCGAATGGGACCGGGGCAACGAATTCTTCCCCCCCACCAGCTGGCAGGTCAGCAACATCCACGGTGGTGCCGGCGCCAGCAACGTCATCCCCGGCCAAGTGGTGGTGGACTTCAACTTCCGCTTCTCCACCGAATCCACCCCCGAGAGCCTGCAAGAGCGCCTGGAAGCCGTGCTGCAAAAGCACGGCCTGCAATACACGCTGCAATGGACCCTGGGCGGCCGCCCCTTCCTCACCCGCCCCGGCCCGCTGGTCGAAGCCGTGCGCGCCGCCATTCGCGCCGAAACCGCGCTGGAGCCCGAGCTTTCCACCACCGGCGGCACCAGCGACGGCCGCTTCATCGCCCAGATCTGCCCGCAGGTCATCGAGCTGGGCCCGCCCAACGCCAGCATCCACAAGATCGACGAGCACATCGCGCTGGCCGACATCGAACCGCTCACCGCCATCTACCGCCGCGTGCTGGAAAACCTGGCCGCCCAGGCCGAAGTGGTCTGAAGCCGCGCCCTCCGCCACACATGAAAAAGCCCGTTCAGGCCGTAGCCACGGCCTGAGCAGCTATCATTTTCATACCAAACCTGCTCACCCATCGCCGCCGCCATGACCCTTGCCGAACTCGTCACCCACACCGCCCGGCAGCTTGAGCAGGCCGGCGTCAGCTACGGCCACGGCACCACCTGCGCGCGGGACGAGGCCGCCTGGCTCGCGCTGCACGCCCTGGGCCTGCCGCTGGACACCGACCTGCACGGCGCGCCGGGCCAGCAGCCCCTTACCCCCGCCCAGCAGCAACAAGTGGCCGCGCTGCTGCACCAGCGCATCCACACCCGCCAGCCCCTGGCCTACCTCACCCGCCAGGCCTGGCTGCAAGGCGTGCCCTTTCATGTGGACGAACGCTGCATCGTCCCCCGCAGCCTGATCGCCGAAGTGCTGGCCGACGGCAGCATCGACTGCTGGCTGTCCGACCAGACGCACCGCGTGCTCGACCTGTGCACCGGCGGCGGCAGCCTGGCCGTGCTGGCCGCCCTGGCCTGGCCCGACGTGCAGGTGGACGCCGCCGACCTCAGCCCCGACGCCCTGGCCGTGGCCCGCCTCAACGTGCACCAGCACGGCCTGGCCCAGCGCATCACCCTGATCGAAAGCGACGGCCTGGCCCGCTGCCCCGGCCCATACGACCTGATCCTGTGCAACCCGCCCTACGTCAGCGCCGACGGCATGGCCGCCCTGCCCCCCGAATACCGGGCCGAACCCGCGCTGGCCCTCAGCGGCGGCGCCGACGGCATGGACTTCATCCGCCCCCTGCTCGCCGCCGCCCCCGCGCACATGCGCGCCCACGCCGTGCTCGTGCTCGAAATCGGCCACGAGCGCCCGCACTTCGAAGCCGCCTTTCCCCACCTCAACCCCGTCTGGCTCGACACCAGCGCCGGCTCTGACCAGGTGCTGCTGCTCACGCGCGAGATGCTGGCCGGCGTGCCGGGCCCTGCGGCCTGACGCCCAACGCCATGCCATCACAGCATGCGTCCCATCCTCGAAACACACCGGGCACCACGCCACGCACCGGCGGGTGGCTGGCAGCGCTGCTGTGGCTGGCCTATGCCGCCCTGCTCTACCTGCAAGCAGCCACCGCCTCATTGGACGACCGCTACCTGCCGGGCATCCGCCCCCTGCGCGCTCTGGCCTGCCCCGGCGCGCTGCTGCTGATCCCGCTCGTGCTGGCCTGGCGCACGCGCCATGCCGCCCTGGCCCAACTGGCCTGGCGCACGGCGGCAGGCGCCTGCGTGGTCTGCGCGGCCCTGCTGGCATGGATTGCGCTGGCCCCGGCGCCTGGCGGCGCATCCGTGCACCTGCCACCCCAGGCACGCACGCTGGGCACGGTGCTGCACACCGCCATGCGTTACCCCGCGTTTTCCAACCGCTCCTGGATCGCCACCACTGGCAGCGCCGCCTGGGCGTTGATCGCCTGCGGCCTGGCGGCACGCTGCGTCCGGCGCGCCCGCCCGCCAAACGCCGCAGCTTTCCCGCGCTGAGCCAGCAGCCTTTTCAGCGCCGCTCCCCTCCCAACGGCCTGTCAGGCCGGATCGGCAGGCCACATAAAATGCGAACCATTCCCGCCACGGCTGGATAGCCGCACCGCCCGCTCGCCCGCCGCGTCCGAAGTGTCCGCTCCTTCCCCCACCCGCCTGCCCGCCTACCACCAGCAAGTCCAGGCCCTGTACCTGCGCCATCACAGCTGGCTGCACGGCTGGCTGCGCCGCCGCCTGGGCGATGGCGATGCCGCCGCCGACCTGGCGCACGACACCTTCGTGCGCCTGCTGGGCCGCCCGCATGCGCTGCACGCGCTGCGCGAGCCGCGCGCCTACCTGGGCGCCATCGCCCACGGCCTGGCCGCCAGCCATTTGCGTCGCCGCGCGCTGGAAGCCGCCTGGCTGCAAACCCTGGCCGCCCTGCCCGAGGCGCACGCCCCTTCGCCCGAGCGGCGCGCCATCATCTTGCAAACCCTGCACCAGCTCGACGACGCCCTGCATACCCTGCCCGCGCGCGTGCGCCAAGCCTTTCTGATGGCACAGTTCGACGGCATGAAGCAGCGCGACATCGCCGCCGCCCTGGGCCTGTCCGTGCCCACCGTCAAGAAATACATGCAGCGCGCCTGGCTGGCCTGCCTGCACCTCATGCCCGAGGACTGACGCCGCGCCCCATGGCCGAGCCGCTCAACCACCCTGCCAGCGCCCCCATCGCCGAGCCCATCGACGAGCGCATCCTGGCCGAAGCCGCCGCCTGGCTGGCCCAGCTGCAAGACGGCCCCCTGCCCCCCGCCGAACAAGCCCGCCTGGCCGCCTGGCGCCAGCAAAGCCCGCAGCACCAGCGCGCCTGGCAGCGCGCCGAGCGCCTGCTGGGCCAACTCAACGCCCTGCCCGCCCCGCTGGCCGGCCCCGCCCTGCACGCCAGCGCGCAAGCCAGCCGCCGCGCCAGCCTGACGCGCATTGCCAAAGGAACGGCCCTGGCGCTGCTGATCGCCCCCGCCAGCTGGCTGCTGTGGCAGCGCCAGCCCTGGCAGCCCTGGCAGCACTGGCGCCACTGGATGGACGCCGACTACGCCGCCCTGCCCGGCCAGAACCTGGATCTGCAACTGGACGACGGCAGCCAGCTCAGCCTGCACGCTGGCAGCCAGCTTGACGTGCACTACAGCCGGCGCCAGCGCCTGCTGCACCTGCGCCAAGGCGAGCTGTACGTGCACACCGCCGCCGACAGCGCCCAGCCGCCGCGCCCCTTCATCGTCAGCACCGCGCACGGGCGCATGCAGGCGCTGGGCACACGCTTTGCCGTGCGGCAGCTGAACGGGCAACTGGACGGGCAGCCGCACGCAGCGCCCGGCAGCGATGGCGGCAGCACCCTGCTCGCCGTTTACGAAGGCGCGGTGCGCATCGAGCCGGCCGACGCCCCGAGCGCCGCGCACCGCACCCTGCACGCCGGCCAGCAGGCCCGCTTCACGCGCAAGGCCATCGCCCCCGCCACCGCCGCCCGCGAGGCCGACACCGCCTGGCGCCAGGGCCTGCTCATCGCCGACGCCATGCCCCTGCCCGACTGGGCCGCCGCCCTGGCCCGCCACAGCGGCCGCGCCATCCGCGTGCTGCCCGCCGCCCAGGCGCTGCGCATCTCCGGCACCTTCCCCTTGAACGACCCCGACCGCGCCCTGCGCATGCTCGCCGCCACCTTGCGCCTGCGCATCCGCCAGCGGGGCCAGGGCGAAGGCGCAGTGGTGGAGATTGGCTGAAACACCGCCTGCGCAAAAGCCTTTGCCCACACCCTGCTTGCCGAGCCGCCACGAAAGTAGTAACTTACCTACGTTTCAAGCGCCTGTTCAAAAGGAGGCCGCCCATGACCATCACCACCCTATCCAGCCGGGAGCTGAACCAGGACGTGACGCGCGCCAAGAAAGCCACCCAGCGCGGCCCCGTGTTCATCACCGACCGTGGCCGGCCCGCGCACGTGCTGCTCAGCTTCGAGGACTACCAGCGCCTGACCCGGCAGCAGCGCAGCATTGCCGATGCGCTGGCCATGCCCGGCGTGGAGGACATCGCCTTCGAGCCCCCGCGCCTGCGCCTGGGCGCCGAGCCCGCCGATCTCGCATGATGTACCTGCTCGACACCAACGTCCTGTCCGAACTGCGCAAAGTGCAAAGCGGCAAGGCCGATCCCCAGGTCGCCGCCTGGGCGCGCAGCGTGGACGCGGCCGACTTGTTCATTTCCGCCATCACCGTCATGGAGCTGGAGCTGGGCGTGCTCTCCATCGAGCGCAAGGACGCCGCCCAGGGCGCCCTGCTGCGCGCCTGGCTGGAGCAGCGCGTGCTGCCCGAATTCGCCACCCGCACCCTGCCCATCGACACCGCCGTGGCCCAGCGCTGCGCCCAGCTGCACGTGCCGGACCGGCGCGCCGAGCGCGACGCCCTCATCGCCGCCACGGCACTGGTGCATGGCATGCGCGTGGCCACGCGCAACCTGGCCGACTTCGCGCCCACCGGCGTCCCGCTCGTCAACCCGTGGGCGCCAGCGCCATAGGCGCAGCAGGCGCAGCGCCCGAAAAGCGCCGCTTTCGCCGCTTGATTCCGGCCCGCGCCTGCCCGCCAGCCCTGCGGACCTGCCTTCACAAAAAAATTTCACCCCGCCCGTATCCCTTTTTCGCGCTCGTGCGGCATAGGGGGTAGCCAGGCGTGTGGCCGCCCCGGCCCTGCGTGTGCCCCATGTGCATGCAGGTGCGGGGGCGGCAGGGCGCGCCAGGCCACAGCCCGATTGACCCTCCCCCTGCCGCCACGAAAGGAGCGCCCTCATGGCCCGCCGCGCCATTTCCATCGCTTTTCCCCCTGTCATTCCCACCGCCATCCCCGTCACCCTTGCCGCCGCCCGCCCCCGCCGCCTCACGCCGGCCGCCATACAGGCACGGGCGCGGCCGCATGGCCTGCGCCCCAGCGCGCTGGCATTGGCCGCATTCGCCACCGCCAGCCTGGCCGCTGGCGGCGCGCTGCTGCCCGCCCGCAGCGCCCAGGCCCAGACCGCCGCCGCCGCCACCGCCACCCAAGCCGCCGCCCCGGCCACGCGCCACTACCACCTGCCCGCCGGGCCGCTGGGCGCCTCGCTGGCGGCCTTTGCCGGGCAGGCCGGGCTGCTGCTGTCCTTCGACCCGGCGCTGACCCAGGGCCGCCAAGCCCCCGCCCTGCAAGGCCAGCACAGCCCGCAAAGCGGCCTGGCCGCGCTGCTGGCCGGCAGCGGCCTGCAAGCCGTGCAGCAGGCCGACGGCAGCTTCACGCTGCGCCGCGCCCCGGCCCCCGCGCGCGCCGCGGATGCCAGCGTGCAAACCCTGCCCGCCGTCACCGTGCAAGCCGCGCCCGAAACCGCCACCGGCCCCGTGCCGGGCTACGCCGCGCGCCGCAGCGCCACGGCCACCAAGACGGACACGCCGCTCTTGGAAACGCCACAGTCCGTCAGCGTGGTGGGCGCCGAGGAAATCGAGGACCGGGGCGCCACCAACCTGACGGAAATCGGGCGCTATACGGCCGGCGTGCAGGTGGAGTCGTACGGCAATGGTGTGCATTTCAACCAGCTAAATCTGCGCGGCTTCAATGCCAATGGCTCCACCTACGTCAACGGCCTGCGCGCGCCTTCGTCGGGCTATGTCTCGCGGCTGACGGACTCGTTCGAGGTGGAGCGCTTCGAGGCGCTGCGCGGCCCCAGCTCGGCGCTGTATGGCCTGGGCGATGCGGGCGGCGTCATCAACGTCATCACCAAGCTGGCCGGGCCGGATGCCGAGCGGCAGGTGCAGGCCGAGCTGGGCGGCCACCGCAAGGCGCTGGGCTTGGACGTGGGCGGCGCGCTGGATGCGCAGCGCAGCCTGCACTGGCGCGTGGTGGCAGCCGCCAACCACAACCGGCATTTCTTCGCCATTCCCGGCCACGGGCGCCAGACCTACCGGGGCCATGTGCTGGCCCCTTCATTGACCTGGACGCCCAGCGCCGACACCAGGCTGACCCTGCATGGCCGCTGGTTCCGCAAGCAGGGGGCGGACCAGGAAACCGAGTTTCTGGGCGCCGACCGCCAGTCGCCCAGCGGCTGGTCCAACAGCAACCCGAGCTTCAACTTCGGCAACACCCGGCAGGGGGAATGGGGCTACCAGTTCAGCCACCGCCTGCATGCCGGCTGGACGATCCAGCAGCGCTTCGTCAATGGCAGCCACCGCTTTCATGGCGGCTGGCTGTATGGCGAAGGCCCGGCCGACCCGCAAACGGGCGAGCTGGCGCAATCCGCTTACGAAAACAACAACCACATGCGCCACACCGCGCTGGACACGCAACTGCAAGGCCAGTGGCACAGCGGCCGCGTGCGCCACACGCTGGCCCTGGGGCTGGATGCGCATGCATCGCGCTTTGCCAGCGTCAACCGCGAGGATCCCGCAGACAGTTTGAACATCTTCCTGCCACAGTCGCCGCAATACCGCCGCCCTGTGTCGCCGCCCACCACGCTCAGTACCGATGAGCAAACCCGCCAGCGCCAGATCGGCCTGTACGTGCAAGACCAGATGCAGCACGGCCCCTGGCGGCTGACGCTGGGCGGGCGCTACGACCGCGTGCGCACGCGCCTGGACAACCGGCTCGATGACACGCAAACGCGCGAAAAAGACGGCGCCTTCTCCGGCCGCGTGGCGCTGGGCCATGTATCGCCCAGCGGCTGGGCGCCGTACCTGAGCTACGCCACCTCCTTCCTGCCCGAAAGCGGCGCCGATGCCCACGGCGCGCTGTTCAAGCCCACGCGCGGCCAGCAGTGGGAGCTGGGCCTGAAATGGCAGCCCAGCGGGCGCGAGCTGCTGCTCACCGCCGCCGTGTTCGACCTGCGCAAGACCAACGTGCCCACCAATGATCCCGAGCACTACGGCCACCGGCGCCAGACCGGCGAAGTGCGCTCGCGCGGGCTGGAGCTGGAAGCCAAGGGCGCGCTCACCCGCCAGCTCAAGCTCACCGCCCAGATCACCGTGCAGGACGTGAAGATCGCCCGCAGCGAGGACGGCGACCAGGGCAACCGGGTGGACAACGTGCCGCGCGTGCTGGCCTCCGCCTGGCTGGACTACCGCCTTGCCGCCGCGCCCGGCCTGAGCGCCGGCCTGGGGGTGCGCCACACCGGCAGCCGCTACGCCTACAGCGACAACCAGATCGCCATGCCCGCCCACACCCTGCTGGACGCCGCGCTGCGCTACGAGCGCGGCCCCTGGCAGGCGGCGCTGAACATCAGCAACCTGAGCAACAAGCGCTATGCATCGAGCTACGGCTGGGGCTACTACCCCGGCCTGCCGCGCACGGTGACGGCCAGCCTGAAGTACCGCTTCTGACGTGCCGCTTCTGGCTTCTGTTGTGACAACGCAGCCCGGCAGCTGCAACTGCCTGGCCGCCAAGACCTACGTCGCCCATTGCACCTACGGCTGCCTCTACAGCGAGCCGCGCACCGCGACGGCCAGCGTGACCTGGCGCTGGTGAGCGCCCGCCGGGCGGTGGCATGCACGGCCCCGGCCCGGCGCTGGGTTGGCCGCTTTCCCCTTCTGCCTTTCGCCCGCGCCAGGCGCGGCTTGGCGGGCCGGCCGGCCTTGCCCCGGCTGGCCAGGCATGCGCGGCGCAGGGCCACGCCGCTGCGGCCATGACGGAAGCGGCCGGGGCAGTGCCGCCAGACCAGTGCCGCCAGACAAATGCAAATCCATCCCATTAATATCGCGCCCCATGTCTGATGCCCTGCACCCTGCTTCCGCTCCCCCGCCGCCCGCCGCGCGGCGCGGGCCGCTCACACTGCGCACGCTGGCCGCCGTGCTGGGCGGCTACGTTTTTTGCTGGGGCCTGATGGCGCTGGGCACGGCGGGCTGGCACGCGCTGGGCATGGCTTTCAAGGATGCCGAGCAACTGGCCCACATGCTGGGACTGCTGGCCTACGTGGCGGTGTTTCTGTGGGCCTTTGCCGCGCGCCGCGCGGGCATGGTGTGGGGCGTGCTGGCGGGCGGCGGCGCGGCCATGCTGGGGCTGGCCTGGCTCATCCAGCGGCAGGCGCTGGCATGAAGGCGGCCACGCACCCGCGCGAAGCGAACGCGCTGCTGTTCGCCAACTTCCGCCAGGCCATGACCTGGGTGCACACCTGGTTCGGGCTGACGCTGGGCTTTGTGCTGATGGCCTGCTTCTTCTTTGGCACGCTGGCGGTGTTCGACCGCGAGATCGACCGCTGGGCCATGCCGGCCACGCGCTTCGCGCCGCAGCCCATGCCTTCGTTCGACACGGTGCTGCGCCCGGCGTATGAGGCGTTGCAGGCCCGCGCCGAGGCGGATGCGGGTTCACTGAATTCGGGCACGGGCGCGGGCACGCTTCAGGCCCAGCGGCTTTGGGCCTATGCCACCCACCGCGACCCGGTGCTGTCCATTGGGGCGGTCTTCGCCGCGCCAGAGGCCACGCAGCCGGCGCGCTCCGAGCGCGCCAGCCTGGATCCGCGCAGCGGCGCGCTTTTGCCCGGCGGCGCGCTGGCCATTGGCAGCGACTGGTTCTACCCCATGCATTACCACCTGAACTGGCCGTGGCTGAACCTGGGCTACTGGCTGGTGGGCCTGGCCGGGGTGGTGATGCTGGTGGCGCTGGTGACGGGCGTGGTCATGCACCGCAAGGTGTTCCGGGAGTTCTTCACCTTCCGCCCCGCCAAGCACGTGCAGCGCAGCACGCTGGACGTGCACAACATGACCGGGGTGCTGGCGCTGCCCTTTCACGTGTTTTTTGCCTTCACCGGGGTGCTGATCTTTGCCGGCTGGCTGTATTTCCCCGTGTCGGCCACGCTGCTGCAACCCCTGGGCGAGCGGCACGCCGCGCAAGAAGCCGCCACGGCCCTGCCCCCCCAGCGCGCAGGCGTGGCCGCGCCGCTGGCCTCGGTAGACGCCATGGTGCAGGAGGCCCGGCGCCGCTGGGCCGCGCGCGGCATGCCGGGCGAGGTGGGCTTTCTGGACCTGTACCACCCCGGCGACGCCAATGGCTACGTCAGCATCTCGCGCGCGGGCAGCGACCGCGTGGCGCTGCTGGGCCAGGCCATTCACTTCAAGGCCAGCACGGGCGAGGTGCTGCGCGAAGACCCGCCGCCCAGCGCCGTGGCCAGCACCCACGAATATCTGAGCGGGCTGCACCTGGCGCAGTTCAGGCACTGGCTGCTGCGCTGGCTGTACGTGCTGGGCGGGCTGATGGGTTGCGTATGCATTGCCACGGGCTTCATCTTCTTCGTGGAAAAGCGCAAGAAGCAGCACGCCAAAAGCGGCCGCCAGGGCTGCCGCGTGGTGGACGCGCTGGCGGTGAGCACAGTCACCGGCATGGCGCTGGCCGCTGCGGGCATGCTGGTGGCCAACCGCCTGCTGCCGGAAACCCTGGCAGACAAGGGCGGCTGGGAAAAGGCCGCGTTCTGGGCCGTGTGGGCGCTGGCGGCGGCGCACGCCTTCTGGCGCGGCGCGCCGGTGGCGCAGGCGCGCATCAGCCCCGCCTGGCGCGAGCAGTGTTGGGCGCTGGCCGCGCTGGCCGTGGCCGCCGCCGCGCTGAACGGGCTGACCACCGGCGACCACCTGATCAAGACCGTGTTCACCCACCCCTATTGGCCCGTGGCCGGGGTGGACCTGGGCCTGCTGGCTACCGCCTGCCTGGCCGCCGTGGCCGCACGCCGGCTGGGACGGCGCGAAGCCCGGCAGGCCGCGCCCGCCACCCCGGCGGGCGCGGCCACCCCGACCCAGCGCACGGAGGCCGCCCATGGCTGAAACGCTGCTCGCCACCAGCTTGCACGCGGCCAGCCTGTGGCTGGGCTTTGCCGGCATGGCCTGGCTGGCGCTGGCGATGGAGGCGCACTGGGAACACGTGCGCACCGACCGCCACCAGCCCGCCGCCGCGCGCCGCCTGCGTGTGCTGGGCGCGGCGGCGCTGGCAGCCTCGCTCGCGCTTTGCCTGTGGGCCGACACGCCCGGCCTGGCCGCGCTGGTGTGGCCCATGAACCTGGCCGCCAGTGCGCTGGCCGTGGCGCTGCTGCTGGCCTGGCGGCCCCGCTGGCTGCGCCCGCTGGCCCGGGTGGCGGGCCGCGCGCCGGCCGTGGCGGCGAACCATTGAACCGCCCTGGCCCTAACCGACTCCCCCGCCCGCGCGCGCCCAAGGCCGCCAATACCCTTGGCCCTGGCGCGGCGCGTGGGCGGTGGCAGGCCAGCACGGGGAGGCAGCGCACGGATAATCGCGCTCCATCGTGATCCAGCTTCAAAACATCATCCTTCGCCGCGGCGCCAAAGTTCTGCTCGACGGCGCCAGCGCCACCATCGCCCCCGGTGAAAAAGTGGCGCTGGTGGGACGCAACGGCGCGGGCAAATCCACACTGTTTGCCTTGTTCAACGGCACGCTGCATGAGGACGGCGGCGACTTCGCTCTGCCCGCCGCCTGGCGCATCGCCCAAGTGGCGCAGCACATGCCGGAAACCGGCGCCAGCGCCACCGACTTTGTTCTTTCAGGCGACGAGCGCCTGACCCACCTGCGCGAGCAGCTATCGAAAGCAGAGCATTTAGGCGATGGCATGGCCATGGCCCAGGCCCACAGCGACCTGCACGACGCGGGCGCGCACGACGCCCGCGCGCGGGCCGAGGCGCTGATTCTGGGCCTGGGCTTTCAGCCGCACGAGCTGGGCCGGCCCGTCAACAGCTTTTCCGGCGGCTGGCGCATGCGCCTGCAACTGGCGCGCGCGCTCATGGCCCCCAGCGACTTGCTGCTGCTGGACGAACCCACCAACCACCTGGACCTGGACGCGCTGGTCTGGCTGGAAGGCTGGCTTGGCCGCTACCCCGGCACGCTCGTCGTCATCAGCCACGACCGCGACTTTCTCGACGCCGTCACGCAAGTCACGCTGCACATCGAGCACCTCAAGCTCACCCGCTACGGCGGCAACTACAGCGCCTTTGAAGAGCTGCGCGCGCAGCAGCTGGCCTTGCAGCAGGCCGCCTACGCCAAGCAGCAGGAAAAGAGGGCGCACCTGCAAAAGTTCATCGACCGCTTCAAGGCCAAGGCCACCAAGGCGCGGCAGGCGCAAAGCCGCGTGAAGGCGCTGGAGCGCATGGAAAAAATCGCCCCGGTGCTGGCGGAGGCCGAGTTCCAGTTCGCGTTCCGGGAGCCGCCCAGCCTGCCCAACCCCATGCTGGCCATCAGCGACGCCAGCTTTGGCTACCGGACGGGCGAGGCCGAAGGCACAGGCGCGAAAGAAACCGTCATCCTGCGCGGCGTCAACCGCAGCGTGCTGGCGGGCCAGCGCATCGGCATTCTGGGCGCCAACGGGCAGGGCAAGTCCACCTTCGTCAAGACCATCGCGCGCACGCTGCCGCTGCTGGCGGGCAAGGTCACGGAGGGCAAGGGCCTGTCCATCGGCTACTTCGCCCAGCAAGAGCTGGACGTGCTGCACCCGCACAGCACGCCGCTGGAACACATGGTGCGCCTGGCGCGCGAAACGGGCCGCGAAAACGCCGAGGAGGCGCGCGAGCAGCAGCTGCGCAACTTTCTGGGCGGCTTTCACTTCGCCGGCGACATGGCGGGCCAGCCCGTGGGCCAGTTCAGCGGCGGCGAAAAGGCGCGCCTGGTGCTGGCCATGCTGGTGTGGCAGCGCCCCAACCTGCTGCTGCTGGACGAACCCACCAACCACCTGGACCTGGCCACGCGCGAGGCGCTGGCCGTGGCGCTCAACGGCTTCGAGGGCACGCTCATGCTCGTCAGCCACGACCGCGCCCTGCTGCGCAGCGTGTGCGACGAGTTCTGGCTGGTGGCCGCTGGCGGCGTGCAACCCTTCGACGGTGACCTGACCGACTACCAGCGCTACCTGCTGGATGAAGCCCGGCGCCGGCGCGAGGCGGCCACAACTATCAATTCAATAGCAAAAAACCAAGAACCTGTAAGCCAAGAGGCACAAAAAACCACTGCAACGCCCAGCCTCAACCCCGCCGAGCAGCGGCGCCAGCAGGCCCAGCGCCGCGCCCAGTTGGCCGAGAAAACCAAGCCCCTCAAGCGCGAGCTGGGCGCGGCCGAAGCGCGCATGACCGCGCTGAACGAACGCCGCGCCACGCTGGAAGCCCAACTGGCCACCCCCCTGCCCCCCGCCGCCATTGCCGATGCCGGCCGCGAGCTGAAAAGCCTTGGCGACGAACTGGCGGCGCTGGAAGAAAAGTGGCTGGATCTGTCCACGCGCATCGAACAGATCGAAGCCGAAGCGGGCTGAACCGCGCACGTCACGAGAACCCGGCAAAGAGCCCGCAAGCGCCCTGCCCAAGCCCGCCCTGCCCCCACGCCAGGCGCGGAAACGCGGGCATGAAATCACTCGCCCCACCAAGGGAAAACCCTAGGCGCTGCACGTGTACATTGCAGCCCCTGCCAAGCCAGCGCCCGCCACGCGGGGCGCACGCCAGGCCGTCCTGAACACAGTGGAAACCCGGCCAGGCCGTGGCTGACACCGCGCGTTTCTCCGGGAAAAACCGAATCACTCAACCCCAAAGGAGCAGAGACATCATGCTTATTCAGCGTGAATACGGAAAAGAACATCCTTACTGGCCTTTAGGGCCGTTCAAGGTCCGGTTGCCTTTCATTCATTACCGCTGGGAATTCCCGGAGATGATCCAGGCCTTCCTGATGTTCGTGGTCAGCCTGGGCATGATCCCGCTGCTGCAGCAGTACCTGGGCCTGCCTTACGAGGCGGCGCTGGCTGGCGTGGTGATTTGCGGCATCGGCTTCATGCTGCCAGCGCTGCTGGGCGTGCCGCTGGTGCCCGGCTGGATCACGCCGGCCATTCCCGTGGTGCTGCTGTATCTGCAGAACTTCCAGCCGGGGCCAGAGGCCGTCAAGGCCATGGTGGCGCTGCAGATCGAGGTGTTTTTGATCTTCCTCATCCTGGGCATCACCGGGCTGGGCAACAAGCTGGTGACGCTGATCCCCAACTCGCTCAAGTGCGGCATCATCATCGGCGCCGGCATTGCCGCCATGATGGGCGAGCTCAAAGCCGGCGGCAGGGTTTCCAACGCGCCCGTGTCCATCCTGATTGGCGCCATGATCGCCGCCTACATCCTGTTCTCGCTCTCGTTCAAGAGCGTGGTGCTGCGCAACCGGCTGGCCAAGATCATCTCCAACTTCGGCATGGTGCCCGGCATCGTGATCGCCATGCTGATCGGCTGGGCCATCAAGGAATTCCCGCTGCCCAACATCGAGTGGGGCATCACCAACCCGGACTTCGGCCTGCTCTTCAGCCACTTGGCCTTCAACATCGGCTGGCCCACGTGGGACATGTTCCTGCTGGCCGCGCCCACAGCCGTCATCGCCTATGTGATCGCCTTCGGCGACATTCTGGTGGGCTTCACGCTGGTCAAGCGCGCCGACCACCAGCGCCCTGACGAGGTGATTGAAACCAACGTCACGCGCGTGCACCTGGTCACGGCCATCCGCAACGGCATGCACGCCATCTTCGCGCCCTGGCCCGGCCTGGCCGGCCCGCTGTGGACGCCCATCCAGGCCACCACCGCCGAGCGCTACGCCCTGGGCCGCAAAGCCATGGACAGCATCTACAGCGGCCAGGGCACGTTCTGGATCTCGGGCTTTCTGGCGCTGTTCGTGCTGCCGCTGGTGACCATGTTCAAGCCCGTGCTGCCGCTGGCGCTGTCGCTGACGCTGATCCTGACGGCCTACATCTGCATCATGGTGGGCATGGAAGAGCTGAAGGACTCGGCCGAGCGCGGCGTGGCCGGCATCGTGGCCGTGACCTTGGCCATGCCCGACCCCAAGGCCACCATTTACGCCATCGTCGTGGGCCTGGTGCTGTACTTCCTGATCGAGCGCCAGAACGCGGCCGAGCGCCACAAGGGCGAGCTGTCCATCATCTCGGACACGACCGAGGCCATCGAGGCGGCTGACGAAAAAGGCGTGGCCGGCAGCGGCAAGCCGCAGGGCTGACACCACGCCGTCGGCCCCCCCGGCCAAGGCGGCGTGCAGCGTGTCACCATGCCAGCCGCCGCCTTTCCCCACCGCAATGCCCCGCGCAAGCCACTGGCTGGCCGCGGGGCGTTTTTCATGGGCGCTTTGTTTTCAGCCGCTTGCCGACCTGCCCCACGGCGGCGATCCCGAGGAGAGAAGGCTTCGGCCTTTCGGGTGAAAGCGCAGTGGCTACGCGCCGCCGCGCGTTTTCTGTAGGCCAAGGCCGCTTTTTCACTCCACGGCGCCCCATTTGGCGCATGGGGGCGCTACAGTCGGCCCCCTTGTTTTCCCCCTTGCCTTTTTGCAACAGACAGGAGCACTTTTCACAATGATTTCTCTCATCACCACCATCATCGTCGGCTTCATCGTGGGCCTGATCGCCCGCGCCATCATGCCGGGCCGCCAGAGCCTGGGCTTCATCATGACCACGCTGCTGGGCATCGTGGGCGCACTGGTGGCCAGCTATGGCGGCGGCGCGCTTGGCCTGTACCCGACGGGCTCGCCCGTGGGCTGGATCGCCTCCGTCATCGGCGCCATCGTCGTGCTGTGGATTTACGGTCTGCTCACCCGCAAGGGCTGAGAAGTTTTGCCAACCACTGCCCGGAATCGCCGACAATAGCGGGTTTTTCGACCCGCACCATTATTGAAAGGAAGCCGTCATGGGCAACAAGATCGTTACCGAAGCCGACCGCAAAGCCACCAAACCGCTGCCCGGCGCCCCCAGCATCCGCCAGGGCACCGGCCAGAAGCGCAGCCAGGAACGCGGCGTGCACACCCGCAGCAAGAAAAACCCCGGCAAGCGTCCGCACCAGGGTTAAGCAGGATGTAACGCCAGGGGCGGCCCGCCCGCCCCGTGTTGGCGGCCACCATGAAAAAAGCGCCTTTCAAGGCGCTTTTTTCATGCCTATTCATGTCTGATCGCACAGGCATCAGGCAAGCAGGAGAACACATGGGCGGCCCCTCCTTTTTCGATGGTTCAGCCCGCCAGCAAACGCGCCTTGGCCTGTTCGTACTCGCGCGCCAGGCGCGCCACCAGCTCGGCCGCGGGCACCACCTGCGTGATGGCGCCAATGCCTTGCCCGCAGCCCCAGATGTCTTTCCAGGCCTTGGCGCCATCGCCACCGCCAAAGTTCATCTTGCTTGGGTCGCTCTGGGGCAGGTTGTCCGGGTCCATACCGGCATTGCGGATGCTGCCTTTCAGATAGTTGCCATGCACGCCGGTGTAGAAGTTGCTGTAGACGATGTCGTCTGAGTTGCTGTCGCAGACCATTTGCTTGTAGGCCTCCACGGCGCGGGCTTCGTGCGTGGCGATGAAGGCCGAGCCGATGTAGGCAAAGTCCGCCCCGCAGGCTTGCGCGGCCAGCACCGCGCCGCCGGAGGCAATGCTGCCCGCGAGCGCCAGCGGCCCGTCGAACCACTGGCGGATTTCCTGCACCAGCGCGAACGGGCTTTTCACGCTGGCATGGCCGCCCGCGCCCGCCGCCACGGCAATCAGGCCGTCGGCGCCTTTTTCAATGGCCTTGTGCGCAAAGGCGTTGCTGATCACGTCGTGCAGCACCACGCCGCCCCAGGCGTGAACGGCCTGGTTCACGTCCTCCCGCGCGCCGAGGCTGGTGATGATGATGGGCGCCTTGTACTTGGCGCACAGCTCCATGTCCTGCGCCAGCCGGTCGTTGCTTTTGTGAACGATCTGGTTGATGGCAAACGGCGCGGCAGGCCGGTCGGGGTGCGCCTGGTTCCATGCCGCCAGCGCCTCGGTGATTTCGTGCAGCCATTCGTCCAACTGGCTGGCAGGCCGGGCATTGAGCGCCGGCATGGAGCCCACCACGCCGGCCGTGCATTGCGCAATGACCAGCTTGGGGTTACTGATGATGAACAGCGGCGAGCCGATGATGGGCAGCGGCAGCTTCTGCAAAACGGGCGGTAAGCGGGACATGGTGAAAGCTTCTCCGTGCAATGAAGATCAAAACGGCCTTCAGGGCAACACCATCAAGCCCTGACAGCTATGTTTTTATGAGCAAACAGAATAGGGGGAGCCAACCGCCCCCGCAGAGGCAGCAAGGGCGGCTCATCCATGCGCCGTGCCATGGGTTGAAGCCATGCCGCCCCGCGTGGCCTTCCTGTGCGTTTGCTGGCGGAACGCCAGGCTCCTGCGGCAGCCTGCGCACCTCACGCCGTGGGGCACGCGCGGCGGGCCGCAAGGCCAGCAACGCCCGCCTCATGGAATAGTGCGGAAGGCAATGCGCCACAGCGCACGGCCACGCGCCAAACAAGACGCACAAGGCACGCGCCGGGGCGCACAGCCCACCAGCGCCCCCGGCGTTGTGTGGCTGGCGCTACGGCGCTGCGCCTCAGAAAGCGTCCATCTCCAGCGCCATCACGCTGTCGGCGCCGCCCACGATGGCCTCGCGCACAGACGTGGCGCGGCTGAGGATGTGGTCGGCGTAAAAGCGCGCGGTGGCCACCTTGGCCTTCATGAAGGCGGTGTCGCCGCTGCCGCTGGCCAGCTGCTTTTCAGCCACCAGCAGGGCGCGCGCCAGCTGCCAGCCGGCCACCAGGTTGCCGGTGAGCATCAGGTAGGGCACGCTGCCGGCGTAGGCCGCATTGGGGTTGGCCTTGGCGTTGCCGGCGATGAAGTCCACCACGTCCAAGAAAGCCTGGCGCGCCGTGCCCAGGCGGGCGGCCACGGCCTTGGCGTCGGCGCTGCCGCTGGCGGCCAGTTCTTTTTCAGTGGCTTCGATCTGGCTGGCGATGGCTTTGGCGGTCTGGCCGCCGTCGCGCGCGGTCTTGCGGCCCACCAAGTCGTTGGCCTGGATGGCGGTGGTGCCCTCGTAAATGGGCAGGATGCGGGCATCGCGGTAGTACTGGGCGGCGCCGGTTTCCTCAATGAAGCCCATGCCGCCGTGCACCTGCACGCCCAGGCTCGTCACTTCCAGACTCATCTCGGTGCTGTAGCCCTTGACCAGCGGCACCATGAACTCATAGAAGGTGCGGTTTTGCTGGCGCGCCTCGGCGTCGGGGTGGTTGTGGGCGGCGTCGTAGGCGGCGGCGGCCACGCTGGCCATGGCGCGGCAGCCTTCGGTGAGCGCGCGCATGGTCATCAGCATGCGGCGCACGTCCGGGTGATGGATGATGGCGGCGCTGCCCGCCACGCTGCCGTCCACCGGTCGGCTCTGCACGCGCTCGCGGGCATATTCCACGGCCTTCTGGTAGGCGCGGTCGGCCACGGCAATGCCCTGCACGCCCACGGCATAGCGGGCGGCGTTCATCATGATGAACATGTACTCCAGGCCGCGGTTTTCCTCGCCCACCAGGTAGCCGATGGCCCCGCCGTGATCGCCAAATTGCAGCACGGCCGTGGGGCTGGCCTTGATGCCCAGCTTGTGCTCGATGCTCACGCAGTGCACGTCGTTGCGCTCACCCAGCGAGCCATCGGCATTGACCAGGAACTTGGGCACGACGAACAGACTGATGCCCTTGACGCCCTCGGGCGCGCCGGCCACGCGGGCCAGCACCAGGTGCACGATGTTCTCGACCATGTCGTGCTCGCCGTAGGTGATGAATATCTTGGTGCCAAAGACCTTGTAGGCGCCGTCGGGCTGCGGCTCGGCGCGGGTGCGCACCAGCGCCAGGTCGGAGCCGGCTTGCGGCTCGGTCAGGTTCATGGTGCCGGTCCACTGGCCGGACACCAGCTTTTCCAGGTAGGTGGCCTTCAGCGCGTCATCGCCGGCGGTCAGCAGCGCCTCGATGGCGCCATCGGTCAGCAGCGGGCACAGCGCGAAGCTGAGGTTGGCAGCGTTGAGCATTTCGCCGCAGGCCGCGCCAATGGTCTTGGGCAGGCCCTGGCCGCCAAAGTCCACCGGGTGTTGCAAACCCTGCCAGCCGCCTTCGGCGAACTGCTTGAAGGCGTCCTTGAAACCGGCGGTGGTGGTCACCACGCCATCCTTCCAGCTCGACGGCGCCAGATCGCCCGGCACGTTCAGCGGGGCCACCACGCCTTCGTTGAACTTGGCGCACTCCTCCAGCACGGCCTGGGCCGTTTCAAGGCCGGCTTCTTCAAAACCGGGCAGTTTGGCCACTTCATCGATGCGGGCCAGGTGCTCGATGTTGAAGAGCATGTCCTTGACGGGGGCTTGGTAACTCATTTGCTATCTCCTGGTTGTCATTGATCTTGAGGGAAGAAAAAAGGGCATCGCGCACGATGCCCTTGCGTAACGTGCTCTCAGAAAAAGAGCGTCAAAGCCATTACAGGGCGTTCACGAGCGCCGGCACGGCCTCGAACAGGTCGGCCTCCAGGCCGTAGTCGGCCACGCTGAAGATGGGCGCTTCGGGGTCCTTGTTGATGGCGACGATGACCTTGCTGTCTTTCATGCCGGCCAGGTGCTGGATGGCGCCGGAGATGCCGGCGGCGATGTACAGCTGCGGCGCGACAATCTTGCCCGTCTGGCCCACCTGCAAGTCGTTAGGGGCGTAACCCGCGTCCACGGCCGCGCGGCTGGCGCCGATGGCAGCGCCCAGCTTTTCGGCCAACGGAGTCAGCACTTCTTCGAACTTCTCGCTGGAGCCCAGGGCGCGGCCACCGGAGACGATGACCTTGGCGGCCGTCAGCTCGGGGCGGTCGCTCTTGGCGATTTCCTGACCCTCGAAGCGGCTCTTGCCGCTGTCGGCCACGGCCGACACGCTGTCCACGGCGGCGCTGCCGCCGCTGGCGGCGGCGGGGTCGAAGGCGGTGGTGCGCACGGTGATGACTTTCACGCCATCAGCGCTTTGCACGGTGGCAATGGCGTTGCCGGCGTAGATGGGGCGCTCGAACGTGTCGGCACTTTCGACCTTGGTGATGTCGGAAATCTGCGCCACGTCCAGCTTGGCGGCCACGCGCGGGGCAGCGTTCTTGCCGCTGGCGGTGGCGGGAAAGAGGATGTGGCTGTAGCCGCTGGCCACGGCCAGCACCTGGGCGGCCAGGTTTTCGGCCAGGCCGTGGGCCAGGGCTTCGCCGTCGGCATGCAGCACCTTGGCCACGCCGGCGATCTGCGCGGCGGCCTGGGCGGCGGCGCCAGCGTTGTGGCCGGCCACCAGCACGTGCACGTCGCCACCGCAGGCCTTGGCTGCGGTCACGGCGTTGAGCGTGGCGCCCTTGATGGAGGCATTGTCGTGTTCGGCAATAACGAGTGCGGTCATGTGTGTGTTCTCCTGAAATCTGTGTGTGATGACTGATGACGAATGACTTCGCTGCGCTTCAATGACGGATGAGCTTTATTTTCATGGTCGCGCCAGCGACCGTCATCGAAGCGGCGAAGCCGCGAGGTCATTGCGTCATCAGATGACTTTGGCTTCGTTCTTGAGCTTGTCCACCAGCGTGGCCACGTCGGGCACCTTGACGCCGGCGCTGCGCTTGGGCGGCTCGGTCACTTTCAGGGTTTTCAGGCGCGGGGTCACGTCCACGCCCAGGTCTTCGGGTTTGACGGTTTCCAGCGGCTTTTTCTTGGCCTTCATGATGTTGGGCAGCGTGACGTAACGCGGCTCGTTCAGGCGCAGGTCGGTGGTGACGACGGCGGGCAGGCTCAGGGCCACGGTTTCCAGGCCGCCATCAACCTCGCGCGTGACGCTGGCCTTGCCATCGGCCAGCTCCACCTTGCTGGCGAAGGTGGCTTGCGGCAGGTCGGCCAGCGCGGCCAGCATCTGGCCGGTCTGGTTGGCGTCGTCGTCGATGGCCTGCTTGCCCAGCAGCACCAGCTGGGGCTGCTCCTTGTCCACCAGCGCCTTGAGCAGTTTGGCCACGGCCAGCGGCTGCAGCTCTTCGCCGGTTTCCACGAGGATGCCGCGGTCGGCGCCGATGGCCATGGCCGTGCGCAGCGTTTCCTGGCACTGGGCGGGGCCGCAGGAGACGGCGATGATCTCGCTCACCACGCCCTTTTCCTTGAGGCGCACGGCCTCTTCCACGGCGATTTCGTCAAAGGGGTTCATGCTCATCTTGACGTTGGCGATGTCCACGCCGGTCTGGTCTGCCTTGACGCGAACCTTCACGTTGTAGTCCACCACGCGCTTGACGGCGACGAGTGCTTTCATGGCTTGTCTCTCCAAGGGTTTTGAAATTGGAAAACGGTCGTGCTTTTTGCCGGGTTCATTGTATCGGCACGCTTGACGCGCACGTCATGTTTCAGGCCGGTGGCGCGCCGGCCCCAGGGGCTGGCAGAGCGGGCGGCGGGGGCAGCATGTGCATGACGCGCTGCGGGTAAGGAATGTCCACATCGTGCGCGCGCAGCGCATTCAGGATGGCCACGTTGATTTCCGAACGCGGGCCGCCCAGGCCGTTTTCAGGATCCTTGATCCAGTAGCCCAGCGTGAAGTCCAGCCCGTCGGCGCCGAAGTTCGACAAATGCGCCACCGGCGCAGGTTCGGGCAGCACGCGCGGGCACTGGCGCGCGGCCTGCACCAGCAGTTGCTGCACCTGCGTCACGTCGCTGTCGTAGCCAACTGAAACGGTGGTGGTCTGGTGAATGCGCCGGTCGGAAAAAGACAGGTTTTCGACGGTGCTGGTCATCAGCGTCTCGTTGGGCACGATGGCTTCCACGCCGCTGGTGGCGCGGATGACGGTGTAACGCGCGCGGATGTCGGAGATGCGCCCTTCAAAACCGCCCACGCGCACCATGTCGCCAATGCGCACGCTGCGCTCGGCCAACACCACGAAGCCGCTGACGTAGTTGGCCGCCAGCTTTTGCAGGCCCAGACCAATGCCCACGCCCAGCGCGCCGCCCATGACCGACAGGGCCGTCAGGTCGATACCCACCGCCGACAGGCCCATCAGCAGGCCGATGAACAGCATGAACGCGCGCGTGGCGTTGGCAATGGCCTTGCGCACCGAGAGCGAGGTGCCGGTGGCCGAGCGCAGCAGGCGCGCCTCCACCAGCGAGGCGATCCACAGCGCCAGCAGCATCAGCGCGCCCGCCGTGAGCGCGCCTTCGATCAGGGTGCGCACGCTGATGGTGGCGCCGCCCACCTTCCAGGTGATGGTGTCCAGAAAAGCCAGCACGCGCGGCAACACACCGGTGACCCACAGCACCATCGTCACCCAGGCCACCCAGGAGATGGTGCGCTCCAGCAGGCGCACCACGGCCACGCCGGGGAACGCGGCGCGCAGCACCGTCACGCCGCTGCGGATGACCAGCAGCGACACCAGCACGGGAATGGCCACGCGCAGCAGCGGCGTGGGCCCGAACCAGTGCAACAGCGCCGTGCGCCCGGCCACGGCCAGCACCAGCCAGATGAGGGGAAACAGCACGCCATCGATCGTGCGCTTGCCAAACAGCACCGAGGCGCCCGCGGGCGGATGCAAGGCGGTGGCATGCGCCACCGGGACAGCCGGTGTCTCAGGCGCCTCCGGTTCCGCATCCGGTTCCGCTCGGCGGCTGGCCAGCGCTTCCTGTTCTGCCTGCGCCCGGGCTTTGGCTTCTTCAGCCGCTTGCAGCGCACGGCTTTGCGCGGCGCGGCCGAGCGCACGCACGGCCAGCCAGGCCAGCAAGGCGCTGGCCAGCAGCACGGCCAGATCCATCAGCACGCCCTGTTTGCTGACGGCCGCCCACCAGGCGGCCCAGTCTTCAATGTACAGCGCGGGGGGAGTCACTGACGCCATGCGGGTTGCCTTTTCTCGATGAAGGCGCGCACGCCTTCCTGCGCCACGTCCAGCATCATGTTGCAGGCCATGCTTTCGCCGGCCAGCTGGTAGGCGGCTTCCAGCCCCAGTTCACGCTGGGCGTAAAACAGCTGCTTGCCAGCGGCCAGCGCCTCGCGCGGCTTGGAAAGAATGGCCGCAAGCAGCTCGTCCAGCGCGGCGTCCAGCGCCTCGGGCGCGGCCACGCGGTTGACCAGGCCGCGCGCCTGCGCCTCGGCGGCGCCGATGAAGGCGCCGGTCATCAGCATCTCCAGCGCGGGCTTGGCGGGCATGGCGCGCACCAGCGGCACGCTGGGGGTGGCGCAAAACAGGCCGGCGTCAATGCCGTTGACGCCAAAGCGCGCCGTGTCAGCCGCCACGGCCAGGTCGCACTGGGCCACCAGCTGGCAGCCTGCCGCCGTGGCCAGGCCTTGCACCCGGGCGATGACGGGCACAGGCAGCTTTTGCACGGCCAGCATGACGCGGGTGCAGTGCGCGAAAAGCTGGCGGTAGTAATCAAGCCGGGGGTTGGCGCTCATCTGCTTGAGGTCGTGCCCGGCACAAAAGGCCTTGCCCTCGGCGCCGATGACCAGCGCGCGCGAGGCGTCGTCGGCCGCCACGCGCGCCAGCGCGGCGTGCAGTGCGTCCAGCATCTCTTCGCCAAGCACGTTGAAGGCGGCGGGCCGGTTGAGGGTGAGGCGATGCACGCCGCGCGCATCGCGCGTGTGCAGCAGCGGCGCGTCAGGCGCCGGGTGAAGGGTTTGGGGATTCATGCGTTCAGGGGCAGGCCGCGGGCCTGTTTGCTATCAATAAAAGAGCTAATCACCTTACAACCACCGACCGTAAAGGCTTTTTTGCCATGCATCACAAGTGGGTGGAAGCCAGGCGCGTCTGGCTGTGCGTTGCAGGCGCTGGCGCGCTCACACGTCGGCCAGCACGCGCAGGTGCGCCTCCACGCTGCGCGCCAGGGCGCTGAGGTTGTAGCCGCCCTCCAGGCAGCTGACGATGCGGCCCTGGGCGTGGCGGCGGGCCACGTCTTTCAGGCGCTCGGTCATCCAGGCGTAGTCGTTTTCCACCAGGCCGAGCTGGCCCATGTCGTCCTCGCGGTGGGCGTCGAAGCCGGCGCTGATGAAGATGAGCTCCGGCCGGTGCTCCTCCAGCCGGGGCATCCACATCATCTCGACCAGCTCGCGCACGTCCATGCCCTTGGTGTAGGCGGGCACGGGGCAGTTGACAAGGTTGGCGTCCTGCTTTTGCGCGCCGCCCTCGGGGTAGAAGGGGTGCTGGAAGAAGCTGCACATCAGGATGCGTTCGTCACCGGCCACGATGTCCTCGGTGCCGTTGCCGTGGTGCACGTCGAAGTCGATGATGGCCACGCGCTTCAGACCGTGGCGCTCGCAGGCGTATTTGGCGGCCACCGCCACGTTGCTGAAGAAGCAAAAGCCCATGGCCTGGTTGCGCGTGGCGTGGTGGCCGGGCGGGCGGGTGCAGCAGAAGGCGTTTTCCAGCTCGCCGGCCATCACCGCGTCCACCGCGTCAATGGCGGCGCCGGCCGACAGCAGCGCGGCGCGGTAGGTGTGGGCGTTCATCACCGTGTCGGTGTCCAGCGAATAGTGATCCGGCCCGCCTGCCTGCATGTCCTCCAGCAGGATGTCGTGCAGGCCGCGCAGCGCCGCCACGTGGCGGCGGCCATGCGCCAGCAGCAGCTCGTTCATGCCGGCGGGCTTGGGCTCGCGCCGCTCCAGCGCGTCAGCCACGCCAGTGATGAGCAGGCGGTCCTCAATCGCGTCCAGCCGCCCCGGGCATTCGGGGTGGCCCGCGCCCATGTCGTGTTTGCGGCAGTCCGCGTGTGTGAAATAGCCGGTTTTGCCCACGCTTGTCTCCTTGTTGTGTCGTGGCACGCCTCAAATATCGGATAACTTCGCGCCATGAATATTTCTGTTGGACACAAAGTCAAGGCCGTTCTGGGCCAGCTTAACACGGTGCTTGCAGGCAAAAGCGCGCAGGTGCAAGACAGCGTGGTGTGCCTGCTGGCGGGCGGGCACTTGCTCATCGACGACGTGCCGGGCGTGGGCAAGACCACGCTGGCGCACGCGCTGGCGCGCACCTTCGGCCTGCATTTCTCGCGCGTGCAGTTCACCGCCGACCTCATGCCCAGCGACCTGACCGGCGTATCGGTTTACGACCGCGCGGCCGAGCGCTTCGTCTTCCACCCCGGCCCGGTGTTCGCGCAGGTGCTGCTGGCCGACGAGATCAACCGCGCCAGCCCCAAGACGCAGAGCGCGCTGCTGGAAGCCATGGAGGAAAAGCAGGTCAGCGTGGAAGGCGAAACGCGCCCCCTGCCCTCGCCCTTTTTCGTCATCGCCACGCAGAACCCGCAAGACCAGCTGGGCACCTACGCGCTGCCCGAATCGCAGCTCGACCGCTTTCTGATGCGCATCAGCCTCGGCTACCCCGACCGCGCCGCCGAACGCGCCCTGCTGGCTGGCGACGGCCGCCGCCAGATGCTGGAGACGCTGCCCCCCGTGCTGGCCGCAGGCGATCTGGCCGCGCTGCAAGCCGCCGTGGGCCAGGTGCACGTGGCCGGGCCGCTGCTCGACTACGTGCAGGACCTGATCGCCGCCACCCGCTCGGGCCGCTGGTTCATGCAGGGTTTGTCGCCACGCGCCGGCATCGCGCTCATGCGCGCCGCGCGCGCCCAGGCCCTGGTGGCCGGCCGCGACTACGTGGCCCCGGACGACGTGCAAGCCATCCTGCCCCAATGCGTGGCCCACCGCATGATCCCCGTCAGCGACGCCGGCCGCGGCGCCGTGGAGCAGGTGCGCGCCATGATCGACGCCGTGCCCCTGCCCTAGCGAGCCTTTCACGTCCACCCGCCCCATGACCGCCCTCCTTTCACCCGCCCCCCGCTGGTGGCAATGGCGCGCGCGCCTGCGGCAGTGGTGGCATGGCCGCCTGCCTGCCACCGATGCGCTGACGCTGACGCAGAACAAGATCTACATCCTGCCCACGCGCGCCGGGCTGGCGCTGGCGGCCACGCTGGGCGTGCTGCTGGTGGCGTCCATCAACTACCAGCTCAACCTGGGCTATCTGCTCACCTTCTTGCTGGCCGGCTGCGCGGCCGCCGGCATGTGGGTGGGCCACGGCACGCTGCGCGGGCTGGCGCTGCACCTGCTGCCGCAGCAGCCGCTGTTCGCTGGCGGCCTGGCCGTGCTGGAGGTGCGTCTGGACAACGCCCGCCGCACGCCGCGCCACGCCATTGGCCTGGCCGTGCTCGATGGCCCCGGCGCGCAGCACTGGGCCTGGGCCGACGTGCCCGCGGGCGGCCAGGCGGCGGTGCAAGTCAGCTTCCAGCCCGCGCGGCGCGGCCTGCACCCGGTGCCGCTGCTTACGGCCGAAACGCGCTTTCCGCTGGGCACTTTCCGCGTCTGGACGGTGTGGCGGCCGGCCACGCCCGTGCTGGTCTACCCCGCGCCCGAGGCGCACCCGCCGCCGCTGCCGCCCGGCGAGCCGCGCGCGGGCAGCGGGCACGCCGCCAGCAGCCGCGTGCCGGGCGAATTCGACGGCGTGCGCCCCTGGCAGCGCGGCGACTCGCTGCGCCAGGTGGTGTGGAAGAAGTTCGCCAAGACGGGCGAGCTGGTCAGCCGCGACGCACAGCAGGCCCAGCGCCAGGAGCTGTGGCTGGACTTCGCCCGCGCCGGCCCGGTGGACGCCGAGGCCCGCCTGGCGCGCCTGACAGCCTGGGTGCTGGCCGCCGACGCGCGCGGGCTGGACTACGGCCTGCGCCTGCCGGGGCGCGAAATCGCCCCGGACAACGGCGCCGCACACCGGCTGCGCTGCCTGGAGGCGCTGGCGCTGTGCTGAAGCGCAAGCCACGCCTTGGCCTCTGCCAGTGCCCGGCGCCATTTCACAGCCGCCGGGCGGGCACAAGCCGCGCATGCCGCGCCTGCCGTGCTCGTCGCGCATGCGGCCGCAGAGAGGGCCACGAACCGCCAGCCCTGCCCATGACTTCATTTTTCATAGCAATCTTGGCATACCCCATCTGCCCTGAGGCCTTTTTTGACGCACAAGTCGGCCGCCCGGCCCCGCCTGCCCGCCCCTTGCACCGATGACCCCCGCCACCGCCCATCCACCGCCGCGCCCGTCCGCGCCGCGCCGGTTTCGCCTGCCGCCTTTGGCGCATCTGCCGCGCGAGGCGCGCGACACGCTGTTTCTGCTGGCCGTCATCGGCTGGATCGTGCTGCCGCAAGCGCCGCACCTGCCGCTGTGGTGCAGCGCGCTGGCCGCGGGCGTGCTGCTGTGGCGCGGCGCGCTGGCGCTGACCGGCCGGCCCCTGCCGGGGCGCTGGTGGCTGGCGGGGCTGCTGGCCCTCACCCTGGGCGCCACGCTGGCCACCCACGGCACGCTGCTGGGGCGCGAGGCCGGGGTCACGCTGCTGGTGGTGCTGCTGGCGCTGAAAACGCTGGAGCTGCGCGCGCGGCGCGATGCGTTCGTGGTTTTCTTTCTCGGCTTTTTCGTGATGCTGACGGCGTTTTTCCAGTCGCAATCGCTGCTCACCGCTGTCGCCGTGCTGCTGGGGCTGCTGGGGCTGCTGACCGCGCTCATCCACGCCCACCGGCCCGTGGGCCAGCCCAGCCTGTGGGCCTCGGCCCGGCTGGCGGGCGGCATGGCGCTGGCGGGCGCGCCGGTGATGCTGGCGCTGTTTCTGCTGTTTCCGCGCTTCGCGCCGCTGTGGGGCCTGCCCAGCGATGCCACGCTGGGCCGCTCCGGCCTGTCGCCGCAGATGCGCGTGGGCGACATTGCCGAGCTGGTGCTCGACGAAGGCATCGCCTTTCGCGTCAAGTTCGACGGCGCGCCGCCCCCGCAAGCCCAGCAGTACTTTCGCGGCCCGGTGCTCACCCGCTTCGACGGGCATGAATGGCTGCCGCTGGGCGAGCCGGATTTCATGCCCGGCCTGGCTGGCGCGCACCAGGCCGTGCAGACCGACGGCCCGGCCATCGGCTATGAAGTAACGCTGGAGCCCAGCCACCGCCCCTGGCTCATCACGCTGGACGCCACGCTGGACGCCCCCCAGCTGCCCGCCGGCTGGCGCGCCATGCTCTCGCGCGATTTGCAATGGCTGGCAAGCCGCCCCGTGACCGACAACCTGCGCTACCGCGCCGAAAGCCACCCCGCCTTCCGCTACGGGCTGGACCGCTTTCACACCGCCCGCCTGCGCGACGCGCTGGCCCTGCCCCCCGGCTTCAACCCGCGCACCCTGGCGCTGGCCGAGCAGCTGCGGCAAGCGACGCCCGGCGCCGAACCCGCCGCCCTGGTGCAAGCCGCGCTCAAGCGCCTGCACGACGGCGGCTACGCCTACACGCTGGAGCCGGGCCTGGCCGGCACGCACAGCGCCGACGAATTCTGGTTCGACACCAAGGCCGGTTTCTGCGAACACATTGCCTCTGCCTTCGTCGTGCTCATGCGCGCCGCCGGCGTGCCCGCGCGCGTCGTCACCGGCTACCAGGGCGGCGAGCTGAACGCGCTGGACGGCTACTGGACCGTGCGCAACGCCGACGCCCACGCCTGGGCCGAGGTCTGGCTGGACGGGCGCGGCTGGACGCGCGTGGACCCCACCGGCGCCGTCTCGCCCGGCCGCGTGGGGCAGTTCCAGCGCCTGCGCCCCCCGCCCGGCCTGGTGGGCAGCGCCATCGCCACCCTCAGCCCCAACGCGCTGGCCCAGCTGCGCGCCGTGTGGGAGGCCGTCAACAACCGCTGGAACCAGTGGGTGCTGAACTACACCCAAAGCCGCCAGCTCGACCTGCTCAAGCAACTGGGTTTTGACGCCCCCAGCTGGCAGGACCTGGGCCGCGTGCTGGCCGCCCTGCTGGCGCTGGCCGCCCTGCTGGGCAGCGCCTGGGTCTGGTGGGAACGCCAGCGCCACGACCCCTGGCTGCGCCTGCTGGCGCGCGAACGCCAGCGCCTGTCGCGCGCCGGGCTGGCCGTGCCCCCGGCCGCCACGCCGCGCGCGCTGGCCGCCGCCGTGCAGGCCAGCGCCTGGCCACCCGCGCTGCGCCACGCCTGGCAGCAACACCTGCTGGCGCTGGAGCAGTGGCGCTATGCCGCCGTGCCCGGGCGCCACGGCCAGCATGGCCCGCGCCGCCTCGCTACACTGCGGCGCCAGTCCCGGCAGCTGGCCGCGCCCCCGCTGGCGCGCGCCGCCACCGTCCCGGCCACCCCGGCCTCCCCGACCTCCCCGACCGCTCCTTCGGCCTGACGCCTGCGCTCCCATCCATGTCTTGCCATCCCTTTTTGTCACGCCGCGCTTTCGCCGCGGGCGCCCTGGCCGCCTGCGGCGCCCTGCCGCTGCGCGCGGCCGCCCAGCCCGGCCCCGGCCGTGATGACGGCGCCGCCAGCGCCGACGGCGACCTGTACCAGTGGCGCGACGACGCCCTGCGCTGGGCCGACGACACCGCCCGCCGCCTGGGCCTGGACGCCGCCTGGGCGCGCCAGGCCGTGGGCGGCGCGCGCTTCGTGCCGCAGATCGCGCGCCTGATCCTGCCCGCCGCGCGCGGCAGCGCCCGCAACTGGCGCACCTACCGCAGCCGCTTCATCGACCCCGTGCGCGTGCAGGCCGGCGCCCGCTTCTGGGCGCAGCACCGCCCGGCGCTGGCGCGCGCGGAAAGCCGCTTTGGCGTGCCGGCGCAAACCATCGTCGGCATCATCGGCGTGGAAACCATTTACGGGCGCGACACCGGGCGCTTTCGCGTCATCGACGCGCTGGCCACCCTCACCTTCGACTTTCCGGCCGCGCACCCGCGCGCCGCGCAGCGCCAGGCCTTCTTCGCCAGCGAGCTGGCGCACTTTCTGCAGCTGTGCCGCCAAAGCGGCTTCGACCCGGCCGCCCCGCTGGGCAGTTACGCCGGGGCCATGGGGCTGCCGCAGTTCATGCCGTCGAGCTGGCTCAAATACGCCATCGACTTCGACGGCGATGGCCGCATCGACCTGTGGGGCAGCCCGGTGGATGCCATTGGCTCGGTGGCCAACTACTTCCGCGCCTTCGGCTGGCGGCCCGGCCTGCCCACGCACTACCCGGTGCAGCTCGCGCCCGACGCCGACCTGGCCACCTTGCTCGCGCACGACATCCTGCCCACTTTCAGCCCGGCCCGCTTCAGCGCGCACGGCGCGCAGCTGCCTGCCGCCGCGCAGGCGCACGCCGGGCCGCTGGCGCTGGTGGCACTGCAAAACGGCGACCCCGCCCTGCCCGGCAACGCCCCCACTTACGTGGCCGGCACCGAAAACTTCTACGTCATCACCCGTTACAACTGGAGCGCCTACTACGCCCTGGCCGTGATCGAGCTGGGCCGCGAAGTGGCCGCCGCCCTGCGGGCCTGACCTTTCCTTTCACTTTCATTCACCTCACAAGGAGCACACACCATGCAAGGCGACCCCGAAGTCCTCGCCACCCTCAACACCCTGCTGGCCGGCGAGCTGGCCGCGCGCGACCAGTATTTCATCCACGCCGCCATGTACGAAGACTGGGGCCTGACCAAGCTGCACGCCCGCTTCGCGCACGAGATGGAGGACGAAACCGGCCACGCCCGCGCCATCATCAACCGCATCCTCATGCTCGGCGGCACGCCCCGCATGACGCCCGACGCGCTGAACATCGGCCAGGACGTGCCCGACATGCTGCAAAAAGACCTGGCCGTGGAGCTGCACGTGCGCGACGCGCTGAAAGCCGCCATGAACCTGTGCGAGCAAAAAGGCGACTACGTGACCCGCGACATGCTGCTGGCCCAGCTGGCTGACACCGAGCAGGATCACGCCCACTGGATCAGCCAGCAGCTGGCGCTGATCGACAAGATCGGCCTGCCCAACTACCTGCAAAGCCAGATGGGCTAAGCCCCGCGCGCGCCCACCGTGGAACCCGCTGCACACACACACACCGCCAACCCCTGGCGCCTGTCGGTCGCGCCCATGCTGGACTGGACCGACAAGCACTGCCGCTACCTGCACCGCCTGCTCACGCAGCGCACGCGGCTGTACACCGAGATGGTGACCACCGGCGCACTCATGCACGGCGCGCACCGCCGCCACCTGCGCATGGACGCCTGCGAGCACCCCGTGGCCCTGCAACTGGGCGGCAGCGACCCGCACGAGCTGGCGCACTGCGCCCGCGTGGGCCAGGCCTGGGGCTATGACGAAATCAACCTCAACTGCGGCTGCCCCAGCGACCGCGTGCAGCGCGGCGCTTTCGGCGCCTGCCTGATGGCCTCGCCCAGGCTGGTGGCCGATGGGGTAAAGGCCATGGTTGACGCCGTGGCAGGCGCCGTGCCCGTGACGGTCAAGCACCGCATCGGCATCGACCGCGAAGAAAGCTACGCCTTCGTGCGCGACTTCGTCGGCGCCGTGGCCGAGGCCGGCTGCCGCGTTTTCATCGTGCATGCGCGCAACGCCTGGCTGCAAGGCCTGAGCCCCAAGGAAAACCGCGAAGTGCCGCCGCTGCGCTACGGCGTGGTGTACCAGCTCAAGCGCGACTTTCCGCACCTGACCATCTGCCTCAACGGCGGCGTGACCAGCGCGGCGCAAATCACCGAGCACCTGCGCCATGTGGACGGCGTGATGCTGGGCCGCGAGGCCTACCACCACCCCTGGCAGATGAGCGCCTGGGACGCCGACTTCCTGGGCGGCGCGCCCTGCCCCCTGAGCCGCGACGAGGTGGAAGAAAAAATGGTGGCCTACATGCAGGCCGAGGCGCTGGAAGACGGCACGCCGTGGTCGGCCATCGCCCGCCACATGCTGGGCCTGCGCCACGGCCAGCGCGGCGCGCGCGCATGGCGGCAGGTGTGGAGCGACCACCGCCTCAAACCCCGGCCGCCCGCCGAGGTGTGGCGCCTGGCGCATGAACGCATGGCCGCCGCGGCCAGTGTGGCCGTGGCGGGGGATTGAAGCTCTGGCTCACGCCGGCTTCAAGACGCGATAAAGCGCCGCCACCCGCAGCGGCCAGGCTTTGGAACCTGTTCAAAGCCCCTGCACGGCGGGCACGCCAGCGGATTGCGCCGCAGACCGCTCCAACCGCTGCCTGCCCACTCGCCCAGAGACTTTGAACAGGTTCTTAGAACCTGTTCAAAATCTTTTGAGGATGAGCGCCAGGAAAGCCAAGTGGATGAACTGCAAGCTGGTATTGAGCAGGCGCT